>NZ_CP135436.1:0-600000 GCF_032340315.1 Streptococcus sp. DTU_2020_1001019_1_SI_AUS_MUR_006 | reverse complement strand
ACGCCCCTTAGTAGTCGCACCGACTGACAAGTTGACCTGCTCTTCCTGTAGATGAATCTGTACATCTAGACCAACTGTTTGCGCTCTTTCATTTGTGAATAAGATGTACTTGGTCACAGTCGCTTTAGAGAAGCCCGTCTCCTCCATCAGTGCTTTTAAGGTCGTTTGTGACTCCTGCAATAAAAAAGAAAGGACTAAAAATTGACCAGCTTCAGCTTTTTCCATCAAGTCTCCTAAATACATTTGTTACCCCTTTCATTTTCTTCTTCAAGCATAGCATAAATTAAAAAAATGCTAAAATAATCTGTTTATCTTTTCGGTTTTTCCCTAGTTTCAAACTCAAATAATCCTCAGAATCAGCAAACACCCCACTCCCCCTTTGGGCATTTTTATGCTAAAATAATAGTTATGGATAAAATTATTAAAACTATATCAGAAAGTGGGGCCTTTCGTGCTTATGTTCTTGATAGCACTGAAACTGTCCGCACTGCTCAAGAAAAACATCAAACTCAAGCTAGCTCAACTGTTGCACTTGGCCGCACCCTTATCGCCAGCCAGATTCTCGCAGCCAATGAAAAAGGAAATACCAAGCTAACGGTTAAAGTTCTTGGAACTAGCTCTCTAGGAGCCATCATCACCGTCGCAGATACCAAAGGAAATGTCAAAGGCTACGTCCAAAATCCTGGTGTTGACATCAAAAAGACTGCAACTGGTGAAGTTCTAGTCGGACCTTTTGTTGGAAATGGTCAATTTCTCGTTATCACAGACTATGGCACTGGAAATCCTTATAACTCTATGACTCCGCTTATCTCTGGAGAAATCGGTGAAGATCTTGCCTTCTACTTAACAGAAAGCCAGCAAACTCCGTCAGCAGTTGGTCTCAATGTCCTTTTGGACGAAGAAGACAAGGTCAAGGTTGCAGGTGGCTTCCTTGTTCAAGTTTTGCCAGGAGCCAAGGAAGAAGAAATCGCTCGTTTTGAAAAACGCATCCAAGAAATGCCAGCTATCTCAACCCTTCTGGAAAGCGACGACCATATCGAAGCCCTCCTCAAAGCAATCTACGGTGACGAAGCCTACAAGCGTCTTTCCGAAGAAGAAATCCGTTTCCAATGTGACTGTAGCAAAGAACGCTTTATGAAGGCTCTTTCTAGTCTCCCAAGCTCAGACTTGCAGGAAATGAAGGACGAAGACCACGGAGCAGAAATCACTTGTCAATTCTGCCAAACAACTTACAACTTTGATGAAAACGACCTGGAGGAACTCATTCGTGACAAATCTTAATACACCTTTTATGATTGGCAATGTTGAGATTCCCAATCGTACCGTTTTAGCACCCATGGCCGGCGTGACCAACTCTGCCTTCCGTACTATTGCAAAAGAGCTCGGAGCTGGCCTTGTAGTCATGGAAATGGTCTCTGACAAAGGTATCCAATACAACAATGAAAAGACTCTTCACATGCTTCATATCGATGAAGGAGAAAACCCCGTTTCGATCCAACTTTTCGGAAGCGACGAGGATAGCCTAGCACGCGCAGCAGAATTCATCCAAGAAAACACCAAGACCGATATCGTGGATATCAACATGGGCTGCCCAGTTAACAAAATCGTGAAGAACGAAGCTGGCGCTATGTGGCTCAAAGATCCAGACAAGATCTACTCTATCATTAACAAGGTCCAATCTGTCCTTGATATCCCCCTTACTGTCAAGATGCGTACCGGCTGGGCTGACCCATCTCTGGCAGTAGAAAATGCCCTCGCCGCTGAGGCTGCAGGTGTCTCTGCACTTGCTATGCATGGCCGTACCCGTGAACAAATGTATACTGGTCACGCTGACCTCGAGACCCTTCACAAGGTTGCACAAGCTCTGACAAAAATTCCATTTATCGCTAACGGTGACATTCGCACTGTCCAAGAAGCTAAACAACGCATCGAAGAAGTCGGTGCTGATGCCGTTATGATTGGACGCGCAGCTATGGGGAATCCTTACCTCTTCAATCAAATCAATCACTACTTTGAAACTGGAGAAATCCTTCCTGATTTAACCTTTGAAGATAAAATGAACATCGCCTACGAGCACTTGAAACGCTTGATTAACCTCAAGGGAGAAAAGGTTGCGGTCCGTGAATTCCGTGGACTCGCTCCTCACTACCTCCGTGGAACATCTGGTGCAGCTAAACTTCGTGGTGCTATTTCGCAAGCTAGCACACTAGCCGAGATTGAAGCACTATTGCAATTAGATAAGGCTTAAACTTCTATACTACCTTTCGAGTAAGGGTTGATTTCTCGCCCATCTCACACCACCATACGTGTCGTTCGGCATACGGCGTTTTAACGTATAGCATTCAAGGTAACAATCCAATCCCCCCGTCTAACGGGTGGTTTGCACCAGGGTTATAAGCTCAATTACCAGCCAGCGCCTAAAGACGCTGGCTTTTACCTTGTTCAAGCTGACTCGTCACTTGCCTCTTAAAGAGGCGTGAGTATTACTTACCACTATCCCTAAAGGGATCCTCATATTCTTTCACACTTCATTTATCTAGTGCTATATCATGCTTTACTCGCTCTCAAATTTTCATACTCGTGAAGAAATCATCCACTGGATAATTTCTTTAATCTTGAATATATTTCTTAATTGTGGCTTCATTAAGTCATACTGTACTCACATAATAACCTTCCGCCCAGAAATGCCGATTTCCAAACTTATATTTCAAATTGGCGTGTTTGTCAAACATCATGAGTGCACTCTTACCTTTTAAATACCCCATAAAACTTGAAACACTTATCCTCGGTGGAATACTTACTAACATATGTACATGATCTGGCATCAAGTGTCCTTCGATAATTTCAACACCTTTATAACTACACAAGCGATGAAATATTTCTCCCAAACTACTCCGATATTGATTATAGATTACTTTTCGTCTATACTTAGGGGTGAACACAATGTGATGGAACACATCCACTTTGTGTGTGATAAACTATGAGACTTTTGTGCCATGGTTTTCTCCTTTCGCTTTACAATTGACTTGAACACCTTTATTGTATCGCGTTTGGAGTTTTTTAGTATAACCTTCGACGCGCACCTAACGGAGCGAGACGGACTAATAGTCACATAACACAAAAAATCTCTTAGATTCATTTCTAAGAGATTTTTTCTTTCTCTCCCTCACAACCAGCCTTCTTCTTCGGCAGTTTTGGCTGCTTCGGTTCGGTTGCTGGCGCCTAGTTTGGAGAGGATATTGGTCATGTAATTACGGACGGTGCCGTTTGAGAGGTAGAGCTTATCCGCAATTTCTTGGTTGGACAGCCCCTGTGCAACTCCATGCAAAACAGCGACTTCTTGCTCGGTCAAGGGATTGGGATGGGTCATCATGACTTCCATCAGCTCTGGAGAATATTCCTTGCGTCCCTCTAACACCGTATGCAGGGTTTGCATGAGTTCGGCGATGCTTCGCTCTTTCAAGACATAGGCGTCGACTCCTGCTTTGACCGCTCGTTCAAAATAACCTGGGCGTTTAAAGGTCGTAACGATAACCACCTTGATTTCAGGCACTTCTTGTTTGATCCACTCGAGCGCTTCTAGTCCTGTTTTGACTGGCATTTCGACGTCAAGGATGGCAATATCTACTGTTTCTTTCCCCAAAACCTCGATAGCTTCAGCTCCATTTTTCGCCTGCAAGACAGTCTCCACATCTGGTTGAAAGCTTAAGAGCTGGCACATGGCATCTCTAAGCATACTTTGATCTTCTGCGACTAATACTTTCATCTACTTTCTCTCCTTATAAGGCAGATGCACGCGCACCTCTGTTGGATGTTTCAAACTGACCAGCTCTACTTGACCTGAGAAGGCTGCTACACGATCTCGGACTGTATGGAGTTCATTCCCTTTTACAGTTGCAAAACCTTTCCCGTCATCTCTAACTGTCAGGAGCAATTCCTGATCTGTACGTTCCAGTTTTAGATAGGCTTTATTAGCGCTGGCATGCTTGATGATATTGGTCGCCAGTTCTAACAAAATCATAGCAGCCGTCGACTCCACATCTTGGGTCAGGCTAGCCTTGTCCAATTGATTGTCAACCTCAACTTCAATTCCAGCAATCTCCAGCATCTTCTTGACAGTCTCAAGCTCTGATGCTAAAGTCCGTAATTTCAGATTTTCCACGATGGTTCGCACTTCATTCATGGAATCCTTGCTGATCTGGTGAATTTCTTTTAATTCCTTCTCCACCTGTGGATAGGCCTGCATCTGAAATAACTGCAGGGCCAGATCTGTCTTGACACTCAGCATGGCAAAGGTATGCCCCAGGCTATCATGCAAATCCTGACCTATACGACTGCGTTCATTTTCAGCAAGCAATAGATTTATCTGGGCATTTTGCTTGGCCTGAGCTTCTTTCAAATCCTCGACAATGCGAATCCGAACCAAGCCCAATGTCATCAAATCGACAAAAGTAAGAATCCCAAGTTCAAAGGCTACAGCCTCAGTTTCGACTGACTGAAACATCATGAGTTGTCCAACAACAAGAACTTGAGCAAGAAGGAAAGTCCAGACATGAAGAGAACGTAGGCTACGCACTCTAAAATGATAAATCAAGAGATTGGCAAGGAAAAAGAAGAACCAGACATAGTTGCCATAAATAAAGACGGTATTCCCAGCTACATAGGCTAGCATGATAATCCAAAAGAGCCAGGATAATCGCTGGCTCTTGGTTGTCAAAACGCCTAAGTAAGCCACCACAAATAGAATATCAACTAGTAAATGCCAGCTAGGAATCTCCCCAACTACTGCAGAGAGGATAGGAAAAACCATAAAAATCAAACTGGCCCAAAACATATAATGTATGCTTTTCAGTTTTTCAAGCATTAAGAATTCTCCTTATGACCTTGAAGGTAAATAGTCAAACCAAATAAAACTGCTGAAAAAACAAGTAGATAAACTGTGGCTGATAAATTGATGCCACCCTCGTTTAAGAAGGTCTTGAGCAACTCCATCAACTGATAGGTTGGTAGACACTTCCCGATTGCTTGCATCCAGTCTGGAAATAAAGTGATGGGCATCCAGAGTCCGCCTAAAACAGCCAATCCTAGATAGAGAAGATTGCCCACGACAGACATCAGCTGACTAGACGGTAAGAGTGTCAGGATCAAGCCAAGCGCTACAAAAGCTACACTTCCCGCAATAAGCAAGAGCGCAGCCCCAATCCAGCTTCCTAGAGGCATATCCACACCCCTGACCAAGTGCCCAACTGAGAAAACAACCAGGATTGAAACCAAATAATCAACCATCATACTTGTTATCTTTGATAGATAATATTCTACCATATTTACTGGAGTATGGCGTAATGTTTTCTGCCAGTTGTTGATCTTATCGGTATGTAAAACAGCTGGGAATGAAAACATAGCTGTCGACATCATGGAAAAGGCCGTCATAGAGATAAGGTAGTCGCGCATAAAATTAGCCGGCCCACTTGGTGTATCCTGGTACATGCCTGAAAAGAATAAATAGAAGGCCGTCGGCATCCCTACAGATAATAGATAATAGACTAATTGTCGTTTGGTCAATAGAAATTCTATCTTGTTTAGTGCAATCCATCGTTTCATCTTAGTCATCTCCCTTTTGTGTTTCTTCAAAGATTGTATCCAGCAAGCTACGGTTAGTGACTTCAATTTCTTGAATCCTACATCCTGCCTGGACTAACCGTTCCCAGAAAGCATCCGCTTCGCGTGTGACTACTTGCAGGGCATCTTGTTTTTGTGACCAGTTTTCAACCAAGTTAGACTGTTCGACGACTTCCTTGTAAGCTAGAGGTAGGACAAAGTGCTTTTCAATCTCCTCACTGCGCATGGCTAGAGGTGTCGTATCACGGATCAATTCTCCCTTATTTAAGACCAAAATCCGGTCTGCTGTATGCTCTACTTCCTCGATATAATGAGACGAATAGAGAATGGTAACTCCCTGCGCTTTTAAGTCTTGGACAATTTCCCAAAAACGTTGACGGGTTGAAGTATCCATGGCCGCAGTTGGCTCATCTAAAAAGACAAGTTTTGGTCGCCCAATCAAGGTCAAGACAAAAGAGAAGAGACGTTTTTGCCCACCTGACAATTTTTCTGCCAACTGCTCTTTTTGTTGCTTGTCAAACTGCAATAGTTGATCAATCTCCTGGTTGCTCAAGGGATTTGGGTAAATGCTTTGAAAGAAACCAATCAACTCTTTAACCTTTAATTTCTGAACAATGACATTTTCTTGAGGGAGGTAGCCTCTAATATAGTCTAACTGAGAATTCGTCACTGGCAATCCTTGGATGGATACTTGACCGCTGGTGACCAGTTTATCTCCAAGCAAACAGTCCAAGAGTGTTGTCTTACCAGCACCATTGGGCCCAATCAAGGCGACACATTCACCTTCAGCCACCTCAAAGGAAATATCCTTCAATATAGCCTTGCCCTTGATGTTTTTATTTAAGCCTTCTACCTTAATCATGTTCATGATATTCTCCTTTCAACCACTCCTTTCCCATCGGAAAGGCGATAAAAATCATAAATCCTAGACCCCAGGCACCGCGAATGGCTTGGTGAAGGAAGGCTTGGTCAAACCAACCTGTAAACATTTCGACCAACCATACCACTAGTGATAGTCCAATAAAGAAATAGAGAATCGCTTTTTTCATTTTTCAAACTCCTTTTTCACATCTGAGACCAATTTCAAACCTTCTCGGATCAACCAAGACATCATGCCAAATCCTGCAAATAACTCCCAAGGAAAATGATAGAAGCCTTCATCCAACCCAGAAAACATGAGATAGGTCATGACTCCTGCTGCTACTAAACTCATTGCGACAATTACTTTATGTTTCATTTTTTCTTCCTCCATTTGATACATCTAGTATATCTCTTTGAGGTTATTGCCACTAGAAGCTTCTGTCATGAGGAGATATGACAAATGTCATAAAAAAATGATGGAATAGAAATTACTAGATTGGGTCAATTTTCTAGCACCAATCAGCTACTGGGTCCAAAACTCATTGCAAACCAAAAAGATCGGGAATCTTTTCCCGACCTCTTTCGTTTTCTATTTCATTCTTATTCCACACTGAAAAGATATGGATACACTGGTTGTTGACCTTGGTGGATTTCTACTTCGACATCTTCGAATTCTTCTGCGATTTCTTGGGCGATTTGGTTAGCCAATTCTTCGCTTCCATCTTCTCCAATATAGAAGGTTACGATTTCACTGTCTTCATCCAACATATGTTTCAATGTTTCAGTCAGAGTTTGGTGCATATCAGGGTTTGATACGAGGATCTTACCATCTACCATACCAAGATTGTCATTTTCATGGATTTCCAAACCATCGATAGTTGTATCACGAACGGCTGTTGTTACACTACCACTGACTACATCGCCAAGGGCTGCAGTCATACGTTCTTGGTTTTCTTCGATAGACTTGCTTGGGTCAAATGCTAGAAGGCTAGTCAATCCTTGAGGAAGAGTACGTGCTTCTACCACTACTGCTGGTTGTTCCAATACTTCAGCTGCAGATTGAGCTGCCATAAAGATATTTTTGTTGTTTGGCAAGAAAATGATGTTGCGAGCATTCACTTGCTCTACAGCCTTGACAAAATCTTCTGTAGAAGGGTTCATGGTTTGTCCACCTTCGATGACATAGTCCACACCTTGAGCACGGAAGATGTCTGCCAAGCCTTGTCCAGCTACTACTGCGATAAGGGCGTATTCTTTTTCTTCAGCTGGTTTGCTGACTTGAGTTGCTTCTTTTTCCACTTGTGCTTCGTGTTGGTTACGCATGTTATCGACTTTAACCTTAACCAAGCTACCATATTTCAGACCTTCTTGCATAACAAGTCCTGGATCTTCTGTATGGACGTGAACTTTAACGATTTCGTCGTCGTTGACAACAAGCAGAGAATCCCCAAGGTCGTTCAAATAGTTACGGAATTCTTCGTAGTCAAACTCTTTAGCATAAGTTGGGCCTTGCTTAAGGGCAACCATGATCTCCGTACAGTAACCAAAGGTAATGTCTTCAGTTGCTACATGTCCGGCTACAGATTTGTGGTGTTCTGCATTGATCATCTCACCCATATTCGCTGGAGTCGCTACAAAGTCTTCAGACGCACTGTATTCACCAGTAAGAGCTGAAAGGAAGCCTTCGTAGATGAAGACCAAACCTTGACCACCTGAGTCTACAACTCCAACTTCCTTCAATACTGGAAGCATGTCTGGAGTCTTAGCAAGGGCTGTTTTAGCTCCTTCCAAAGCTGCACGCATAACCTCAATAGCATCGTCTGTCTGCTCGGCTTTTTTCTTAGCACCAATGGCAGCACCACGTGATACAGTCAAGATTGTTCCTTCAACTGGCTTCATAACAGCCTTGTAGGCTACTTCAACACCAGATTGGAAGGCAAGAGCTAGGTCTTTTCCTGTTAACTCTTCTTTTGTCTTGATGGCTTGTGAGAATCCGCGGAAAAGCTGTGAAGTGATAACTCCTGAGTTCCCACGCGCACCCATCAAAAGACCTTTAGCCAAGATACTTGCAGCCTCACCAACAGTTGAAGCTGGTTTGTCTGCTACTTCTTTAGCACCATTTTCGATAGTCATTCCCATGTTTGTTCCTGTATCTCCATCTGGAACTGGGAAGACGTTCAATGAGTTGACATATTCGGCTTGCTTGTTCAAACGAGTAGATGCAGCCTGTACCATTTCTTGAAATAAGCTTGTAGTAATATTTGACACGATTATTCTCCTACAACTTTGATATTTTGAATGTAGACATTCACAGTTTGAGCAGTGATGCCAAGTTGGTTTTCCAAACTAAAGCGTACACGCTCTTGGATGTTTTTTGAGACTTCACTAATCTTAGTTCCGTAGCTCAACACGGTATATACATCAACTGCAATGCTACCATCTTCGGCCGCTTTTACAACGACACCTTTAGAATAATTTTCCTTCCCAAGGAGGGCTTGGAAATTATCTTTGAGGGCTTTCTTACTTGCCATACCGACCACACCAAAAATCTCAGTTGCTGCACCGCCTACAACGGTAGCAATCACTTCATCTGTTAGTTCGATTTGACCATCTTTTGTATTAATTTTTACAGTCATTTTTTCTACCTCAACTAGTTGATACTCTATTTTATCATATTTCAAGCCAAGTGTAAAAGCAGAATACTGTATCGGCGGATATTTGCTCCTTTGACGAGGTTTTTTGAACTCAGAGCAAAAGAAAAAGACCTGATGGCCTTTTACTCTTTATTAAACGCGTTCTACTTTACCTGATTTCAAAGCACGAGCTGAAGCCCAAACTTTTTTAGGTTTACCATCGATAAGTACAGTAACTTTTTGAAGGTTTGGTTTTACGGCACGTTTTGTTTGGTTCATCGCGTGTGAACGGTTGTTTCCTGATACAGTCTTACGACCTGTAAAGTAACATACTTTAGCCATTTGTGTTTTCCTCCTATTAGATCTAATATAGCGGATGTGCTAGCACCACATACTGTACTATGTTATCACACTTTCTCTTTTTTGGCAAGGGGATTGGAAGATTTTTTTATTTAACGTAAACAACTCCTAATTTCCCAAAAGCTACATCTCCACGGATAATCAAAGTTTTGCTGGTTGGGGCTACAGGAGCATCTGCCTTGGCCGCACCACAAAAAGTCTCTACCTTTAGATCTACTCTCCAGTGTTGAGGCACGTAGATAACTGCATTCCCAAAACCGACTTCGATATTCAGAGTAGCGAAATCACCTAACATCTCTGCATTGTCATAATAGATTTTGGCATTCCCAAATCCGACCTCAAACTCATCTTCTACCAATTCTTGATCTTGCTTGTAAAATGTACCCGCTCCAAAAGCGACTTCCTTGTCTGTCAGAATGGTCTTTTCACCGTCATACCACCATTTTTTTCCATTCCAAGTTCTGTTAGAATGAGTGAGTGCGCTGACACCCATTACGATTAAAATACTTGCCCAGAACAATGACTGATTGGGAATCGGTAAAATGTCATAAAAATGATTAGCAATCATGAGGGCCACTAGGGCTGTAAAGGAGGCTGAAGTAAAATGACGACGAAGGATTGCTTCAACTGATTGATAGGCAAAAAATCCAATACCAATCAAAGGCCAAATGTGCCCTCCCAGAGAAGGGATTCCAAAATTCCCCTGCAATAACACTAAAGCTGCCAATACTAGCAACACAATACCAAATGCTTTCTTTTTCATGTTCTTACCTCATGTTTCTTAGATTTTCTTTTAGGAGGGATTGGTAGTGCCGTGACACGTGAACCTCCTTGTGGGTCTGATAAAAGGAAATAGTGCCTGTCCCTGAGAAGGACTTGTCCACTGAGTAGACCTGCCGAAGATTGGCTATGGTCGACTTGGATACCCGACTGAAATAGCGGGGCAGGATGGACTCTAACTCATAAAGCTTGAGTCTCACCTCGTAGGCCTCTTTCTGGGTATGGGCGTAAATCTTGCTACCTTCCGTCTCAAAGAAGAGGATTTCTGCCAAGTCTAAGTAGTACTCACCCGTCCCCTTATAAAAGATCAACCTAGGAGCCTTGGTTTCTTGCAAGAGTCGTTGCAAGTCAGCTATTTCATCTGTCAGGGCTGCAGCCTTGATGACAATCTCTGTCTCAGTTAATTCACTATCAATCTCGATTCGTAACTTCATCCTATCTCCTTTCTGCATCTACTATACCAAAGGCCAGAAGACTTTACAAGGGCAAAAAAGCAAGTGGTCACTTTTGACCCGTAAGTGGTTACGAGGCCAAGCCCACTTGCTTTGCTTTTTAGAAAATAAAGAAAAGAATTCCCAAGATGAGACCACAGGCGTAGCCAACTAAAACATCCTTGGGATAATGAACACCACCTAAAACCCGCACAAATCCGAGAAGAGCTGAGAAGACCAACAAAACCAACCCCACAGGAAGATTTGCATGCAGGCAAGCCATGGAAATGATGGTTGCTGAAAAGACATGGCGACTAGGCATTGAATTACCAGAACTGTCCTTATCTAGTAGCGGAATAATTTCCCAAGTTTCATAGGGACGTGGTTGATTGATCCACTTACGCACCAGCGTCAATAGGACAAAGCCAGAAGCTGGCACTAAGATATAGGTGGCAAATTCTTTCCCCAAGCCCTTGCTTATAAGACTTGTCCCCAACAAAGTCAAGTAGGCTAAGGGCATCAGAACTGTCATCATGCGATTAAAAACTCGCATCAATTGTAATAGCTGTGGATGTTGAAGGAGACTTGATTTCCTTTTATCGTACCACTCTTGATAGTTTTTCATATATTTTCTCGTTATTTTTAGATTTTGCACAAGAAGCCTACTAGCATCTCCTACTCTAGTATAGAGTAGAAAAAGAAGGCCGTCAAGCCTTCTTTGGTTTTATTCTTCTACTTCATCTTCTGTAAATTGACTATTGTAGAGATCAGCATAGAAACCACCCTGAGCCATAAGCTCCTCATGATTTCCTTGTTCGATGATATTTCCATCTTTCATGACAAGAATCAAATCAGCATTACGAATAGTTGACAAACGATGGGCAATAACAAAGGATGTGCGTCCCTCCATCAAACGGTCCATGGCTTTCTGAATCAACTCCTCTGTACGTGTATCGACTGAAGAGGTCGCTTCATCAAGAATCAAGAGCGGAGCATCCTTGAGAAGGGCACGAGCGATGGTCAAGAGCTGTTTCTGTCCGACGGACAAGGTCACTGTATCATCCAAAACAGTATCGTATCCATCAGGTAAGGTTGTGATAAAGTGGTGGATCCCTACTGCTTTGGCAGCTTCAATCACACGTTCATCACTGATACCTGTTTGATTATAAATGAGATTGTCTCGAATGGTTCCTTCAAAGAGCCAGGTATCCTGCAAGACCATTGAAAAGGCATCGTGCACTTCTGAGCGCTTCATAGCCTTGGTATCCACACCATCGATGCGAATACTTCCCTTATCAATCTCATAGAACTTCATCAAGAGATTGACAATAGTAGTCTTACCCGCTCCAGTCGGCCCAACAATGGCAACCTTTTGCCCTGCATGAGCTGTCGCAGAAAAATCATGAATGATCGTTTTCTCAGGAGTATAGCCAAAGGCAACTCTGTCAAAGACCACATCACCCTTCATGCCAGTCAATTGTCTTTCCTTATGAGATTCATCTTCCATCTCAGCTTCTCCTAGAAACTCAAAAACACGTGTCATAGCTGCACTAGCCTGTTGCAAGCTGGTAATTCCTTGGGCAATCTGTGATAAGGGTTGCGAGAAGGTTCGAACATAAACCATAAAAGCTACGATAATCCCAATACTGATATGGCCTTCAAGAGCCAAGGCAGCACCGACGATAACAACCAAAACATAACTAAAGTTTCCGACAAAGAACATAGCAGGCATCATGATGCCAGAAATAAACTGAGATTTCCAGATACTATCATGTAGATTTTGATTCAATCCTGCGAATGTTTCTTTAGTGGTGTCCACAGCGTTATAGCTGGTCACAACATTGTGGCCAGAGTACATTTCTTCCACATAACCATTGACAGCTGCTAAATTATTTTGTTGGGCTTTAAAGTAACCCTGTGACTTGGCCATAATGACTGAAACAGCTGCAAAACCTACAAGGGTTGAAATAACTGTTACCAATGCCAAAATCCAGTTCATGCCAAACATGGTAATCAAAACAGCAATCAGTAGAAAGCTAGCTGAGAGCACTGTTCCCAGACTTTGGTTGAGGGACTGAGCCGCCGTATCGACGTCATTGGTTACACGAGATAGAGTATCTCCTTGAGAATGACGGTCAAAATAAGCAAGTGGCAGACGATTAATTTTTTCAGCGATAGCTGTCCGCAAGCGTTTTGAAAAATGTTGGATACTCGTTGAAAAGATATAGGCTTGCGTATAGTTGAGAATGGCACCAAGCACATACAAAATAGCTAAAAAGCTGGCGATACTTGACACAGCTACCAAATCGATTTCTGTAGCCAAGCCATCTGAAATCAAGTTGGTGATTTCCTTAATCTTAGTTGGTCCATAAACCGTGATGATGCTTGAACATACAGCCGCCACAACTGCAACTAGTAGGGGAAGTTGGAGACCTGCTAGAAAAGGTTTATATTGTTTCCATAAGGACATTTTCTTATTTTCCATGTTCCAATTCCTCCTTCGATAGTTGTGAATAGGCAATTTCTTGATAAACTTCGTTAGTTGCAAGAAGTTCCTTGTGGGTGCCTTGTCCCACGACTTTCCCCTGATCCAAGACTAAGATCAGGTCAGCGTCCATGATGGTTGAAATGCGTTGGGCAACGATCAACTTGGTCATGGATTGTGTCTTTTCAGCTAATACTTGGCGCAAGATACGGTCTGTCTTGTAGTCCAAGGCTGAGAATGAATCGTCAAAAATGAGAATCTCTGGCTTACGAGCCAAGGCACGCGCAATGGCCAAACGTTGTCTTTGACCTCCTGAGAAGTTAGTCCCACCTTGAGCCACTTCTGAAGCTAGACCTGCTTCCTTATCTTCGATAAAGTTTTTAGACTGGGCCAATTCCAAAGCTTGCCACATGGCAGTCTCACTTAGTGGCGTTTCTTGACTCTTACCAAAGTCGAGATTGCCCTTGACATCTCCTGAGAAGAGGACTGCTTTTTGTGGGATATAGCCGACTTTATTACGCAAATCTTCCAAGTCGTAATCTTTCACATTGACACCGTCCACTAGGATTTCCCCATCAGATACATCATAAAAACGAGGCAAGAGGTTCACAAGCGTAGATTTACCAGAACCAGTTGAGCCGATAAAGGCAATGGTTTGTCCTGCTTCTGCCTTGAAACTGACATGCTCCACAACCGCTTCTGAGTTTTTAGAGTAACGGAAGGTTACATCACGGAATTCCACTTGACCTTGAACAGATGCTTCTGCAGTCTGTGGTTGACTAGGATTTTCAATAGAAGAATGCAAGTCCAGCACTTGATTGATACGTCCTGCAGAAACCAAGGTACGAGGAAGGACGATAAAGAGAGCACCCATGAGCAAGAAGCCCATCACGACCTGCATGGCATAAGACATGAAGACCACCATATCACTAAAGAGTGGCAGACGTTCTGTCAGGCTAGCATCGTTGATAAGATAGGCACCAATCCAGTAAATTGCAAGGATCAAGCCACTAGAAATCGCCTGCATAATTGGGTTCATAATGGCCATTAAGCGACTAACAAAGAGATTGAGTCGCGTGACTTCTTCATTAGCTTCTTCGAATTTCTGATCTTGATAATCCTCAGCATTATAAGCACGAACAACCCGAATTCCTGTCAAGCTTTCACGAGTGATACTATTGAGTTTATCTGTCAATTTTTGAATGACAGATTGTTTAGGAAAGGCCAGAGTCATGAGAACAGTTGTCATCAGAACATTGACGATAACAGCCACTACTACTGCCCAGAGCCAGTATTCAGATTTGCCAAGGATTTTACCGATGGCCCAAATAGCCATGATAGGTCCACGTGTTACCACCTGGAGTCCCATAGTAAAAAGCATCTGAATCTGCGTGATATCGTTGGTCGTCCGAGTCAAAAGACTGGGGATTGAAAAACGTTTAATCTCTGTCTGTGAAAAATCCAGAACTCGATTAAAAATATCGCTTCTTAGATGAGTTGTGTAAGTTGCTGCAACACGAGAGGCGAAAAATCCAACCGCTACCGACGACATAAAGGCAAGTAGAGATAAGCCCATCATCTTAGTTGCTGGGGACCAAAGATCTCCTAGCTCTGTGCCTGGTGTTCCAAGCAATTCTGTTATTCTTGAAACGTAAGTCGGTACTTCTAACTCTAGATAGACCGAGCAACAGGTAAAGAGAACAGTCACAAAAATCATGCCCCACTCTCTTCCTGTGATACGTTTAGCGAGTTTCTTCATTCTTACCTCCCATTTTATCTACATTAGCCTGTAGTAGACCCATGACTTCTTCAAAAACAGCTAGTTTTTCCTCAGAAATTCCATCAAGTAGACTACGGTCAATTCGATCAAAGAAAGACTTGATTGGCTTCATCTGAGAGCGTGATTTGTCCGTCAATCGAACGTACTTAGCTCTCTTGTCATTTGGATTCACTTCCAATTCCACCAAACCATTTTGCACCATACGCTTCACTAAATTACTAGCAACTGACTTGGTGACATTGAGTTCTTGTTCAATATCCTTGATTAACACCGCCTGTTCAGACTCCTCACGATAGTCTAAAAATCGTATGACTTGGCCCTGCGGTCCGCCCATAAATTCAATACCACAACGTTTAGCTTCCTTTTGCACCATAAGGTGAACCTGATGACCAAAACGTTTAAAAGCTAACATCGGCTTATCCATGATTGCTCCTTTTTACACATAAATAGTTCTCACGAGAACCAATTAGTTTTCATGAGAACTATTTTATCACTTTCAAATAGGATGTCAAGAAAAAAGTTTCTATGAGAACTATTTCGATATAAATTGACAATAGTTGATAATTTATCTATAATAGGCACTAACTTGTCTGATTACACTAGAAATGGGAGAACTTTCAAATGAAACAAGAAGAGTATAAAACCTTAGGAACCCTTGCTGTCATTTTTGGAGCTGGTGCTCTTTTATGTTCTCGGATACCAATTGTCAATGGTCTATCCTTTCTCTTTGGATTTGTTGCCTTGATCTTAGGAGTCATCGGCATTGGCCTCAATCTCCAAAATCAAAAAACATTAGCTATGATTGGTTCAAGCTTTGGCCTCATTTCCATTATCATTGTACTGATAAGCCAACTGCTGTTCACTCCTATCTTCGCTGATTTTATAAGAGGCTATCGTAGCTCTTCTAATTATCTCATGGAAGAACCAACCAATGAAGATTGGCCAAATAGTACCATTGATGAATATGAAGAGGAAGAAGAGATATTTACCTGGACTCAAGAACAGTTTGATGCCTTAATAGAGGGCGACCCTTCCAACCAAGGGCAAGGCGGTAGCAATTACAAAGACATTATCAGTGAACATGGGATTCCAGATTCTGAAGTAGATTCAAGTGACAGTGATTATGAAACCAAAAGAATCACCTACCTCTCCCTAGGTTCACCTAGTAAGGCAGTTGTTTTAAACTTTGTAAAGCAGAAAAATGGTCAGTTTCTTCTGATTCATAAATTTGCTGTCGGACTGGATCGAAAAGAACAATCTGATTCTGGAGTGAAAGTTTAACATAACTAAAAAGGTACTGGGAATAGCAATCGGTAGACCAAGCCTCGATTTCTAAATCCCAACACCACGATATTTCCACAATCCATTGGATTATGGACAATTATAGATTACTAATAACGTTTTGAGCAAAAGAGATTTTCGTCTCTTTCCTGCCCTTTTGTCATCACAGGATAAACAAACCCCTTGAAAATATTGAATTTTCAAAGGGGTTATTTTTATTCTTAGAATCCGTCTACGTTTGTGTAGATTTTTTGTACGTCTTCGTCGTCTTCAAGTACTCCGTAAAGTTTTTCAAATGTTTCCAAATCTTCACCTGACAACTCAACTTCTGATTGTGGAATCATTTCCAATTCAGTTACTTGGAATTCTTCAATACCAGATTCACGCAAAGCAACGATAGCCTTGTGAAGGTCAGTTGGTGCAGTGTAGACAGTGATTGTTCCTTCTTCTGCTTCTACATCATCTACATCAACATCTGCTTCAAGCAAGAGTTCAAAGATAGCATCAGCATCTTCACCTGCAAAGACGATAACACCTTTGTTGTCAAAGAGGTAAGATACAGAACCTGAAGCTCCCATGTTCCCACCGTTTTTACCAAAGGCAGCACGCACGTTGGCAGCTGTACGGTTAACGTTTGAAGTCAAAGTATCAACGATCAACATAGAACCATTTGGTCCGAATCCTTCGTAACGTCCTTCTGTAAAGGTTTCGTCTGTATTTCCTTTTGCCTTATCGATTGCTTTATCAATAACGTGCTTTGGAACTTGTGCTTGTTTAGCACGGTCGATAACGAATTTCAAAGCAGTGTTTAGTTCTGGATCTGGCTCACCTTTTTTAGCTGCTACATAGATTTCTACACCAAATTTTGCATATACTTTAGAGTTAGCTCCATCTTTAGCCGTTTTCTTAGCTACGATATTGGCCCATTTACGTCCCATTAGGAATCTCCTTTTTTCACATTTTAATCTTTCTTATTATAACACAAGTCTATCCGATTTTCACTAGAGGAAATGGATTTTTCTTTTGTAAATTAAGCTAGGATTTCCCGCCAGTAGCCAAGAGTTTTTTGCCTTCTTTGATCCATGGATGTTTGGAAAGTGAGAAGTAAAGTTGGGCAGTCATAACTAGCCAGAGAAGGGGCTCACATAGAATCACACCTGTATAACCTGTCCAAGGAATAATCCAAGCCACGAAAATAATTTTACCAAAAAACTCGATAAAGCTTGATACAAGTGGCAAGAATTTTTGACCGAGACCCTGCAAGCTATTTCTATAGATCAATAAAAGACTCAAAAACGGATAGAATACAGAACTGATGCGTAGGTACAAAGCCCCATTTTCAATCAAGTAACCGTCTGTCGAACTTGCCAGGAAAGAAACTAGGCTAGGACTTGCAAAAAATAGGAATACACAAGCAAAGGTTGCCCAAGCCATACTGATATAACTCCCTAGTCGAAGACCGTGGACAATGCGATCTGGACGTTTTGCACCAAAGTTTTGAGAGATAAAAGTCGTCATCGATGCTGAGATAGCCGTCATTGGCAATAAGGCAAAAGCCATGATTCGGCGTGCTGCTGTCTGAGCACTGATAATGACTGCTCCAAAACTATTGACAGAGGATTGCAAAATAACACTTCCGACAGAGACGATTGAACCCATCAAGCCCATGGCTAGCCCCTGCTCTAAGAGATCGACATAGAGGGCCTTATTCCATTTAAAATCCTTCAACCTAGGAAGGAGCTCTGGAACACTCTTTCGGATATAGAAATAACAAAGGATAGCTGACAAACCCTGGGATATAATGGTTGCAAGACCTGCAGACTGAACTCCCAACTGCAATTGTGTAATAAAATATAAATCCAGGATGACATTAACGATGGCTGAGAAAATAAGAAAACCAAGCGCAGCAAGGCTATCACCAACAGATCGTAGCAAACCTGCAAAAAGATTATAAGCAAAGCTCACTCCCACACAGCTAACAATCATGGAGATATATTCATAGGACTGAGGGAGAATTTCTACAGGTGTTTCTAGGTACTGTAAGAGTGGATAAAGACCAAAAAAGCCCATCAACATGACAAGCACACTCAAGATAATCCCTAAAATCCAAGTTGCTGCGACAGCTTCCTTAATCTTTTCAAAATTACGAGCGCCGTAGAGACGTGCAATAACAACACCCATCCCATTTCCAACACCGAGAGCAAAGCCGATAATCAAATCAAAAATGGCTGTCGTTGCTCCGACTGCCGCCAAGGAATCTTGCCCTAAAAAACGCCCAACAATCAAGATATCAGCTGTATTGTAAAGTTGCTGAAAGATATTGGACAGTAGAATCGGTAATGCAAAACTAATTAGCGCGGGAAGGATGGGACCATGAATCAGGTCCACCGTTGATTTTTTATTCATAAGGCTATTATATCAGCTTTCCAGTAGGGGAACAAGGGAGTTTGGATAAGAAAGCGTTGCCTAGATACAAACAATCTGGTATAATCGTGACAGAAAAGGAGGCCATGTATGAGCTTAACCAGCCAGTTAATTACAGATGTATTCCCAGACCTTAAGAAAGTTGACCAATTAAACAAGGAAGCCTTTCCTGAAGAAGAACGGGTCCCTTTGGAAGAATTTTTAAGTTACCAGGATAGAGATGATGCTCACTTTTTCGCTTTCTATAACGAGGAAGAATTTGTCGGCTTCGCTTTTGCCATTTCCAACCAAAAAGCTTTCTACATTAGCTTTTTTGCCATTATGCCCCATCTCCGTAGTCATGGATACGGGAGAGAAATCATTGAAAAACTCATTGATTTTTACCAACGTACCATGATTCTTGAAGTGGAGCGGTTGGACGAAGATTGTGATAACCTCGAACAACGAAAAGCCCGCATGGACTTCTACCTACAAAACGGCTTCAAAACAGCCAATGCTTTTTTGGAGTACGAAGGTCTTAGTTTTGAGATTCTATATCGTGGCGACCACTTTGATGAAGAAGCCTATCGGAATATCTTCCAAAAATTACAAGAAGAAAATTATTTTGACTTCCACATCGAGTACCGTCGCTTTAGTGAACACTAATCTATACTGCAGTCTTTAACTTCCCAGTAAGAAACTGCAAACTTCTCGACAATGAAAACTCAATCACCTGTGCTACAGGTGATTTTTTTGTGATTCCGAAATCAAATAGCAGAAAGTTTTGCTAAATCCATCAAAATATAGTAGATTGAATCTAGAATAGTGCATTACGACTGCTAAAAATATTTCTAGAAATAAGTTTGACTTTCCTAATCGAATTGTTCATCCCTTATTTCAATCTACTATAGTATTTTCTATTCAATCTGCTACACAACAAAATTATAGTAGATTGAATCTATAATAGTACATCACGACTGCTAAAAATATTTCTAGAAATAAGTTTGATTTTTCTAATCGAATTGTTCATCCCTTATTTCAATCCACTATAAATAAGGCTGAAACAATTTTGTTTCAGCCTTATCTTGATTTCTCTTATAAAGATATCACTAAGTTTACGCTTCTGTTCCTGCTTCAGGCATAAGGAGCCAGAGAATGAGATAAGCAAGAATTCCTGAACCACCTAGCAAAGTGAAGAGGATCCAAAGTCCACGAACAAGTGTTGCATCAATATCTAAATAGTCAGCAAGACCTGCACAAACACCTGCAATTTTTTTATCTTGAACATTGCGAACTAAACGTTTTTCCATACCAACAGTCTCCTTGTATTACTTTTGTTTTCAATTTATTTTATCATCAAATTATCTGCTTTGCAATTGTCTTCCTCATTTTTACTGTGAAAATCTGTCATTCCTGCTCTCATAACCTTGTTTCTTTATTCTCATATAGCAGAAAAAGTGGGGATTCCTCCGCCACTTTTACTTTTTAATCTTCAATTTCGATTTCAAGATCATCGCCAAGGTCAAGAGTCACTTCTTGATTAGTTACTTCTGATTCCACAGGTGCAACTTTTTCATCAGCTACTGCATCATCTTCAATCAAGCCAAACTTGACACGAACTTGGTGGTCAATTTCATCAAAGATTTCTGGGTGATCTGCCAAGTATTTCTTAGCATTTTCAGAACCTTGACCAATCTTTTCGTCTTTGTAAGAATACCATGCTCCTGCTTTCTTGATGATGTCAAGATCACTTGCAATCTTCAAAAGCTCCCCAGTTCTTGAAATTCCTTCACCATACATGATTTCAACAAAGGCTTCTTTAAATGGTGGAGCTACCTTATTTTTAACAACCTTAATCTTGGTTTCCTTACCTACGCTCGTATCTTTTTGGTCACCAGTTCCCTTGATTTGTGTGCTTCCACGAACATCCAAACGGACAGAAGCGTAGAATTTAAGGGCACGTCCACCAGGAGTTGTCTCTGGATTACCAAACATAACTCCTACTTTTTCACGCAATTGGTTAATGAAGATAGCAATTGTCTTAGTCTTATTAATAGAAGCTCCGAGTTTACGCATAGCCTGGCTCATCATACGAGCTTGAAGACCAACGTGGCTATCTCCGATATCTCCATCGATTTCTGCACGAGGTACAAGGGCAGCAACTGAGTCGATAACAACAAGGTCAACCGCACCTGAGTCAATCAATTTCCCAGCAATTTCAAGACCTTGCTCACCTGAATCTGGTTGTGACAAGAGCAATTCATCGATATTAACACCAAGCGCTGCTGCATAGGCTGGGTCAAGCGCGTGCTCCGCATCGATAAAGGCAGCAATTCCGCCTTCTTTTTGTGCTTGTGCTACAGCGTGAAGGGCTACTGTTGTCTTACCTGATGATTCTGGCCCGTAGATTTCAATGATACGTCCCTTTGGATAACCACCTGAACCAAGTGCAATATCAAGAGCCAAAGAACCTGAACTCATCACTTGGACCTTTTGCTCTGCACGTTCACCCAAGCGCATGATTGACCCCTTCCCAAAGTCTTTTTCAATCAATTTAAGGGCATCGTTTAGGGCTTTTTCACGATCAGCACCAAATTTTTTGCCAATTTCGTCTAATTTTTTTGTTGGTTTTTTCGCCATTTTATTCTCCTGTATTCTAATAGTCCTTAGACCTTCTTCTATTATAACAAATCTCCAGCACTTAATAAAGCTTTGCGAACTAGGTTAAAGGCATGTAAGACTGCAATTTCTCGGACATCAGCTCGACTTCTGCCTGCTATATTGGCCTGGATAACTTCTGTCCCCGAAGCTTGCGCCAAAGCGATAAAGACTGTACCTGCTGGATGACCTTCTAGGCTATCTGGTCCAGCCACTCCTGTCAAACTAATGCCAAAATCTGACTGGGTCTTGATTCGCGCCTGTTCAGCCATTTTTTCAGCAGTAAAGGCTGAGACGACTCCGTGCTTTTCCAATTCTGCTTGTGGAATATCAAGCATTTTTGCTTTTTCTTCAAGGCTATAGGTCACAAAGCCACCTTTAAAGATAGCAGATACACCTGAGAAATCAGCCAAAGTAGCTTGAAAAAGACCTGCAGTCAAGCTTTCTGCTGCAGTGATAGTTTTCTTTTGTTTTTTCAACTCTTCTACTACTAGGCTAGCCAAGCTAGTTTCTTCTCCATAGCCATAGCAAATTTCTCGAAGAGAAAGCCCCTCAAAGGTCTCTCTTTCAAGGATTTCCTCTGCTAACTCAACTAGAACACGATCCGCTTCTTCCTGACTGTTCGCCTTGGTAGACAAGCGAAGAGTCACCTCTCCAGTTTTAGCATAAGGTGCCAAGGTTGGATCCGTCTGTTGGTCAATCAAATCTGATAGAATGGTCACTAGCTGGCTCTCACCAATCCCAAAGAAACGTAGCACACGTGAATAGAGCTTAGATCCCGTTGTCAATCTTGGAAGCAACTCATTTAAGACCATAGGTTTCAATTCACTTGGAGGTCCTGGTAGAACAACGTAGGTTACCCCAGCCACCTCGATCATACCACCGACTGCCAGTCCTGTTTCGTTTGGTAATGGAGTTGAACCTTGAACAATCTGAGCTTGGCGCTCGTTGTTAGGAGTACGAGCATAGTCTGGTCTTTGAGCAAAAAAACGATCTAGTTTAGCCTGAGCTTGGGGATCAAAAACCAAATCTCGTCCCAAAAACTTGGCCACAGTTTGCTTGGTCAAGTCATCTTCCGTCGGACCCAAACCTCCCGTTAGAATGACCAGATTACTACGATTGCTAGCGAGCTCCAACAAGGATAAGAGACGACTTTCATTATCTCCCACAGCAGTCTGAAAATAGACGTCCACGCCAATTTCAGCCAACTTTTCAGACAAGAATTGCGCATTGGTATTGACAATTTGGCCTGTCAAAATCTCTGTTCCAACAGCTATAATTTCTGCTTTCATTTTTTCCTCCTACTTACCTATTCGGATTTCTTTGAAAAAATCGCAGGATAATTCCTACGATTTGATGGATAGTTTCTTGTTATTCTGACTCCTCAGAAGATGGTGGCAAGTGGCCAAAAAGATTCTCGTACAAGACTATATTGGTCTCCAAATTCGTAACCTCTGGTTGTCCGAGCGAACGGCGTAAAAGATTTTGCATCTCTAGTATATGCTCAGCGGAAACGATCTGGTAAGAAATCCCGTCAATCATTTCACCTTCACCACGTAATTGCTGAGTTTCGATATTTTTAAAGGAATCTTGATAACCCATCAACTGAGGAATCGTTGTGGTTGTAATCTCAATATTTGTCTGCATATTGTCACTAAGAGCCTTCAGAATCTCTTGATAGTGACTCACACTGTTCAGACTAAGAATCTTCTCGACAACTTTTTGAATCACTTCACGCTGACGTTTTTGACGACCATAGTCTCCTTCTGGATCCTGATAACGCATGCGTGAATAAACAAGGGCTTCTTCACCATTTAGCTTCTGTTCACCAACACCGATAGAAATCGTATTAAATGGTTCCTGATCTTGGATAGAGATTGGGAAACCTAGAGTGTTGTTGACTGTAATACCACCTACAGCATCAACCATTCTTTGAAGGCCATGCATATTGACCATCACATAACGGTCGATATGGATGTTCATCATCTTTTGAATCGTTGAAATAGACAACTCTGCTCCGCCATCAGCATAGGCAGCATTGAGCTTCGCTTCTCTAACACTACCATCTGGTTGCTGGATTTGTGTGAGAATATCACGCTCCAAACTCATCATGACTGTCTTCTTAGTTTTAGGATTCACTGTCACTAAGATCATTGAGTCACTATTCCCAGCCCATGGGTCTGTACGCTCAACATTTCCTGTATCCACGCCCATAAGCAAAATCGTCAGAGGTTCGGTCGCTTCAATGACCTTGGTTTCTTCACCGATTTTTTTATAGGTTTTAGCTAAAGTTTGCGTACTTTGCTGATAAATTGTATAGGCATAAGCACCTACACCTAGCACAGTCACAAGGACCAAACCCAAAAACATTCCAATTATTTTTTTTACCATACTCTTATTCGTCTATCAGTTGACCCATTAGGTAAACATCCAGAAACTCTCCTCCTTCTATACAAGCACCACGTTCCTGTAATCCTTCTATGTTAAAGCCCATTTTTTCATACAGATGCACCGCAGCAAGATTTCTTTTTTGAACTGTCAATTGTAACCGTCGAATACTACCACTTGATCTGGCCCATTCAATAGTTTCTTCCATCAAGATACTACCGAGACCATTTCCCCAGTAAGCTTTTTTTATTCCTAAAAAGACATCTCCAATATGACGAACTCGCGGACGTTGATCAGCTGTTATATTGATGATTCCTACTAACTCATCATTCAAAAAAGCGAGTAGGGTAATTTGATTATCCGACTGGGCCTGCTTATCCAAAAAATGTTGCATCTCAGACTCAGTCATTGCAATCCCATTTTCATCCAGACTGGTAAAATTAGACTCTTGACCAATCTGATCCAAGAGAGCAATGACCGCTGAAGCATCCTGGATTTCCGCTTCACGGATTAAAAGATCATACTCCATCCGTCAATCCTTTCAAAAGTTCTGTCGCTCTTTGGCCATGAGCATGAAAGACGATTTTTCGGCCCTCATCTTTTTTAAGGATTTCTAACTCCAGATAATCTGATGGAAGATTTTCCCCCAATAGATGTCCCCACTCAATAACCGTTACACCTGAACCAAAAAGAAATTCATCCAAGTCGATAGAATCTGCATCCCCTTCGATGCGATAAACATCTAAGTGATACAAGGGTAGACGTCCTTCATATTCTCTAACAATGGTATAAGTAGGACTCTTAATCATTTGATGAATGCCTAATCCCTTAGCCAGACCCTTTGTTAGCGTTGTTTTCCCAGCACCTAATTCACCAGTCAAAATCAACACATCATTTTTTTCTAACAAATGCCCTAGCTTTTCCCCAAGTGCAATCAACTCATCTTCATTTTTTGTGTACATGTACTTATTATACCAAAAAGTTTTATTTTGTGATATTTCCATCAACAAAAAAAAGAGGAGACTCCCTCTTTTTTTAGTTTTTGTCATTAGTTAAGAGCCATACTGATGTAGTTCAAGATAAACAAGGCATCCAAAATCCAAATCATGACATGCACATCTTTCACTTGACCTTTGACAACCTTCGTCAAAGTATAAGTTAAGAAACCAACGGCAATCCCTTGTGTAATTGAGTAGCTGAATCCCATAAAGATAGATGTGAAGAAAGCTGGAACAGCTTCAGCCATATCATCCCAAGGAATATTTTTCAAGTTAGAGAGCATCATAATTCCGACAATAATCAAAATTGGTGCAGTTGCAGCTGTTGGAACGATTGCTAGAAGTGGGCTAAAGAAGCTTGATAGGGCAAAACAGATGGCAACAACCAAAGCTGTCAAACCAGTACGTCCTCCTGCACCGATACCTGCTGCAGACTCAACATAAGTCGTAACGTTTGAAGTACCTGCAATGGCACCTACTGAAGTTGCCACCAAGTCAGAATAAAGAGCTTTATCCAATTTAGCTGACTCATGGTTTTCACCACTTGTCGCAATGATACCAACTTTTTCACCAGTACCGATAAGAGTACCGATAGTATCAAAAATATCTGTCAATGAGAAAGCAAGAATGGCCATCAAGGTTTCTGGCAAACGAGAAGTGTTTGAAATCAGAGATCCCAATCCTTCTGAACCAAGAGCAGCACCAAACAAAGTTCCTAGGTCGTTAACGGCTGATGAAAGATTATTGCTTGCAAAATCAATGCTAGACAAATCAACAAGACCAACAGCAATGGCAAGAACTGTCGTTGTCAAAATAGAAAGGATGATACCACCTTTGATCCCCTTAACAACGAAGAAGATAGTAATGGCAATACCTGCAAGAGCTACCAAGACAGCTGGTGTATTGAAGTCTACCAATCCTGGAACAGCTGCTGAGTTTGCAGTAAGTGCTGCTTGAGCCTTATCTGCTCCTTCACCTGCTACTGTATAAGTACCTGGGTCAATCGAGAATTTCAAGAGACCAGCATTCTTAATCCCAACATAAGCAAGGAAAACCCCAATACCAGCTGAAATCGCTGAACGAAGAGTTGTAGGAATAGATTCGATGATCATTTTACGAACATTGGTCAATGTAATAATCAATGAAATAATCCCACAGATGAAGACCATCCCAAGGGCTTCTTGCCATTTATAACCCATCCCAAATACGACGGTAAATGTGAAGAAGGCATTTAGTCCCATACCTGGAGCTTGCGCATATGGCAAGTTAGCATAGAAAGCCATCATCAAAGTTCCCACAACAGAACCGATAATTGTCGCCAAGAATACACCCTGAACAGGCATTCCTGTTTGTGAAAGCATTTGAGGGTTTACAAAGAGAATATAACTCATTGCAAAGAAAGTTGTTAAACCAGCAAGAACCTCTGTACGGACATCTGTCCCGTGCTCTTTTAGTTTAAATAGTTTGTCCATTTTTAATCTCCTTTATCATTTTACGAACAATACTGCTATTATATCACTAATCATTCATATTTTCAAGATGTTTTTCTAATTTTAAAAATTCTTATGAGATATTATTCTCTCTATTTTCGCTTATTATCAGCTTTTCTAGTCACTTTCTGATATAATAGAAAACATCTTATCTGAAACTAGATTCGGGAGGATTTTATGACTAAAAAAATGATTGCCGTCGATTTGGACGGAACCTTGCTCAACTCTGAAAGCAAACTTTCTGATTTTACTATTGAAACGATTAAGAAAATCTCAAAAAAAGGCCACCAAATCGTTATCGCAACTGGTCGCCCTTACCGTATGGCCAAAGATTTTTATGATCAACTTGAACTTGAAACCCCTATGATCAACTTCAACGGTTCACTTACTCATCTGCCAGGTAAGACTTGGAAACATGAAAAGTGTCTGACTGTGGACAAAAAATACCTCTTGGATATAGTGAAACGAAAAGAGGATATTGAGGCAGACTTTATCGCAGGCGAATACCGTAAAAAGTTTTACATTACAGCCCCGAACAAAGAAATTGCCGACCCTAAATTATTTGGTGTTGAAAACTTTCGCCCTGAAAATCAATTCCAGTCTGATTTAGTAACCAAGGGGCCTAACTGTATTCTATTACAAACTAGGGCAGACGATAAATATGCACTAGCAGAAGAGATGAACAGCTTCTACAAGCACCAACTCAATATTAACACTTGGGGTGGCCCTTTGAACATTCTCGAATGCACTCCCAAAGGAGTTCACAAGGCCTTTGCCCTTGAATATCTTCTCAATGTCATGAATATAGACAAACAGAATTTAATTGCCTTTGGTGACGAACATAATGACCAAGAGATGCTTTCTTTTGCAGGTAAAGGCTATGCCATGAAAAACGCAAATCCTGCTCTGTTACCTTTCGCAGACGAACAATTACCATTAACCAACGAAGAAGATGGCGTCGCTCAGTTTTTACAAGAACGATTTCTTTAATTTCACTCATTCTATACTTTTGTGGTAGACATTAGCTATCTTAAAAGTATGGAATTTTTTTGAGCTCAAAGTCAACGAAAAAGGATTTGCACCTGTTTTAGCCAGATCCAAATCCCAACAAATGATGTCTATTTCTTTAAAACGATACGATCAGAAACATCGCGGTCCATGTCATCGATAATAATCTGGTTCTCTTCTGCCACATAAATCTTGATATCGTCTCCAATAAAGACTCTCTGATTTTCTGGTTCGAAGGTCACCTTCTTAACCTCTTGATCTCCGTCCGCTTCAACTTCTGTCCACGTTCCGGTATTTCCAGTGACTATAAGAGTAATGCTATCACCCTCGTCTTGCCCCTTGTAGGTCCCATCTATATTAGTAGTTGTGTCAGTCTTTGCACTAGTAGTAGAACTAGAAGCACTGGTTTCTGATACTTGACTAGTGCTCGCTTCAGAGCTAGTGCTTGCTTGGGATGAAGGTGTCGACTTAGTTGTTGACGAGCAAGCAACTAAAAGACTAAGACTTGCTACAGTAGCAAGAGAAAGTGTAAATATTTTTAGTGACATAATGTCTCCTTTCTTTCAGGAGATAAAGGCAGAAAAACTGCAGAACTATTCTACTTATACTATATCAAATAAAGGAAACAAGGTCTATCAAGCAACTATGTTTTTATAAGGTAGGCACGAACTTCAGATATAAAATAGAGGGAACCTGTAACAAACAGTATGTCTTTCTCCCCTGCAGACTTTTCAAAATCATCTATAAAGTCTCGATAGGAAGCAACTCTATGATAGCCGCTCAAATCCTGCTCCTCCAAAGATCCCTGATAGTCAAAACTCGTCACATAGAGAGCTGTATCAGGTAAATGATCTGTCAGATAAGCAAGCATGCCACTGTAATCTTTACGCTTTAAAGCTCCAAAAAGGATTTGGGGATGATAACCTTGCTGAATTTTTTCCTGGATAAATTCAACCAATCGTTCTAATGCCGGTAGATTATGGGCACCATCTAGATAAATGTGCTCCGTAACAGCTTCTAGACGCCCAGCCCATCTGGTTGTTTTCAAAGCACACCGGACAACTTCCTCATTGATCTTTTCACCTCTCGCTGCCATAAACAACAGAAATGCCTGCAAAGCTAAAGCAGCATTCTCCTCTTGATAAGCTCCTTCCAAACCCAGTTTTAGTCGGGTCAAATCCGCTAGAGAAGAAGAAGAAAAATGTCCTGATTTGAAAGAAAAATCTCGGTCAGCTTGATAGAGAGTGACATCTAAATCTTCTGCTATCTTTTGACAAACGAGCTGGGCTTCAGGAGCTAAGTTTGCAATCACTGATACCTTTCCTGGCTTAAAAATCCCTGCCTTCTGTTCTGCGATTTCTTCCAGACTATTGCCCAAGGTCTCCTGATGATCTAGGCCGATTGATGTAATAACTGCGATCTCTCCAGTCACCACATTGGTCGTGTCAAGCAAGCCACCAATTCCAACTTCCAATAGAACTAGGTCCACCTCTTGTTCTTTAAAATGAAGCAAAGCAATCACGGTTAACAACTCAAAAAAAGACAATTGGTCATGAGTTTCTAGAAGTCTTTGCTCCATCGTCTTAACTTGATCTGCTAAACGGATAAAGTCTGGGGCCGATATCGGTTGACCATTGATACAAATCCGATCATGGATGCTAACAATGTGGGGCGAAGTAAAGGTTCCAACTTTCTTGCCATGAGAAACAAAGAGTTCCCTCATAAAGGCAATGGTTGACCCCTTGCCATTTGTCCCTGTCACATGGATAATTGGATAGGTTTGCTCAGGATTTCCCAACAAATCCACTGCCTTCTGCATACGCCCCAAACCTGATCTAAAATTCAATCCAATCCGACTATGAAGCCATTTTTCTACTTCAATCATGCTTATCTCCTTAACAAAAAAGCGAAGATTCTCTTCGCTTTTTACTTCATTAGCTAGTATTTAATTCTAGTATGGGAGAAAAATATCCTCCGGACGTTCCAACTCTCTCTAGTTTCTAGAAGTTGGGGTAAAAACGTTCCTGCTTTTTCTTCTTTCTAGAAGCAGGGCTGATACAGTCTACCAGACTTACCAGCTCTCTTTTAATTCAAGGAGCTGGGCTAAAAACATCCCCCAGATGTTCCAACTCTTTCTAGTTTCTAGGAGTTGGGCTAAAAACGTCCCCCAGTCTCACCAGTTCTCTCTTATTTCAAGGAACTGGGCTGATACAGTCTACCAGACTGTATCACTCCTCCATAAAGCTGTTGAAGACTTCTTCAATCATGTTCCATTCATCTTCTGAATCTTCAGGGATTGGTTGCAATTCGCCTTCTGTTCCATCTTCGTTTTCGATGAATGAGTAAGCTTGGATTTCAACTTCGCCGTTTTCATCTTCTTCTGCGTTAACTGGTACAAGAAGGACATAGTTTTTACCAAATTCTTCTTTTCCGTCAATAGTCAAAAGAATTTCAAATAAAGTTTCGTTTCCTTGCTCATCTACAAGTGTAATAAGTTCACGTTCTTCGTGATCGTGGTTGTGATCGTGTGACATAGTTTCTCCTCTGTCTTAAAATTTTCTATCTAAATAATTTTGCAAAATCAATTGAGCTGCTAATTTATCAATAACTTTTTTACGCTTATTGCGACTAATATCTGCTTGCTCAATCAACATACGCTCAGCGGCAACCGTAGTCAAGCGTTCATCTTGATAATCTACCGGTAAGCCAAAGAGCTCTACCAACTTCTCGCCATATGCCTGGCTAGCTTCCACCCGTGGGCCACTTGTGTTGTTCATGTTTTTAGGCAAACCGACAACAAACTGCTCCACTTTATAGGCTTCAACCAATTCTTTGAGACGTTCAAAACCAAACTGACCTTGTTCTTCATTGATTTGGATGATTTCAAGCCCTTGAGCCGTAAACCCAAGTGGATCACTAATCGCTACCCCTACCGTTTTTGAACCAACGTCCAATCCCATAATTCTCATAGATTATAGATCGACTCCTTGTCCTTTAAGGTAGTAGCGAACCAGTTCTTCAACGATTTCATCTCGCTCATACTTACGGATTTGATTTCGTGCATTGTTATAACGAGGAACGTAAGCTGGGTCTCCACTGAGAACATAGCCCACGATCTGGTTAATAGGGTTATAGCCCTTTTCATTCAAAGAAGCATAGACATCTGTCAATGTTTCACTGATTTCTTTTTTATTGGAATCGTCCAATTTAAAACGTACGGTTTCTTCAGTAAATCCCATTCTAACACCCTCTTTCCTTAGAATAGTACTATTATAGCACATTCGCGGTCGTTCTACAAATCACACAGTCTGATTCTGCTGATTTTCTGTGACTTTTTACTGGACTGTTGCCCCAATTGCAACACGATTAGCAATATAGTCCTCTGGTTCGTTTTTCAATAGATTTTCCAGTCCAACATTCTTCAAGTATTCGTTTTCACTGGCTTTTTTAATATCCATCGTTTGGAAATCATAGCTAGTCTTGGTTTCCATTTCTTTCTCATTTAAAAGAGTCGTTTCGATGGTAAAGCCTGAAATTTTTCGAGCTGCTTGCACAGACTCATCCTTATCCTCAGCTTCTTTAAGAGCTTTTTTAGCTTCATCTAATCCACGTTCAGAAATATAATTTTTTAAGTCTTCTGATACAGGACGTTTCTGCTGAATGATCAAGCTTAAAAATTGATTGCCTTTGTAGGTAATGATTTGAGTTTGCTGTGCTCCACTCTCATCAGCTGGCAAAACCAAGGTCTTGGTAACAACTGTATTCTTGCTTGCATTTTCTAATACAGGCAAAGTAGACTGTAGAGCTTCTTGAGAACTCTCAGTAGTTGAAGCTGCTGTTTCTTTTTTCTGACCACATCCAACGAGCAAAAATAGTGCTGCGAATGTTCCAATGACTAACTTTTTCATAAATCCTCACATGTTATCCAATTTAAATATTAGAGAAGGCCAGGAGTCACTCCCAGCCTTGATGTTTTATAGAGCCGCACGTAAACGCGCTTCTGCATTTTCCACATTACGGACAGAGCGTGGCAAAAAGGCACGGATATCGTCTTCTTTATAGCCGACTTGTAGGCGTTTCTCATCTACAAGAATCGGACTTTTCAAGATACGTGGTGTTTCCATGATTAGGTTGAGCACTTCATTGACACTCAAATCTTCGATATCAACACCAAGGGCCTTTGCATAACGATTTTTCGATGATACGATACTTGCAATTCCATTGTCTGTTTTTGTCAAAATATCAAGCAGTTCTTCTCTCGTGATTCCTTCCTTACCGAGGTTTTGTTCTTTATAACTTAACTGGTGGGCATTGAGCCAGGTCTTCGCTTTTTTACAGCTAGTACAACTTGAGACTGTATAAATTTTGATCATGTACCTACCCCTTTCGCTACATGTTACTATCAGTTTAAACTATTATACCATAAAAAACATCGGACTTGCGACCTATTTTTAAAAAATTTTAACTTTTTTGGCAATTTTTGAACTTTTTTCTTGACAAAACACGAACTATAACCATTCTTTATATTTCTTAATGTAAAATTTCTTAATAACTGTGACGCTAAACATATACAAGAAAATAATACAGATTAAGAACAAGAAGTAAGGAAGTCCTAAGGGTGCTAGACGAAGGATATTTACCAGTGGTCCATAAGGTAGACTGGTTACGAAAAAGGCTGCAACCAAAGTTGTCAAAATCACAAGCCAAGCTGGTCTGCTTTGTACAAAAGGAACTTTTGCTGTACGAAGCATATGGATGACCATGGTTTGAGACCACATAGATTCGATGAACCATCCTGTTTGGAACAAGATAATAAACTGAAGGGCAGATTCTGACCCATGAACATAATGATGGCCAGTCACCAAAGGAACAATGATAAAGTAGAGGAAGATAAAGGTCAAAATATCAAAGATAGATGAGATTGGACCCATCCAAACCATAAATCGCGTAATGGATTTTGCTTCCCATGTATGGGGTTGTTTGAGGAAGTCTTGATCCACATTATCAAATGGCAATGCCACACAAGATAAATCGTAGACTAGGTTTAGGACAATAAGATGAACAGGAGCCATTGGTAAAAATGGCAAGAAGATACTCGCAACCAGTAGTGAGAAGATATTTCCAAAGTTCGAACTAACGGTCATCTTGATGTACTTGGTCATGTTGGCGTAGACCTTACGGCCCTCAACAATACCAGTTTCAAGAACCATGAGATCCTTGTCTAGCAAGATAACACCCGCTGTTTCCTTGGCGATATCGACTGCTGTATCTACAGAAATACCGACATCTGCCACCTTCATGGATGGAGCGTCATTAATACCGTCCCCCATATAACCAACACCGTGACCATTTTTCTTTAACTGTAGAATGATGCGGGCTTTTTGGTCAGGTGACAATTTAGCAAAGACTGTTACTTTTTCAACCGCTTCTGCCAATTCTTGGTCTGTCATTTGGTCGATATCAGCTCCCAAAAGCATCTGCTCAACATCCAAACCAACCTTTTCACAGATGGCTTGGGTTACTTTTTCATTATCCCCAGTTAAAATCTTTGTTCTGACACCATGCTCAAGCAAAGCTTGGATAGCGGGTGCTGCAGATGGTTTTGGTGGATCCAAGAAGGCAAGGTAACCCGTAAGGATCATATCACTTTCATCATCCACAGCATAGGCATAGTCTTCACGTAGACCTGATTTGTAGCCAACACCTAAGACACGCAAGCCTTGACGGTTTAATTGACCAACTTCTGCCAGTACTTCTTGGCGAATACCTTCCGTAATAGGGATTATTTCTCCACGATATTCCACATGTGTCGAAATGGTCAACATTTCTTCTAAAGCGCCTTTGGTCACCATACTAACAACATTGCTGTCATCTTTGACGATAACACTCATGCGTCTACGCTCAAAGTCAAAAGGAAGTTCGTCAATTTTTTGAAAACTGGTATCTAGATTTTGTAGGATAGCGTGTTCTTTGGCTTCTTTTTCAGTTCTACTGATAATGGCACGGTCCATCAAGTTTTTCAAACCTGTTTGGAAATGTGAATTTAGATAAGCTCTTCTTAAGACTGCCATATCCAAATCACCATGGATATCCAAGGGATATTCTAAGACAATCTCATCTTGCGTTAGAGTTCCAGTTTTATCCGTACATAAGATATCGATTGCTCCTAAGTCTTGGATAGCATTGAGTTTTTTGATGACTACCTTTTCCTTGGCCATGATAATGGAACCTTTTGCTAAGCTGGCTGTAATAATCATCGGAAGCATTTCTGGTGTCAGTCCGACACCCACGCTCAAGGCAAAAACTCCAGCTTCTAGCCAGTCTCCATCGGTCAATCCATTTGCGAAAAACACGATTGGAACCATGACAAGCATCAAACGGATCAAGAGCCAGGAAATGCTGTTCATTTCACGTTCAAAAGAAGTTGATTCATCGTAGGTGTTGAGAGTCTGCTCGATGGCTCCCATCATGGTGTCATCACCAACAGCCAAAACCATAGCTGTAGCACTTCCTGAGATAACATTTGTCCCCATGAAGGCCAAAGATTCTGCTTCTAAGAGGCTATCTACATTTTGATTGGTGGCTTTATTTAAAGCAAGTTTTTCAACTGCATCGCTTTCTCCAGTCAAACCTGACTGTTGAACGAAAAAGTCGCGGGATTCAAACAAGATAACATCTGCAGGAATCATATCTCCCGCACTCAATTTCACGAGATCTCCTACAACCAACTCATCGATGGGTAACTCTTGTTCAAGACCATCACGAATAACAGTTGCAGTGTTGACAATCATTTTTGAAAGATTGGTTGTTGCCTTGTCGCTCCGCAATTCTTGGACAAAACGGATACCTCCTGAAATCAAAACCAAGACAACGATAATAATAGAGGTCGTTGGATCTTCTTGACCAGGTTTGGCAAGCCAGACATTTGTAACGAGAGAGATAAAGGCAATCACAAGCAAAATGATTGTGAAAGGATTGATGATGGACTCGTAAATCTTTTTAAAGATGGAATCCTCTTGACCTTTTGTGATGGTGTTTTCACCATATAGGTCACGGTTTTCTTCGACTTGTTCTTGGTCTAAGCCTTTTAGACTTGTATGGTAAAAAGCTAGACTATCTTTTAATGGAGTTTGAATAGCTGCTGCTAGTCTTTCTTTTGTAGTTTTCATTGGTTTCTCCTATCTGTATGAATGGTGATTTCATACACGGGGACCAATCACTTTATAAGGACAGAACGACACAAATCAGCGATTGGCTGTGTATGTGCGGTTCTGGATGATCGTCAATTTGCATCGTTTGTCTCCTTTCTTTGTTCTAAAACAGCAGAAAATCCTACCATAAAATGGCAGGACTAAAAAACTTATTATCTGTTTTCGTTCAAGCTTTAACTCCATAGGGCGATGTAATGAGCTTAGTCTTGACCTTCGCGACCATGACTGTTGACCAACGAGTAGTGTCTCCACTGCTTTGCGGTAGTCATCCGTATCCCTATGGTAGCCTCACCTACCGTTTTCGCCTTTCAGTATAAACCTTTAACTAGTAAAAGTCAACGATTTATCTCATTTTTCTTAGATTACGATTAATTCTTTTGGAGCAAGGGTTAATAACTCACAACCGGTATCTGTAATCAGGATGTCATCTTCAATACGAACCCCGTATTTACCTTCAATATAAATACCCGGTTCATCAGTCAAGACCATACCAGTTTTGATAACTTCTTTGGAAGTTTGGCTAAAGTAAGGTTCTTCGTGGATATCAAGTCCAATCCCGTGCCCGATACCGTGTGTAAAATATTCTCCATAGCCTGCTTCCACAATAATGTCACGAGGAATCTTATCAAAGTCACGGAAACCTAAACCAGCCTTAGCTTGGTCAATCAATGCTTGGTTGGCTTTTAGAACTGTATTGTAAATCTCTGCCTGCTCGTCACTGACATGACCGAGGTAGATGGTCCGAGTCATATCACTCACATAATGCTCGTAAAGGCACCCAAAGTCCATAGTGATAGCTTCGCCTAGTTCTACTGGCTTGTGCATTGGGTGAGCATGGGGTTTAGAAGAGTTAATACCGCTCGCTAGAATGGTATCAAAAGACAAGCCAGATGCTCCCAACTCACGCATGCGGAAGTCAAGGAAGTTGGCAATTTCAATTTCTGTCTTCCCTGGCTTGATAAAGTCAAGAGCATCGCGGAAAGCTTGGTCTGAGATAGAACAAGCCTTGCGAATCGCTGCAATCTCCGTCTCATCTTTAATCATGCGAAGACCTTCAACAAACTGAGTTTGTGGAAGCAAGTCCAAACCCGCAAAAGCTGCCTGCATACGGTGATAATAAGACACTGAAATCTCGTCCTCAAAACCGATTCGAGACAAGCCCATGTCCTTAACAATGCCAGCAATGACAGCCAATTCATCACGGTCAGCCACAATCTCAAAACCACTGGTTTCTTGCTTGGCTGCAATGATATAGCGAGAGTCTGTCACCAAGACCTGACGGTCACGGCTGATAAAGACTGTTCCGTTTGAACCCCAAAAACCAGTCAGGTAATAGACATTTTTAAGGTTATTGATGATGATGCCATCTAATTCTTTTTCTTGCATTTTAGCTAGAAATGCTTGTACACGTTTATTCATGATGTAACTTTCCTTTCAAATAGTGTCCTGTGTAGCTGGCTTCGTTGGCCGCTACTTCTTCTGGAGTTCCTGTTGCGATGATGGTTCCACCGCCGACACCTCCTTCTGGGCCTAGGTCGATAATATGGTCTGCTGTTTTGATAACATCCAGATTGTGCTCAATGACGAGAACTGTATTGCCATCATCGACAAAGCGGGACAAAACGGTGAGTAGACGAGCGATGTCCTCAGTATGCAAACCAGTTGTCGGTTCATCCAGAATGTAGAAAGATTTTCCTGTCGAGCGTTTGTGGAGTTCACTAGCCAACTTCATACGCTGAGCTTCTCCACCAGAAAGTGTCGTGGCTGGTTGTCCCAAGGTCACATAGCCTAGACCAACATCTTTGATAGTCTGGAGTTTGCGTTGAATCTTTGGAATGTGTTTGAAAAATTCTACCGCATCGTTGACGGTCATATCTAAAACTTGCGAGATATTTTTTTCTTTATAATGAACTTCTAGGGTCTCACTGTTATAACGGGTTCCGTGGCAGACTTCACAAGCCACGTAAACATCTGGCAAGAAGTGCATCTCAATCTTGATAATCCCGTCACCTGAGCAGGCTTCACAGCGACCACCCTTAACGTTGAAACTGAAACGACCCTTCTTGTAGCCTCGAATCTTGGCTTCATTTGTCTGAGCAAAAAGGTCACGTATATCGTCAAAAACTCCCGTATAGGTAGCAGGGTTAGACCTTGGCGTTCGTCCGATAGGGCTCTGGTCAATATCAATCAAGCGGTCTACATGCTCAATCCCTGTTATGGTCTTGAATTTACCAGGCTTGTCTGAATTGCGGTTGAGTTTTTGAGCAATGGCTTTTTTGAGGATACTGTTGATTAAGGTCGATTTCCCTGAACCTGATACACCTGTCACCGCGATAAACTTTCCTAACGGGAAGCGGGCAGTAACATTTTGCAAGTTGTTCTCACGCGCTCCTGTCACTTCGATAAAACGACCATTTCCGACACGTCGCTCTTCTGGCACTGGAATGGCACGTTTGCCTGACAAGTACTGACCTGTAATAGACTTGCTGTTGCGAGCCACTTGCTTGGGCGTTCCTGCAGCAACAATCTCTCCACCAAAGACCCCTGCACCAGGACCGACGTCGATCAGATAATCAGCCTCTCGCATGGTATCTTCATCGTGTTCTACCACGATGAGAGTATTTCCTAAATCCCGCATCTTTTTGAGACTGGCAATCAGACGATCATTGTCCCTCTGGTGGAGACCTATGGACGGCTCATCTAGGATATAAAGGACTCCAGATAGGTTAGAACCAATCTGGGTTGCCAAACGAATACGCTGACTTTCCCCACCTGAAAGGGTTCCTGCCGAACGTGACAGGGTCAGATAGTTAAGACCCACGTTATTAAGGAAGGTCAAACGGTCCTTGATTTCCTTGAGAATAGGCCGAGCAATAATAGCTTCATTTTCAGACAAGGTTAACTGGCTCACCAAGTCCAAGTGGTCTGCGATAGACAGGTCTGAAATTTCTCCGATATGTGGTCCTTTCTCACCACCAACACGGACAGACAAAGCCTGGTCATTGAGGCGATAACCATGACAAGTTCCGCAGGTCAGCTCATTCATGTAGAGGCGCATCTGGGTGCGAGTGTAGTCACTATTAGTTTCATGGTAGCGACGTTTGATATTATTGACAACTCCTTCAAACGGAATGTCAATATCGCGCACACCACCAAATTCATTCTCATAGTGGAAATGGAATTCCTTGCCATCAGACCCATAGAGAATCAAGTTCTTATCTTCTTCTGACAAGTCCTCAAAAGGCTTATCCATATCCACTCCAAAGGCTGTCATGGCCTGATCTAGCATATTTGGATAGTAGTTAGATGAGATAGGATTCCAAGGTGCTAGCGCTCCCTCACGTAAGGTTTTGCTGGCATCTGGTACTACCAAATCAGTATCCACTTCCAGCTTGATGCCCAAACCGTCACACTCACTACAAGAACCAAAAGGAGCATTGAAGGAGAAAAGACGAGGTTCTAGTTCTGAAACTGTAAAACCACAGACTGGGCAGGCATAATGTTCTGAAAAGAGTAACTCCGAATCATCCATAGTATCGATAACCACATAACCTTCTGCGATACGAAGGGCAGCCTCAATGGAATCAAAGAGACGACTACGAATGCCCTCCTTGATAACAATACGGTCAACCACGACATCGATATTGTGTTGCTTACTCTTAGACAGCTCAGGCACTTCGGTCACATCATAGACTTCCCCATCCACACGGACACGAACATAACCGTCTTTCTGAACCTTCTCAATAACACTCTTATGTTGGCCTTTTTTCTTACGAATAACAGGAGCCAAAATCTGCAGACGCTGGCGCTCTGGCAATTCCAAAACCTTGTCTACGATCTGTTCGACAGACGAAGCTTTGATAGCCCCATGTCCATTGATACAGTAGGGTATTCCTACACGAGCATAGAGAAGACGTAGATAATCGTTGATTTCCGTCGTTGTTCCAACCGTCGAACGAGGATTTTTACTGGTCGTTTTCTGGTCAATGGAAATGGCAGGGCTGAGACCATCGATAGAATCCACATCTGGCTTTTCCATATTGCCCAAGAACTGACGAGCATAGGCTGACAGACTCTCAACGTAGCGACGTTGCCCTTCTGCATAAAGGGTATCAAAGGCAAGACTGGATTTGCCCGAACCCGACAGCCCCGTCACCACAACTAGCTTGTCTCGTGGAATTTCCACGTCAATATTTTTTAAATTATGGGCGCGTGCCCCATGGATGACAATCTTATCTTGCATGTTACTTCTTTCTAGTCCATTGTTGCTTTCCATTATACCAAAAAAAGTGAAATTCTATTACCAAAAAAGCTGATTTTGTAGTATAATAGTATGGTGTCAAAAATCACTGAAACACAGAATAGATTAGGAAAGGATAGGAGATATGAAACAAGTCTTTCTCTCAACAACAACTGAATTTAAAGAGATCGATACGCTCCAGCCGGGCACTTGGATCAATCTCGTCAATCCTACACAAAGCGAATCGATGGAAATCGCCTCGGCCTTTGATATTGATATAGCTGACCTCCGTGCACCACTCGATGCGGAAGAGATGTCTCGTATTACTATCGAAGATGAGTACACTCTGATCATCGTAGACGTTCCCATTACCGAGGAGAGAAATAACCGTACCTACTATGTGACCATTCCCTTGGGGATTATCATCACAGAGGAGGCTATCATCACCACTTGTTTGGAACCTCTACCACTTCTAGATATCTTCATCAATCGTAGGCTTCGAAATTTCTATACCTTCATGCGTTCGCGCTTCATCTTCCAAATCCTCTATCGCAATGCAGAGATATACTTGACAGCCCTCCGTTCTATCGAACGTAAGAGTGAGCAAATCGAAAGCCAACTTCACAAATCTACTCGAAATGAAGAATTGATTGAACTCATGGAGTTGGAAAAGACCATCGTCTACTTCAAAGCCTCTCTTAAGACAAACGAGCGCGTGATTAAAAAGTTGACCAGCGCAACTAGCAATATCAAGAAATACCTTGAAGACGAAGATCTACTGGAAGATACCTTGATTGAAACGCAACAGGCCATCGAGATGGCGGATATCTATGGAAACGTCCTTCACTCTATGACAGAGACCTTTGCCTCTATCATTTCAAACAACCAGAACAATATCATGAAAACCTTGGCCCTCGTGACCATCGTTATGTCTGTGCCGACTATGATTTTCTCTGCTTACGGAATGAACTTTAAGGATAATGAAATCCCTTTAAACGGAGAACCGCATGCTTTCTGGCTCATCGTCTTTATCGCCTTTGCTATGAGTGTTTCTCTCACTCTTTACCTCATCCATAAAAAATGGTTCTAAACAGGAGTTATTATGTCACAGATTGATTTAAAAGAATTAACAAAGAAAAACCAGGAATTTATCCATATTGCAACCCAGCAATTTCTCAAGGACGGAAAAACAGATGCTGAAATCAAGGCTATCCTTGAAGAAGTCATTCCTCATATCCTTGAAGAACAACCAAAGGGAGTGACAGCTCGTTCTATCTACGGAGCACCAACTCACTGGGCTCATAGTTTCAGCGAAAAAGAGCAGTACGAAAAAGAACATCCAAAAGAAAACGACGATCCAAAATTGATGATGTTGGATTCAGCCCTTTTCATCACAGGATTATTTGCAGTAGTTAGCGCCTTGATGAGCTTCTTCTCAAACCAACCTGTGGCCTACGGGTTGGTAACACTTATCAGTGTAGGGGCCTTTGGTGGAGTTGCCTTTTACCTTCTCTACCACTTCATCTACCGCTACTACGGACCAGATACTGACCGTAGCCAACGCCCACCATTCTGGAAATCACTTTTGGTCATGCTAGCAACCATGTTTGCCTGGGTCTTCATCCTCTTCTTGAGTAACTTCCTTCCACAAGCCATCAACATCAGTCTCCCACCACTTGTTTTATTGGTGATTGGAGGAGCTCTCCTTGCCCTACGTTTCTACCTCAAAAAACGGTTCAACATCAAGAGCGCAAGTGCAGGACCAGCTAGATATTAAGATAAACAAAAAAAGTAGTGTGTTTTGTAGACAGACTACTTTTATTATGGCTCCAAAGTATTTTTTGATTCTCCAAAGAAAAGTAGCTACATTTTCTAAAAACGTTCTAATGTAAAGGCTTCCCTTAGAATCCCAAGGTTTTATCCTTGAATCCAAGCTGTTTTTCTGTTATACTAATAAAGCAATAAGGAGAAATATATATGACTAAACAGAGAATTAATCAAATTGTTGGTTCAATTGGTGCCTTTATCGGGATTATTGTATTTATAGCCTACATCCCCCAAATTTTTGCCAATTTACAAGGAAATAAAGCTCAACCATTTCAACCTTTATCAGCAGCAGTCTCTTGCTTAATCTGGGTCATTTATGGATGGACAAAAGAGCCTAAGAAAGACTGGATTCTAATCATTCCAAACTCGGCTGGGGTTGTCCTTGGCGGACTGACCTTCCTTACTGCTCTATAAGAAATTAACTACTATAATAGCAACCACATCGAGCGGTTGCTTTTTTGCTTACTTTCTTGATTTAAAAGCCTTTTTCTGATTCTAATTCTTGTTGTTTCCCCTCTTCTTTTGTGATACAATAGCATCAATTCATTTCTAGGAGGATGAGATATGGTTTCTACTATTGGTATTGTTAGTTTGTCTAGTGGCATTATCGGAGAAGACTTTGTCAAACACGAAGTGGACTTGGGTGTCCAACGTCTCAAGGACCTGAGACTCAATCCTATCTTTTTACCCCATTCGTTAAAAGGCTTAGACTTTATCAAGGACCATCCTGAAGCGCGTGCAGAGGATTTGATTCAGGCCTTTTCTGATGATAGTATCGACATGATCCTATGCGCCATTGGTGGAGACGATACCTATCGTTTGCTACCTTATCTTTTTGAAAACGACCAACTTCAAAAGGTTATCAAGCAAAAGATTTTTCTTGGCTTCTCAGATACAACCATGAACCATCTCATGTTGCATAAACTAGGAATCAAGACTTTTTACGGCCAATCATTTCTAGCAGACATTTGTGAGTTAGACAAAGAAATGTTGCCATATAGCTGCCACTACTTTAAAGAATTGATTGAGACTGGAAAAATCTCAGAAATTCGCCCCAGTAACGTTTGGTATGAGGAACGGACTGATTTTAGTCCCAAAGCCTTGGGAACACCTCGTATCAGTCATACAAATACTGGTTTTGACTTGTTGCAAGGAAGTGCTCAGTTTGAGGGAGAAATTCTCGGCGGTTGTCTTGAATCTCTTTATGATATCTTTGACAACTCTCGATACGCAGATAGCACAGACCTCTGCCAAAAATACAAACTTTTCCCTGACTTATCCGACTGGGAAGGAAAGATTTTATTGCTAGAAACAAGTGAAGAAAAGCCTGAACCTGACGACTTCAAAAAGATGTTGCGGACTTTAAAGGAAACTGGTATATTCGAGGTCATCAGAGGACTCTTGGTCGGGAAACCTATGGATGAAACTTTCTATGACGACTATAAAGAGGCACTATTGGATATCATTGATAGCAATATCCCGATTGTCTATAATCTAAATGTTGGTCATGCAACTCCAAGAGCAATTGTCCCCTTCGGAGTCCACGCCCATGTAGACGCAATGGAGCAAGTCATTCGCTTTGACTATAACAAAGAAAGCTGAGATGAATTTCTCAGCTTTTTCTCATTATCATTACTAGTATTTTCATCACATACTACTGATAGCTAAAATGATCAAGGAAAGACTGTTGCTTAACATGTGAACAAGTAGGGGATAGTAGATATTCTCCTTTTCTTTCACATAAATAATTGAAAAGGCAAGACCACCACCTAGGTAACCGACTGCACCGACCCACTCTGATAAAGACAAACTGTGCATATGAGTAAGCGCAAAGGCAAGGCCGACCAAAAAGACACTCAGCCAAGTTGGCAGATTTTTCCTCAAATATCTCAATAAAATTTGACGGAAAAAGAGCTCTTCCACTATAGGTCCTATGATGCAGGCGAAAACGGCTATCAGTAGTGGTTGCTCTTGAAAGGTACTTTGAATATTCGACTGGTTTAGACCTTGTCCGACCAGCCCAAAAAACTGCCTCAACATCTCTGATACAAAGCCAAAGACAACAGTCATCAGAAAGAGAAAAATCCACCCTGTTAAGACGCCAAAGATAAATTTCCTTTTAGAATTTCTAACCTCTTCCCACTTTTGGAGCAATAGGGACTTAAATAAGAAGCAACCATACACAAACATGATGGTATAGACCAAATAAGTCCCTGCAGAAGAAGGCAATGGAGCATCAAATACTCGTATACCATCAAAAACAAAGAGAACTGTATAGAGTATCGAAAAAATCAGAATTCCCTTATTTTTGTTAGACATCATTTAAGACCCTTCCATTCACAATCATTCTCATGGTCATCAACTAGCCCTGCTGCTTGTAGAAAAGACAAGACAGCAACTGGCCCAGTGAACTTAAAGCCTCGTTTTTTGAGATCTTTGGATAATTTCTCAGATAGAGCTGTTTTGGCAGGCGCCTGGCTGTAGTCAGGTACATCATTCACAATCGTCTTCCCACCGACAAAAGACCAAATATAAACATCAAAAGTTCCGAATTCTGCCTGAACTTGTAGAAAGGCCTGAGCGTTGGCCCGCGTCGCAAATATCTTGGCACGATTGCGGATGATAGCTGGATTATCCATCAAAGCTTCCAATTCTTCATCAGTCATGTCCGCAACACCTTGAACTTGATAGTCATGAAAAGCTTGACGAAAAGCTTGGCGTTTATTGAGCACCGTTTCCCAAGACAGACCATGTTGAGGCGGTAAGTTTGCTAGTCAAGGAGTAAAACGACGAAGATTAGCATTTACTTCCGCCCATGCGATAGCTGTCCGTGATTGACAAGTGCTAGCACGCAGACAGAACGGAGATAGCGAACCGCTGAGTGTGTCGCTCTGCTCGTAAAAGCTTAGAAACCTTTGAACGAAAGGGATAATGAAAGCCTTGATTGCAAGGCTTTTTGCTTTATGGTGGGTAAGTATCAGAGTGAGAAAATTTTTGGAATGAGTAGAAGTGATAGCTAGAAATTATCAGTTTCTATTTCCATTTACCCTGTGGGTACGTGTTTGTTTCCATTGACAAGGAGTTTGTGGGAATAGAAATGTACCCACCTTGTTTGAATCAAGTGAAGTGTAGTTGAAGGAAATCTGTTGAAAGCAATACTTCATTTTACCGAATAAGTAATAATTTAGGCAACTTCAAATCGATTAAAAAAAACTATTTTAAAGGTTAAGAGTAGACAAAAATTGTCCACTCTTTTTTGCAAACTCAATTTATCAATAAATGAAATGAGGGAATGTAAAATGAAATATTTTGAGGTTGAGTTAGAAAATCCTGATGAATTTTTAAAACTACAAACAGAAGATTTTGTGAAAGCTAATCGCTTGCTACTAAGGAAGATAATCCAGAGCGTTACAGTCTATGAAGAAAACTTCGTCATATCCTTTAAATCTGGCATCGAATTGGAAGTATGAGTCTCATTCCATAACTTTTATATTGAACATATCATCTTGTTGTGTTATACTATAAATTGATATAAACAAAGATGTAGGAGGAACCGAAACTATGACAGCCTCAATGCGTTTAAGATAAGCTGGCAATAAAAAAAGCAGAATCTATACCCGATGATAGGCTTTTTTGTTGTGCTTATTTATACGATATTGAGCATTCATTAGTTACGGTGAGGATATTGGTTATTTAACTATACCTTTATTTAACTATGTCTTTAATATGAATGTTTCCAAATTGTATGTATGCAGACCAAAAGCCACATTGTGGGGTTTGGCCTGCATTTTTTATTGCCTAGAATGCTATTCAAAATAGAAATTCAAGCAAAATAATATGCAGGAGATAATATAAATGGAAAAATACAACAATTGGAAACGAAAATTTTATGCAATATGGGCAGGGCAAGCAGTATCATTAATCACTAGTGCCATCCTGCAAATGGCGATTATTTTTTACCTTACAGAAAAAACAGGATCTGCGATGGTCTTGTCTATGGCTTCATTAGTAGGTTTTTTACCCTATGCGATTTTGGGACCTGCCATTGGTGTGCTAGTGGATCGTCATGATAGGAAGAAGATAATGATTGGTGCCGATTTAATTATCGCAGCAGCTGGTGCAGTGCTTGCTATTGTTGCATTCTGTATGGAGCTACCTGTCTGGATGATTATGATAGTATTGTTTATCCGTAGCATTGGAACAGCTTTTCATACCCCAGCACTCAATGCGGTTACACCACTTTTAGTACCAGAAGAACAGCTAACGAAATGCGCAGGCTATAGTCAGTCTTTGCAGTCTATAAGCTATATTGTTAGTCCGGCAGTTGCAGCACTCTTATACTCCGTTTGGGATTTAAATGCTATTATTGCCATCGACGTATTGGGTGCTGTGATTGCATCTATTACGGTAGCAATTGTACGTATACCTAAGCTGGGTAATCAAGTGCAAAGTTTAGAACCAAATTTCATAAGGGAGATGAAAGAAGGAGTTGTGGTTCTGAGACAAAACAAAGGATTGTTTGCCTTATTACTCTTAGGAACACTATATACTTTTGTTTATATGCCAATCAATGCACTATTTCCTTTAATAAGCATGGAACACTTTAATGGAACACCTGTGCATATTTCTATTACGGAAATTTCCTTTGCATTTGGGATGCTAGCAGGAGGCTTATTATTAGGAAGATTAGGGGGCTTCGAAAAGCATGTATTACTAATAACAAGTTCATTTTTTATAATGGGGACCAGTTTAGCCGTTTCGGGAATACTTCCTCCAAATGGATTTGTAATATTCGTAGTTTGCTGTGCAATAATGGGGCTTTCGGTGCCATTTTATAGCGGTGTGCAAACAGCTCTTTTTCAGGAGAAAATTAAGCCTGAATATTTAGGACGTGTATTTTCTTTGATCGGAAGTATCATGTCACTTGCTATGCCAATTGGGTTAATTCTTTCTGGATTCTTTGCTGATAAAATCGGTGTAAATCATTGGTTTTTACTATCAGGTATTTTAATTATTGGCATTGCTATAGTTTGCCAAATGATAACTGAGGTTAGAAAATTAGATTTAAAATAAACAATATTGGAGGAATATTTATGTATCTTATTTTCATGTAACTCTTCCTGCTAAAATCGCAGGGTTTTCCCTGCATACAAGCAAATGAAAGCATGCGATTATAGACAGGAGGAAATGTTATGGAATTAATATTAAAAGCAAAAGACATTCGTGTGGAATTCAAAGGACGCGATGTTTTAGATATAAATGAATTAGAAGTATATGATTATGACCGTATTGGTTTAGTAGGAGCAAATGGTGCTGGAAAAAGCACTTTACTCAGGGTACTTTTAGGAGAATTAACTCCCCCAGGATGTAAAATGAATCGTCTGGGTGAACTTGCCTATATTCCCCAGTTGGACGAAGTAACTCTGCAGGAGGAAAAAGATTTTGCACTTGTAGGCAAGCTAGGTGTTGAGCAATTAAATATACAGACTATGAGCGGTGGTGAAGAAACAAGGCTTAAAATAGCACAGGCCTTATCGGCACAGGTTCATGGTATTTTAGCGGATGAACCTACGAGCCATTTAGACCGTGAAGGAATTGATTTTCTAATAGGACAGCTAAAATATTTTACAGGTGCACTGTTAGTTATTAGCCATGACCGCTATTTTCTTGATGAAATAGTAGATAAAATATGGGAACTGAAAGATGGCAAAATCACTGAGTATTGGGGAAACTATTCTGATTATCTTCGTCAGAAAGAGGAAGAACGTAAGAGCCAAGCTGCAGAATACGAACAATTTATTGCGGAACGTGCCCGATTGGAAAGGGCTGCGGAGGAAAAGCGAAAACAGGCTCGTAAAATAGAACAGAAGGCAAAAGGTTCTTCAAAGAAAAAAAGTACTGAAGACGGAGGGCGTTTAGCTCATCAAAAATCAATAGGAAGTAAGGAAAAAAAGATGTATAATGCTGCTAAAACCCTAGAGCACAGGATTGCGGCCTTAGGAAAAGTAGAAGCTCCGGAAGGCATTCGCAGAATTCGTTTCAGGCAAAGTAAAGCATTGGAGCTCCATAATCCATACCCTATAGTCGGTGCAGAAATTAATAAAGTATTTGGGGATAAGGCTCTGTTTGAAAATGCATCTTTTCAAATTCCGTTAGGAGCAAAAGTGGCGTTAACTGGTGGTAATGGAATCGGAAAAACAACTTTAATCCAAATGATCTTAAACCATGAAGAAGGAATTTCTATTTCGCCTAAGGCAAAAATAGGTTACTTTGCACAGAATGGTTACAAGTACAACAGTAATCAGAATGTTATGGAGTTTATGCAGAAGGATTGTGACTACAATATATCAGAAATTCGTTCAGTGCTAGCATCTATGGGGTTCAAACAGAACGATATTGGAAAAAGTTTATCTGTTTTAAGCGGTGGAGAAATTATAAAATTGTTGCTTGCTAAAATGCTCATGGGTAGATATAACATCCTAATAATGGATGAACCCAGTAACTTCCTTGACATACCAAGTTTAGAGGCTTTGGAAATACTAATGAAGGAGTACACCGGAACTATCGTGTTTATCACCCACGATAAACGATTACTCGAAAATGTAGCAGATGTAGTTTATGAAATTAGAGATAAGAAAATAAATCTGAAACATTAAATTTAAGGTAGTCGCTGGTCAGTATAGTCTGTTCTGGTTGGCGACTCCATTGTTAAAGAGTATAAAGACTTTAGATTTTATGAATATTAAAAATAGGAACAGTCAATTGAACTGCTCCTATTTTTCTGCTAAATATATTGTAGTTTTCTTATATGTATAATGATAGATTAGCGGATTCTCATCTACGGTACTTACTTCAAATATGAAGAAGTGATCGCGGTTATCTCTGGACTTTTCCTTATTGAGGACAAAGTAATTCTTACGTGAAGTCGCCATTGTTTTTAGGATATCATCAGTTAGGAAGGTCAATGGAATATTCATGTTAGAGTAGCGGTAGAAGTCACGTTCAAAATCTTGGTAGCTCTCGCTATAATAGTCCATTTGTAGGTGATTACGCTGAAACTCAAGCTGATTCATAGAGCACCTCCTCGACAAGTTCAATACTAATAATGTCTTTTAATTTCAAATTGATGTGACCTGTTGTAGTTTTTATCAAAATGAAATCTTTGGTCAGACTTGGTATTGTTCCAGTGTAGGAAACACGCTTGTTTTTTTCAATCACTTGAATGCGTGTGCGTAGCTGCCCGGCGTATACTTGACTGAGGAGTAATAATTTCTTCTCTAGTGATAAGTCAGACATGTACGTTACTTTGTTTGTATCATCAGAGAGTGCTGATGCATGTTCAGATAGGAAAAAGCCCATCCATTTTTGCATCTTTGTATCCTGGTACTCTCTTGCTGATTGAAATGGTAAATATGAACGGTCAATCATATCAAATCCTTTCTATGCAGAGGCAAGGGTATTTTTATCAAATTGAATCGTAAAACCTTGAATTCCCCCACCTGTGTAACATTCTTTAAAGCGATTGATTACCTCAGTATAGATTATCACAGATGAGCTTGTTGGCTTAATGCTAAATGTAAATTCCAATGGTAATCGGTTTTCAGATTTAGCATGTACTAGTCGTATCGATATTTCAGTTGTTTTGAGTTTTCTCTGACGAAGTTTTGAAGTTGCTGTTTCAACGATTCCATGTAAAAATCTTTCAAGCATTTCAATATCATTACATCCTTTGCTACGGATTTCTGAAAATTGTACTGTATTTTTTTCTTGTTTCATTTTAATCCCTCCAATCCACCCGCGGAATGACCACCGATAAGTTTACTGCGTTCAATATTTCTGGAACCTTCAGTTAGGACGGTTCCTTTTTGTATGGCTAAAAAACCAAACTGTTCTCTGACAACATCAATAGCTGTCTGAAGTCTATTATCTTTTTCAATTTGTTCTACATCATCAAAGAGTGATAGTAGAGTATAGCTTTCATCTACGAAGCCACTATAAGATACACCAATTTGTCTCACTGCACCAGAGGTGTATTTTTTCGGAATAATACAAGTACATGACTCACCATTGTTTTGGGGAGATTTGCGGGTTCAATTTTATTCTGAGCATTTATAGATTTTTTCATCTCAGTCCTAGAATAGCCAATATGAATAGAAACGACAGTAGTCAATACTAGGGCTACTGTTCCGTTCCACAGTATCATTTAAAAATCATTTTCACACCCTTTCGTCTATTAGTATAGAAGAAAGCTCTCAGCACAGCCTGATAGGTCTCCATGCAGAGCAACTCAAAAAGAGCCTGGTCATCATGAAGGGGCTGGCCCCACTCTTCATCGTGGTAGGCTACATATAGAGGGTTGTTCATTTTAACCCAGCCACAACGTTTTGGCATAGAAATCTCCTATTTCACCAACATCTTGAGGGCAGACTTGATATAGTTCTCAGCTGTATCTGTCGTTCCTTCAAAGAATTTCTTGATTTTCTTAAGCTCAGTTGCCTTGTAGCCCAGTGCCAACATAGCTTCCATAGCTTCTTCCAATTCTTGGTTTTCAGCGCTGGTTTGTACTGGCACCTTAGCAGGAAGGGCATCTCCTGCAACTACTACCTTGCCTTCCAAGTCCAGCACCATCTGCTGGGCTGTTTTCTTACCGATTTTAGGGAATTTAGTCAAGTAGGTGATGTTCTTAGTCTCAATAGCTTGAACGAGGCCTGCATTGTCATCAGCTGCGATGATGGCAAGAGCGGAAACAGGACCAATGCCTGACACAGAGATCAAGCTGAGAAAGAGTTTCTTCTCATCTTCTGAACGAAAACCGTAAAGTAGATGAGCATCTTCGCGAACGACTTGATGCACATAGATTTGTGCTTCTTGATTGACTTGTCCTGAGTAGGCATAGGGGTTAGCTACGTGTAGGATATAGCCGATTCCGTTTGCTTCTAGAACGATGTATTTAGCAGTAATTTTGGTAATGATACCCTTTAGATATTCGTACATAGTTTTCCCTTCAATTTATACTTAATGAAAATCAAATCTAAACTAGGAAGCTAACCGTAGGCATAACTTGAGTTAGGGAAGGTAAGGCTGACGCAGTTTAGAGAGATTTTCGAAGAGTATTAGTATTTTCCTAGCTCTCTGAGGCTAGTATGATTTTCCTGAATGCGACGGAACATCTTTTCCATGTCCGACTTGGTAAAGTGAACCAAAACAGGACGTCCGTGTGGACAGTTATAGGGGTTATCACATTGAGAGAGCTGATAGAGGAGTTGTCTAGCCGAGTGGGCATCAATACGATGGTTGGCCTTGATGGACCGCTTGCAGGACATCATAATGGCTAGCTCTGCTCGGTATTTCTTGATTGAAACTTCCTTGGTCAAAAGGAGCATGTCACACATCTCATAGATACCAGACTCGATTTCCTCCTCTGCCATCCAAATGGGATGTTCGCGTAGGATAAATTGATTCTCCCCGTACTCTGCTAGAAAGACACCAACTTCCTCTAAAAGTGGCATTCTTTCCTTGAGACGAAGGGCATCATCCGCAGGAAATTCAAAGATATAGGGAACTAGGAGTTGCTGCTGGCTCTGGTCAACATTGCCAATACTTTCGCGATACTCCTCATACTTAACCCGCTCCTGGGCTGCGTGTTGGTCTATGATGTAAAGCCCATCTCTACCTTGGGCAAAGAGATAAGTCCCGTGCATTTGCCCAAAAAATTCCAACTCTGGGAAGCTTGACGTTTCTTCTCGCTCTAGCTTGTCATAAGCCTTATCCAAACTAGCCATATCTAACTCAGGATGATCCAGTTGGTCGTAGCTGATAGGCTTTCTCTCTGCAAAATGCAGTTTAGCAGGCTTGGTCAGCTGGTCCAAGGTTTCCTTGGCAAACAAGGTCAAATCCTGTCTTTCTTCCGTCAGATTCACCTGATGGTCTGCCACCTCAGCTTGAGGCGGTCTTGTCAGCTCCGTTTGCTCGTAGTAGAGATTATTTTCTTTAAGTGGGAGAATGGTTTGCTCTACCTTTTCACGATTGCGAACAGTAGATTTTGCCAGATTTTCCAAGGCATCTGGAATCAAGGTCTGTTCCTTGAGACTCTTTGCAATAGCTTCTGAAACCAGCGCCATTAGTTCTCTTTCCTTGGAAATCCGTACCTCTTGCTTGGTTGGATGCACATTGACATCTGCTAGATAAGGATCGATATGGATGTGAATAACAGCTAGCGGAAAACGCCCCACCATGAGCTTGCTACCGTAACCATCTAAAATGGCACGATTGAGTAGGAAGTTTTTGATATAACGGCCATTGATAAAAAGACTGATATAGTTGCGATTAGCCCTCGTCAATTCCGGCAATGAGACAAAGCCTGAAATTTCAAAGTCTAGGTCAGAATTCTCAATCTCAACCATCTTTTTAGCACTGGCTAAACCATAAATTCCAGCAATGGCTTGACGCAGTTGACCCGTACCAGCTGTTCGTGTCATTTCCTTGCCATCGCTAATCAGGCTAAAAGAAATCTCCGGATGGGCTAGCCCCAGACGATTGACAATATCAATGATGTGAGACAACTCCGCCTGCTGACTCTTCATATACTTGAGACGAGCTGGTGTGTTGAAAAATAGATCTTCCACACAAACCTTAGTCCCCACAGGACTGGTCGCTGGAATGATTTCCTCAACTTCTCCCCCACGAGCCACTAGCTTGGTCCCGTGACTTGTACCATCCACCGCTGTTAAAAGAGTCAAAACACTGACAGAAGCAATAGAAGGCAGAGCTTCACCACGAAAACCGAGGGTCCGAATCCGAAAGAGATCTGCCTGATTTTTTATCTTACTAGTGGCATGACGACGGAGGGCTAACTCGACCTCATCGTGGGCAATCCCGTGACCATTATCTGTGATTTGGATTTTCTTAAGACCAGCTTCTTCAATCTCAACGATAATCTGGCTTGAGCCAGCATCGATGGCGTTTTCAACTAGCTCCTTGACTACACTAGCAGGGCGTTCGATAACTTCTCCTGCCGCGATTTGATTGGCCAAGACTTCTGGCAATTCAATAATATGAGACATTTTTCAGCCCCTTTCTTAACTATTTTTATCTATTTCTCTGAAAACAATACTCTTCAAAAATCTCTTCAAACCACGTCAGTCTCGTCTTGCCGTATATGTGTTACTGACTTCGTCAGTTCTATCCACAACCTCAAAACGGTGGTTTGAGCAACCTTCGGCTAGCTTCCTAGTTTGCTCTTTGATTTTCATTGAGTATAAGCTAGTGCTATTATACCATATTTCACTCGTTTCCAAAAAAGTCCGAGTAGCAACTTTCTTCCCGATTTTACTAGGTTATTTGCCAAGTTTGTGGTAAAATAGGTAGAAACAATATTTTAAAAGGAGAAAAGACACATGCACATTTTTGATGAGCTAAAAGAGCGTGGTTTGATTTTTCAAACGACTGATGAAGAAGCTTTGCGTAAAGCCCTAGAAGAAGGTCAAGTTTCTTATTATACTGGCTACGATCCAACTGCTGACAGCCTTCACCTAGGTCACCTTGTCGCAATCTTGACAAGTCGTCGTTTGCAGTTAGCAGGTCACAAACCATATGCGCTCGTTGGCGGTGCTACAGGTCTCATCGGAGATCCGTCCTTCAAAGATGCTGAACGTAGTCTCCAAACAAAAGACACAGTAGATGGCTGGGTCAAGTCTATCCAAGGACAACTTTCTCGCTTTCTCGACTTTGAAAATGGTGAAAATAAAGCTGTCATGGTCAACAACTACGACTGGTTTGGCAGCATCAGCTTCATTGACTTCCTCCGTGATATCGGAAAATACTTCACTGTCAACTACATGATGAGCAAGGAGTCTGTGAAGAAACGGATTGAAACAGGGATTTCTTACACTGAGTTTGCCTACCAAATCATGCAAGGTTACGACTTCTTTGTCCTCAACCAAGAACACAATGTAACCCTTCAAATCGGTGGTTCTGACCAATGGGGAAACATGACAGCTGGCACTGAGTTGCTTCGTCGTAAGGCTGACAAGACTGGTCACGTAATTACTGTCCCACTCATCACAGACGCAACCGGTAAGAAATTTGGTAAATCAGAAGGGAATGCTGTTTGGCTCAACCCTGAAAAGACTTCTCCATACGAAATGTACCAATTCTGGATGAACGTCATGGATGCTGACGCTGTTCGCTTCTTGAAGATTTTTACTTTCTTGTCATTAGACGAGATTGAAGACATCCGTAAACAATTCGAAGCAGCACCACACGAACGCTTGGCTCAAAAAGTCCTCGCTCGTGAAGTCGTGACTCTTGTCCACGGAGAAGAAGCCTACAAAGAAGCCCTTAACATCACTGAACAACTCTTTGCAGGAAATATCAAAAACCTTTCTGTCAAAGAACTCAAACAAGGACTTCGTGGCGTGCCAAACTACCAAGTACAAGCAGACGAAAATCACAACATTGTTGAACTTCTCGTATCTTCTGGCGTGGTTAACTCAAAACGCCAAGCCCGTGAAGATGTTCAAAACGGTGCTATCTACGTCAACGGCGACCGTATCCAAGACCTTGACTATGTCTTAGGAGATGCAGATAAGTTAGAGAACGAACTCACTGTTATCCGCCGTGGGAAGAAGAAATACTTTGTATTGACTTACTAAATTGTTCAACATTTACCTATAAACAAAGGAGTTACCCTCGAGAAAGGTAACTCCTTTTTGCTGTGAATAGTCCCCCACCTATCCCTTAATAGACAGGCTACGCAGTACAATGCGTAAGGTTGTTAGATTATGTAAGATAGAGAGATTTGAAGGACTGAGCCAATTAAACAAGCCAAAGCCAATCAAACTACTATTTACGACAACGGTATCTTGAATATTCTTCTTGATGAGTGTTTGCAAAGATGATGATAGCGAATCCAACTCTTGAAAGAAATCCAAGCGATTATCTAACAATAAGATATCACTCATCTGCTTAGAAATATCTGCACTCTCATTCATCACCACACCGATATCTGATAGGGTTAGAGCCGCTGAGTCATTCAATCCATCTCCAACCATCAAAATAGTGTGACCTGCTTTCTGCAGTTCCTCTACTAACTCAAATTTCCCATCAGGTTTCAAGTCTGTATAGACATGATCAAAGGGCAAATCTTTGACTAATTCCTCTGTTCTAACCAAGGTATCCCCTGTTGCCAGAATCAATTTTTTCCCTTGTGCCTTAAGTTTCTCCAAGGCTGCTTTTGCTTCTTTTCTCAAAGGAGTATGAATACAGAACATTCCAATCAATTCATTCTGGTAGGCTAAGAATAAGAGATTGTAGTGACTCTTGTACTCTTCAATTAAAGCATTTTGTTCTGAACTGATATGAATCTGCTCATCCTGCATCAAGACATAATTCCCAATAAGAACTGGTTGGCCATCTATATGAGATTTGATCCCCTTACTTGCGATATATTGGAGTTTCCCATGCATTTCCTCATGTTCAATTCCCTCTATCTCAGCTTGCTTGACGATAGCATTAGCAATAGGATGATAAATGTGTTCCTCAAGACAGGCACTGATTCTGAGAATATCTTCCTCACTATAGTCCCCAAAAGGTAACACCTTTTCAACTATAGGATAACTAGTTGTGATTGTTCCCGTCTTATCAAACAAGAAAGTATCAACTTCCAGGTATTTCTCCAGAACATCTCCATCCTTAATCACCATTTCACGATTCAACCCCTCCTTGATAGCTGTCAAATAAGCTACAGGAGTAGAGATTTTCAAAGCGCAGGAGAAATCGACCAATAGGAAAGAAATAGCCTTAGAAAAAGAACCTGTCAATAGGTAAGTCAGCCCAGCCCCCAAGAAATTATATTTGACGACCTTATCCGCCATCTTGATGAAATAGCGTTGTTTCGTTTTCTTGTTTTCTTCAGATTTCTTCATCAACTCAATCAGTTGTAAAATCCGGCTGTTCATCTGATTATCGGTTACACGAATGCGTAACTCTCCAGTTTCTAATACTGTATTTGCACAAACTAAATCAGACTCTCTTTTTTCAACTGGAAAACTCTCTCCCGTCAAGGAACTTTCGTTGACCATACCTAAACCTGAAACTACTTGTCCATCAAACAGAATTTCATTTCCTTGAGATAGGACCAAGACATCTCCTATTTGAACATCGGAACTCTTGATACTAACAACCGTATCGCCCTGTACTAAGAATACATCGCTCTCTTTTGCAAGAAGGCTTTGTTCTAAATCTGTTGCAGTTTTTTTCAAGGACCACTGATCTAAATGATTCCCCAAATCAAGCATAAACATGATATTGCTAGCTGTCTTGGATTGGTTCATAAACAAGGACAATAAAATCGCCGAACAGTCCAAGACCTCCATCGTTAGTTCCTTACGCGCTAGTGTTTGATAGGCTTCTCTGATATAACCCAAAGCCTGATAACAAGTCCATATATAGCGAATAGGATACGGCACAAAACTACGAAAAAGTATACGCTTAATCGCTGCACCTGAAACAATAGAATAAGCACTCTCTTCTCTACGAATGGGAAGAGTCATCAACTCAGAAACTTTCCCTTTATCAATTCTTTTTAAAAAGGCTTCTGCATTATCTAATACAGAAAAGCCTTCTTTTATACGTAGAGTAAAGTGCTGTTGATCCATGTAAAACTGGATAGACTCAATCCCCTTTTCATCTCTCGCCAAGGAACGAAGATAGTCTTGAATATCCAAGGTGAGTGAAAAAGAAGATGATAGTCGGATATGTTGGTATCCTCTATGTAGCACTTTAAAAGACATATTATTCTCCTATAAGGCTATCTAATTGCTCTTCTTTTTTCTCTTGCTCGTACAAATATTTGGCATCTTGCAAGACATCGTCTCCATGTTGTTTCACAACAGAAACAGATGCATCTAGCCCGTCTTTCAACTTGTAAGCCTTAGCCAAAGCTTTAGAATAACCTTTTTTAGCTTCCTTACTTGCTAAGATTTTCAAGCCAAGGGTACCAAATGCGACACCACCCAAAAAGAGTGATGATTTTTTCGCAACTTTTGCAACGGTTAATACTTCTTTTAACATACTTATTTCCTCCTTATCATTATTATATAGAAATTTCGATATAAAAGCAATTTTATTCTATAAATTGGAGGATTAGTTTTATTTCTACTGAATCTCCCATCTACTTATTCCTAAAGTTGCTTTCATTTGCCTCTTTTGATACACTTAAACTATGAATACAAATCTCAAACCCAAACTTCAACGTTTTGCATCTGCTAGTTCCTTTGCCTGTCCTATCTGTCAAGAAAACCTGACCTTGGCAGAGTCTAGTCTCAAGTGCAGCAATCGACATTCTTTTGACCTTGCAAAATTCGGCTATGTCAACCTGGCTCCTCAAATCAAGCAATCTGCCAACTATGACAAGGAAAATTTCCAAAATCGCCAGCAAATCCTAGAAGCTGGATTTTATCAGGCTATTTTAGAAGGTATCTCCGACTTACTAGCGACTAAACCATCCGCCAAAATAGTCTTGGATATCGGTTGTGGCGAAGGCTTCTACTCTCGTAAACTCCAAGAAGTGCACCCTGAAAAAACCTTTTATGCCTTTGACATTTCAAAAGACTCGGTCCAAATCGCCGCCAAGAGTGAACCCAACTGGGCAGTCAATTGGTTTGTTGGTGACTTAGCTCGCCTTCCTATAAAAGACGCCAGCATGGATATCCTACTTGATATTTTCTCACCTGCCAACTACGGAGAATTCCGACGAGTCTTATCAAAGGACGGCATCTTAATCAAGGTCATTCCTACTGAAAACCACCTCAAGGAAATCCGTCAAAGGGTACAGGACCAGCTGACAAAGAAGGATTATTCTAATCAAGATATTAAGGAACACTTCCAAGAACACTTCAGCATCCAATCTAGTCAGATTGCTTCCCTGACCAAGTCTATCACCGTAGAGCAACGCCAAGCCTTGCTCAGCATGACGCCCCTGCTTTTTCATGTCGACCAGAGCAAGATTGATTGGAGCCAGTTAACTGAGATTACTATCGAAGCAGAGATTCTAGTCGGAAAAGCCCTGTAAACTAGTTTATAAGATAAAACCAAGCCCGCACCTCTTCTTGAGATGCGGGTTTAAAACACGATTTTTCACTGTCTTTCCGAAAAGTATAAAAATTATGACCTCTCCATTTATTTTCGATTTGAAATGACAAATTTATCAATAAATAGCAAGTGATATAAGGCAAGTGATGCTCCATAACAGCATCCATGAAAAGAGATTTCTTGATGAGTCAGTGGAAAGGAAGTGCTATTGCCCATATAAAGGCATGACCAAATTACTAAAAGAATCCAAAATAAATCAGTCCATTTATATTTTGAAAAATATTTTTTCCACATAAGAACACCTTCTTTCTTTACTATAATACTATTATAATACTGTTTGTAAACGAATACAAGAAATTTGAGGTAACAGTTAAGAAGAACCTGAGGTTTAAAGGTAATACAACCAGCCTTCTTAGTGTTCTCTAGGTCTGATTTTTAAGTCTAGAAATTATTGACAAATTATTTTTTCTTTTGAGACCAGTCAACCTCAAATCCACAACATTCAAAAAAAGCGAATTTCAATTGAAACTCGCTTTTTTGCTAGATAGTGTAATAACTATTAAATTTCATATCTTATACTCAATGAAAATCAAAGAGCAAACTAGGAAACTAGCCGCAGGCTGTACTTGAGTACGGCAAGGCGACGTTGACGCGGTTTGAATTTGATTTTCGAAGAGTATTAGTTCAAGTGCCAGATATCTTCGTTGTACTGAGCGATTGTACGGTCAGATGAGAAGAATCCTGCTTTAGAAATGTTAACGATGACTTTATCCAACCATGCATCACGGTCTTCGTAGTCAGCAAGCATTTGCTCTTTCACTTTGATGTAGTCTTCCAAGTCAAGAAGAGTCATGAACCAGTCTTTGTTGATTAATTCGTTATAAAGACGTTCCAAACGTTCAATCTTACCAACTGCAAGAACAGCGTCGCTCACGATAAAGTCAACCAATGGTTTGATCGCTTTACGAGCGTAGAATTCGCTTGATTTGTAAGCTGATTTTGCGTAAAGGTCGATAACAGTTTCTGAATCTTCACCAAAGATGTAGATGTTTTCGTCTCCAACCAACTCAGCGATTTCCACGTTAGCCCCGTCCATAGTACCAAGAGTCAAAGCTCCGTTCAACATGAATTTCATGTTACCAGTACCTGAAGCTTCTTTAGAAGCAAGTGAGATTTGTTCAGAGATATCACACGCTGGAATTAAGAAGCTTGCTGCAGTAACGTTGTAGTTTTCAACCATTACCACTTGCAAGTGTGGAGCTACTGCTGGATCGTTGGCAATGACTTCTGACAAGCAAAGGATCAAGTGGATGATGTCTTGAGCGATAGTGTAGGCAGGAGCTGCTTTACCACCAAAGAATACTGTGATTGGACGAGCAGGGATGTTACCAGCCTTGATGTCCAAGTATTTGTGGATGACATACAAAGCGTTCATTTGTTGACGTTTGTACTCGTGAAGACGTTTGATTTGGATATCAAAGATAGAGTTTGTATTGATTTCCACACCTTGGTGCTCTTTCAAGTGACGAGCCAATTTACGTTTGTTGTGAGCCTTGATGCTTTCCAATTTTTCTTTGACAGCTGCTTTGTCTTCATAAGACAAAAGTTTTTCAAGCTCATCTGCTTCATGGTGCCAACCTTCTCCAAGAATCTCATCCAAGTAGTGAGACAATCTTGGGTTAGCATGCATGAGCCAACGACGGAAAGTAATACCGTTTGTTTTGTTGTTGAATTTTTCTGGGTAAAGGTCGTAGAAGGCTTTCAACTCAGAATTTTTCAAAATTTCAGTATGAAGTGCCGCTACCCCGTTAACACTGTATCCGTAGTGGATATCCATGTGAGCCATGTGAACACGTCCGCTCTCATCGATAATTTGAACAGCTGGATCTTTGTATTCTGCTTTCACGCGACGGTCCAATTCTTTGATGATTGGTACCAAGTGAGGAACCACTTCTTCCAAGAATTCAAGAGGCCATTTTTCAAGGGCTTCAGCAAGGATTGTGTGGTTTGTGTAAGCAGTCATGCTACGAACGATTGAGATTGCTTCGTCAAGCTCGATACCACGTGCTGTCAACAGACGGATCAATTCAGGGATAACCATTGATGGGTGAGTGTCGTTGATTTGGACAACTGCATAGTCAGCAAGGTCATGCAAGTTGCTTCCTTTTTCGATTGCTTCGTCGATGATCAATTGCGCACCGTTTGAAACCATGAAGTATTGTTGGAAGATACGGAGCAATTCACCTTGACGGTCACTATCATCTGGGTAAAGGAAAAGAGTCAAGTTGCGAGCGATGTCTGTCTTGTCAAAGTTGATGCCATCTTTGATGATTGAAGAATCAACTGAATCCAAGTCAAACAAACGCAAACGATTTTTAGTAGCTGTTTTGTATCCAGGTACATCGATATCGTAAAGAGTAGATGTCAATGTAAAGTGTGCAAATGGCACTTGGTAGCTACGGCTTGAACGAACCAACCAGTTTTGGTCAGTCAACCAAGCGTTAGGAATCGTTTCTTGTTGGTTGTTTTTAAGCACTTGTTGGAAAAGACCAAAGTGGTAGTTCAAACCAACACCGTCACCATTCAAACCAAGTGTAGCGATGGAGTCGATAAAGCAGGCTGCCAAACGTCCCAAACCACCGTTACCAAGTGATGGTTCCAATTCTACTTCTTCAATTTCGATCAACTCTTTACCTGCGTCAGCAAGTTCTTTCTTAACTTCGTCATAAAGACCAAGGTTAATCAAGTTGTTTGACAAGAGTTTACCAATCAAGAACTCAGCTGAGATGTAGTAAACTTTTTTCTTACCAGTGTTCACTGGTTTTTGGCTGCTAGCAAGTTTGCTGTAGTTAAGAAGAGCAAGGTAAAGCTCTTCGTTACTACATTCTGCGATAGATTTATTGTAACGATTTTGTACAAATTCTTTTAATGGTAACATTTTTGTGTCTCCTGATAATGTCTTATTTCTTTAATTCTACCAAATTTTCATTGATACGGCGATAAATTGTAGTCAAGTCAAGCAAAGTTTCTTCGACAGCTGGAGTCAATTGATCCTCTGTCATACGCCATGACCAGTTTCCGCCAAGAGTAGATGGGAAGTTCATACGAGCTGAACCATCCAACTCTAGCAAATCTTGCATAGTAGCAATCGTCATGAAACTTACTGATGCGAAAGCTGTACGAAGCATAGCATGCACCACTGTTTCGTACTCTTTACGGTTTGTGTAACGAGCCATGTACTCACGAGTTGGATCATCAATCTCATCACGATACCAACCAAGAACAGTGTTGTTATCGTGTGTTCCTGTATACATAACTGAGTTGGCTGGTGCCAAGTGTGGACTGTCGATACTTTCGTGCTCTGGGTTGAAGGCAAATTGAAGGACTTTCATTCCTGGGAATCCAGTGCGCTCACGAAGCTCGATGACTTCATCAGTCATAAATCCAAGGTCCTCTGCGATGATGTTCAAGTCACCAAGTTCTTCTTTAACAGCTGCAAAGAGTTTGTAGTCAGGCCCTTTCACCCATTTACCAGGTGCTGCTGTTTCAGAACCAGCTGGAATTTCCCAATAAGACTCAAATCCACGGAAGTGGTCGATACGCACGATGTCGTAAATCTTAAAGCTTTCACGCAAGCGTTCAATCCACCATTTATAACCATCGCGATCCATTGCTTCCCAGTCATAGATTGGGTTACCCCAAAGCTGACCAGTCTCAGAAAACTCATCTGGTGGGCATCCTGCGATGCAAGTTGCTTTCCCGTTTTCATCTGTTTTAAAGAGGTGTGGATTTGCCCACATATCGCTTGAATCTTCAGCAACATAAATTGGCATATCCCCCACAATTTCGATGTGGTTTTCGTTAGCGTATGCTTTCAATTTCAACCATTGTTGGAAGAAGAGATATTGGGTTACTCGGTGGAAAACAAGTTTGTCTGCCAATTGTTCACGGTAGCTTTCAAGAGCAGAAGCTTTACGCACACGAATATCTGCATCTGGCCACTCTGTCCAAGCGAGATTATCAAAATGCTCTTTGATAGCCATATAATCTGCAAAAAGTTCAAGCCATGATTGGTTCTCTTGAGCAAATTTTTCAAAATCTTGGACATCTCCAACTTCCAAGAAACGTTTTACCGCTTTTTCTAAAAGAGGACGACGTGCATAGTAGATTTTAGCATAGTCAACTTCAGACGCATCGCTACCAAAGTCAACTCCTTCAAGATCACTTGCTTCCAACAAACCTTGTTCCACCAAGATATCCAAATCGATGAAATGAGTGTTTCCCGCAAAGGCTGAGAAAGATTGGTAAGGAGAGTCTCCGTAACTAGTTGTTCCTAGTGGAAGGATTTGCCAGTAACGTTGTTTTGTGCGAACCAAGAAATCAACGAAGTCGTAAGCACTTTTACCAAATGATCCGATTCCGTATGCTCCTGGAAGAGAAGAAATGTGCATCAACACACCACTTTGACGTTTTTTCATAATAAGCACCTCATATGTTTATAGTTAGATATTACATTTTTACAAACGCAAACGTTTGCGCTAACTAAAGTATAACCCATTTCTAAAATAAATGCAAGCGTTTCAACAAAATCTTTTTCAAATTATTTGTCTTTATAGCTTTGCTATAAAACTATATTCTTATTTTTTTCACATCTACAAAAACATCTACAAATTATGCAATCGTTTTCCTTCAATTATTTTTGAATTGAAATTTATATGATTTCACCTTTTTCTTCCTATTATATAACCAAATTTAGGAATTATTCAGTTACATGCTTTTTAAAAATTTTTTCAAAAAACGCTTGCAACCGTTTTCTGTTTGTGCTATACTAAGTTCATAAGAGAAAACGTTTGCGTTTCCTCGGAATCAAAATTTGTTATTCTTTAGGAGGAATACATTATGTCAACTAAATTCATGAAGAGCGCAGCTGTACTTGGTACTGCTACTCTTGCTAGCTTACTTTTGGTAGCTTGCGGAAGTAAAACTTCTGACAAAGCTGCTGACTCTTCTGCATCAGGAAGTCAAGAAATCACTTTCTACGTTGAAGATCAATATAAAGCTTTTGCAGAATCAGCTGCCAAAGCTTACGAAAAAGAAGCTGGTGTAAAAGTTACTATTAAAACAGGTGACCAATTAGGTGGACTTGACAATCTTTCACTTGATAACCAATCAGGTAAAGCTGCTGACGTCATGATGGCACCATACGACCGCGTAGGTAGCCTTGGTACTGACGGACAACTTTCAGAAGTAACTTTGAGTGACGGTGCTAAAACAGACGATACTACTAAATCTCTTGTAACTGTTGGTGGTAAAGTTTATGGGGCTCCAGCCGTTATCGAGTCACTTGTTATGTACTATAACAAAGACTTAGTGAAAGAAGCTCCTAAAACATTTGCTGACTTGGAAGAACTTGCTAAAGATAGCAAATATGCCTTCGCTGGTGAAGACGGAAAAACTACTGCTTTCCTAGCTGACTGGACTAACTTCTACTACGCATATGGACTTCTTGCTGGTAATGGTGCCTACGTGTTTGGACAAAACGGTAAAGACCCTAAAGATATTGGTCTTGCTAACGATGGTGCTATTGCAGGTATCAACTATGCTAAAACTTGGTATGACAAATGGCCTAAAGGTATGCAAGATACTGAAGGTGCTGGAAACTTGATCCAAACTCAATTCCAAGAAGGTAAAACAGCTGCTATCATTGATGGACCTTGGAAAGCTCAAGCATTCAAAGATGCTAAAGTAAACTACGGTGTTGCAACTATCCCAACTCTTCCAAACGGTAAAAACTACGCAGCCTTTGGTGGTGGTAAAGCTTGGATCATCCCATCAAGCACTAAGAACCTTGAAGGAGCTCAAAAATTCGTAGACTTCCTTGTTTCAACTGACCAACAAAAAGCATTCTACGATGCAACAAACGAAATCCCAGCTAACACTGAAGCTCGTACTTACGCTGAAGGTAAAAATGATGAGTTGACTACTGCTGTTATCAAACAGTTCCAAAATGCTCAACCAATGCCAAACATCTCTCAAATGTCAACAGTTTGGGACCCAGCTAAAACAATGCTCTTTGACGCTGTAAGCGGTAAGAAAGATGCTAAAACAGCTGCAAATGATGCTGTAACATTGATCAAAGAAACAATCCAACAAAAATTTGGTAACTAATTGATTGATTCAAGGGGGATTTAAAACTTATCCCCCTTGATTTTTAGATATTAACAGAACTCAGCTTGACGTTCACATCTTATGAAAGGAGCACTCATGGAACAACAACCAAGAAAAGCAGCCTTGCTTTCATTGATTCCTGGGTTGGGGCAAATCTATAACAAACAAAAAGCCAAAGGTTTTATCTTCCTTGCTGTAACATTAGCTTTTGTCCTCTATTTTATAGTACTTGCAGCACCTGAATTGAGCAACTTAATCACGCTTGGTGAAAAACCTGGCCGTGACAACTCTCTCTTCATGTTGATTCGTGGTGCATTCCACTCTATTTTTGTAATTGTTTATCTAGCCTTTTATATTCTCAATATTAAAGACGCTCACACTATTGCAAAACGTATCAATAATGGCATCCCTGTCCCATTGACACTTAAGGATATGATTAAAGGTATCTATGAAAATGGATTCCCTTACTTGCTTATCATTCCATCTTACGTTGCCATGACATTTGCAATCATCTTCCCGGTTATTGTAACCTTGATGATTGCCTTTACTAACTACGATTTCCAACATTTACCACCAAATAAATTGTTGGATTGGGTTGGATTGACTAACTTTACAAATATATGGAGCTTGAGTACCTTCCGTTCAGCCTTCGGTTCTGTTCTTTCTTGGACTATTATCTGGGCTTTATCTGCATCGACTTTGCAAATCGTACTCGGTATCTTTACAGCTATTATTGCTAACCAACCATTCATCAAGGGGAAACGTATCTTTGGTGTCATCTTCCTTCTACCTTGGGCAGTTCCAGCCTTTATCACTATCTTGACATTCTCAAACATGTTCAACGATAGTGTTGGTGCTATCAATACTCAAGTAATCCCTCTCTTTGCTAAGGTTCTTCCATTCCTCGATGGAGCACTCATTCCTTGGAAAACAGACCCTACTTGGACTAAGGTTGCCTTGATTATGATGCAAGGTTGGCTTGGATTCCCTTATATCTATGTCCTAACTCTCGGTATTCTACAGTCTATTCCAAACGACTTGTATGAAGCAGCTTATATCGACGGTGCAAACGCTTGGCAAAAATTCCGCAGCATCACTTTCCCAATGATTTTGGCTGTTGCAGCGCCTACTTTAATCAGCCAATACACCTTCAACTTCAACAACTTCTCTATCATGTACCTCTTCAATGGCGGTGGTCCTGGTAGTGTCGGTGGTGGAGCTGGTTCAACCGATATCTTGATCTCATGGATTTACCGTTTGACAACAGGTACAGCTCCCCAATACTCTATGGCAGCTGCCGTTACCTTGATTATTTCAATCATTGTCATCTCTATTTCTATGATTGCCTTCAAGAAACTACACGCATTTGATATGGAGGACGTCTAAGATGAATAACTCAATTAAACTCAAACGTAGACTGACTCAAACCCTTACTTACCTCTACTTAATTGGCCTATCAATCGTGATTATCTATCCACTTTTGATTACCATCATGTCAGCCTTTAAAGCAGGTAACGTCTCAGCCTTTAAACTAGATACTAACATCGACCTCAATTTTGATAACTTTAAAGGCCTCTTCACTGAAACCTTGTACGGTACTTGGTACCTCAACACTTTGATTATCGCCTTGATTACCATGGCTGTTCAAACAAGTATTATCGTACTTGCTGGTTATGCTTATAGCCGTTACAATTTCTTGGCTCGTAAGCAAAGTTTGGTCTTCTTCTTGATTATCCAAATGGTGCCTACAATGGCTGCTTTGACTGCCTTCTTCGTTATGGCCCTCATGTTGAACGCCCTTAACCATAGCTGGTTCCTCATCTTCCTTTATGTTGGTGGAGGTATTCCGATGAATGCTTGGCTCATGAAAGGTTACTTTGACACCGTGCCAATGTCTCTTGATGAATCTGCAAAACTTGATGGTGCAGGACACTTCCGCCGCTTCTGGCAAATCGTTCTCCCTCTTGTTCGCCCAATGGTGGCGGTACAAGCACTCTGGGCCTTCATGGGACCTTTCGGAGACTACATCCTCTCTAGTTTCTTGCTTCGTGAGAAAGAATACTTTACAGTTGCCGTTGGTCTACAAACCTTCGTTAGCAATGCGAAGAACTTGAAGATTGCCTACTTCTCAGCAGGTGCTATCCTCATCGCTCTTCCAATCTGTACACTTTTCTTCTTCTTGCAAAAGAACTTCGTTTCAGGACTTACAAGCGGTGGCGACAAGGGGTAATATACCCCCGCCACCCTTTTTCATTTTGAAACTTGTCCTTACTTAGATAATCTGATGAGAAATAAAAGTTTAAGGTAATGCTTCTTGTTTATGAACAATTTAAAGCAAAAGCCTACTTTCAACCAGCATTGTACCTGACCCACTTGAAATTAAACACATTTCTCTATATAATACTCATATAGAAAAATGCCTTAGAAAGAGAATTATGTTGCCATATCCATTTTCTTATTTTAATAGTATCTGGGGATTCCGTAAGCCCCTATCTCAACGTTTTGGTCTCAACTGGTTCCAACTGATTTTTACCAGTATCTTCTTGATTAGCTTGTCGATGATCCCTATTGCTATCCAAAACAGTTCTCAGGAAACTTATCCTTTAGAAACTTTCATCGATGATGTCTACACTCCTTTGACGGATAGTGTGGTTCAGGATTTGGCTGCCAATGCAAAGATTGTAGATGGTAAGTTGAGCTATGCAGGTTCATCTCCTCATCAAGCTTCTATCCAAATCGGAGACCCTTCTAGTTCAAACTTCCCTGAGGAATTACTTCTGAACTTTGAACCTGAGAAACTCATCATCAGTAAGCAAGGAAAAGAATTGACCAGCATTCGCTATCACGCGATAACGACTGAGAGCTTCCAAAGCAAGGAAAGCTTAACACAAGCCATTTCTAAAGACTGGTATCAACAGAATCGCGCCTATATTAGTCTCTTTCTTGTGCTAGGTTCTAGCTTCCTCTTTGGACTTAATTTTTTTATTGTTGCTTTAGGTGCTAGCCTCTTGCTCTACTTCACGAAAAAATCGCGTCTCTTTTCATTTAAAAGCTACAAAGAGTGCTATCATTTCATTTTGAACTGTTTAGGATTACCAACCTTACTTGCTATGATTCTAGGTCTCCTAGGCCAAAATATGGCCACTTTAATTACTGTTCAAAATATTTTATTTGTTCTATACCTGGTCACTATCTTTTACAAAACGCATTTCCGTGATCCAGACTACCATAAGTAGGAGATTATTATGCCTGTTACGATTAAAGACGTGGCCAAGGCTGCTGGTGTTTCACCTTCAACCGTAACCCGTGTTATTCAAAATAAATCAACCATTAGCGATGAAACAAAAAAACGCGTTCGCAAGGCTATGAAGGAGCTCAATTACCACCCCAACCTCAACGCTCGTAGCTTGGTAAGCAGTTATACCCAAGTTATTGGCTTGGTGCTTCCTGACGACTCAGATGCCTTCTATCAAAATCCTTTCTTCCCATCTGTCCTCCGTGGTATCGCCCAAGTCGCCTCTGAAAACCACTACGCCATTCAGATTGCGACAGGTAAAGATGCCAAAGAGCGTCTTAAAGCTATTTCTCAGATGGTCTATGGTAAGCGTGTAGACGGTTTGATTTTCCTCTATGCCCAAGAAGAGGACCCTTTGGTTAAGTTAGTAGTAGACGAGCAATTTCCTTTCCTTATCTTAGGTAAATCTCTATCTCCCTTCATTCCACTTGTCGATAATGACAATGTCCAAGCTGGTTTTGATGCGACAGAGTATTTCATCAAAAAAGGATGCAAGCGAATTGCCTTTATCGGAGGTACTAAGCGACTCTTCGTAACACTAGACCGTCTGACAGGTTACGAGCTAGCTCTAAAACAACACCAACTTCCTCTCGATACTAATCTGACTTACTTTGCTACTGAATTTCTTGAAGATAATGGTTATCGCTTTAGTAGACTTCTCTTCAAACACAATCCAAATATTGACGCTATTATTACCATTGATAGTCTCCTTGCTGCAGGGGTCTGTGATTACATCGCAAAACACCAACTGGATGTCCCTGTCCTCAGCTTCGACTCAGTCAATCCCAAGCTCAACTTGGCGGCCTATGTCGATATCAATAGTTTGGAGCTTGGTCGTGTTTCCTTTGAAACTATTCTCCAGATCATCAATGATGCTAAAAACAACAAACAAATTTGTTACCGCCAGTTGATTGCCCACAAAATCGTTGAAAAATAAAAAAGCCCAACTCTGACAATATGTTCAAGAGTTGGTTTTTTCGTTCTATTCATTGTTATAAATAACTATTAGTAAACTAGAGCAAGGTATCACTAATGGAATTTGAAGATGTCCTGAAATCTTTAGTTTTCGACTTCGACAAATCGGCCTAGGATATGAACATTTTCTGAAACAGAAACAAATGCTGTTGGATCAACTTGCTTCATGATTAATTTAAAATCATTGAACTCTGCACGAGTGATAACCGTAATCAAAACAGCCTTACGCTGGTGATTATAAGTTCCTTCAGCATCATGGATCATGGTTGCTCCACGGTGCAATTTATTATGGATTTTCTCAATGACGGCATCTGGATTGCTAGTAACAATCATGGCCTGCATGCGTTTTTGCTTGGTGAAAACTGCATCTGTCACACGACTTGAGACAAAGATGGTAATCATGGAATAAAGGGCATATTTCCAACCAAAGGTCACTCCTGCAATCAACATGATTGTACCATTAACCAAGAAAGAGATACTTCCGACGTTACGACCAGTCTTCTTACGAATGGTTAAGCTGACAATGTCTGTTCCTCCACTGGAGATGTTATGACGTAAAGCAAAGCCGATCCCCAATCCCATGACAACACCCCCAAAAAGGGCATTGATGATGGGATCCTCTGTTAAGACCACCACAGGCACAAACTGGATAAAGAGCGAGCTCATGGATACCGTGATAAAGGTAAAAATCGTGAACTTATGCCCAATTTGATACCAGGCCAAAATCATGAGAGGAATATTGATGGCATAAAAGGCTACTGAAATCGGGAAATGAAAACCAAACCAGTGGTTACTAAGGGCAGATATAATCTGAGCTAAACCTGTCGCACCACTTGAATAAACGTGCCCTGGTTGGAAAAAGAAATTGACGGCTACTGCTGATAGAAAACCATATACCAGAGAAGCTGAGATTTTTTCATCGTATTTTTCTCGGGAGATACTCTGTAAAACACGCAAAATCCTTACTCGATAAGCAAAGCGGCGAAGATAATGGTACCACTTTTTAGTTAGTTTCGTTTGTTTCATCTTGTTCTACTTGTAGATTAAGTTCCTCTAGTTGTTTAAGAGCTACTGTTGATGGTGCTTGCGTCATTGGGTCAGTTGCCTTATTGTTCTTAGGAAAGGCGATGACTTCGCGGATATTTTCCTCTCCAGCGAGCAACATGACAAAACGGTCAAGACCGATAGCCAAACCACCGTGTGGTGGGAAACCATAGTCCATAGCTTCCAAAAGGAAACCAAACTGGTCATTGGCTTCTTCAGCTGAGAAACCAAGAGCTTTGAACATGCGTTCTTGGAGTTCTTTTTGGTTGATACGAAGACTACCACCACCAAGCTCATAACCGTTCAAGACGATATCATAGGCAATGGCACGAACCTTAGCCAAATCACCTTCAAGCTCATGAGCAGTTTCTGCTTGAGGAAGGGTAAATGGATGGTGGGCACTCATATAACGCCCTTCTTCTTCAGACCATTCAAACATTGGCCAGTCAACAACCCAAAGGAAGTTAAATTTATCCTGATCAATCAAGCCTAGTTCTTTAGCAATACGTCCACGAAGGGCACCAAGTGTTGCATTGGCTACTTCAAGCGTATCAGCCACAAAGAGAACCAAATCCTTATCTTCAAGACCAAGTGCTGCAGTCAATTCTGCTTGGATACCAGTCAAGAATTTCGCAACTGGTCCGTTTAATTCTCCATCAACAACCTTGACCCAAGCAAGACCTTTGGCACCGTACTGTTTGGCTACTTCGGTCATCTTGTCGATATCTTTACGTGAATAGTTGTCCGCAGCTCCTTTGACCACAATGGCTTTTACAGCAGGTGCTTCTGAAAAGACTTTAAAGTCAACACCTTTGACCACTTCTGTCAAGTCCTGAAGCAACATCTCAAAACGAGTATCAGGCTTGTCAGAACCATAAAGAGCCATGGCATCATCATACTTCATACGAGGGAATGGCAGTGTTACTTCGATGCCTTTTGTTTCCTTCATCACGCGCGCAATCAAACCTTCTGTGATATCTTGAATTTCTTGCTCAGTAAGGAATGAAGTTTCCAAGTCGACCTGTGTAAACTCAGGTTGACGGTCTCCACGTAAATCTTCATCGCGGAAACATTTGACGATTTGGTAGTAACGGTCAAATCCCGCATTCATTAACAACTGTTTTGTAATCTGCGGACTTTGAGGAAGGGCATAGAAATGACCCTTATTGACACGAGAAGGCACCAAATAGTCACGCGCCCCCTCTGGTGTTGACTTAGAAAGGAATGGCGTTTCCACATCAATAAATTCCAACTCATCCAAGTAGTTGCGGATAGAATGTGTTACTTTGGCACGAAGTTTAAGATTTTCCAACATTTCTGGACGACGAAGGTCAAGATAACGGTAACGTAGACGCGTATCATCGTTCGCTTCAATGCCATCCTTGATTTCAAATGGTGTTGTTTTGGCTGTGTTAAGTACAGAAAGAGCTGTTACATTCAATTCAACTGCACCAGTCGCCAACTTATCATTGGCTTGCTCACGTGCAGCAACTTGACCAGTCACCTCGATGACAAATTCACTACGAAGGCTTTCAGCTGTTGCCATCACCTCTGCAGATACTTTTTCTGGGTTGATAACCAACTGCATGATTCCTTCACGGTCACGAAGATCGATAAAGATCAAACCACCAAGGTCACGACGACGGGCTACCCATCCTTTCAAGGTAATTTCTTGTCCGATGTGTTCCTCACGAACACGACCAGCATACATACTACGTTTCATGTTTTCTCTCCTCTTTTATTCTGTTACTATTTTACCATAAAAGCGCAGGCTCTTCATGAAAATCATCAGAAAAGTTGAGAAGAATCCTGCTATAAATGAAAAAATCCAGCAAAATCATTCGCTGGACCTTATTTTACTTGGTATTTCTTTATTTTTTTCGCTTTTCAGCAATCTCTGCAGCCTTTTTAGGGAGAACAATCTCCGTTGCATAGGCTGTCGCAAATCGCATAATACCTGCGATTGGTGCAAAGATAACTGCTAGATGGTTATAAAAGAAATCCCCTTTAAAAGCATAGGCAAGCGCTCCAATAATGAAGAAGAGTACAACTGCCTGAATCACTGCTAATAATATCACTCGTTTCATGACTTCCTCCTGAGTCTATTATAGCATGAGAATCATTAAAAATCCGATTAAATTATTTAAAGCATGTAAAGCAATGCTGTATGCCAAACCACCTTTGCTGATATATGCCAAGCCCAAGCTCAAACCGAGGGAACCATACACTAGGAATTGTTGAGGAGTGCCAGGGAAATGAACAAGGGCAAAAATGATAGTACTTACAAGAAGAAAGAGTACTGTCTGCTTGACGTTATCCTGCTGAGGGAAGACATAACGAGCTAACAGACCTCTAAAGGTCAACTCTTCTGTCAGGGGTGCAAAGACAACAATCATGAAGAAAGAGAAGAGAGGTTGATTATGAGTCAATTGTTCTGCCGTCTGTTGACTGACAGATGGATCATTTGGTAAGAAATTTTGTACAACAATGATAAGGACCCATACCAAGGCAGGCAACCAGATGTATTTGTTAAGGCCCGTTTTTTCTATCGTAACAGTTCCTGTCTTATACCACTTGTATGTTAAGAAGGTAAAAGCTCCTGCTAATAGAATATAAAGCGGAAGAACACCGACTATAGGTGCACCTGAACCAAGAGCAATCAGAGGTAAAGTCTGAATAAAACCGTAGATAAACAAAAATGATAAGAAAGCAAGAACAAACCAGCCAATGTTTTTAAGTGTTTTCATAAAAGACTCCTATTTAAAATAACGTTTTGTTTTTCTTAATTGTGCGATAGTTATATAAAAATGAATGACGACTAAAAGAACTAAGGCAACCACTTGTATTTCTCGTAAAACAACTGATAATACTATCAATAAAAAATAGAGTGATGGCAGTAAAATCTGATTCAACCTAAACAGAGTTAAATAGGCACTTTCCATCTCTGCCTGCTTTTCTCCCTCATCATAACTGTTAAGATATGCTAAAATATCTTTTGGAGTGTAATAAACAGACAGTTTATAGTGTCGAACGATAAAAATAGTTCGCAACAAGTAATTGGCAACAATAATGTATAAGCATAATAGAATAAGAGCAGGAAGAATTAGCAAGGTATTCTTAAATATCGGAGAAATCAGTATGATCCCACTGGTCATCATTGCTATCATCAAAACATTTGAAGAAACCGAACCATAATCTAAGTAACGATAGGCTCTTACATAGGTCTGATCACTATCTTCTTCCTCTGTCCCCCTTTGATAAAGAGTATAAACTTCTCGACTTTTGCCAAGATAATACAGGGCTAAGATGAAGGAAATTCCTCCAATAACGAGAGCGAATCCATAAACAGTGTGTAAGACTTGTGACATTTGAATCTGTTCAGCTATACCTCTAAGAGTGTAAGCAAAGGCTCCTACAAAAGCACTTAACATACACACTACTACTCTCAACCATCTACGATTATTTTTCATTTTCTGACCTCTATCTAAACTAGCCAATAACCTTAAATAGTTTAAGTGATCTTTTCTATTTAAAATAACGTTTCACCATAGGTATCTGCATTATATTGATATAAATATGGACTACAGCTACAGCTAAAAGACCTAATAACTGAATTTCTCCCGTAAGTACAGAAACGATATCAATCAAAATATACAAACCTGGTAAAACATATTGGTTTAATTGAAATAAAATTCGAAAACTCTGTTCCAAATTAGCTTGTCGTTCTCCTTCATCGTAAGAATTTACATAATCTAACACATCCTTTGGAATAGAGAAAAATGCCAAATCAAACTGACGAACAATCGAAATCGTCTTGAAAAGATATTTTTGAAGTACTGCAGCTAAAATAAGAGCTGGAACAGAAAGTCCTAGAACGATAAAACTTGTACGGAGTATCACCACTTCATTCATAGAGATGAATAAAGCTAATATAGTCATAACTGACACAATGTTAAAAGCAATCGTACCAAACTCGAGATTTCGATACATTTGTACATAATAAGTTTCATTCACATCGTCATCTATTTCCATTTGATATAAAGCATGGAATTTCCGACTCTTTTTTAAGAAATAGATAGTTAAAAAAATGCTAATCAAAGCTATCAATAAACAAGATGCTGAAATCCATGGAACTAGAGTATTCAAATTAAAACTTGTGCCCAATGCCCAAGCACGACCTGCAAGCATACCTGTAAAATAGCCTAAAACACCAATCGCTAAGAAGTATAAGATTCGTTTCTTTTTCATTTTCATCCTCCCTCTAAACTAATCCAGCCAACCATTGACCAAAGGCTTTACCTGATTCAAAAATAGCTGTCAAACCTTCTGCTCCAAGCGACACCAAAAGCAAACAAACAACAAATAAGAGAATAGCTTGATTTCTTGCTTTTTTCGCTCTATCTCCCAAGGGCTCATTGCCAAGCCAACCTGCTAGATAAGCATAGGCTGTAACTGTTAAAATACCAATCTCCGTCGAAGAGAGAAACAAGAAGAGCGTCACCAAACGAACGATGTTGGTTTGGATGTTAAAATAATTTCCTAAACCTGCACAAACACCTGCAAGTGCTTTGTCTTCAGTATCGACTTGAAAACCTGCTAAAAATTCTTTCATAACTTTTCTCCTTTTACGAGCTCTTTGAATTTTATCTTTCTCTCTACCCATCTAAAGACTAATAGTAGCACTAAATTTATCCAGAAGAGATACTTACTTTCAACGATTGTAAACCAACCAAATAGGCTTCCAATCATAGCCAAAAGATTCACGATAAACACAACGATACAGAGATAATAAATCACTTTATACTTGTTCATCACTCATCCTCCTCTAAGCGAAAAACTGACTCGACTGGCTCATTGAAGATCTGAGCAATCTTCAGAGCAATGACGATGGAGGGCGTGTACTCATCCCGCTCTAGCAAACTGATGGTTTGCCTGGACACGCCAGCTAGTTTGGCCAGCTCGGTTTGATTCAGGCCATCGCGAGCCCGAAGCTCTTTTAGACGGTTTTTTAGTTGCATGTTACACACCTACTCTCCATCAAATTCAACGGCTTGGATATCCTCAATACGTTGCAACTTGAATTTTTCTTTCCCATTTTTATCAACATGACGTAGTTTGACCCATTCCTCATCAACATCCACAACTTCCCATAAATTTGTTCCAAACACTTGTCCAACGATTGTTGGTTTTTTCCCAATTAATTCTTGCAATAATCTTGACATATCTATATTTCCTTTCTCTTTTCTTTCGATTACCTTTAACCTTTTCTCTAACCGCTTGATTTTTTTAGATTGACTACTATAAATCAAGACGAGAAAAGGAAAAAAAATCCATACCCACATGTGGCCCCCTCCTAGTTCTTTATTTCTTAACTTGATTTCATTGTAACATATCTTTTTATTTTTGACAATTATCTTTGTCAAAAAGTTTAAGATTTTTGTCATTTTGCAAAAGAAAAAGGTCAGGAATAAAATCCTGACCAGTTTATCTATCATTAAAACCCTAGTTTTTCAAAGATTTCTGAGAAGTTTTGGCTGATTGTCTCAAGCGACACTTGCACTTCTTCTCGGGTTTGATTGTTCTTGACCGTTACTTGTCCGCTTTCGACTTCGCTCTCACCTAGAGTGATGAGGGTCTTAGCCGCAAAGACATCGGCTGACTTGAACTGAGCTTTGAGTTTACGATTGAGGTAATCACGCTCTGCTTTGAAACCTTGTTGGCGAAGGGCTTGTACCAATTCCAAAGCCTTGACATTTGCCCCTTGACCCAAGACTGCGATATAGACATCTAGGGCGTTTTCGATAGGGAGGGCCACACCTTGCTTTTCAAGGATGAGAAGCAGGCGCTCTACACCAAGTCCAAAACCAAATCCAGCAGTTTCAGGGCCACCAAAGTAAGCAACCAAACCATCGTAACGACCACCCGCACAGACTGTCAGGTCATTGCCCTCAATCTCAGTGATAAACTCGAAAATAGTGTGGTTGTAGTAGTCTAGACCACGCACCATATTGGTATCGATGATGTAGTCTACACCCAGATTCTCCAACATCTGACGCACAGCATCAAAATGAGCTTGGCTTTCTTCATCAAGGAAATCCAAAATAGAAGGCGCATTCTCTACTGCTACCTTATCTTCTTTTTCCTTAGAGTCCAAGACACGGAGAGGATTTTCCTCCAAGCGACGTTGGCTATCCTTAGACAAGGTTTCCTTGAGCGGTGTTAAGTAGTCAATCAAGGCCTGACGGTAAGCCGCACGGCTCTCAGGATTTCCAAGAGTGTTGAGGTGCAATTTAACACCTTGTATGCCAATTTCTTTCAAGAAGTGGGCTGCCATAGCGATAGTTTCCACATCGGTAGCTGGATTGCTAGAGCCAAAGCACTCCACACCAATCTGGTGGAATTGGCGCAAACGACCTGCTTGTGGACGCTCATAGCGGAACATTGGCCCCATGTAGTAGAACTTACTTGGTTTTTGAACTTCTGGTGCGAAGAGTTTGTTTTCCACATAAGAACGAACGACTGGAGCAGTTCCTTCTGGACGGAGGGTAATATGACGGTCTCCCTTGTCGTAAAAGTCATACATTTCCTTGGTTACGATATCAGTTGTGTCTCCAACAGAACGACTGATGACTTCGTAGTGCTCAAAAATAGGAGTACGCACTTCTGCGTAGTTGTAGCGTTTGAAGATTTCACGCGCAAAGCCTTCAACGTACTGCCATTTGGCAGACTCAGCAGGTAAAATATCCTGCGTTCCTTTTGGTTTTTGTAATTTCATAGGGAATCCTCTTTATAACTTAATAGTCCTATTTTACCATAAATGAGGGGATTGGGACAGTGTGAAAAGAAGACTAACACCTAAATTTCATGTTTGAGATTAAGACTAGCTAGGAGAATCGCAAGCAAGGAAAGCCCAACAAACAGAGCCCATGTTAACTGTATATCCCATACTGCCACCAGTGAAAAACAGGCTGTCCCCACTGGTATAGATAGAGTAAACAACAAACCTAAAAAATTACTGGTACGAGAGAGAACCTCTGGAGCAAGATTTTTCATGAGCAGAGCACTAATCTTTGGAGAAATTTTCCCAGAAACATACATGGTAAAAAAGACGAAAAGCATCCCGAGCAAGACTTGGTTTAACAAATTAGATAGACCAACTAGACTGGCTCCTAATGTAACCCACATCATCAATCTAGGTAGAGATTGCTTCCCAAAATAATCATTGCCAGTAAGGCTACTGATGATAACTGCTAATAAGGTAATCAATTGTAAGATAAACAAGGCATCCTTGTAGGAAAAATTCAGTAAGGAATGATTTAAAAGGAAGATGTTATAGATACCACCTAAGGCACCACCCAAAGCATTGATAATCAAGATAGCAAAGAGCATAAAACCAAAGTTTTTCTGTCCACTTTTAAGAAAAACGAGGCGTAAGTTTCGGTAAATCGTTAAAAATTGATCTTTGATAGAAAGTTTCTCATTTTTCAGTGATTTACTATCAACAAGTGGAGTTGATAAGCCTAATTCAGCCCTTCCTAAAAAGAGAACGAGAGCTGACACTAGGAAAAATATGGCATTGATTACCGCTACGAGCGAAAAGTTCTGTGTTGACACCCCTAATAGCCAAACTCCAAAAGCTTGGCCGCCAATCGCAGAGATGTAGGTAATAAACTGAGAAAAGGAATAGGCCTCCATCAGATCTGACTCTGCTACCTTTTCTTTAACGAGAGGCATTCGCAAGCCACCCGCAAAATCACTGGCTACATCACTAATGACATTGATGAGGCAAAGGGTCGAAAAGGCAAAGAAACTAGCTTGCTGAACAACTAGGGCTGCTAGAAAAAATAAAACCGCCTGAAATAAACCGACATAGGTCATCCATTTGACCTTGTCCTTGGTATAATCTGCCCGAATCCCCACAAAAACTGTAAAAAGAGTTGGAAGCATCATCACAACATTCGCCATGGCAACGGCAACAGAAGCCTCTGGCAAAGTCGAGGCATAGACCACAAACACTAAATTAAAAATGGAAGCTCCAAAAGCATTGAAAAATCGTGATAAACTCAAAACTCTGTATGCTTGATTTCTTAGTAATAGTTTCATATAGATTCCTCTCTTTCTCACATACTACTTTTATGGTAGCTCTAGTATAGCATCAAGAATCTTACGAGAAGACATTTTTGAATATATGCAACAGACTAAACTGATAACGAAAACGATAGAATTTGTCTAATGCTAATAAGTATCTTCACAGTCCTATCGTTTCAAGTTATTTTATCTAGTTGCAGATATTCAACACTCCATGGTGCTTCTATAATAGTCAGCAGATCTGCTACAACCAATCATCTCGAAAATACGAATAGCGTCCTCCATCTTTCTCTGCCCTTCCTCTGCTCTTCCTTGCTTACTATCAAGCAAACCTTCTGCCCAGAGGTAGACTATTCGAAAATAGGTTTCATTTTCTTCAAAAAAGTTCTTTTCAATTTGTTTTTTAAAATAGAGGGCATTGGTAAAATCATCAATTTCAATACAGGCCATAAAAGCATTGAGGAGCAAGGTATGCATTATATTTCGATTTTTCCCAACTCCTTGCAAGAAATCTGACTTCCGCAACATTTCTCGAGAGTACTTTGTAAAAAGCTGGACTGATAAAAGCGGAGAGCAGGAAGAAAAGAACAACAATTCATAGTGTCCCCAAATTTCGACAGAAAATAGATAATCATGTAGGACTCTTTCTTCCTCAGCGGTCAATGTAACCGTCTCATCAATGGCTTTCATATAGGATTTTATTAAAATAGCATTGAGAATATGTTGCTGTCTATCTTTTGAAAAAGGAAGTTGTTGATACTCTCTCTGGTAGAGAGTGCGCAAGGATGTCAAATCTTGAGGGTCAATAGCCTCAACTATTCTGTTTCTAAATTCAGAATAGGCATCTTGATGAAAACCTCTCGCCAAAAATAACAATTCTTCCATACTCGCATGAATATTCTCCAAAGCTGTTATTAACTTTGGAGCAGATATTTCACTCTGACCATTTTCAAAACGCGACAATAAGGATGCTGAAAAGCGTCCACCTGTTGCTTTTCTCAAGGAAATTTTTCTTGATTCTCGTAACTCTTTAAAAACTTTTCCTAAATTCTTCATCCTCTTACCACTCGTCTTTTATTTTTTCCTATTTTACCACATTTCCTAATAAATACTAGTTCCAAACCAGCATTTACAATCTGCCACAGGCATGATACAATGAATAACATCAGATATACGAAGGAGAACTTATGAAAAAGAATATCTTGACGACCCTTGTAGCTGCCCTTGTCTACTTTCTCTGTATCGGAGTGGGTGTTCTACTAGGAAACCTTGTCGACCACACTGGAAATATGTTTTACGCCCCTGCCTTTTCTGCTCTTGTGGGTGGTAGCGTCTATATGATCCTTTTAGCAAAGGTTCCTCGTTTTGGAGCGATTACTACGATTGGACTTGTAATCTCTCTATTTTTCCTCGGGAGCAAGCATGGTGCTGGAGCCTTTCTGCCAGGAATTATCTGCGGTCTTGCAGCAGATGGCATCGCTCATCTTGGCCACTACAAAGATAAGGTTAAAAACCTTCTTTCCTTCCTAGTTTTTGCCTTTGGTACTACTGGTCCCATCCTACTCATGTGGTTGACCCCTCAAGCCTATATCGCAACTCTAGTCGCTCGTGGAAAATCTCAGGACTATATTGACCGCATCATGGTCGCGCCTAACCCTTGTACTATCCTTCTCTTTGTAGCAAGCGTCCTTATCGGTGCTTTACTTGGCGCCCTTATTGGACAAGCGCTTAGTAAGAAATTAACACATAAACAGTAACAAAAAAGCTCCTTGTCTCTAATATTTATTTGAGACAAGGGGCTTTTTTAATGAAATATTTAAAATTCACTGTAAATAAATTCTTGGATGTTTGAAAAATCTGTGACAAGAGAATAAATCACGATGCTTAAAATAACCGTGTAGAAAAACAAGGTCCACAATAGTAAACGTTGTGTGTCAGTTAGTTTCATTTGCAAATTTGTAAAGTTCTTTTTCAACTTCCATCCATCCTTTCACCCCAACGTGCATCACGTCAAATAAAAAGTAATCTTCATACTCTTTATTTCCATAGTTTAACACAGTAGCACCATGGCTTTTGGCAACATTTTCTATTTTTTTGTAAGTTTCTTCACGCATTTCTCGTGAAACACCTGTGTAATCATTCCACTTACCATTTACTGGGAGTATAATAACTTCAACTTCAATTCCCAATTCCTTAGCAACTGTCAAGAAGAGTTCCATATCTGAATACTCTGGTGACTCCAGGTAGCTCAAATCTTTATTAGAATCTTTTAATGAAGCATAGCGATCTTTCAAATAAGTATTGTAGTAGTTGTTATCTACAGCATAATCATTATTGTCTGTTTTCTTTTTAACTTCTGCTACAAACTGATCTGTCAGCTGCTCCCAATTATAGTCCGGTGTTTTATCCCCTAATGAAGGATAATCTGATTTGGCATGATTTTCATAGAATTTTTGTTTAAGCTTAAAGGAATAAATCGTGTTATCTAACTCCAATAGTTTTTTATCAACAATGGTTCCTTTTCCTTCTATAAAGTAGCTTTTATACTTTTTATAGATATCGTTCTGTTGTTTATTCCCTTTGGTAATCTCAATAATGCGATTGATCAGTTTTTCTTTGGTTTCCTTACTGATTTTCTCGTTATCTAGCATGTGAAAAATGTGTTCCTGAGAAGCCTTATTTAAAAAAGCATCTTGATGGGTTCCATCCTTTTCGAACCATTGAACAGACTCTACGATGGCTACTTTTCGCTTACTCATAGCTCCTTCAATCGAGCCCAAGGTTGTAGCTTGAATGATATTTTGAGAATAACTGGTTCCTATCTGCATGATATTAAAATCATTGTAGTTAAAAATTTTATTAGGATGGTAATCTTCCTTTACCGTCGCAACTAACTCTGAGGAACCCAGTAGAACTAGTGTGTTGGGTGTGATATTATTTGTTAGAATATCTCTACTTTTATACTTTTCATAAGAAGTGCTGTAGCGAATACTATTGTCCTTGACTTTATAATAATCATCAACCTTCTTGACATATGTCACATTTAAAAGGGCAAGTGTCGCAATTACGAGCACAAGCGATAGTAAAAATGCTTTTAACTTAATCATCTTGTTTTGTCCAATCTCCTTGATTTAGCAGATTTCTTTAAATTTCTTTATCTACTTAAAATTGTCCTGATTATCTTATAAGGTTCTCCTGAAAAGATAAAGAAACCAACCATAACTAAATTCATGGTCACAAACCAACTCATTAGTTTGTACCAAGTTTTATTCTTATGTTTCTTATAAAAAGTGCTTTTCTTTTGATAAATTTCAAATCCAGACATCAGAACGCCATGGTAAAATCCATAAGCGATATAGCTGACACTAATTCCATGCCAAAATCCCATGACTAGCATATTGACCATATAGGCATAGGCTGCATTGTGCAATCTATTCTTAAACCATTTTTTTCTGATAACCTGCATCAAAACTCTTGAAAATACAAAATCTCTCAACCAAGTTGACAAGGTGATGTGCCATCTAGTCCAGAAATCCTTGATATCAATACTCAAGAAAGGCTTATTGAAATTCATCGGTGTCTGAATGCCCAAAATATTACTGCTCCCAACAGCCATCAAACTATAACCCGCAAAGTCAAAGAACAGATAGAGTGTATACAAATACATATATTTGATTGAGTAGACAACTGTACCAGTATTGCTTAGAGCAAGCAGCATCTGGTAAATATAGGTTGATAGAACCACCTTGTAGAGAAGGCCTAGAACAATGCGATAAATACCATCACCTGCTAACTCTAGGTAGTCTTTTCTAGGCATGACTTCATTGATCTCTTTTAGAAATCTTCTGCTACGATCGATTGGTCCCGAACTAACTGTAGGGAAAAAGAGTAGAAACTGAAGATAATCTTTTACACTGATTTTTTCTTTGATTAAACCATCCGATATTTCCAGCATGATTTGGATAGTTTTAAAGGACATATAAGAAATCCCAATAAAAGCCAACAAATGTAGCTGGGTTAAGGCAAAGACTTTATTGACTACTAAAGGTAAAATGGATAACATAACCAGTGGCTTCAACCGTTTTGAATCCATTCTTTGTGCTATGAAAACCAGAAAATACTGGTAAATGATGAATGCCAGTAAATAAACAACCATGGCTTTACTCTTACCATAGATGGCTCCTGCAAATAAAATTGACAGACTTAAAATATAATAATCCTTACGCTTGCCAAAGTAGTTTAAAACAAAGCCAATCAGTAAAACTACAAACAATAGAAGGAAAAACTCATTCCCCTCAAAATAATTCATACTAGCCGAACTCCTTTATCATTTCATAATTCTCTACAGATAGATCACTACCTTAGTCATATCGAAATATGCTTTCTCATTATACCATACTTCCAAAAGTTTATTCCACTTGAATAACAAATATAGTTTATAAAAAGAGCCACACGGCTCTTCAAAAGTAGTCAACCCCTATCCATAATTAAAAATTGCCCCTATAGAGGTTGGTTACCATATAGTGAAAACTCTTAGAATTGCTGTTCTATGCTCTTTTTATACTCAATGAAAATCAAAGAGCAAACTAGGAAACTAGCCGCAGGCTGTACTTGAGTACGGCAAGGCGACGTTGACGTGGTTTGAAATTGATTTTCGAAGAGTATTAAGAGTTTTTTATTTTCTCTAATAATAGAAAAAGATTGAAGAAAATTGTCCAAAATTGACTTTTTCTTCAATCTGAGAGCCACTTAGCTCTTTTTTTATTTATGACTTAATTTCTTGGTCAAGAAGTCGCCCAAGAACTGAATTGTAAAGATAATCAGGATAATGATGAGCGTCGCAAGGACTGTTACATCATGATTGAAACGGTTAAATCCATAGGCGATAGCTACGTTACCGATACCACCTGCTCCGACCGCTCCCGCCATAGCTGTTTCACCGACAAGGGAAATCAAGGTTACAGTTGTCACACGGATCAAGTCTGGTAGACCTTCCGATAGGTAAACACCTACGATGTCCCAGAAAGTAGCTCCGCTAGCTTGAGCTGCCTCGATGACACCGCCATCTAGCTCTGCCAATACCACCTGTACCTGACGAGCAAAGAAGGCAAAGACTGCAAAAGATAGGGGTACAATAGCCGCATTTGGTCCGATACTTGTCCCTACGATTAGATGAGAGAAGGGGGACAAGACAGCCAAGAGAATGATGAATGGCACCGCACGGAAGATAGAGGTAATCTTGTCCAAAATCCAGAAAACAACTTTATTTTCCAAGACACCACCTGGAGCTGTCAAGACAAGGAAAAGCCCTGCAACCAGCCCTAGGAAACCTCCGATGATGAAGGAAAGAACCGTCATATAAAGGGTCAAGTAGATTGCCGTTCCCCAGCCAGCCTGACCAGACCAACCCATCTTGTAGACGTTTGGTAAGTATGCTTTAATCAATTCTGCCATCTTACTGTCCTCCCTTCAATACTTTTAGTTGCACACCAGCCTGACGGATGGCGTCTTGAGCGCTTGCCAAGGCTTCTTTTTCCCCTGACAAGACAACCACAAGTTCACCCACAGGAGTACCATCCAAAATTTCAATGTTTCCATAGAGAATATTGGCTGTTACTTGGTAGTGCTTGTACAATTCATTCAAAAGCGGCTCATCTGTAGAAGCGCCTGCATACTTGAGTTGTACCAAAATGCTGTTTTCAGATAAGTGCTCTACAATTTCTTGTTTCTCAATCTTGACCATAGCTTCATCAATACCTGTCGCAGTTGAGATAAAGTCCTGAGTCAATGGTTGCTTAGGATCAGAGAAGATTTCAAGAACGCTACCTTCTTCAATCAAGCGGCCATCCTGCATCACTGCCACACGGTTAGCAATGTCTTTGACAATCTGCATCTCGTGTGTAATCAAGACAATGGTCAAACCTAGTTTACGGTTCAATTCTTGCAAGAGTGACAAGATTTGTTTCGTTGTCTTTGGATCAAGAGCTGAAGTTGACTCGTCTGAAATCAAGATTTTTGGATCATTTGCCAAGGCACGCGCAATAGCCACACGTTGTTTTTGACCTCCAGAAAGCTGTGAAGGGTAGTTTTCGGCACGGTCCGCAAGACCAACCAAGTCCAACAATTTAGCTACTTTAGCCTTCTTTTCTTCCTTGCTGAGTCCAGAGTGTTTGAGGGCGAAGGCTACATTCTCCTCTGCTGTCTTTTGGCTCATGAGGTTAAAGTGTTGGAAGATCATCCCGATGTCTTGACGTTTACGACGCAACTGCTCCGCCGTCAAGGTGACCTTACCATCAAAAATTACATCATTATCTACAGTAATTCGACCTGCAGATGGTTTTTGCAAGAGGTTAATAACACGAACTAGGGTTGATTTCCCTGCTCCAGAATATCCAACGATTCCGTAGATATCCCCTTCTTGGATGTGAATAGTCACATCCTTGACCGCTGTGATGGTTCTTTTCTTTTGGTGAAAAGTCACATCGATCTGATCTAACTTGATAATATCTCTACTCATAGCTTCTAATCAGCTCCTCTACTAATTCAATATGGGTGTAATAATCGGCGATTCGTACATTCTCATCTCCACCATGGTCTCGGCTATTAGCATTTCCTAGACCAAAGGCAACCATAGGTACTTCTAAAGCATCAAAGACCGTATGCATAGGTCCTGTCCCAGCTGTAGTCGGCAAGACAGATACGCCCTGTGGATAGAATTTCTTGGCTAACTCAATAACATTGAGAATAGATGGTGCACTCATATCACTTCGATAACTCATCTCACCCAAGGTATAGTATAATTCTACCTTATCAAAGCCATTTTTGTCTAGTTGTTTCCGGATTTTATCCAAAACATCATGTGGGTCCAAGCCAGGAACCAAACGAACTTCTAGCTTGGCACTAGCCTCTGCTGGTAGAATCGTTTTAACTCCTTGCCCCTGATAACCAGACTGAATCCCTTCGATATTGAGTGCTGGTTCAAAGAAGAAACGCTTTAGAAAGGCTGTACGTTCCTCTTGTAAAAGTGGCAATTCCAAGCCATAAATCTGGCTGATTTCCTCTGGATTGCGTTGAGCATAGGTTTCAACCAAGGCTAACTCTCGTTCATTAGGCTCTTGAACCTCATCGTACAAGCCCTCAACTAAAATACGTCCATCTGCAGCTCGCAAACTAGTCAAGGCTTGAATCAGATACCAAGGCGCTGACTCTACAATACCGCCATAGCTAGAGTGGATATCCACATCGGCACTCTTGACCTTGGCATCAAAAGTCACAATTCCTTTGTTCCCACCAGAGATTTCTAGCTGTTCCAAGGCATTTTTGGTTCCTTGTTCCCAGACCAATAAATCTGCACCACGAAGCTTGTCCGCATGTTTTTCTAGATATTTGTCCAAGTCCATAGAGGCAGATTCCTCTGCGCCTTCCATGATGAAACTGATATTGACTGGTAGATCATCATGATGCTGCATGTATTTTCTAAGAGCACTCAAGCGGGCAGTGATATGTCCCTTGTCATCATCAACCCCGCGTCCATACATGATGCCATCACGGACAGAAAGCGTAAATGGATCCTCTGTCCAGACTTGGTCGCCATCCGCAGGTACTGTGTCATAGTGGTTGTAGAAAATGATAGTCTTGGCATTTGGGCGTGAACTTTTAAAATGCGCCATGACAAAGGGTGCCCTATAACTCTCATCAATCTCGACCTCTGCACCTACACGCTTGAAGATCTCGCCTAGATAACGAGCCACTTCTTTCAAGCCGACTTGTTGGGCAAAGACTGATTTTTTAGAAATCAAGGTCCGCAAAACTTCAAAGTAATGTTGCGCCACATGATCCTTTTCAAACTTTTCAATTTGTTCTTCTTGGCTAGGGAAAACCATTTTCTCTCTACCTTTCTACTAGGACTTGTACCTTTGGAATCAATACAAGTGGATGTTCCTTTTCTTTAGTCTCTATATAAAAGCAAGAGGTGGAAAAAATCTCTCCCACCTCCCTGTGTTTATTACCAAACTGGTTGATCCAAGCCGTCTGAAGTTTCTTCGATGACTTTTTTCACTTCGTCAGTGTGGTAAGCTGCGATAATTTTCTTGATTGCATCAGCTTTAGGTGATGATTCCCAATCTTTTTTCGCAACGATGATGTTGTACCATTGTTTTGAGTTTTCGTCAGCTTGCTCTTTAAAGAGTGCTTTCTTGTAGTCCAATTTTGCTTCTGTAACAAAAGTGTTGTTTACAACTGCTGCATCAACTGATGTCAATGAACGAGCTGTTTGGCTAGCATCCAACTCAGTGATTTTCAAGTTCTTTGGATTTTCTTTGATGTTTGCGATTGTAGCAAGTTCAGTTCCTGAAACATCCAATTTAATCAAACCTGCTGATTGAAGAAGGTAAAGGGCACGGCTTTCGTTAGTAGCATCGTTTGGAATTGCGATTTCACCGTTATCTGGGATTTCTTCCACTTTAGTGTACTTGTTTTCTTCTCCGTTTTTACCTGAGTAAAGGCGGATTGGTGAGATATAAGTATCTGCAATCGCTACAAGATCTTTACCGTTTTCTTTGTTCCAGTTGTTCAAGAAGTTGTAGTGTTGGAAAGCGTTCAAGTCTACTTCACCATCAGCAGTTGCTTTATTTGGTTGTGAGTAGTCTGTAAACTCTGTGAATTCCAATTTAATTCCGTCTTTTTCAACCAATTCTTGGACTTTGTCCCAGCGTGCTTCTTCTGAACCGCTACGGTTAACAGTCGCAATTTTAACTGTAGTTGTGTTGTCTGCTTTCTTGTCTGAATTTCCGCAAGCTGCAAGTGCAAGGCCTGCTACTGTAGCAATAGCTGCTACGCCTAACCATTTTTTAATTTTCATGATTCGTTCTCCTTTAAAAATAATACCGTAATAGTATCTCATACTTTATTTGATTTCGCAAATTGTTAATAGATAGGAAGACCTATAGTTTGAAACTATATACCTACAGAATGGAAAATCATCCATCTACCAGAGAATGGATGATTTAAAAATTTATTTAATATCAGCTTCTGCTGGAAGGTAAGAACCACCAAAGAATTGTTGAGATAATTTTTCAAGAGTTCCGTCTTTGTATAGTTCTTGGATGCGTTTGTCAACAAATGATTTCAATTCATCTTGACCTTTTGCAAGAAGTGGGTAAACGTAAGGTTGTTGGTCGCTTGGAAGTTCGATGACTTTCAAGTTATCCAAACCTTGGTTTTTGATAACTGTTTCTACACCGATTTTATCAAAAATCTTGTAGTCGAATTGTCCGTCGCTCAAACGTCCCATGATTTGTTGGAAGTCAGCTTTTGTGTAGTTTAGGACAGTTGGGTTATCTGCGTGTTGTTTGTTGTATTCTTCCAATTGTTTAGCTGATGTTGTTCCTTGAACGACTTCAGTAGATTTTCCACCGATATCATCAAGCGACTTGATACTGTTATCATCTTTCTTAACTACGAGAACATTAGGGTTTTTAGCAGTTGGTGCTGCGTAAAGATACTTTTCTGCACGTTCTTTAGTGTAGCTGATGTTGTTAACAGCCATTTGGTAACGATCAGCATCAAGACCTGCAAAGATACCTGACCATTCTGTCTTTTCAAACTTGACAGTATACTTGTCTGAGTCTTTAAAGATGGCGCGAACGACCTCAATCTCAAAACCAGTCAACTCTCCGTTTTCTTCATAGTTAAATGGTTTTGGTGATGCGTTAGTTGCTACGACAATTTCTTTCTTATCAGATGTTGCTTCACCAGATGCTGCATCTTTCTTTTCACCACCTGAGCAAGCTGCCAATACACCTGCGGCTACAAGCCCTAGGGTAGCAAGTGATGAATACTTAACGATTTTTTTCATGATATTTCCTCCAAAATAGAATACAATCTTATCTTAACAGAAAAAAAGGAATTACGCTATTATATGATTTCTATATTTGTGATAGGTTTTCTTTATGGCTGATTAAAAGACCAAACGTAGGACTGCTATCAAGACCACCCCAAAGAGAACAGTCCCTACCAGATTGCGATAGCGAAAGGCTACAAAAGCCGTTGGAAAGACTGCTAAAAAGTCTAACCACTTTATCTGCGGGAAACTTCCAACTTTTCCTGTCACCACGCTTGATAAAATCAAGGCAAAGATAATAGAAACTGGTAGAAATTTCAAAAAGCGCTCTACGATAGGCGGCAGACCCTTGTACTTGGCTAGGATGAAAGGAATCATTCTTGGAATCCAAGTCACCAAGCCAGAAAAGACAATTGCTAATAAAATATACTTACTGATCATCCAAGACCACCCCCATGGTACAACCTAGCAAGGTCGCAAACAAGACAGCTAATGACTGAGACACCACCGTCAAGAGCAAAAAGAAAGATACAGCTACAACTGCTAAAATTATGAAGAGATTGCGCAAAGGAATCCGTTTTTGCATAATCTGAAACTGGGAAGTAAAAATTCCAATAAACATCCCCACTAGGGCAAAATCTAAGCCAAAAATTTCTGGATTTGGTAGAAGTCCACCTAGAGCAGTTCCGACAACAGTTCCGAAAAACCAAGCTACATAGCTGTTAAGGTTGTTCCCGTGCATCCACATGGGGTTAACCTTATCCGTATGCACCAACTCGCCCATCAAAACGCCATAGGTCTCATCGGTCAAGAGGCTGGACATACCGATATTGTGCCAAAGACTGGTATGGCGAAAATAGGTCGATGCATGCAAACTCAGCAAGAAGAGACGCAGATTAATCAAAAAGACCGTCATCGCAATAGCAGCTACTGGAGCTTGAACTGCAATCAAAGCTATCATGGCAAACTGAGCGCTCCCAGCATAAACAAAGAGACTCATCAGACCCATTTCTAGTGGTGTCACATAGGGCGAACCGATAATCCCACAAGCAAGGCCAATGCTGACATATCCCAGAGCAGTCGGCACCGCAGCCTGCACACCTTCCCAAAATCCTTTTTCTTTCATAGATTTCCTCACTAATCATTCCTTCAGCAACTGCTTTCCAAACAGTCACAGCAAACATCATTATAACATATTCGTGAAATAGAAAAAAGTCTGCTGACTGACAAGAACAGAAAAAGACTGGGAGGCCAGTCTCAAACATATATTATACAAATTCTCCGTTAAATACTTTCACGAATATTCAAGAGCATGACAAAGGCAACTAGAAGGAATAGCAATAAAACAAGGCTAACTGCCAGAGTTCCAAAGCTAGTAGCAATGGTTACCAAAGCTATTGTAAATAAGCTAGGTAAAACAACCGTAATGGCGCCGATAGAGGATTGAACTGCTCCCATTGACTCCTCAGGTATTTGTTTAAAAACGAGTTCCTGTAGTCGAGGAGAGAGAACACCTGCGAAAAAGGCGTCCAAAGCACTAAAGATGAGAATCCAGTCAAAACGAACTGTGGCAAATCCTACTAGAAGAAGCAACTGGATGACAAGCGAGGCATAGAGGGCTGTTTTTATAGCAATCGTATTTTTCAGATAGGCACTTACAAGGCTTCCGACAATAAGGGCTGCTAATTCAAGAGTGGATAGCAAGGCAAGAGATTGACCTGTTTGTAAATTCAAAAAGGGCTGATTCCTCAAAAACAGAGTAGAAACAGGAACTGTAACATTTATCACTGCTTGACTAATAGAGATAATAAACAAAACCAAGAGCACATGATTCATATTCCATATCAATTTCGATGACTGGACCAAATGCTGGCAAAAGGATTTTACAGAGAGTCCTTCTTGATAGCTAATCGTTTTTTCTACTTTCAAGAGATCATTTTTTATGAATAGGATACCTAAAAATGCGATTAAAAAGGTAAGAGCGTTCAGTAAGGAAATAAACTGGATGGATAGAATACCTAATAAGACTCCTCCTAAAATATTACTGATTGTTTTCACTAAACTAACAGTTGACTGTTTAAATCCAATAGCTTCTGCCAGATGGTCTTCTCCAATAATTCTAATGAAAATCGGAGTGAGCATGGCGCCTGAAAAATAACTCAATGTGTCAGACAAGAGGTTAATCAGACAAATAAATGCTACTAATAACAAGGAAAAGGACTGCCCTGAAAGCGATAGGGACACTATAGAGTAAAGCAAAAATTTTGCAAAACTAATAATTGTATATTTTAGGACACGATGATGTTGAAAATCCGCTAAAACTCCCAGAAAGATTTGTAGAACTTGAGGAAGGGTTTCTGAAATCGTAATGAGTAAAATCGCCAAAGGGGCAAAAGATGCATCTGCCACATAATTCAAAAAGGCCAGATAAAAAATCGTATCCCCAACCGTTGAGATCCACTGGTTGATGGTTAATTGCCTAAAATCTCTATTTTGAAGAAATACTTTCATCGTAACTCCTTTTTAAATTCAAATGGGAATCTTTCCCCAAGGATAGACCAATAAATCCCTAGATTTCCGATACCAAAATCAAATAATGTATCTGAACTTTCTTCACATTCAAATACCAAAATACCATTTTTATCTCTTTTGGATCTACTTAATAAAATCTCAATCACATTCTCACGTAAATTTAATTTATCCTGATAGTTTAGAGTTTGCAACAAACTGGATAAACCATGACAATAACAACTTGACTGGATAAGATTGAATTTAAAAGCAAGTTGTTGAAACCTTGAAATTATTTTTGAATACCTTTTATCATATAATAACTCAAAATAAAGTAAGATTCCTGAAGTTCCTTCGCACCACGATAGTTCTAAATTTGTAGGAGTTGCATTTAGTCTACTATATTCATTTTCTAACAAATTTTCTAACAGATTATTGAATACCTTAATACTATTTTCGTAAGCTGCCTTAAATTCAAATTCCGAATTATAAATTGAAATTACGTATGCAATCCCAGCTAGACCATGTGCAAAATTACATTCTTTTAAACTATTAACATTTCGTATCTCATCTACAAAATATGAATATAACTCCTCTATTTTTTCTCTAATAAATTTCATACTATCGACATCATTGAAATTTATACAGTATTTCATAAGACTCAATAAAATACCTGACTTTCCTAAAGCAAAGTCAAATACTTCAACTTTTTGATAACTACTCATCAAGTCTTTATAAATATCTCTAATTTTATCTATGATCAATTCTCTACTTGGATTGTTGCTGGTAATTTTTTTATAGAACTCTAATAATACCCAAAGATATCCGGAAGAACCAAATAAAATTGAACAACCATTTAAATACACATTTCCTTTATTTTGATTTCCTTCAGATATAAGCCACTCGATAATTCTACCATTATCATAAATGTCTCTCATGTGTGATAAATAAAACAAATATCCTGATAAGCCATGTTGAAACGATACTGGACTAACAAATTCTCCAAATTCATTTGACTTTAGTATCCTGCTTTCTCTATTCATATTTAATGAAAGAAGATAGTTAATAAGCTTTTCATTTTCAATTTGAAAATCGAATGAGGAATCAACTTTCTTTAAATGAAAATCTATATTTTTATCTTCAAAATCGTTTATATACTTCATCTTCTCGAATCGGTCTAACTTCTCTTGTTCACTTAAATTCAATAAATACATCAACCAGTTAAATTGCGATTTAGTTATGTTACCAATTTCTTTCTCAATATACATACAAGACTTGATTTTATCTAAAGCAGTTATATTTAATAAGACGTCCTCTCCTTCAAATAGTAAAACATGCTCGCGCATAATGGCAAAACTCAACATTGCAAGTGCAAAATAATCCTGTTGAATAGTACAGATTTTTGAGGAACAATCAGTATTTATCATGAATTTTGTAGCAGCTCTTCTAACAGTATTATTTTTGTTTGTAAAATTTTCTAAGTCTATTAACCTAACACGACCAAAATCATCCAATATAAAGTTTGTTGGAGAAATATCCACTGCTAAATATCCCTCAGCATGAATATCATTAATAATATCAATTATATTATTAATGATTACATTTTTTTCGATATCAATATTTTTTAAATCAAAAAAATTATATCCTGGTATAAACTTCTGTACTACGAAGTAATCTTCATTGACATAAAACTCTTCAATTAAATCTGTTGTATAGGACTTGTCCTGAAATACTTTTAAATTTTCTGCTTCACTCTTTAATTCATCAATTGCAGAGAAACCATCATTCCAACTATAAACATATGGCCGTGCGTGTTTTATTATCACTTTCTGATTACTACTTTTTTCTATAGCTCTGTAAACATTTCCTCTATTGGATTTTTTTAGAATACACTCGATATTATAGTGATTTAAAGGGTGATTCTCTGGGATTTCCGGGGAGGGTTTAAATAATTTATTTTTTTCCATATCAGTAAATAAATCCTTAACCCCTTCTGGCAAATATGGATAACTTAATCTCAGATCTTCTACTAATTCTCCTCTACTATTTTTCATCATGTAGACAATTTTATTTTCAGAAAAATTGTAATTTTTAATTGCTTTAAACGCACCATATCTATAATGTATTGGAGAATACTCACCACATTGAAAATCTGATAAAATCCTTGGAGCTTTATATTTTTCTAACTTTTCTTTTAGATTTAATATTATTCGTTTGGCCTGCTTCCTACTAGACGGATATATAGTGATAAACTTATTTGCAGTAGGAGAAACTTCCCTAGGAGAATTTAATTTTTTTAACTCATCCAAACAATCTAGAACTTTGTAGTTACATCTTTCCTTTTCCAGCTCTTGTGCAACAATATAAAAAATATTACAAGCGTCTTTTAGTTGACTGCTTACATGAAGTTTCCATCCCTGTGTAAGTTTATTGTTACTATACTTCACAAATAACCATCCATTTTTATGGTAAGTATCAACTTGTATTTTATTCAGCATTGTTTGTAATCTATCCATAAATATAATAAATACATTATCTCTGAAATGAAATTAAGGATAGTTAATTAGTAATCAACTATCCTTAATTTTAACCAGTTATTCTTAAAGAGCAGTAAATGAGCAAGTCCACTTACAAACTTCGCGTGATACAGTAATTACTGGCTCTTCAGGTAACAATTCAAGTTCCATTAGATTATGCATTTCTTTTCTCCTTGATTATTTTTTTGTAAACCACTTCTGCGACCTAGGATTTGCTTCAAATGATTTACAAGGTTAGTATAACACGGAAATTGGCTTATTTTAGAAAATCGCATATTTGATATTTTTTCTTATAGAAATTTCAGATTTGCGATTTTGGTGAATTTGATTACTTCCCTGGTATAATAAAGTTACTACTAATGAGGAGTGGAGAAATATGAAGAAACAAATTTTAACATTATTGACAATCGTTGCTGAGATTATTATTATTTTGCCATTTCTAACTAATCGATAAGCTCTTTATATTGCTGTAAACGTAATTCAAAAATGGCTGTTAATTGTGGGTTTTCTAATATTTGCAGAGATTGGATAAAGTGTTCAATCTCTTTTTGATTACTTCCCTTAGTTTGAAGGAAAATGCTCATCTTCTTTAAAAACTGCCACAATAATTTCTCAAAAACATCGTATGGACGGAGCATACTCTTCAGCTCGGCTTCAAAGGTTGGGATATAAGAAAAAAGTTTGCGCTCCATGAGCTCTGAGATGATATTTAACAGCCCTTGTTTCATATACAATCGATTGTGTACTAACTCTTTAAATTCCTTGGATTTTTCAAGTAAAGAGGTTGATAAAAAGATTAGATCTTGGTTGCTCAAGAAGGGCATGGTATTGCAAAAAAGATAGAGTTCAAACCAGGTCCAAGACTCGATAGCATAGAGGTAGCTAGTCAAAAACTCACTATCCTCTTCTTCTAGCGGATAGTTTTTATCCAAGGAATGGATAGCATCTTTTATCACAATAGCATTCAAACGACGATAGGTCTGCGCCATCTGTTCTTGCTCGACTTCCTCTAATAGTTTCTCTAAGCCAGCTATATCTTGATGGGTAAAACGATTTACAATCTTTCGACCGATTCGCATATGTGGGGATTCCTGGTAATTATTAAGCTTGTGTCCAAACTCGTCGAAGGTCACATTTATCCCTTGGATAGCTAGGATCAGTTTATCCGCAGACAACATGGACTGCCCTAGTTCAAACTTGGATAGCTGGGATGCTGTCAGTCCATCACAAGCTACATCTGACTGCTTGAGTTTTCTAGCCAATCGCAATTCCTTATAAAATTCTCCTAATTCCATTCTCTCAATCATCTGACCACCTCCTAATTTTTACATATTATATCATCATTTTTACGGTTGTGTCAAAATATTCTGACATTTTCCGGAGTTAAAAAGCCAGCTTCAAGCTGACTTTCTATTCTATAGTTTCAAAAGCGAGACTTGGTTTGGCGTTTAGCTCCAAGCCTGCAAAGTTTTCTTTGTTCCACTCGCTGACGCTGGCATAGGCAATCATACCTGCATTGTCTCCACAGAGGCGCAGAGGTGGAATGATAACCTTGACATCGGTGATTTCAGCCGCCAAACGTTCTCTAAGACCTTTATTAGCTGCCACACCACCAGCCACGACTAGGGTTTTAACAGGATATTTCTCTAAAGCCTTCTTGGTTTTTGCCATAAGAATATCCATAACTGCTGCTTGGAAGGAAGCAGACAGGTCTTCCTTGGACAAGCTTTCTCCCTTTTGCTCGGCATTGTGGTGAAGATTGATAAAGGCAGATTTTAAACCTGAAAATGAAAACTCCAGATTATCCTCCTTAATCATGGCACGAGGGAAATCATAAATATCTTGCCCTTGATGAGCCAACTCATCAATCTCCCGACCTGCTGGATAGGTCAAGCCCATGACACGACCGACCTTGTCATAGGCTTCACCAACCGCATCATCTCGGGTTTCACCAATAATCTTGTAATCACCAGCCTCAGAAACATAGACCAACTCTGTGTGCCCACCACTGACTAGAAGAGCCAGCAAGGGGAACTCCAAAGTCTCGACACTTTGAGCTGCCATGAGGTGACCAGCCATGTGGTTAACGGGAATCAGTGGAAGTCCGTGAGCCCAAGCAAAGGCCTTGGCAGCTGACAAACCAACTAGCAAGGCTCCGACCAAGCCTGGTCCGTAGGTAACAGCAACAGCTATCACATCTTCTTCGCTAATTCCTGCTTCTGCTAGCGCCTCCTCGATACAGGCTGTGATGACTTCGACATGGTGACGACTAGCTACTTCTGGTACTACGCCCCCAAAACGTTTGTGACTCTCAATCTGACTAGCAATGACATTGGACAAGAGCTGGTCATCGTTTTTTAAGACGGCGACACTGGTCTCATCGCAGGATGTCTCAAATGCTAAAATATATCTATCCTTCATCTATTTCTCTCTTCATGATAATGGCGTCCTCGACTGGTTCATGGTAGTAGGCCTTTCTCTCAGCGATGACCGCCATTTTTTCTTTCTTGTAAAATGCTTGCGCTCGTTGGTTTGACTTTCTGACTTCGAGAAAAATCTCCTTATCCGTCGGCAATTGAGCAAACAAGGCTGACGCAATCCCCTGACCCTGATAGGCTTTTTTGACAGCGATTTGCAGGACTTCTGCTTCAAAGAGATTCTCCTGAACAGCTAAAAAACCTATCACTTCTTCCCCATCATAAGCTAGAGCATACCAAGTCTGGTCTTGAGACAGGTCTGCTTGGATTTGTTCCAGAGTCCAAGGACTAACTGGATAAACATCTGCCATAACAGCATAGATGGCTTGGGCCAAGTCAGGTCGCTGTTGGATTCGTTTGATCTCTATCATAGGCGTTTAATGTAAGACTCGCCAGACTCGGTGTGATTCTTGAGCCAGTTTTCCTCAGCTTCGACACGCTTAAGGTAATTCGGCACAAAATCATGCAAGGAGTCTGCTTCCTTGTCCCAGGCCCAAAGAGCAAGATTAGCTGCATTTGGCAGGGTTTCTTGGTAGTTGGCATGTGGCAATTGTTCTTGGATTTGATCCACAAAGGCTCCAACTTCTCCGACAAAGGTTACCTGCTCAGCATCCTTGACTTTTTCTAACACCTCTTCAAAAGATAGGTGCGCTTCTGGAAAGACTGGCTGGGCATTTTCATAAAATCCTGCATACACATTGTTACGGCGTGCGTCCATCAATGGGACAACCAAACCTTCCTGCTGGCTCTGCACCAGGGCTAAAAGGCTAGACATCCCAACTAACTCGATGTTCAGAGTATGAGCCAAAGTCTTGGCAGTCGCTACTGCGATTCGCAAACCTGTGTAGCTACCTGGCCCCTCTGCCACTACGATTCGATCCAAATCCTTGGGTGTCAAATCCAAACTTGCCATCAAAAAATCGATAGCAGGCATCAGAGTGATACTGTGATTTTTCTTGATATTAATAGTCGTCTCGGCAAGAAGCTGCTTGTCCTCTAAAATAGCTAGAGAAAGAGCCTTGCTGGACGTATCAAAAGCTAATACTTTCATAACACATTCCTATCTTTTTGTCTGCTTACTATTATACTACAAAAGCTGACGCATGGGAATTTTCTTTGTCTTGAAACAAAAATGTCCTGCCAAATTGACAGGACAAGTACTTAAGTATTCAAGCCAAAGTAAAATACAAACCAGACCACATAGGTTACAAGAAGGAGGAAAATAGAATACAGTGTTACAAAGAGAATTTTCCAGTGTAAAGCTATTTTTCTATATTCCAGCCGAACAAATAGTAGATTGCCACCATAAACACAGGCAACAAAAACAGCAAATACCAAGAGACGAATCGCGATAGCTAGTTGAAACATAGAGAGCCTCCTTTCTCCAATTCTAAAGGCAAATATTTCAAAATCATCATCTAACGAAAAGGATCACAAACAGTTGTAGCAGTATGTAGAATTTCCATCCAAATAGGTGAAACATAAAATCAAGCATAGCTAGTCCTCCTTAATCAAGAAAAACCTCTTTTCTAACTTTATTATAGCACTTGCATCTGATGGCTTCAAATACTTATACAAGGTAAAATGAAACCCATTTCAAGCTCCTTACTTTCATGTTTCCTGCTTTTACTAATTCCCCTTTTTATGTTATAATTGAGATAATTGTAACGAATCAAGGTCAATAAAGACAAAAAATGAACTGGAATCAAACCAGCTTCAAACTGAGCATTTTTGAATATAGCTGACCTGAAAGCAGAAAGGAAACATATGATTTACAAAGTTTTTTATCAAGAAACAAAAGACCGTAGCCCACGTCGTGAAACAACACGCTCACTCTACTTGGACATCGATGCTAATTCAGAACTTGAAGGACGTATCGCTGCCCGCCAGCTTGTCGAAGAAAATCGTCCAGAATATAATATCGAGTATATCGAACTCTTGTCTGACAAATTGCTAGACTACGAAAAAGAAACTGGCGCATTCGAAATTACGGAGTTCTAATATGGCCTACACTCTTAAACCAGAAGAAGTCGGCGTTTTTGCCATTGGTGGTCTAGGAGAAATCGGAAAAAACACATATGGTATCGAATATCAAGACGAAATCATCATCGTTGATGCAGGGATTAAATTCCCAGAAGATGACTTGCTTGGTATCGACTACGTTATCCCTGATTACTCTTACATTGTCGAAAATATCGACCGCGTCAAGGCTCTCTTGATTACACACGGACACGAGGACCATATTGGTGGGATTCCTTTCTTGCTCAAGCAAGCAAATATCCCTATCTATGCAGGTCCACTGGCTCTTGCCTTAATCCGTGGCAAACTCGAAGAGCATGGACTTTTGCGCAATGCTACACTTCACGAAATCAACCACAACACGGAGTTGACCTTTAAAAATCTTAAAGCAACTTTCTTTAGAACAACCCACTCGATTCCAGAGCCATTGGGAATCGTCATCCATACACCTCAAGGGAAAATCGTTTGTACGGGAGACTTCAAGTTTGACTTTACACCAGTTGGGGAACCTGCAGACTTGCACCGTATGGCAGCCCTAGGTGAAGACGGAGTGCTTTGCTTACTCTCTGACTCGACCAATGCTGAAGTGCCAACCTTTACAAACTCTGAAAAGGTTGTCGGCCAGTCAATCATGAAGATCATCCAAGGTATCGAGGGACGTATCATCTTTGCATCCTTTGCCTCAAATATCTTCCGTCTCCAACAAGCAACGGAAGCTGCTGTTAAGACTGGGCGTAAAATCGCTGTCTTTGGTCGTTCTATGGAAAAGGCCATTGTCAACGGAATTGAGCTTGGTTACATAAAAGCTCCTAAGGGAACCTTTATCGAGCCAAATGAAATCAAAGACTACCCTGCAGGAGAAATTCTGATCCTCTGTACAGGTAGTCAAGGCGAGCCTATGGCAGCCCTCTCTCGTATCGCCAACGGAACCCACCGTCAAGTGCAACTCCAACCTGGCGATACTGTTATCTTCTCATCTAGTCCAATTCCAGGAAACACCACTAGCGTTAACAAATTGATTAACATCATTTCTGAAGCTGGTGTTGAAGTAATCCATGGTAAGATTAACAACATCCATACATCTGGACACGGTGGTCAGCAAGAGCAAAAACTTATGCTCCGCTTGATTAAGCCAAAATACTTCATGCCTGTTCACGGTGAATACCGCATGCAGAAAGTTCACGCTGGGCTAGCGGTGGATACTGGCGTAGAGAAGGACAATATCTTTATCATGAGCAATGGTGATGTGCTTGCCCTCACTGCAAATTCTGCCCGCATCGCTGGTCATTTCAACGCTCAGGATATCTATGTCGATGGAAATCGTATCGGTGAAATCGGCGCTGCTGTCCTCAAAGATCGTCGTGATTTATCTGAAGACGGTGTCGTTCTAGCTGTCGCAACCGTTGACTTCAAGTCTCAGATGATTCTATCTGGACCAGATATTCTCAGCCGTGGATTTGTCTACATGAGAGAGTCTGGCGACTTGATTCGCCAAAGCCAACGTATCCTTTTCAATGCTATTCGTATCGCATTGAAAAACAAAGATGCCAGCATCCAATCTGTCAATGGCGCCATCGTAAACGCTATTCGACCATTCCTTTACGAAAATACTGAACGTGAACCAATCATCATTCCGATGATTCTCACACCAGATGAAGAATAAGAAAAAATTCTCTGAAATCAAATGACTTCAGAGAATTTTTTTATTTTACAATAAGTTGTACTAATTATTTTTCTTTAATCAACTAGTCTATAAATCCTATCGCTCTCACCGACGCTTGGTCTCAATAGCTTTTTTCACCAAAATCTGTTGATAAGCTTCCATATCTCCGCGTTTCAATGATTCTTCTTCATGAATGGATAATCGCCATTTATAAGCCTGAATTTCCTTATCCAACAACTCCTGAGGTGCCCCAATCAGATTCAAAATAGTCAGACGCTCTTCAATACTCTTTAAAGGATAAACATCTGCAAGATTAACTGTTCTAGTCACACTTGTAGAGCGTTTTCTATGAATATAAATGGCTTTATTCATATAGGCTATCTTATCTGCTTGAAGGTAAACCTTATAGGTCGTATAATCGTCCTCTACCTTCTGATCCGTTGGATAGACAATGTCTTTGAAAAGCTCTGCTTTATAGAGTTTTGCCCACGGAACTGTAAAACATTGACTAAGATTATACTTTCCGTCATATTGATGATAGAACCAATCAAAAGGACTGTACACTTGTTCAAAATAGTTATCTGCACCTACATGGATTAAAAAACTCCCCTGATCTTCAATAAACTGAGTGAAATTACCAATTGTAATATCTGCATCCGTTTTTTTCAATAAATCATAAAGGCTTTGGATATGGTCTAACTCTAGCCAATCATCATTATCCACAAAGACAATGTAATCACCTGTCACAGCTTCCAAAGCACGATTGCGACTGGAAGCAACTCCTCCATTTGGCTTATGGTAAACTTTAACACGCGCATCTTGATTTTTATATCGTTGACAAATAGCTGCCGAACCATCTGTTGAACCATCATTGATTAAAATAACTTCAAGATTTTGATAAGTTTGTTGAAGAATGCTATCTAAACATTTTTCAAGATAAGCCTCTGACATATAAACAGGGACGATAACACTTATTTTTTCTATTTTTATTTCTTTCTTTACTCAATTTTTAGTCTAGTTTCTTCAAATATTTCTGAATCGATACAATCATATCCTCTTAGCCACAAACTCTTGATTATATTTCTCCATACTAAGTTGATGATTGAAATACAAATTGTCAGCAAGTGAAATACTAAGCTAAACGCTATATAGTTATTGTTATCTTTATCTAGGAAGATCTATTCTAAAGCTTTCACGACACTTCCCTTATTTATCCGTTATTTAAAAAAGTAACTTCAACTCTTCCCTGGTCACTAAGTACGGATTCATCTTTTGTTTATCATAAGCAGATTGATATTTTTCTGGATTTACAAGTTGAGATAATTCGTCAATCATCTCTGCTACACCATCCCTTGGAAACACATGGTCAGTAACATAAAACTCTGGTTGGTGACACGTGTCCTTAAAAGCATAAAGGACCATGCCATTTTCAAGAGCTGTACGGCTACCATCAAGTATTTCCTGCGCATGAGAAATATCCAGATAAATGCTACACGTTTGTAAAAGTTTCTCATATATCTCTCTAGACAGGCCTGGGTAGAGATGAACATTTGCATGACAATCCAAATCTAATAAACGCCCTCCCATTACTGTTAGCGCAGCAATATGAAATTCAAAATTCGGTAGGGCAGATACAAGGACTTCAATTTGCTCTAGTTCTTGCGTATCTGTCAAAATTAAAATATGCGGGCGAAACTCCCTAAAGGCCCCAAGAAACGTTGGTAGATAAATCAGGGGAAGATTCATATTGTCTGTCTTTAATTTCAAATCTCGAGTCAGTAGTTTCCCACAACGATCTTTTAAATACGAAATATCTTCGACAGATAACTCTTCTCTTATATAAAACATTATCTGATTAGATGAGAGGTTAGGCATATCCCTAAGCAAGTTTATATCTGATAATACTAAACAATCACATGTAGATAATTGTTTATCTAAAATCAGTTTTCTTGCTTCATCAATTGAAGAAAGGCCCTGTTCCCGACCGTTTGCTTCTCGATAAAGTGCACGATTATGAGATGAAAAAAGATAGAGTTGCTCTTGATTTTCCTGACCATAAATGTCTATCTCTTTTTTTCCACCACTCCAAATTTCTCTCTGAAAACAAGTTCCCGATAAATCATAATGATCTTTTGCACAACAAATACCTTTGTTATCATACCATTCGACTACCTCCACCATTTGTGGCCACTGAGGATAGCAGTAAATCTTCCCTTTTTTATTTCCTTCCGCTACGATATCACCTGTAGAAAGAACCTCCCAAAATCGAGGTAAGGGAAGTTGAGTCATGTGTAAGGGATTTGAACTTTCATGATTAGAAAAAAAACTAGTAAAAATATTGTTAATCGTTAATGATTTCAGATTCTTCCCCATAAGTTCTAAATCTTTTTTTAGGCGATCGTCATCTGAAGACCATTCCCTTGTCAGATAATAATACATCATTTCTTTTTTATTTCCATTCTCTAGTCAAAAATTCATACCATTGTTTTATTATGCGGTCTGATAAATATTCTTCAGCCAAGCGGTAAGATCCTTCCCTCAGCTGTTTGATTTGTTTGAAGGCTTTCTCTAAAGCTTTTGTTAAATCAACCACAATTTCCTCATCCGAACGAGCAGCAAAAGGAACTAAATAACCATTTTTACCCTCTTGAATAAAGGTCTGATTTCCATATGGTACATCTAAACCAACAAGAGCTTGTCCAGAACCAATTGCTTCTAATAAAGTTATACCAAAAGTTTCCCATTCCGAGGTAGCCAAATAAAGTTCATACTCTTTGAAACGGTTTGAAATTGTCTGATGCCCCTTAAGATGGATATAATTTTGTGCTCCTAGATTGGCAATCTCTGCTTCAATATCCTGCCATAGCATCCCTTGCCCATAGATATCTAAGTTGACGTCTGGAAAAATTTCATGAAAAGCAACGATGGCTTTGATTGCTAAGTCTAACCGTTTTCGGCGTTCAAACCGCACGGCAATCATCACAGAATAAGGTTTTCGTTCATCAGCTAATTGCAACTGTTCTAGGGCAGCTACTGGAAGAACGCGAACTTGACCAGTTTTCCCTAGTAATGCTAAATGTTTTTCCAATTCATCCTTCTGTGATTGCGTTGATACTAAAATATCATCAAATTCCTCGGCATATTGAAAAAGGTGATAGTATTCAGAATTGATCTGATCTCCCCAATAATGAATAGAGTGCACAACACAGGATAATCTTGCTTCTCCTTTTAAACGTAAAAGAGGTGATGTGAAGGGAAGATTCTCTAGACGATCAATAAATACATGATCCTCTTTACTAAACTGCAACTCTGATAAGGCTCGCTCTAAAAATTCAGACTCACTATAGAACCACTCCGATCCACACCGATAAACTGCTTCAGTATCCTCACCTGGTTCTTTCTTAATCTCTTCAAAGGCTATGGAACCATCTCTATTATGAAACAGTCGGCGAACAACTCTAGCTACTATACCAAATCCAGCATCCACTGCTGTAAAAAATTCTGTGAACAGCTTTTTCTTACCATAATGTTCTCTACGAAGTAAACGACCAAATACATAATAATCTACATAATCCACATAATCCGGTTTTAGACTGTTTTTATGTAGAATGGTAGTCACACCATCTTGTTCTTGAAAAATCACTTCACAATTATTTTCCTTATATTCAGCAGTCAGGTGTAAGAGCTGCTTCATATCATCTATACGGATCCCCAAGCTCATATCACGCTGATCTGTCAACAACATATGTGCTAATAGGATTTCTTCCTCAAGATGACCCAAAGAAAGGTAATAGTCCCATTTAAATCGAGGAGGGACCTGTGTAAAAACAAAACTGGCAGGAAGGTCCAAGTCGCGAAAAACCTTCCCACGATATGCTTGAGCAACATCTACACCATTTGGTTCTAAACCCACCATAAGATTAAAAGTGTAAAGCATTCTTTAACTCCAAACTAAACTCTAATCACAAGCATCAAAGCATGGACTCCATAAAAGAAGTGAACTAGCGAATGATTAGATTATCTACTAAAACTTTCTCATTTATCTAACGAATTGAGGTAAGCTTTAATCGCCACTACCATCGCTTCAGGAGTTTGTGAAGAAAAAATCTGACTTCCTCCTGTTGGGTCCTTACTGGTATTATCAAAAGCAAAGATCGGTTTCCCTAATTTATGAATCTCCTGAGTGATATTCATAATTTCGTTAAAATGATTGATATCCAAATAAAAATCGATTTTGCTAAGAACATTTTCAAAATTATAAGGATTGAACTGTGGATAAATGGACACATTTAAATATCGTTGTAAATCGACCACTTGGGAGGCAAAAGTTGTATGAGCCAAAATATGAAAATGAACCTCAGGTAGTGCTTTTATCAAAAACTCCAAGTGCTCCATCTCGCAAGCATTTGTAAAGATTGCAGTATGATATTTTTCTTTTTCTGTAAGCTCATCTAAACCATGTTTGATAATCTCTTTCCGTAAGATAATATCTGACCAATCTAAAGCATAGAAGAACCACCACTTATCTCCCAAGCGATTATTATATACAGCTGACCATGGTTTTTCGTCTGTATAATGAATAACAGAAACCTCTGATTCATATTGATTCGCTTTTACATACCATTCATCTTTTTGAAAACGTGTCGCAATAGTATCCATTCCAACCATAAAATTGTAATTGACGTCTAGCTCTTTCCATTGCCCTACAAAAAATCGGTTTAAAATTCCTTGATCACCAAACTCAACTTCATGGTACTGATCTGCTAATTCAAACAATTTTGTTGAAATCGCATGCTCTCTCCAATGGGCATTATTTATCAATAAAACGCCTGAATTGAAATTTGTTTGCTGCAATTCATCTCTAACTGCTGCGACTGGGCCATCACCTAGATCTATTGCAAAAAGGGGTGTTAAATCTCCATTGACAATAATATCCGAATCAAGATATAAAACCTTATCTTCCTTCAGTATGTCTGGAATAAAAAAGCGAAAATAAGCTGCGTATGATAAATGCGCCGTTGGTAAACGATATTTTCGGAGATGATTATTAGAAATCTTTACATTTACAATTTCTGAATGAATAGCTTTCAATCGCTGATTCATAATACGAAACCATTCCGAAGGTAGATCGTCATTAAAAACATAAAATTTTATATTATCGTTATAAGCACAAACAGACTTGATAGTAGTTTCCACCTTATCCATATATCCATTATCTGCTCCAAGTACGATTGCTTTCTTCATTTTTCAATCCCTTTTATCTAACGTTTATTTTCTTTTTCTATTAACTAATAAAATCTGTCGAATTTCATCTACCATTTTTGAGGTTCTTCATGGGCGATTACTTTATCAAAGAGTTCTGCTTGATGGGCTACAATATCTAAGGGCAGCACAGTTTTTCCCTAGATCTTGATAGGTTTGATTGAGAATACTATCTAGACATTGTCGTAAGTAGTTTTCAACGTTGTAAACTGATACAATTATACTAATTTTTCTGTCATTTTTATATTTCTCTTTATACTTTTCCAAAGTTATGAAAAACGGTTCTTCAGTAGGATTCCCAATTCACTACTAGCTTTCTATAGTTTGCGGAAAAATTCTCTGATGAAAGCTGAGATATCTTTACTCATGATTTTATCCAGCCTCTCAGTAGTCAACTCCTCTGACCGGTTCCACCAATATCCTTGATTTGACCATCGGGTAAAAGTTGAAAAAAGCGCTGATGTTGCTTATTTTTATGTGAAAATATACAGAATTTTCCAGATACTGATACCATTGCTAATCTTCCCCTTATAACTTTGACCAAGAACACGAGTCTCTATAGAGAGTTTTCCCAAAAAAATCTTTATGAAAATCTAGTATTTTTTAGTCAAAAGTCTAGATTTATTCCATTTTAATTATACATTATTTTTAGCAAAAGAGCTATCATATAAATATATCTATTAGATATTATTGACACATTCAACTATCAATATAAGTCAATCATCTTTATTCAGTAAGAATATTTGATATATAGAATTATCTTCTAAACTTGAGATTATTTCCTTATTTTTCAAGAATCAAAAAACCTAGATTCTAACAGCTAGTAAATAACTAACGGTTAAAGTATAGGTTTACTCAGAAAACAATCATTATTTCACAACAAGCTCATAACGAGTTTTGCTGGTGAATGTTTCACCTGCTTTGAGGATGACTTGGTCTTTAAGGTCGCTATGAATAGCATCTGGTAAAGCTTGCGCTTCAAGAGCAATCCCATTGTGCTGAATCATTGACTGACCAGCGATGATGACACTCTCATCCACAAAGTTTGCTGTGTAGACCACAAAGCAAGGAGCCTCTGTCTTGAAGAGCAGGAAGCGACCTGAACCTTGGTCATAGAGGAAACCAGCATTGTCATGTCCTGCAGGAAGAGCAAATGGATGGTCCAAACCAGATACGAGTTTGATTTGTTCATCTTCGTCTGCAAAAATATCCTTAAGCAAAGCTCCATTGTAGATATGCTTGACCACATCACGATTAGCATCCGGTGTTTTAGCTGGCACGCCGTCTGGAGCGATTGGATAGATGCCTTCAGTGTTCAATTGGAAGACATGGCGGTCAACAGTCTGAGTGAAATCGCCTGACAGGTTAAAATAGCTATGGTTGGTTGGATTGACCAAGGTATCCTGGTCTGTCGTCACCTTGTAGCTAACTTCGTAGGCACCACTTTCTTCCAAGTTGTAGCTAATCCAGATCTTAAGATTTCCAGGGAAACCTCCAGTCCCATCTGTTCTTTCTGTGTAAAGAGTCAAACCATGGTCACTCACTTCGACTAGCTCAAACAAGTTAGAATCCCAACCAGTTGAGCCACTGTGGTTACAGTTGCTAGCATTGTTGACTTCAAGATCATAGGTCTTACCATTGAGTTCAAATGTTGCTCCTGCAATACGACCTGCCACTGGACCTACACTTGCTCCATGTTTAGGGCTATTTCCCACATAGCTTTCAAAATCGTCAAAACCTAGGATAACATTGGCAAAATTGCCAGTCTTATCTGGAGTTACATAGCGTAAAATTGTTGCTCCATAAGTCATGATTTCCAGTTGGTATCCTGCCTCCGTTTCAAAACGGTAAGCGAGGACATCCTTGCCATCAACTTTCCCAAATACACGTTCTGTGTATGCTTTCATCCTTCTCTCCTTTTTCTAATTCAATTAAGTAAACAAACCATAGAAAGCGCATTCACTTTCTATGGTTTCATTTTATGATTTACAGACACCTTTGTCAAGAAACCATAGATATTTTATTAACAAAAGTCGTTTCTTCTATTTCTGATCTATGCTTCTACACGTTCAGTCCATGAAGTAGCTGTTGTTTGAAGTACTTTATTGAGTTCATCAATGTTTTCAAATCCAGTTGTACAAAGCCATTCGCGAGCTGCTGCTTCTCCATCTTTGATGTAAGCTTCAACAGATCCAGCCCATGTTGCACGTCCACAAAGAACGCCGTTGAAGTTTGCGCCTGATTCGTGGGCAAAGACAAGTGTTTCTTGGAAGAGCTTAGCTGATACACCTGCACTCAAGTAGATGTATGGAAGGTTAGTAGCTTCGTCTTGAGCTTTGAAGAAAGCAGCTGATTCTTCACGTGTATGAACGATTTCACCATCGCCAAATCCTTCAACGTATTTCACGTTAACTGGAACTTCCACTTTCAAGACATCAATGTTGAAACGTGGGTCTGAGAAGACCTTCATAGCACCGATAACTTTGTGTGGTTTTACTTTAGCGTATTCTGCAGAACCTGCGTCAGCAATCTTTTCATCGTAAGCCAAAATTTCAAGGAAGAATGGAATGTCTTCAGCTACACACTCAGAACCAATACGTTCAATGTAGGCTTGTTTTTGTTGGTTAAGTTCGTCAGAGCTATCTACGTCATAGTAAAGCAAGAACTTAACAGCATCTGCACCTTGTTCCTTGATGCGTTTTGCAGACCAAACATCCAAGCAGTCTGGCAAACGTTTTGTGCTTGTTGTGTCGTATCCAGTTTTTTCATAAGCAAGGAGAAGACCAGCTTTTGGATCAAGAGCTTTTGTAGCTGGAAGTCCATACTCAGGGTCAAGAAGCATTGATGAAGCGTATTTTGTCAATTCATCCGCAACTAACACTTTAAGTTCTTCCATTTGAGCTACTGTTGGCTCTTCTGTTTGGTATTGAGCCATGAGGCGTTTCAAAGCACCACGTTGGTCAAAAGCAAGAGCTGAGATGATACCATTCTCGTCTGAGAGTTTTTGCATGCAAGCAAGTTTATTTGGGCTTAATGTTAATTTACTCATAAATAACTCCTTATTTTTCAAACTCGTGAATAATAACACCTTGAACGACACGGTTTACAGTACCAGTAGGTGATGGCGTATCTGGTCTATTACCAACTTTAAGCGAAGTTAAGAGCGAGAACAGTTGACCATAAACGATGTAAGGGAAGACACGGTAAACATCATTCAGAACCCCACCGCATCCAAGTGCTACTTCCTTCACATTTTCAAGTCCAAAGGCTTGATCACTCAAAAGCACTACGCGACGAGCGATTTGATCCCCTGCAACTTCACGTACCAAGTCCAAATCATACTTGCGAGTGTAGTCTGTGGTTGAACCAAATACCAAAACAACTGTATTTTCATTGATCAAAGATTTTGGACCATGACGGAAGCCAACTGGGCTTTCATACATAGTCGCTACTTGACCAGCAGTCAATTCCAAAATTTTAAGCTGAGCTTCATGAGACAGACCAAAGAATGGACCTGCACCTAGATAAATCACTCGGTTAAAGTCTAGGTCAACCAACTCTTTGACATCTGCCACATTGTCAAGAACTTTGCGAGCTAAACTAGATAGCACTTCAAAACGTTCAGCTTTAACAGCAAAGTCTGTTGGATCAAATACCAAAAGTGCTGTCAACATCATTGAAGTGAAGCTTGAAGTCATAGCAAAGCCAGCATCATTAGACGCAGCTGGTTGTAGCAACAAGAGGTTGCGGTCATCACCATGCGCTTGGAGAGCCAATTTCCCTTCAGCCGCACATGTGATAGTTACTTGATAAAGTTCATCAACCAAAGCCTTGGCCAAGTCAACTGTTGCCACACTCTCAGGTGAGTTCCCGCTACGCGCGAATGATACCAAAACAGTCGCCACATCTTTTTTCAAATAAGTTTGTGGGTTTGCTACGATATCAGTTGTCGCAATAGCATTAAAATTCCATTTACGTTCATCATAAACTTCCTTGAAGTAAGGAACGAGAGTATCACCTACATAAGCAGAAGTTCCAGCACCAGTCAGGATAACCTTGATGTAGTCATGTTTGTCAGCAATTCCTTGTAAAAAGGCTGCAATTTCATCTCGTCGTGCTTGATAAGCTTCAAAAGCTTCTTTCCAAACGTCTGGTTGTTGGTAAATTTCGCGAGTTGTGATTTCTGCCCCCAACTCAAGCAATTCTTCTTTTGTATAATCTAGCATTGAGTCCCTCTAATCTATTATTATATTGTTTTTTATTTAAAATATGGGAATGGGAGTAAGCCCCATTCCCATTTATATTCTATGAAATATGTTCTAACAGTATTTCTGTTATTACACCTTATTCGTCTTCATCGTCATCGAAGCCAGCCAATAGATCATTAACTTTGACAATGCTCTCTGAAGCACGATTTTTATAATCTGCATCAGCGCCAGTTAGGCTTGCATTGATAAATTCAATCACCATTGGAAGATTCATTCCTGCATAAAGTTCGATGTCACGACCTTCCATAATCAAGCGGCTCACCACGTTACATGGTGTTCCACCAAGGAGGTCAGCAAAGACTAGGAAATCATCCAAACCTTCGACAGCAGCTTCAAATTTCGCAGTGAAATCTTCTGGTCCATCTTCTGGAAGAAGAGCTACCGCATGAATGTTATCCTGTGGACCCATAATCATTTCTGTGCTACCTTTTAGTTCTTCACAAAAACGTCCATGGCTCACTAAAATCAATGATTTACTCATAAATTATGCGCCCATTCCAAGTACAAATTTACCGATGAATGAAAGTCCAACTGCAAGAGCAATGATGATACCGATTGCTTTAGTTGAGTTCATACCTTTCTTACCAAGCAACCAGAAGATGAATGCTGTGAAGATTGCTGGAAGCAAGCGTGGGAAGATTGAGTTCAAGATATCTTGGAAGTCAATCATTTTCTCACCGATTGGCAATTTGTATGAAATTTCAAAGTTGATCATTGTTGCTACAAGAGCACCCATCATGAACACACCAAGTACAGATGCAGCTTCAATCAAAGCTGTCAAAGTGCTTTGCATGTTGTTGATAAGGTTAACCCCTTCTTTGTATGCAAATTCCAATTGTTTCCAACGGAAGATGTCATACGCTACTGCAACTGCGATCCAAAGGAAGATACCCCAAGGTTGACCAGCGATAGCCATTGTTGCAGCGATAGATCCCATGATAGCAGGTACAAGTGAACCAAAGATTGTATCTCCAAGAGGAGCGAATGGTCCCATCAAACCTGTCTTGATACCGTTAACCGCATCTTTTGAGCCAACGCCATCTTTTTCTTCCATAGCAAGGTCAAAACCAGCGATGATTGTGTGGAAGAATGGTGAAGTGTTGAAGAATTGAGTATGAACTTTCATCATTTCTTTCAACTCAGGAGTTCCATCTCCATACATTTTACGCAATTGTGGCAAGATCATGTAAAGGTAACCTGATGCTTGCATACGCTCGTAGTTCCATCCCAATTGGAAAGTGAACAAGCTACGTTTGTTAATTTGATTAAAATCTTCTTTTGTTAATTTGTAATTAGAATTCGTCATCTTCAATTTCCCCACTTTCTGATGGTGTAGAAGGTGCTGCTACAGCAACTTTTTGGCTGTTCTTGAAGTGAACAACTGCAAGGAAGATACCCACGATAGAGATACCGATCATAGACAATCCTTTGAAGTTGTTTGCAAAGCCAATTTTTTCAGCAACGTCAGCAGGAAGAGTGCCAATGATACCAGCAACTGCTCCACCAAGACCTGTTACGTATGAGTAAAGTACAGTCAACATAGCTGTCAAACCGAATCCCATAGCAAGGTAGTGAAGGTTACGTTTAACTGGAAGGTAACGAAGCAAGATAGCGAATCCAAGACCTGGAAGCATACGACCTGCAAGAGTCAAACCGTCTGCAACCCATTGGTATTCTTTAACAAGGTTTACAACACCTTGTACGAATTCTCCACCGAAAGCAAGCGCGAAGAATACTGGAAGGGCACGAGAAGCAGCCCATGGAAGCGCACCAAGAAGGTAGTTACGTTCGATAGCTTTATAGTCAAAGCGTTCGATCGCAGCATCAATACGGTGTGCGAAGAATGTAGTAGTCATACGACCAAGTACGTCGAAGTAAGTCAAAAGTGCCGCTACTGGTACAGCGATTGTAGTGATCGCAAGGTCAGTTTCGATACCTTGTGAAACTGAGAAAGCTGTCGCAAGAACCGCACCAGAAGTTGCGTCGATACGAGAAGCACCACCGAAGGTACCTACCCCAAGGACAAACAACTGCAAGCTACCACCGATAAACAAACCAGTTGTCAAATCTCCCATGATCAAACCAGTAATGAAACCAGCGAATACAGGGGAACCTGCAGAAGAAACGATCGTCAACTCATCACAGATTTGATAAGCTGAGTACAGAGTGAGAAGTAAAATTTGCCACCATTGTATCATAACAATGACCTCCTAAAAATTTTTTCCTATTTTAATAAGCTCAAAAAGTCTGAAACTGGATCATTTGGAACCATTTGAGCAGTAAGTTTAACACCTTTTTCCGCCAATTTGTGGAAATCTTCTACGTCTTTATCTACAACGTTGATTGAACGTGTGATAGAACGTGTTTCTGGTGTTTGAGACATATTACCAACATTGACTGCTTCAAGCGGTACCCCTGCTTCCACTAATCCAAGGAAGCGGTCTGGTTTACGAGCAACGATAAACAAACGTTGGCTATCATATTTTCCAGCAAGGATATTGGCTGCAGCTTTTTCAACTGGCAAAATACTAAGTTTTACACCTGGTGGTGTTGCAAGTTTCAAGCCGCTCTTTTCAACATCGTTGTTAACAACTTCATTGTCAACGACCATGATACGTGAAACATTCAGTTTAGCAGACCAAAGGTTTGCTACTTGTCCGTGGATCAAACGTCCATCAATACGGCATCCTACAATTGTCATAAATTTTCCCCCTTTATATGTTTTAGTGTAGGTTTACGAGTTAAGTGTATGTGATCTTTATACTCCCCTTCAGTTTCAAAGATAATAATGCGGTTAGCACCTTCCTTGAGATAGCTGTGCGGAATATAAAGCGATAAGGTTGGACCAACATTCCAGAAACGTCCGAGATGATGGCCATTGACATAGGCAATCCCTTTACCAAACTCAGATAGTTCTAAGTAGGTGTCCTTCGGAGCCTCAACTTCAAAGTCATAGGCGTAAAAGGCAGGTTGTCCTTCTGTCCATCCTTTTGAGAAATCAATCTTTTCAGGATTATCTAATGGAAGCGGATAGTGTTCCCAGTTCAACATGAAGTGTAGATCTTTGCAGACACCTGTACGAATCCCTTTTCGTTGTGTATCTGCTAGGAACTTATGCCCGTAATTGACACGCCCCATATTTTCTACCAGGACATCAAAACGAGAGAGCGCTTTCTTTTCTCCTTGATAGAAGATGTCTTCACCAATTTCTGTCTGGTACTGAGTTGCAACCCATTTACCATCTACAAATAGCTGAGCTCTGTCTCGACCGTCAATGATACGGATGCGTTCTTCTTCTGCATCCCAACTAGCTTCTGTACGATAGAGTAGATAACCGTAGCTCTGTCCCAACTCTTCCATTTTCTTAGGATAGAGACTTTCAGTTGGACTTGTTAGGCTATCCAAGGTTTCAAATAGAGAAACTTTCTCAACCAGTGGAATGTTTTCAACTTCCATACTCTCTTTGTAAAGCGGTTCTAATTGTGGATACTCAGGATAGTAAGTTGCCATCATTTCCTTAACTGCCATGTATTTAGCAGTTGGATTCCCAGCTTCATTAAGGAGAGCGTCATAATCATAAGATGTTACTTGTGGTAAATCAATAGTTCCTCGAGCTGAACAACCATTCATAAAACCAAAGTTGGTTCCACCGTGGAACATGTAAAGGTTGATAGAGCCTTGCTCTAGTACCTCATGTACGGCTTCTGCTAACTCCTCTGGCTCACGCGTGATGACTGGTTCTTTCCATCGGTTAAACCATCCATCCCAGAATTCCATACACATGAGTGGCCATTTCTTGCCATACTCATCAAAGAACTCTTGCATTTGCGAGAAGTTAAAGTTTGCTTTTGAACCAAAGTTCCCTGTCACAAAGAGATCATCTTCAATCAAGGTACCAGCTTTCAGAGTTGCTCGCCATGGACCATCAGATGTAAAGAGCGGACAAGTCACTGAACGTTCTTCCATCAATCGGCGAATCTCACGCAAGTAGGTTTTGTCCTCACCGTATGAACCGTACTCGTTTTCAACCTGCATCATGAGGATGTTACCACCATTATCCAACAATCTTGAAACAAGACGTGGAAGTAAATGATCGTAGTAACGTCCTACCATTTCAACAAAGGCTGGATCAGAAGAACGGATTCGCATGTCTTTATTTAAAAGCCATGCTGGTAAACCACCGAATTCCCACTCTGCACAGATGAAAGGAGATGGTCGTACAATAGCATACAAGCCTAAATCCTGAGCTGTCTGAAGAAATTTGTCAATATTAAGATTGCCTTCAAAATTGAAGTTTCCTTCAGTTGGCTCATGCAAATTCCAAGCGACATATGTTTCAACAGTGTTAAAACCTAAAGCCTTGAGATTGTACAATGAATGATACCAGTCTTCTTCAGGAATTCTAAAATAATGAATGGCACCAGATAAAATTTTGAATGGTTTCCCATCTAGGTAAAAATCATCCTCAATTTTAAACCTTGTCATTTTACCACCCCATACTTTTCCGTTTGCGCTTTCATTTGTTGTTATATTAAATGATAAACTAATGAATCCATCTTGTCAATAGATTTTTCAAAAATTATTTAAAATTTTTCTTTTTTTTACTGAATTGTTTTCTAAAATTCTTGTAAAAAAAAATTTTTTTCTTAAATATTTTCGATCCAGATAGCATAAATATATAAGTTTATAACCGTAAATAATATGTAAGTCAATCACTTAGAATATTATTTTATTTTTTTACATTATTTACTATCATTTTCAAACCATTTATGATAAAATCGAAGATGGAGAAGGAAAAAATGAGGTGAAAATATGGCAATTCCAAAGTATCAATATATCAAAGATGAATTGAAAAACAAAATCATTTCAGGTCAATTTGCAAGTGGCGACAAGTTCTACACTGAAGCAGAATTGATTGCAATGTATGACGTAAGTTCGATCACTGTTGTTCGCGCCTTAAACGACCTTGCTAAAGACGGTTATATTGTCCGCCAACAAGGAAAGGGAACCTTTGTGGCTCGCGCTCGCAAGCACAAACTCGTAGAATTTTCTGATGTAGAAATTTTTGAAACCAAGGACGATAAAGTCACTGTTCTTTCCATTGAACGCGGTAACGATCTTAACTACTTAGAAAAATTAGGATTGCGTGGCGATCAATTTTATTACAAAATCGAACGTGTCCGTGAGTCTAACGGTGTTACTTATATCTACCACACATCTTATATCCCTGAACAATACATCAATGCAAATTATCCAAATCTTGAATACTATAGTTCTATCTATAATCGTTTCAAATTGGACTACCACATTCACATGAATGACGAGCATTTTGAAGAAATCAATGAAATTGTATTTCCAACTCCAGAACATGCTGCTTCTATCCTAGGAGTCGACTCTCAGTTCCCAACTGTTCTCCAAACCAAGACAACTAAACTTGAGTCAACTGGCCAAGTGTTGGAATACATTGAAACTTACAAACGTTCTGATTTCTATAAGATTAAATTTATCTCATGTGATCGCGATCACTAAACATTAAAAAGTCTGAGACAATTGTTTCAGGCTTTTCTGTTTTTCATTATAGCACGCCAGCTTTTAGTAGGAAATATCAAATGGCTTTAAACTATAATTTGGAGAAATTTTACTAAAAACAGAGCAAAAATTGAAAAGCAGTTCAAATTAAATAACTTCTTATATTTTTTATAGGTATTTTATTAAAATACTTGACTTTACTAGATTCAGATAATACAATGGAATCAGTTTGTGAAAACGCTACCAAAACAATAAATTAGGAGGTTATTTAATGAAACCAGAAAATAAACAGCGTTTCTCTATTCGTAAATACGCAATCGGAGCCGCTTCTGTCTTGATCGGCTTTGCCTTTCATGCGCAAGCTGTTGCCGCTGATGGAGTCGTACCTACTACAACAGAGAATCAACCTACTATCCAAGCCGCAGGAGAATCGTCTCCACAGGCCAGCGAAGAAAAACTTGAAACTAGTCCTACACCAGAAGCCGTAGCTCCTGCAGCTCCAGTGACACCTGTAACAAACACTGAAGCACCAAAAGTTGAAGCTACTCCTGCACCTATCGTAGAAAAAACTGTTACAACCGAAGAAACTCCAGCAAAACCAGAAGTAACTGAAGAAGCTAAGCAGCCAGGACCAGAAAAGGCAGAAAACAAAGAAGTTGCTAAAGTTGAAGCTCCTGTAGTCGCTACAGAGAAAGCAGCTCAAGTCAATGAAAAACTAGCTAAAAAGAAAATCGTTTCAATCGATGCAGGGCGAAAATACTTTTCTCCAGATCAACTGAAAGAAATCATCGACAAGGCAAAACACTATGGCTATACTGATCTTCACCTTTTGGTTGGAAATGATGGCTTGCGCTTCATGCTTGACGATATGTCTCTAACTGTTGGTGACAAGACTTATGCTAGCGACGATGTCAAACGCGCTGTTGAAAACGGAACAAATGCCTACTACAACGATCCAAACGGCAATCATCTAACTGAAAGCCAAATGACCGACTTGATTAACTATGCTAAAGATAAAGGTATCGGCCTTATCCCAACAGTTAACAGTCCTGGTCACATGGATGCTATCCTCAATGCCATGAAAGAACTTGGTATTGAAAAACCTAACTTCAACTACTTTGGCAAAGAATCAGCACGTACTGTCGACCTTGACAATGAAAAAGCAGTTGCCTTCACAAAAGCTTTGATTGACAAGTATGCAAGCTACTTTGCTGGTAAATCTGAAATCTTCAACATCGGTTTGGATGAGTACGCTAACGATGCTACTGATGCTAAAGGATGGAGCGTTCTTCAAGCCTATAAATGGTATCCAGAAGATGGATTCCCAGACAAGGGCTATGACAAATTCATCGCCTATGCTAATGACCTAGCTCGTATCGTCAAATCTCACGGTCTAAAACCAATGGCCTTCAACGACGGTATCTACTATAATAGCGATACAAGTTTTGGTACCTTTGACAAGGACATCATCGTCTCTATGTGGACTGGTGGCTGGGGCGGTTACGATGTCGCTTCTTCTAAATTACTAGCTGAAAAAGGACACGAAATCCTTAACACTAATGATGCATGGTACTACGTTCTCGGCCGTAATGCTGACGGACAAGGGTGGTATAACCTAGATCAAGGATTGAACGGTATTAAGAGCACACCGATTACTTCTGTACCAAAAACTGAAGGAGCTGACGTTCCTATTATCGGTGGTATGGTAGCTGCTTGGGCTGATACTCCATCTGCTCGCTACTCTCCATCTCGTCTCTTCAAACTCATGCGTCAATTCGCAAACTCAAATGCTGAATACTTTGCTGCTGATTACGAGTCTGCTGAACAAGCTTTGAAAGAAGTTCCAACAGACCTTACTCGCTACACAGAAGAAAGTATTGCAGCCGTTAAAGAAGCTGAAAAAGCTATCCGTTCTCTCGATAGCAACCTCAGCCGTGCTCAACAAGATACTATTGATCAAGCGATTGCAAAACTCCAAGAAGCTGTTAGCAACTTAACCTTCACACCAGAAGCTCAAAAAGAAGAAGATGCCAAACGTGAAGTTGAAAAACTTGAGAAAAACAAGGTTATCTCTATCGATGCTGGACGTAAATACTTCACACTAGACCAGCTGAAACGTATCGTTGACAAGGCTAGCGAACTTGGTTACTCTGACATCCATCTCCTCCTTGGAAATGATGGACTTCGCTTCCTACTGGATGACATGACTATCACTGCAAACGGCAAGACCTATGCTAGTGACGATGTGAAAAATGCCATCATTGAAGGAACAAAATCTTACTACGACGATCCAAATGGAACAACTCTGAACCAGGCTGAAATCACTGAGCTTATCCAATATGCTAAGGATAGAGGCATTGGAATTATCCCTGCTATCAACAGTCCTGGCCACATGGATGCTATGCTTGTCGCTATGGAAAAATTAGGCATCGCAAACCCTCAAGCTAACTTTGACAAGGTTTCAAAAACAACTATGGACCTTGAAAACGAAGAAGCAATGAACTTTACAAAAGCCCTTATCGGCAAGTACATGGACTTCTTTGCAGGCAAGACTAAGATTTTCAACTATGGTACAGATGAGTATGCTAACGATGCTACCAATGCTCAAGGGTGGTACTACCTCAAGTGGTATGGTCTCTACGGCAAATTTGCTGAATACTCTAATAGCCTAGCTGCCATGGCTAAAGAAAAAGGCTTGCAACCAATGGCCTTTAACGATGGCTTCTACTACGAAGACAAGGATGATGTTGAGTTTGATAAAGACGTTATCATCTCTTACTGGTCTAAAGGCTGGTGGGGTTACAACCTTGCATCTCCTCAATACCTAGCAAGTAAGGGGTACAAATTCCTTAATACTAATGGAGATTGGTACTACATTCTCGGTCAAAAACCAGAAGATGGTGGTGGCTTCCTCAAGAAAGCTATTGAAAATACTGAAAAAACTCCATTTAACCAACTAGCATCAACTAAATACCCTGAAGTTGACCTACCTACTGTTGGTAGTATGTTAGCTATCTGGGCTGATAGACCAAGCGCTGAATACAAGGAAGAAGAAATCTTTGAACTCATGACTGCTTTTGCAGACCACAACAAGGACTACTTCCGTGCTGACTACAAAGCGCTACGCGAAGAACTTGCTCAAATCCCTGAAAACTTAGAAGGATATAGCACAGAAAGCCTCGACGCTCTCAAAGCTGCTAAAGATGCTCTGAACTACAATCTTAACCGTAATAAACAAGCTGAGTTGGATGCCCTCGTAGCTAATCTTAAAGCAGCTAGACTAGGGCTTAAGCCAGCTGCCACTCACTCAGGAAGTCTTGATGAAAGCGAAACTCCTGCTGCTGTTGAAAACCGACCAGAGCTTCTCGTTAAGACAGAAGAAATTCCTTTTGAAATCGTTAAGAAAGACAATCCTAACCTTCCAGCAGGACAAGAAAAAGTCATCACTGTCGGTGTCAAAGGAGAACGTACAAATTACCTTTCTGTCGCGACTGAAAATGGTGAAGCACATGAAACTCTCCTTGATTCTAAGGTAACAGTAGAACCTGTCGCTCAAGTGGTAGAAGTTGGCAACCCTGTCACTCATGTCGGCGACGAAGAAGGAGTTGCTCCTGTGGCAGATGCAAAACCTCGTGTCGTGATTGAGGAGGAAGAAATTCCATTCACTACTATCACTCGCGAAACAGACCAACTGCCTAAAGGACAATCTCGTATCGTGACTGAAGGTGTGAACGGTCGTCGTACACATTTCTATTCTGTGACTACTGCTGCTGATGGTTCTGAAGTTAAGACTTTAGTAAGCAGTGAAGTAAGCCTAGAACCTATCACCCAAGTGGTAGAGGTGGGGAACCCTGTTACTCACCTTGGTGATGAACATAGGCAAGCAACTATCGCTGAAGAAAAACCGAGAGTTGACATCCAAAATGAAGAAATTCCATTCACAACCATCACTCGCGAAACTAATCAATTACCTAAAGGACAATCTCGTATCGTGATCAAAGGTGTAAACGGTCGTCGTAGTCATTTCTATTCTGTAACTACGGCTACAGATGGAACTGAAGTTAAAACTCTAGTAAGCAGTGAAATAAGCCTAGAACCTATCACCCAAGTGGTAGAGGTGGGGAACCCTGTTACTCACCTTGGTGATGAAAAAGGACAAGCTACTATCGCTGAAAACAAACCAAGAGTTGACATCCAAAATGAAGAAATTCCATTTACAACCATCACTCGTGAAACTAATCAGTTACCTAAAGGACAATCTCGTATCGTGACTGAAGGTGTAAACGGTCGTCGTAGTCATTTCTATTCTGTAACTACGGCTGCAGACGGAACTGAAGTTAGAACATTGGTTACAAGTGTCGTAGCGCAAGAACCTGTTACTCAAGTGATTGAAGTGGGGAACCCTGTCACTCATGCTGGTGATGAACATGGACAAGCTGCCATCGCCGAAGAAAAACCAACACTAGAAATCCCAAGCGAGCCAGCTCCAGCAACTGTTCCTGCTAAGGAAAATAAAGCTCTTCCTCAAGGTCCAGCTCCTGTAGCAAAAGAGAAAAAACTACCTGAAACAGGAACTCAAGGTTCAGAATGGTTAATTGCTACTGGTCTTATGTCAGCTCTTACAGCTTACGGACTTAGCAAGAAAAAAGATTAAAGATGAATCTTTTGATATAAGATAAAAAGCGGGACTTAAGTCTCGCTTTTTGCATTAGATATAAAAACTATTTTGCTTGTGGGTCTATTACAAAATATTAGTCACCAAGCCCGAGGCGCTCAAAGATATCATCCACTCGTTTGGTGTAGTAAAGAGGGTTGAAGATTTCATCAATTTCCTCTTGTGTCAAACGTGAAGTCACCTCTGGATCTGCTTCGAGAAGAGGTTTAAAGTCTACTTGATTGTCCCAAGAGTAGGCTGTTTTTGGTTGAACAAGGTCATAAGCTTGCTCACGGGTCATGCCTTTTTCAATCAAGGTCAACATAGCACGTTGGCTAAAGATAAGACCAAAAGTCGAGTTCATGTTGCGGATCATGTTTTCTGGGAAGACCGTCAAGTTCTTGACGATGTTTCCAAAACGGTTAAGCATGTAGTCGATCAGAATGGTCGTATCTGGTGTGATGATGCGCTCAGCTGATGAGTGAGAGATATCACGTTCGTGCCAGAGAGCGACGTTTTCATAGGCTGTAATCATGTGACCACGGATAACACGTGCAAGCCCAGTCATATTCTCAGAACCGATAGGGTTACGTTTGTGAGGCATAGCAGATGAACCTTTTTGCCCTTTGGCAAAGAATTCTTCTACTTCGCGTTGTTCTGATTTTTGCAAACCACGGATTTCCGTTGCCATGCGTTCGATAGAAGTTGCGATGCTAGCAAGAACTGCAAAGTACTCAGCGTGAAGGTCGCGAGGAAGGACCTGTGTAGAGATTTCTTGGGCACGGATACCCAATTTGTCGCATACATATTGCTCAACGAATGGCGGGATATTGGCAAAGTTCCCAACCGCACCAGAAATCTTACCAGCTTCCACACCAGCAGCCGCATGCTCGAAACGCTCGATATTGCGCTTCATTTCGCTGTACCAAGTCGCCAATTTAAGACCAAAAGTTGTCGGCTCAGCGTGCACACCGTGGGTACGACCCATCATGATGGTGAACTTGTGCTCCTTAGCCTTATCAGCGATGATGTTGGCGAAGTTTTCAAGGTCACGACGGATGATGTCGTTGGCCTGCTTGTAAAGGTAACCATAGGCCGTATCCACCACGTCAGTTGATGTCAAGCCGTAATGGACCCACTTGCGCTCTTCGCCAAGCGTTTCAGAAACCGCACGCGTGAAAGCCACCACATCGTGGCGAGTCTCCTGCTCAATTTCCAAAATACGGTCGATGTCAAAGTCCGCTTTTTCGCGAATTAAAGCCACATCTTCCTTAGGGATTTCTCCCAACTCAGCCCATGCCTCGTCAGCCAAGATTTCCACCTCAAGCCAAGCACGGTATTTATTTTCTTCACTCCAAATGTTCGCCATCTCAGGGCGAGAGTAACGGTCGATCATGTTGTTTCTCCTTTAATTCCATCATTAGTAATTTCGGCGTATATATTCAGCTTGTTTAATATCTTCAACTTGTTCACATGCTTTAATGTACATTAACCTCGATTCTTCGCTCAGATACATTATGTTTTCATTAAAATATTCTATAGCATCATTGAATTGATCTAATTTAAATAATACTATTGCATATATTTCATATAACTCTGGTAAAAAAATATTTTGTCCTTCTAATTCAAGTATATTGGACAGTCTTTCTTTTAAAGATTTTAAAGAATCTGCATCATCAAAAGTTGTTTCATCAAAAGTTAGGAAAAAAATATTTCCTTCTACAAATTGACGATAGTTTTTAAACTCTCTGTTCTTATAAATATCTGATAATTTTAAAACTTCTTGGTAAAGACCCAGTTTAATTCTAATAGCTATTTGTTTTGCCAATTCTAGTTCAGTCACGTCTACTTCATGTAAAATATCAATATTTATTAGTTCTTTTATTAAAAGTAATTTGTCTATAGTTTCGTATTCATAATAATACAATATACTTTTTTCAACAATTATTTCCTTCATTTCTTTTGACAATGCAATAATCCGATCTAATGCAAAGAATAAAGTAATAAATAATACTGGTATTTTTAAAACATCAGAACCGATTTCTAAATTCCCAATTAAAGTAAATCCAAAAAATATACTATAAATAAATATTTTTTTAATAATTTCATTTCTTTGCTAGCACTTCCAGTATAGACCCATATAATAAATACTACTAATAAAGTTAGAAGTAAAGAAAAATCTACCCCTAAGGCTGGAAATAATCTAAACAGACAATAACTCATAGTTATGAAAAGAATAATTAAAAATATGATTTTCTTTATACTCTTTTTATTTTTTGTGCGACTCCCCCACCAATTGTAAAGAATTTCTTCAAAATAATTTAAATATTGCACAACAGTATAATATTTACCATTTCCAATAGGATGAAAAATAATTAAAATACCAAATAAAACAATAATTAACGCTGCTTGAAAATAAACTCCAAAGATTAGAGTATAAATTAGAATTATTGAGATTGCAATAAATACTTTCGACTCAAAATTTTGTTTCTTAAACAAGAACATTGTAACCAGTGAAATTATCATTGGAAACAACATCTTAAAAAGCAAAACTAACTCATCAAAAATTATTTCAGAAAATAATTTGAGAGAATCTGCATTCTGAGTTGATGGTACATATTGTAAAAACTCTCTCTTCCCTGAAAATATTGCATCTATTATAAAGTATAGATTAGCAAACTCTACTGCTAGCTGTAAAATAAACGATTTTATCTGCTGATAAACTACAACTAAAAATATACATGCAAATATTAAAAAAAGAATTCCATATAAAATGCTTAAAAAATCTCTTTTTTTCAAATCATTTTTAGATACATAATTAATTGATGGCAACAACAAATTATTTACCAATCTAAAATCTAAAAAATTATTTTCCATTAAAAATCTACTCCCTGTATCTTTTCTTTATAATAGCAATTTTTAATTTTTACACCAACCTCTTTACTAAGGAACATCAAACTATTAGATGAGATGAAATAATAGCCAAATTAGAGAATTTTGTGCTTCAAAATTGATAGACCTATTCTTCATCCTTCTCTTCACTATCAGGTTCATTAAGTGGGCTTGGTAAATCTAAATGCCCAATAGTATCAGATAGCCCTTGAATAGACTTTAATATTCCAGAATCTATTTTAGGTATTTGAATATTATGGAACACTTCCATCATAGATTTGACCGCATTATTAAAAGCAAGATTGTTAGCATAAAACCTATCCATTGCTGGTCTTATTACTTCTGATACTGTTTTAGATAAAGATGATAAGCTAGCCAGAAACTCTTGATCAAAAATATCATTTGTAAGTTTTCTAGTTGCTTCAAAATCCCATTTCTCGAGCATACTATATTCAAGCTCTTCTAATTCTTTAATTACATCTGACAACAACAAATCTATTTTTTTGTAACGCCTATAGGTTAGTGTGTGAAAATGCATAACATCATTTCTGTACTCTCTTATTCTATCGTAGTTATTTTTGAGTACATCAACTTCTTCACTATTAGTGAATGGTATAAAATGTTTTTCCCATATAGTGATTGGAAGCGAATTTCTTATCATTTCTTTCAGAATATATTCATTTTTATTTTGAAAATCTTTAAAATGAATAGTTAAGTCATTAACTGGATTTATATTTATTTCAAATATTAATGCATGGAGTTCAGCTATCTGCAGTCTTTCAATATACTCTATTGTATGAATTTTTGATAAATCTAATTTATCATTAGTCTGTCCCTTGATAATTCTTATGATATCCTCGTCCTCGAGTGGAGACAAAGCTAATACAAAAATTTTCCGTAATAATGATTCATATACTTGAAATTTAGGATAAAGCCTATTCGAAAAATACATAGACAAACTATTAGATAGAATTGAATACTTCAAATGATTTTTTCCTAAAAATTCTCTAAACTTTGAAAGAAACTTATCAAATTTTTTTGCCGACTTCAATTTATAATTACTATATTCATAACTAAGTGAAATTTCGACTATTCCACTTCTACATTGTTGGATATTTATCGTAAATTCGTCATTTTCGTAAGAACACTTATAGTCAATTGAATACTCCTCCACATTCTTATCACCAACTTCACTGTGGTTACTAGAAATAATACTAATTATCTCTGAACTACGAAATAATTCATCAAGTTTGACAATGCTAATATTTTTAGTTAATAATTCCACCTCAAATTTCATATTTATCTCTAAAAATCTATCCCTTCCCCAAACTCAACCACACTATTCGGCATATCACTAAACAAAGTCACATGTCCCATCTTGCGGTTGTGCTTTGCTTCTATTTTACCATACATGTGAAGGTGGGCGCTTGGATTTTCTGTGACATATTTTTCAGCGGCCTCGACATGCTGGCCGAGAACATTGAGCATAACGGCTGGTGCATGCAGTTTGATAGCTGGTAATGCTGCTCCAAGAACACCTAAGATATGCGTATCAAATTGTGAAAAGTCACAGGCTTCAATCGAGTAGTGACCAGAATTGTGTGGACGTGGCGCAATTTCATTGACAATGATGTCATCAGCAGTCGCAAACATTTCCACGCAAAGAGTTCCAGACAAGTTAAGCTGTTCTGCAATTCGTACAGCCATGGCTTTGGCTTTCTCAGCTAGATCATCAGAAATACGAGCTGGCACAATGGTCTTAGATAGGATGTTGTTGCGATGGATATTTTCCTGAACCGGGAAAACTGTCACGTCCTTGCCATTTCCTGACACGATGACAGAAATTTCAAGGTCGAAATTGACAAATTCTTCCAAGACACAGTCTGCTGAATCAGCTAGTGTATAGGCTTCTGCCAAGTCTGATTCTGAACTAATAACCTTTTGTCCATGCCCATCGTAGCCACCGGTCGCCGTCTTGAGGACATAGTTTTTCAACAGGTCAATATCTACCAAATCTTGGCTTGAGGTCACAACCTTGTAAGGAGCAACGGTGACTTTGGCCTTGTTAGAAAGAAAGTCCTTCTCAAAGATACGGTTTTGGGAGATACGAAGTAGGTCAGTCCCTTGAGGGAGTTGTCCCTCCTTGATGACAGCATCCAAACCATCGGCATCGACATTTTCAAACTCATAGGTGAGGACATCGCAACGCTCAGCCAACTGACGCAGAGCATCCACGTCATTATAAGGAGCCACGATGATCTCCGCCACGCGAGAGGCCGGGCAATCCGCCGCAGGATCCAGCGCGATAACCTTATGGCCCATGTAGATAGCAGAAATGGCCATCATTTGACCTAGCTGGCCGCCACCGATAATTCCGATTGTTTTAGATGAGCTCATTCGTCGACTCCTCTGCGATTTTTCCTTGTTCTTCTGCGAAATCTGCCAATGCTGTCGCGATAGACTGATCCTCTACTGAAAGGAGACGGAGGGCAAAGAGAGCCGCATTTGTCGCACCAGCTTCACCAATAGCCATTGTCGCAACAGGTACGCCACCCGGCATCTGGACAATCGAGTAAAGCGAGTCCACGCCACTAAGAGCACGTGATTTAACGGGCACCCCAATGACTGGAAGGGTTGTTTTAGCAGCAACCATACCTGGCAAATGGGCTGCGCCACCTGCACCTGCGATGATGACCTTGATACCACGACTACGCGCTTCTTCGGCATGCTTGAACATGAGGTCAGGTGTGCGGTGGGCAGAGACAACTTTCTTTTCGTAGGCTACACCGAAGCGGTCTAGTACTTCGGCGGCTTTTTGCATGGTTGCCCAGTCGGATTTTGAGCCCATGATGATGGAAATAATTGGTTTAGTCATAATTTTTCCTTTTTCTTCTTTTTTGATAATGGTCTTAGGTGGTGGGGACGGAAGCAAATCTTCGGTTTCATTCCTAAACTTTGAGCCTAGGGTCTCAAAGTTTCCCCCGACCAGAATAAAAATTGTTCTGGTCTTTTCACCACGGCGACCATTATCGTGTTTTGCGACTACGTCGCTTTTTTATACCTTTATCTAATTGCCTTTCTTCCGATATCGGTTCGGTAAAAGAGGCCTTCTGTTTGTTGTTGGGCAAGTTCTTGGTAGATAGTGTCTTGGGCTTCTTTAACGGTATCTGCTGTGGTAACCAGCATATAGACACGTCCGCCGTTTGATAGCAGTGCTCTGCTATTTTCCGCAAACTTAGCCCCTGCATAGTAGGTGATGATGTCGCCTTCTGTATTGGCTGGCAATTCAACACCCTTTTCATATTCTAGCGGGTATCCCTTGGATGCGACAACCACACCCAGAGTCACACCCTTATCCGTCCAAGTGATATTTGGCTCCTTACCATCCAGAATATCCGTGATATTTTGTGCAAAATCAGATGTCAAACGAGGCAGAATAATCTGAGTTTCAGGATCTCCGAAACGAGCGTTGAACTCGATGACCTTAGGTCCATCAGCTGTCAAGATAAGCCCTGCGTAAAGAACTCCCAGATAAGGGCGACCTTCTTTAATCATCCCTTCGAGGACTGGCTTGACAATGGTGTCAACCGCTGTATCAACTACACTCTGTGGCAAGTGTGGAACTGGCGCATAGGCACCCATACCACCCGTGTTAGGCCCTTTGTCTCCATCGTAGGCACGTTTGTGGTCCTGAGCCGTTGGCATAATGGAGAACTTATCACCATTGACAAAGGCAAAGAGTGAAAATTCCTCTCCTTGAAGGAATTCCTCAATAACCACACGCGCACCTGAGTCGCCAAATTTATTGTCCAAAAGCATCTCATGAGCGGCTTCGACGGCTTGCTCAACTGTCTCCGCAACGACGACACCCTTCCCAAGGGCCAAACCATCTGCTTTAACTACGATTGGTGCCCCCTGCTTTTCGATATAGACCTTGGCTTCCTCGAAATCTGAGAATGTGCCATAGGCTGCTGTCGGAACGCCGTATTTGACCATGATTTCCTTGGCAAAATCCTTGGACCACTCCAGCTCAGCTGCCAATCTTGTCGGACCAAAGGCTTTGAGACCAGCCTTATTAAAATCATCCACGATACCAGCCGCAAGGGCGTCATCTGGCCCAATAAATGACCAAGCTATATCGTTGGCTTTTGCAAACTCAATCAATTTAGAATGTTCGGAAATAGAGATATTTACCAATTCCAGACCATCCAGAGTCATACCATCATTCCCAGGAGCTACAAAGACTTTTTCAACGTCTTTTGACTCAAGCAACTTCTTAGCAATGGCATGTTCACGACCACCCGAGCCGACAACTAACAGCTTCATCTTTCAACCTCTTTTTCGAATTATTTACTAATATTATACCATAAACGTTCGTTTTAATCTTGTTTCGTTTCGCTTTTAAAGCAAAAAAAGGAAAGAAACTGTTTTCTTCCCTTTAACGTTCTTAATGTCTAAAATGTCTCACTCCTGTGAAGACCATAGTCAAGCCGTATTTGTCAGCAGCTTCGATGGATTCCTGATCACGGACGGACCCACCTGGCTGGATGATAGCCTTGATACCTGCTTTGGCGATTTCTTCCACATTATCCGCAAATGGGAAGAAGGCATCAGAAGCAAGCACAGCGCCGTCAAGGCGGTCTTTGGCTTGGTCAATGGCAATACGTACGGAAGACACACGGTTAGTTTGACCTGGACCAACACCCAGTGTCATGTGGTCGTTGGTCACGATAATTCCGTTTGATTTGACATACTTGATAGCCTTCCAAGCGAACTCAAGAGCTGTCGTTTCTGTCTCTGTTGGTTGGCGTTTGGTCACCACTTGCCAGTCAGCTGGACTTTCTTTGACAACGTCTTGGTTTTGCACCAGAAGTCCACCGACAACACCTGTATATTCTGCTTCCACTTCGCTAGCCTCTTGAGCATCAAATGGCAAGGCAAGGATACGCAAGTTTTTCTTTTTGTTGGTCAAAATGGCTAGCGCTTCATCGGTATAGCTCGGTGCGATGATAATTTCAAGGAAAACGCCGTGCATCTTCTCAGCTGTCGCAGCATCCACCTCACGGTTGAGAACGACAATCCCACCAAAGATAGACACTGGATCAGACTCATAAGCGTAGTCCCAAGCAGTCTCGATGTCATCAGCCTGACCGATTCCACATGGGTTCATGTGTTTGAGAGCCACAACGGTTGGACGGTCTTTGAAATCACGAATAATACGAATGGCAGCATCCGCATCACGGATATTGTTAAAAGATAATTCCTTCCCGTTGAGCTGTTTGGCTGAAGCAATCGAGTAGTCTGTCGGCAAGGCTTTTTGGTAGAAGTCCGCATCCTGCTGAGGATTTTCCCCGTAACGCATAGCTTGCTTGAGGTCATAAGTCAAGGTCAGTTTTTCAGGCTTGCTTTCGCCGACCCGAGCTGTAAAATACTCTGCTATCAAAGCATCATAAGCCGCTGTGTGACGGAAAACCTTGGCTGCCAAACGTTGGCGAGTTTCATAAGTAGTTTCACCATTTGCTGACAATTCGTCAAGAACCACAGTGTAATCCACTGGGTCTACCACAACTGTTACACTGGCATGGTTTTTGGCTGCTGAACGAAGCATAGATGGCCCACCGATGTCAATATTTTCCACTGCATCAGCGTAAGTCACATCTGGTTTGAGAATCGTTTCCTTGAATGGGTAAAGGTTAACTACAACAAGATCGATAAGCTCGATGTTATTATCCTTAGCTGCTTCCAAGTGACTATCCAAGTCACGACGAGCCAAAAGTCCACCGTGAATATTTGGATGGAGAGTCTTGACACGACCGTCCATCATCTCTGGAAAACCAGTCACATCATCAATGGCAATGGTCTCCACCCCGGCATGGTCAAGAGCAACCTTGGTCCCACCTGTCGAGATAATTTCCCAACCAAGTTTTTTGAGTTCTTGGGCAAATTCAACAATGCCCGCTTTGTCTGAGACGCTGATTAAAGCGCGTTTAGTCATTATATTCTCCTTTTTAATCATTAGTTAAACACCAATTAAATGCAGTAACAGTAAAACAAGATAAACAAAACCAAGGCTAAGCATACCTAAGATATTGACCCATTTCCTAGTCTGCGATTTGAACACTCTTATAAACATTTGGTAAATCAGCAAGCCTACACAGACACCTAGCGTATTTAAAGCCAAATCCGTTATATCTGTTATACCTATTGCCAAAATATACTGTGAGCACTCAAACAATAGACTAATCAAGAAACCTGTCCCGACTATTCTTAAACTAGATAAATTAGTTTTTATCAGAGGGAAACAAACACCTAATGGAATAAAGGAAATCAGATTAAATAACATTTCAGCAAAAACAATTTTTCCATCTACTATTAGTGGTTCTGAAAATGGAATCCAATTGATGTACCTTGGAGCTAAGAAAAATGCTATAAATTCAGGATTAGTTTCAAACTTAAATAAGATCCCCCAAGTTAATAACATCAGATAGGCATAAAATACATATCGAGTTGTTTTTTTAGATTCTAACATTACAAATACCTCCGTTTGAAGCCGTCTTCAACAATCACTGACTCCAATTTTAAATCAAAGATATCATATGAATCATCAATGGCAATTGTGCTCACCCCAGCATTATCAAGGGCAACCTTGGTTCCACCTGTTGAGATGATGTCCCAACCGAGTTTTTTTAAGTTCTTGGGCAAATTCAACAATGCCCTCTTTGTTTGAGACACTGATTAAAGCTTTTTTCGTCATTCTATTCCTCTTTCTTTAGGTCCAAGCGCATAGCGACTTCATTATTTTCTTCTATGAATCCTGTTTCCTTAAAACCCAGACTAGTCAACAGGTGCTTCATTTTTTCATTTCCAACCACATAATCTGCGATAATATGATTGCAAGTGCTATCCATCTGAGCCTTTTTGATCAGAAATTCCACGGCTTTTCGTCCATAACCTCTTCCTTGGTACTGCTGGCCAATCATTATCCGCCAGATAAAGTATTCCGCTTCATCCTTATCTATTTCCAACAGGAGAAAACCAACTACAAGCTCATTCCAATAAATTGCCATTGGAAACACATCCCCATTCTCTCGATAGAGCCATGCGTCAGCTAAAGAGCGTACATTTGGAGCCACGAAACGTGCTCGTTCGTCAGCTTCAGATATTTTCAAATCCAGCACTGCTTGAAAACTGCTCTCATCTACTAATTTCAGTTCAATCATTTTTTCTCCTAGCAAGATTGCGCAATCAAAACTTGATTTACTTCTTATCTTCTCCCTACTCCCAAACATTCCAACACTTCTGGATAGAGCTGATATTCCGCTTCATGAATCCGTTCTTCAAAACTGTCAATGGTATCATCAGCTAACCGTGGCACACGCACTTGTTTGATAACCTTGCCTGTATCCACACCTGAATCCACCCAATGAATGGTCACGCCGCTCTCAGCAACGCCAGCATTCCAAGCATCCTCAATCCCATGAGCTCCTGGAAATTCTGGCAAGTAGGCTGGATGAATGTTGATAGTCCTGCCTTCATAAGCTGCCAATAAAGTAGGCCCAACAATTTTCATGTAGCCTGCTAGACAAACCAAGTCAATCTGGTGCTCTTCCAAGAGTTCGACAATGGCTGCTTCGTAGTCTGCCTTGCTCTCAAACTCCTTGAGTTCAAAAGCATAGGACAGAACACCGAGCTTGTCTGCACGCTCAAGCACATAGGCATCACGATGGTCTGAAAAGACAAACTCCACTGGAAACTCTTCGGCAATCACCTGAAAATTCGAGCCATTACCAGAGGCAAAAACCGCTATTTTTTTCATTTGATGATGACACTTTCGTTTTCTTTCTTGACGATGCGACCAATTTCATAGACTGGTTCATCCAGCAATTCCTTGACACGACTTACATTTTCAGGGCTAACTGCCAGTATGATCCCTACGCCCATATTGAAGATTTCAAACATTTCTTCATGTTTGATTTCACCGTATTTTTCAAGGGCTTTGAAAATTGGAAGCACTGGAACCTTGTCTTCTTCAATCTCAGCAGCCAAGTCAGCTGCAAACATGCGAGGGACATTCTCAATAAAGCCACCGCCTGTGATGTGGGCAATGCCGTTGATCAACTCTTCCTTGATGAGTGGTAAGACAGCCTTGACATAGATACGAGTCGGCTCAAGAAGAACTTCCTTGAGTTGCTTGCCTTCCAATTCTGGCAAGATTTCCTCACCTGTGTAGTTGGCAAAGACACGGCGAACGAGGGAGTAACCATTTGAGTGAATCCCACTTGAAGCAAGTCCGAGAAGAACATCTCCTTCTGCCACCTTTGAACCGTCAATGATTTGAGATTTTTCAGCCACACCGACCGCAAAACCAGCCAAGTCATAGTCATCTTCGCCGTACATGCCAGGCATTTCAGCCGTTTCCCCACCAATGAGGGCAGCGCCTGCCTGCACACAACCTTCTGCCACACCAGCGACTACTTGTTCTAGTTTAGCTGGTTCATTCTTCCCTGTCGCCACATAGTCGAGGAAATAGAGGGGTTCCGCACCTGCAGCGATGATATCATTGACACACATGGCCACACAGTCCTGACCAATAGTATCGTGCTTGTCGTATTTGATAGCCAACATGAGCTTGGTTCCGACACCGTCAGTTCCTGAAATCAAGACGGGTTCTTTAACCCCAGTCTTTGAAAGGTCAAACATACCACCAAAGCCACCCAGAGCTCCCATGACACCTGCACGCTCCGTACGAGCCACGTGCTTTTTAATCCGTTCAACAACTTCATAACCCGCTTCAACATCCACACCAGATTGAGCGTACGCATTTTTATTTGCCATTTTATTTTTCCTTTTCTTTAATGGAGGATCTATTGTCTATTTGTAAAAACTGATCTTTTCTTCCAAACTTCTACGATAGTCTTCTTCATAATCGTAGAGAGGTGTTGGGTAGTCACCGTCAAAGTAAGCGACACAGAGACCACCATTTGGCGCATCTGTTTCAATACCAATTGAATCAATCAACCCCTCAACAGAAAGATAAGTCAGACTGTCCGCACCAATGATTTGGCGAGTTTCTTCGACCGTATGATTAGCCGCAATCAGCTCCTGACGTGTCTGGATATCAATCCCGTAGAAACATGGATAAGCTAGCGCTGGGCTTCCAATTGCAACGTGAACCTCAGTCGCCCCTGCTTCCTTTAAAAGCTGGACGATACGACGAGAGGTCGTCCCACGTACAATAGAGTCATCAATCATAACCACACGCTTGCCTTTGACAACGCCAGAAACAGCAGAGAGTTTCATCCGCACCCCTTGCTCTCGCAATTCTTGAGTTGGTTGGATAAAGGTACGTTGGGTGTATTGGTTCTTGATAAGACCCATTTCGTTTGGCAAACCAGACTCTTCCGCAAATCCCATGGCTGCGCTGAGGGAAGAATTGGGCACACCGACCACGATATCTGCTTCATGCTTGAATTCACGCGCCAATTGGGCACCCATACGTTTACGTGCCGTATGAACATTGACACCGTGGATATTAGAATCAGGGCGGGCAAAATAGATATACTCCATAGAACAAATCGCCAACTGAGTATCATCCGTATAGCTATCATACTGGATTCCCTTGTCATCAATGATCACAATCTCACCTGGCTTCAAATCACGAATCCATTCAGCACCAATAACCTCAAAAGCACAGGTTTCAGAGGAAACCACCACCGCTCCGTTGGCCATTTTCCCGATAGACAGAGGTCGGAAGCCATTTGGGTCAAGCGCTGCAATTAACTTATCTTCAAACATCAAAAGATAAGCAAAACCACCTTTAACAAGACTGAGTGCTTCCTTGATTTTACCCATCAAGTTTGGATTGTGGCTACGGCGAATAAGGTGAGCCAAGATTTCAGAGTCAGAGGTTGAACTGAAAATCGCTCCTCTTTGTTCCAATTCTTGCTTGAGCGATTCTGCATTGGTCAGATTCCCATTATGAGCCAAACCAAACTGCATATCATGAAAGCGGAAAAGGAAAGGTTGGATATTGTCTACAGAAGCTTCTCCCGCAGTCGCATAACGCACGTGTCCAATAGCTCCAGTTCCTGTCAATTTATCTAAATTCGCAGGATTTTTGAAGACTTCTGATAAAAGCCCCATATCACGATGACGCTTCAATTTCCCTTGGTCATTGGAGAGGATTCCTGCACCCTCCTGACCACGGTGCTGAAGACTATGGAGTCCAAAATAGGTCAATTTGGCAGCGTCTGGGTGACCCCAGATACCAAAAACACCACATTCTTCATTAAGAGATTTTACTTCGTATGTCATTTTATATACCTAATTTTTATTTGTGTATCATTCCTTAACGATACTAGAGCGGAATGATACGGCAGAAGCTCGTTTCACTCGCAACAATAAATCATTTGCAATTGTCGTAAGTTAGATCTACTTGATTTTACATTTACTGATGGTTATCTATTAGAAAATCTGCAAAGTCTATTTTCCAGTAAAGTATTTAACAGCTGATGCAAAGAGATATTGGTCTTTATTTCCTGGAATATTTTGGAAAAGACCGTCTTCGAAACGTTCTGAGTGTCCCATCTTACCAATGATTTGACCGTTCTTACTTGTGATCCCTTCAATCGCATTGACAGAACCGTTAGGATTGTATTTTGAATCCATGCTTGGTTTGCCTTCGAAGTCAACGTATTGGGTAAAGATTTGACCATTGTCACGAAGTTCTGCAAATTCCTCAGCTGTCACGACAAACTTACCTTCACCGTGTGATACTGGGATGGCATGGATGTCACCAACTTTCACGCCAGCAAGCCATGGTGAGTTGGTATTGGCAATCCGTGTTTCCACCATCTTAGCCACGTGTTGGTTGGCATCATTGTAGAAGAGAGTTGGACTAGTACTGTTTGCATCTTCAAAGTTACCATATGGAAGAAGACCAGATTTGACAAGAGCTTGGAATCCGTTACAGATACCGATAATCAAACCACCACCTTCGATGAAGCTATCGATAGCTGCACGTACTTTTTCGTTAAGCAAGATATTAACGATGAATTTAGCTGATCCATCAGGTTCGTCAGCGGCTGAGAAGCCACCTGCAAAGAAGATAATGTTGGCTTTTCCGATATTGTCAACCATTGTGTCAACAGACTTGACAATAGCCTCTTCATTCAATGTGACAAATGGTACTAAGTTGACTTTCGCACCTTCTTTTTCAAAGGCCTTAGCTGAATCGTATTCAGAGTTAGTACCTGGGAACACTGGGATGTAAACCACTGGTGTCTCAACTGTTTCTTTAGCTTTGATGACAGCATCTGATGCCACAGCAGGAACTTCTTCCAACTCAGTTGCTTGTGCAAATTCCGTTGGGTAAACTTCTTCCAATTTACCTTGGAAGGCACTGTCAAGTTTGTGTCCATCAAGCGTTACATCGTTGACAGTAAGTGTAAAGTCAGCTGCTGTTTGTCCAATCTTGGCAACACCTGAAATCTCTTCCGGAGATGTGAAGACAAAGCCACCCAATTGAGCTGTCAAGGCCGTTTCAAGTTCAGGCAAGATCACCTCTGCACCGATATGGTTCCCAAAGCTTGCAAGGGCAAGAGCTTCAAGGACACCACCATATTTGACCGCTGATGCAGCTGTCACTTTGTGGCCAGTTTGGATGTCTTCAAACCGAGCAAAATTTTTCTTAATCAAGTCAAAATCAATCTCTGCTGAGAGGGCTTGTCCTGGGATGTAGTAGATGTTTTCACCAGCAGTCTTGAACTCAGGAGAAAGAACCTTACGGCTATCTGCCGTCGTCACCCCAAAGGCAACCAAGGTTGGTGGCACCGTCAATTCTTCAAAGGTACCAGACATAGAGTCCTTACCACCGATAGATGGCAAACCAAGTTGAATTTGTGCTTCGATAGAACCTAGAAGAGCAGCTACTGGCTGACCAAAACGCTCAGCTTGCTTGTCCATGCGCTCAAAGTACTCTTGGTAAGAGAAACGAGCCTTGGACCAGTTTGCACCAGTCGCAACCAAACGAGCAGTCGCTTCGATAACTGCATAGGCAGCACCGTGGTAAGGTGACCATTCTGCTACATAAGGGTTGAACCCTTGAGCCATGACTGACGCAGTATGAGTCACACCATGTTGAACTGGCAATTTTTGTACAGATGCCTCAGTCGGTGTGAGTTGGTAACGACCACCAAGTGGGTGGTTGACCGTAGAACGACCGACTGAACAGTCAAAGATGGTCTGCAAACCTTTTTGACTCGCATGGTTGAGGTCAGATAGAACCGCAAGGGTGTCTGCTTCAAGAGTTTCAGCACTTGTTTGTCGTTCTTCTGGGAGTTTAACATCCTTGTCCACAACCTTGGCATCGACGACCACGCGCACACCATTGGTATCAAGGAAACGACGCTCCAAGTCGACAATGGTTTCTCCATTCCAGTGCATAACTAGATTTGGTTTTTCAGTCACTGTCGCAACAACAACAGCATCAATATTTTCTTTGTTACATTCCGCAACGAAGGCATCTACGTCTTCTGGACGAACCACGACCGCCATCCGTTCTTGTGATTCAGAGATGGCAATTTCTGTACCATTCAAGCCTTGGTATTTAAGAGGCACCTTGTTGAGGTCGATTTCAAGACCGTCTGCCAATTCACCGATAGCTACACAGACACCACCTGCTCCAAAATCATTTGATTTTTTGATAAGACGAGTGACCTCACCATTACGGAAGAGGCGTTGAATCTTACGTTCTTCGATGGCATTCCCTTTTTGAACCTCAGCACCAGCAGTCTCTACAGACTCAACCGTTTGAACTTTAGAAGAACCTGTCGCACCACCGACACCATCACGTCCTGTCTTACCACCGAGAAGGATAATCACATCGCCCGCTTCCGGTTTTTCACGAACAACATTACCCTTGGGAGCCGCACCGACAACAGCGCCCAACTCCATACGTTTAGCAACGAAACCTGGGTGGAAATACTCACGAACATAGGTCGTCGCAAGCCCAATCTGGTTACCATATGAAGAATAACCATGAGCAGCTGTTTTAGAAATGACTTGTTGTGGCAATTTCCCAGCACGAGTTTCAGCAATCGGTACTGTAATATCACCAGCACCCGAGATTCGCATGGCTTGGTAAACGTAAGAACGACCTGACAATGGGTCACGAATAGCACCACCGATACAGGTAGCAGCCCCACCAAATGGCTCAATTTCCGTTGGGTGGTTGTGGGTTTCGTTTTTGAACATGAGGAGCCAAGGTTCTTTCACACCATTGACATCCACTTCAATTTCAACCGAGCAAGCATTGATTTCATCTGACACTTCCATGTCGTCCAAACGACCATTGGCACGCTCATAACGACCAAAAATAGTCGCCATATCCATCAAGGTTTGAGGTTTTTCCGTACGTCCCAACTCATCACGCATGGCAATATACTTGTCATAAGTCGCTTGCAATTGTTTTTGGAATTTAGAAGCTGAGAAGTCGATGTTTTTCAACTCAGTCTCGAAAGTTGTGTGACGGCAGTGGTCAGACCAGTAAGTATCCAAGACCTTAAGCTCAGTTTCAGTTGGCACACGTCCAATAGACTTGAAGTAATCTTGGATGAAGAGAAGGTCATCCACTTCCATGGCCAATCCTTGCTCTGCCTTATACTGTGCAAAATCTTCTGCTGTATAAGTTTCAAAGAAATCCAAGTTTGGAATGGTCTTATCAGACTCAGAGAATTCCTGTTTAGCAATGCCAACAGTGATATCTTTGAAACGAGAGTCCACTGGGTTCAAGAGGTAGTTTTTGACAGCTTCCAATTCATTCGCATCAATATCCTTATTGACCAAGTAAAGTTGTGCTGTGTTCACTGTTACATCATTTGAACTACCAAGTAAAAGCAAAGCTTCCTGTGAAGATGCCGCACGTTGGTCAAATTGACCAGGCAAACTTTCGATAGCAAAGAAAGCAACCTTCTCAAGATCAGCCTGAACCGCAGCTTCATCCAAAACAGTATCGGTCACCTGCTCAGAGAAGATATGTTTTTCCGCACGCGCAAACAAATCCTCTGCTAAATTAAAGACATCGTAAACCTGAACAATCCGAAAATCATTCAAGGTTTTCAACTGAAGATTATGCTGTAATTCTTTTACTAAAGAGTCAGATTTGACACGAAAATCAGCTTTTTTCTCAACGAAAATACGTTTATCCATTTTAGTTCCTTTATCTATTTCTACTTAAAGATTGTAGTGAAGATCAAGTAAAACTTTACTTCAATCCTTGTAATTTCTCCAGCACAACCTTATATACATCCGTTAAACTGCCCAGATCTCTACGGAGTGAAAAGGTCTAGTAGACCTTTTCAGCTTGAGTCCCTTTTCTTTAAAGACGAAGGTTTTTCGTTTCAAACAGGTTACTTCAATCCCTGCAACTTCTCCAAAACAACCTGATAAACATCTGTTAAACTGCCCAGATCTCTACGGAAAACATCCTTATCCATATGGTGCCCTTCAGCATCCCAAAGGCGGCAGTTATCTGGTGAAAATTCATCTGCCAAGATAATTTTGCCATCCTTATCAAAACCGAATTCCAATTTGAAGTCAATCAAACGAAGACCAATTTGTGCAAACCAATCTTTCAACAATTCATTGATACGACGTGTTTCTCCCTTGATATAAGCAATTTGCTCATCATTGGCAATATCCAAGAACTTCACATGCTCATCATTGATGAATGGATCATCCAAATCATCGTTCTTGTAGTAAAATTCAACGATTGGAGTTTCTAAGTCCAAACCTTCTTCCACGCCAAAACGTTTTGAGAAAGAACCTGCAGTCACGTTACGAAGAACAACCTCCAAAGGAATGATGGTCACCTTCTTATTGAGTTGTTCTGTGTCAGAAATACGTTCGATAAAGTGTGTCGCCACTCCAGCAGCATTCAATTTTTCAAAAATAAGAGACGAAATCTGATTATTCAGCACACCTTTACCCTCAATGGTCTCTTTGCGAGCTCCATTTAGCATGGTTGCCTGGTCCTTGTAGACCGACTTAATCACATTTTCGTCTTCTGTAGTATAGATATCTTTAGCTTTTCCCGTATAAATAAGTTTACTGGACATTTTCTTGTTCGCCTTTCGTATTACTTTACATCATTCTAACACAACATACACTAAAAATCAAATATTTCACGAACTATATTTGATATTATATCTGAAAAAGTACAGAAAAATCGCAAATGATTTTTCATTTGCGATTTTCTAAGATTGATTTGAGTTAGAATGAGAACTTTATTCTTGTTTCAAAAAACGATCAAGATAGTAGCGTAAAAAACTCTTCCTACCTGTAATCATAGTCAAACGACCTTCAAGTCCATAACGAAGTTTTTCTGCTTGTTCAGCATTCAAATCCGTCTCTGCCTCTAATTTAAAGAAATTGCCCTTTTCTGTCTGAGTCGCACTGGTATCGATATTCGTAATCTTGGATGTCAATACTAGCTGCTTATTGGCATCCGTTACCGTTGTAAATCGTACCTCATTTCCATGCTTGAGACCAGCCACTTCCTTAGAACTGATATAAGCTGTTAGTTTTGCTTTTCTCTCTCTAGCCAACTGCGGAAAAAGGTGAGCGAGGATAGTTCCTTCTGGAATGATGGTAGATCGACTATGCTCAGGATTCAAATGTAGAACACCATCTTCTGTTGCTGTAATTTTCCCCTTGTCTAAAAGATTTCCTTGAATCTTTTTACCCGACTCCGCTTCAAGAATTTTCTGATCCAAGAGCGTTAATTCCTGGCCTACCTTGGCTAGTTGCTGAGATTTTAATGACTCCAACTGACTTCCCAATCCAGAGGCATAAGCTTGCTGTGCTCCTGAACCTGCATACTGTACTCGATAACCTGCAAGAGTTAACTCCAACTGAGTGATTTGAGCATCTAGCTGAGACAAGGCCTGCTGTTTGGCTTCCGATCCCTGCTCTTTTGTTGACTGATAAGATTGATAAATGGCATAAGCTGGATGATCACTCTCTAAGACTCCATCAGCTTGAATAGCAGACTTGGCTTGCTGATATTCTTTAATTTTGGACTGGGTTTCACCGATGAGATTACCTAACTCTGCCTGACTACCACTGGCTGCTGCATTTTGAGATGATATACTAGCATTTTGTTGCTCAACCTGACTTCGCAGACTAGCAGCTTGATTTAGATAATCTAAAAAACTATGCTGATAGCCAAATTTATCTGCTTCAGGAAATTGATCACTTCCTGCTTGAAGGCTTGCTTTTAAATACTCCAGTTGAACCTTCTGATCCTTGAGCATGTCCAACTGACTAGCATAATTCTCAGCCTGAACTGCTTCTGCTCCCTCTTGGTATTGAACGAGAAGATCCCCTTGCTTGACAAACTTATTTTCAGCCAAATGGTTGGCAACAATCTTACTATTACTACTAGACTGAATGGTGGCAATGATACGAGCAGGTTCGATAGTAGCTCTAGTAGACAAACTCATCTCCTTCTCTGCAAAAGTTGCAAAGCCAAGCAAAAATACAAGTAGAAGAGACATGGGTACAATCACCCGACTAGAAAAATTATGGTAACGACGATTGTAAAACTCAGCACTTTCTAAAAATTCTGATTGCATCTTTTTTCCTCTCTAACTATTCACTAGATGGGCGTAAAAGCCACCCTGAGCCAACAAATCTGCATGTGTGCCTTCTTCGACAATCTTGCCCTGATCCAAAACGACAACCTTCTCTGTCCGCTCAGCAATGGTCAAGCGGTGGGCGATGAAAATCAAGGTCTTGTCTAAAGCCATGAGATTATCGACAATTCGCTTCTCGGTCAAAATATCCAAACTGCTGGTCGCCTCATCCAAAATCAAGACAGGCGCATCGGTCAAGAGAGCACGCGCCAAAGCAATTCTCTGACGTTGCCCACCTGAAATGCCCGCTCCATCCGAAGTCAATTCTGTCTGGTAATTCAGTGGCATCCGCTCGATATCCTCCCGAATCTCAGCCAACTCCACTGCTCTCAAGATATCCTCCTGGGTCGTCCCCTCCTTAGCTCCAAGGAGAAGATTCTCCAAAATCGTCCCATTGAAAACATAGGGTTGCTGAGGCAGGTAGTTGATATACTGGCGCAGAGCTTTTTTATCAATCTGATTGAGATTGACACCACCCAGACTAATATCTCCCTGACTTGGGTCGTAAAAATTAACCATCATCTTGGCCAAGGTCGTCTTACCTGACCCCGAAATCCCCACAAAAGCCACCTTAGAACCCTGCGGAATAGTCAAATTGATATCCGATAAGACATCTCGACCATAGCCATATTTGTAGTGAACCTGCTTGAAATCCATATCTCCTTCTAGAAAGCTCAAATCCTCAACTGTTTTCTTCTCCTCAAACTCAGAAGCTACCAGATAAACCTCATTCAGACGGTTATTGGCAACCTGCGCTGTCTGAAGTTTGGTTTGCAGATTGATGATATTTTCCAAAGGATTGGTAAAGTAAACCAGCAAGGTATTATAGGTAATCAACTGCCCCAAACTCATCTTGCCATCCATAACCAGAACAGCCCCCATCCATAGAATGCCGACATTGAGCAAGAGATGGGCAACTTTTTTCAGAGCCTTTTGCTGACTCTCTGCTCGACTATAGGTAAAGGATTTTTTCAGATAATCCACAAATTCCTTGTCAATCTTTTGATAACGGGAGCTTTCACTAGTTAAGGACTTGATGGTCTCAATGCCATTGATGTCCTCAATGATAGAAGAAGACAGAACTGCATTGGCTTCCATGGTATCCCGATTCATCTTTTCAAAGGGCTTCATAAAAGCAAAGATAATCACTGTGTAGATAGGAAGAGCTAGTAAACTCATGAAAAAAAGATTGCTATTCTGCGAAAATAGAACTACTGAAATAATCAAGACAGTAGATACATCCAAAAAAATTGACAGAATAGTCGAAGCCAGAGCATCGATAATACTGTTAGCATCCGTGAAACGAGACACGATTTCCCCTGTACGACGTGTCGCAAAAAAGGACATAGGCAGGTGAAAAACATGCTTGATATAGGATAAAATCACGTCAATCGACAAGCGTTGCCCCAAAACAAGTAAGAGATATTCCTGAGCATAAGACAAGATCTGCTGGAGAATATAGACGATGACCAGCCCAATAGAAATAATCCCCAGCGTCGAACGCATCTGATCTGGAACATAGGTATCAATGATAGATTGCAAATAATAAGAACCCACAATGTTAATCAAGGTGACCAAGAGTGTTGCCAAAACTATATTGGCAATCAAACCACGCTGCTTCACTAATATAGGGATAAAAGATAGCAGGCCATTCTTCTGATCCTTATGAGGCTTATAGTCTGGACTAGGTGCCATAAACAGAGTCACTCCCGTCCATTCTTCCGCAAAACGCTCACGTGGCAGCTTGGTCAATTTTACCCCAGGATCTGGATCGGCAATATGAATGCTGTCCTTATCCTGCCCAGTCACCACATAATAATGGAGCAATTTTCCTTCCTTAAGCGCATGAGCCACAAAAGGAAAGGTTACATCCGGCAAATCAAACAAGCTCATGTCCGCCTTTATTGCTCGCGTCTCAAAACCAATTTCCTCTGCAACCTTGACTAAGCCTAAAGCTGTAGTCCCATCCATGGTCGTCTTGGCCAATTCTCGCAAGTAAGCCAGAGAATAATAACTTCCATAATAACCAAAGATCATGGCTAATGAAGCCACACCGCAGTCCATCTGGTCTACCTGAGGACGATAATGCCGTTTCCCAAATTTCATATCCTACTCCTTTTCCTAACAATCTCCAAAGAAAACTTTGTAAGATTATTTTATACAAACAAAGAAGCAAAAAGAAAATTATTTCTAAAAAAACAATAACTGCACCTGAACAGCACTTTTTCCTAAATAAAAATAGGTAGAACAAACGTCCTACCTAGAAAATATAATGATTAATATTTCTTACCTTTTCCAATTTTTTGTCAATCATATAATGAAAACAAGGGTGGTACAAGATAGTTTTTTCACTCATTGTCACCTTAAAGCTTAGACCAGCAAGTACTTTAAAAAGCAAAAGATTCATCAGAAATAAGAAAAGGAATGTTAGAAAAATTTTTTAAGTCTTATTTATTGCCATCCTGATTATCTTCTTTACCTCTTATTTTCTGGATAGCATGATATTTTACCGCTATGTAAATGATTAAAAAAAGTAGGGGATAAGAGAATAAATCTGAAAGTTCCATGAAATTTACACTATACTTTCCTAGCAATAGTTTAAAATCCATTAAAACTTGCATGATAGAAAGTACAATACGTACTAGCAGAAGCAGCCCTAATAATATCACTTCTTTTTTAAACATACGAATATCTTTCTAACTAAAATCAGACAACAGTTCATCAGCTTAACACCCCAATATTCCCCAAGATTGCCCTAATACTGGAGCCACAAAGTTCAGATTCATTTTATCATCCTTTATCATATTTTTCTTCACTTCTATAAAGTAAAATAAATGCCATCAAGAATAGTGAAATTGTAGGTATGTCAAAATTTTCAAACCATTCAGGTAGATTTATTTTGTTTACATCAGCGACTATTCTAACAATGATATAAACCATCGAACTGCAGCATACAGTAAACTCTAGCCAAGCTTTTTGTAACACTTGAACGACTTTCATCTCAAACCCCAATCTGATGTTCCATCAATTTCCAATCTTACTTTCTTTTGTTTTGTACTTATATCCTACATAAACCAACCCAAGCAGAATTGGATAGGCTTATAGATAAAACAAGGTATTGATCGGTTTTTTCAGAATCAAATACGTTACAATATAGATAATGACTGACACGATAAAATAACCTTCAGCAAATCCCAATAAAAATTTTTTCATAGCAGACTCCTATTTATCTGACAAGAATGGCAGAGTTTTTCCGCCATTCACACGCACAAAATCTTTTCATTCAGATTCATCATTTATAGTTTGGATTATTTTTTGACAAATCGTTGCAAAAAATCCCAAAATAGCCTGAGGCAATCAATCCAACTAAATACCATTTCCAATCAAAGGATAACAACGAACCTGTACGAATTACATGAAGTACGAGATTGAGACCCATTGCCACCAAAGGAACTATGGTAACAATGTATTGAGATCAGTGTTGCGATTCATACTTGATTTTCTTTTACGATTTGCCACAAATTTTTAAATTAACGTCTACTTCCCAAATGACGCCCATACATATAGGTAACGACTCCTAAAACACCCCAAGCCACTGCTGTAGAAGTAGTAACAATGAAACCTCCCTTAGTTACAGCCAAGTCTTCCTCTGTCATAATAGCAAATTTTTCATCCAGTTTCTTCATCTTTCATCTACTCCTTTTTAAATAATACTAGCTAATCCAATAGCTACTCCAACCAAAAGTCCTACTATTCCTGAGGCTGATATAATTATAGCCGCACATTCTTCTGAGATATTCATTTATTTCTCCATTTTTTTAGTTCTTATTTCATTGATAACAACTAAAAGATGATTATTCTATAGCATTTGCCACATACTAATAATAGTTCTCTTTAAACCTTGTCTTTACCTGAATCTAAATAACTCATCATCAAAATAAGCATCGGAACAAATAACTCTGTTTGGAAATATTTTTCAACATTAAAGGTGATTACATGTAAATCCCCCAATATACAAAGCACTCCAAAAATAATTAAAAAGGCTCCCATTACATTTTTTAGATTTTTCATACAAGTTCACTTCTATCCAAATTTACGTTTTAAATCTTGACCAATTAATCGACCACCAAGGAAAATTGCCAATCCTGCACCAACCGTGGCTATGGTAATTGATCCACCTTCTGTATTCATCAATTCTTCTTCTGTCAATTCTGTCCATTTATTTAAATTCATTTTTTCTCTCCTTATTATTACATAAAATAGCCCCAAGCAATACCACCAATTAGTAAGACACCTCCTACAACTACGGCGGTAACCGACCCCCCATCCACTTCCATTAGCTCTTCTTCTGTAAGAGCTACAAAGTTCTGTTCCATTTTGTCAAAGTTTGTCATCTTTTTTCTCCTTTATTTTTATAGTTTTTTGTTTGCAATTTTTAACCTTTAAACCATTTTAAAAGCCAAATTGGATAAATAACTGAAATAATCATTTCTAATCTCCTTCCTTTTCTTCTTACTTATCTATTCGAAAAATAATTTAAAATAAATTTATTTATTTCAAAAACCACTTAATTAACCATGGATACAAGCTTGGTATAAACATGAAGTAATCTCCTTCCTCTTCTTCTCACTTGTCTATTCGAGAAATCATTTTAAAATAAACAATTAAATCAAATTTATTTTAAAAACCACTTGATCAACCACGGATAAAGACCTGTCACATACATCAGCAATCCTCCTTTTTTGTTCTTATCTCTTTATTCGTAAACTCAACTATAAAATTTCAAAATCTTATCTTTTTCGAAAAACAAAAAAACAACATGACTTGCATGTTGCTATATGTTAGATTTTATCTTTAATGGCTTTTAATACATCTGCCACACTTTGAAGATGGTCGATTTCTTCATCACTGATTTCAATTCCAAATTCATCCTCAATGGTTAGTACGAATTCCATCAAATCTACCGAATCAGCATCCAAATCATCCTTCAAGCTCAAGGCCTCTGTGACTACAAAGTCTTCTCCTTGACGTTCTTGGATGATGGTCACGATACGGTTAAAAATTTCTTTATCTGTCATATATATTATTCTCCTGAAAATTCACGCGCAGTTTGAGCAACTACGTCTGTTTCTAGCATGGTACGAATCTGACGAATCGTACTGTACACAGCCTTGGCATCACTTGATCCATGAGTCTTGACAACCGGCGCCTTGACACCAAACAAGACTGCACCTCCAACGTCAGAATAGTTGAGCTGCTTTTTCAAACCTCTAAGACTATCCTTAAGAAGAAGAGCACCTAATTTAGCTCGCAAACCGCCACCTGTAATGGTATTTTTTAGTAAGCCCATGATTCCCATGGCTGTACCTTCAATGGATTTGAGCACAGCGTTTCCCGTGAAACCATCTGTTACGACTACATCAGCAACGCCATCCATTAAATCACGCGCTTCCACATTACCGATAAAGTTCAAACTCTCATCAGCTACTAGCAAGTCATAAGTTTCCTTGCGGAGTGGATCTCCCTTGCTGCTCTCGGTCCCGTTATTAAGCAAACCAACTCGTGGTTTTGCAATTCCACGAACATTTTTAGCGTAGAAAGAACCTAGGATGGCATATTGATGAAGGTGATGGGCTGTGTTTTCTGCATTGGCACCGAGATCTAGCATATCAAAACCTTTCCCATCAATAGTTGGCAAGGTTGACATAAGCCCAGGTCGATCGATATTCTTGATACGACCTACGATGAAAAATCCGGCCGCAAGCAAAGCACCTGTATTTCCTGCAGAAAGAACAGCATCTGCCTCTCCATCTTTGACAGCCTTGGCCGCCAAGACCATACTGGCATTTTTCTTCTTACGGATGGCTCTTGTAGGCTCATCGTCTGAATCGATTTTTTCATCAGTATGGATAATACTAACGCGCTCTGTAGCTGTTAGATATTGCTTAATTTTACTTTCATCTCCGTAAAGTTGAATCTCAATATCTGAAAAGTCAGCAAGAGCTTGATTGACTCCCTCTACAATAGCTTGAGGTGCATAATCGCCACCCATTGCATCTACTGCGATTTTTTTCATTTGTCTTCCTCTTTTAGTAATTGTCCCCAATCGGCTAGGGAATCAATAAATTTCTTTGATTTTAGGTGAATCCCGACGTACTCTTCGTAAATCTGGTCCATAAACTTACGCAAGTCTTGCTTAATTTCTGACTTGAGCGAAATAGTCTCCAGAGTATCAAAATCAATGGCTTGAAATTGATTGAGCAGATAAGGAATATTGGGATTTAGATGACATCGTTTCTCATCCTCATGATAATGCTCTGGGCAAAGACAGGCTCCATATTTGAAAGAAAAGTCAAAGGCCTGACCTACTCGATGACAAAAAGTACACTCATTAAAGTTTAGACCAATCCCAAACCGTGTCAAAATCTGAATTTCAAAAATATTAGTCAAGACCTGATAATCTAAGCCCTCTTCCATCAGCTCTAATGTCTTCTGCAAAAAAGCAAATAAAGGAGCGTCCTGCTGATTATCCTGCAAACTCGCATCAGCCAAGGCTGCCACATAGGTCGCATAAGCCATGGTAAAGAGATCACTATTGATCCCTGGAAAGGTCATCACCTCATGATAATCCTCAATATAACTGAGTCCATCATCATTGATGCGCAAGAGAAAACGAGCTAGCACCAAGGGCTGAATAACCGGAGCCAGTTTTGATTGACCAGCGTGTTTCACAAAAAACATGCGCTTGCCTGCCTGTTCTGTAAAGATTTTAACAAGCTTATCATCCTCTCGAAAATTTCGATTGTAAAGTACTAAACCCTGACTTGTGATAGATTGAATCATGCTTCTCTCATGTACTCCTCAAGTCGTTTCATAGCTTCTCTGATGGTTCCCATGCTAGCTGCATAAGATAGGCGAACATAGCCCTCTCCATACTGTCCAAAGGCAGCACCAGGGATGAAGGCGACAGCCTTTTTCTGGGCAAAATCTTTCAGAAAAGCAAAGGAATCTTGATTATAGCCTGCTGGAATCTTAGCAAAGATATAAAAAGCACCATCTGGTTTGATAATCTCAAAACCAAGTGCAGTCATCTTCTCGATAATGTAGTCCCGACGTTGGATATATTCCTTCTTCATAGGTTCCGCATCATTCTTACCAGCTGTCAAAGCTTCTACCGCTGCGTGTTGAGCCATGGTGTTTGCGGCAGTGACCAAGTACTGGTGACTCTTGATGAGTTGAGCTGTAAAGTTTGCTGGTGCAAAGATAAAACCTAAACGCCAACCTGTCATGGCATGGGATTTGGATAGACCATTGATGATAATGGCCTGATCTCTCAGCATAGTACCCAGCGATACATGATTTTCCCCTGTATAGGTCAATTCTGAGTAGACTTCATCACAGACTACGAAAATCTCATACTTACGTAAAACAGCTGCCAAGTCTTCTAATTGCTCGCGACTATAAGTGATTCCTGTAGGGTTGGCTGGATAGTTGAGAATAACTGCCTTGAGCTTGTCCCCCTGCTCCAAAATTGCCTTTTCCAACATCTCAGGCGTCAAAACAAAACCATTTTCAGTTGTATCAATTTCGACAATCTCTGCACCAACTAGATTAACTATTGGCTCATAGCCAGGATAGGCAGGAGCTGGCAAGAGAACCTTGTCTCCTTCCTCCAAAATGGCTGTCAAAGTAGCTGATAAAGCTTCTGTCGCACCAATTGTAACCAAGATTTCATTTTCAGGATTGTAGTCCAACTGATACTTTTCTTTTACAAAATCACTAGCTGCTTGGCGTAAGGTCAACAAACCGCTCATCCCTGTATAGTAGGATTGGTCTTGATCGATGGCTCGCTTTGCAGCCTCCTTGACATGATCTGGCGTTGTAAAATCTGGTTCTCCCAAGGTCAACCGCAGGACTCCAGGAATCTCTGAAATAGCCTGGTCAAACTGACGAATCAAGGAAACTTGAATCTTATCTAATTGTTTATTAAATCGCTTGGTTAAGTCCATAGATACCCTCCTTGCTTAAAGAACATATGTCTATTATACTACAAAAGCTCTCTGACCGCAAAATTACATCCAGAATTAGCCTTCCAAAGGCTTTCTATTTACTTTTTTCCGAGATAAGATTATAATAAGGAGTATTTATTTTCGGAGGTTTTTATGTCATTTCTATCAAAAAATTGGGCAGGACTGTTAGCCTGTCTGATCATTTCTATCATCTCTTGGGTTTTAGGAGGCTTTCTGCCTGTTGTAGGAGCTCCTGTTTTTGCCATCTTTATTGGCATGATTCTCCACCCATTTCTCACTTCCTATAAACAACTAGATGCTGGTTTGACTTACAGCTCCAAGAAATTGCTTCAGTATGCTGTTATCTTGCTTGGGTTTGGACTCAATATCTCTCAAGTTTTTGCAGTAGGAAAATCTTCCCTTCCTGTCATTCTATCTACCATTTCTATAGCCTTGATTGTAGCTTATCTTTTCCAACGCTTTTTTGATTTAGATACAAAACTAGCTACCTTGATCGGTGTTGGTTCCTCTATCTGTGGAGGTTCTGCCATTGCAGCGACAGCTCCCGTCATCCATGCCAAGGAAAAAGAAGTCGCCCAATCCATCTCTGTTATCTTTTTCTTCAATGTCTTAGCAGCGCTTATTTTCCCAACCCTAGGAACCTGGCTTCACCTATCAAATGAGGGCTTCTCCCTCTTTGCAGGTACTGCGGTCAATGATACTTCCTCTGTAACAGCCACTGCCAGCGCCTGGGATAGTCTTTACCACACAAACACTCTTGAGTCTGCTACTATCGTCAAATTGACCCGTACCCTAGCTATTATCCCTATCACTCTCTTCCTCTCTTACTGGCAAAGTCATCAACGAGACAACAACCAAGGAGTAAAACTTAAAAAAATCTTCCCTGTTTTCATTCTCTACTTCATCCTAGCTTCCCTGCTAACCACCATCCTTACTTCCTTCGGTGTCAGCAGTAGCTTCTTTGCACCTCTCAAACAACTATCTAAATTCCTCATCATCATGGCCATGAGCGCTATCGGTCTCAAAACCAATCTCATTGCTATGATTAAGTCCAGCGGTAAATCCATTCTTCTTGGTGCCTTCTGCTGGATTGCCATCATCCTGACTAGCCTGGGTATGCAAACACTCATCGGTATTTTCTAAGACAAAAGGTAGCCCGCAAGCTACCTTTTTATTGTTCAATAATTAAGCGTGTATGTTCTCTCTTAATACAACGATTCATCACGATATCATCGCAACCTCCAGCACGCAAGATTTCTTCCGCTTCTAGACTTTCAAGTCCTAGTTGCGCCCAGAAAATCTTAGCATCTGCCTTGAGAAAATCACGTGCTACATCAGGCAGAAATTCACTACGACGATAGACATTGACGATATCTACAGGGAAAGGAATCTCAGCTAGACTGGCATAAGCCTTTTCTCCCAAGATTTCCCCACCTGCAGCCTTAGGGTTTACTGGAATGATTTTATAGCCACGAGCCTTCATTTCCTTTGTCACTCGATTGCTCGTTGTTTCTTCACGATCAGACAAGCCTACTACTGCTAGAGTTTTACTAGTTGCTAGATACTGACGGATCACGCCATCACTTGGATTGATAAATTCTTGAGTCATAAAAATTCTCCTTTTTCCATCAGTATAGCACATTTTGAAAGGGTTTGCAGAATTCTGCTACCAAAAAACTCCCAACAAGGCCTATCACTTTGTTAGGAGTTTTGTCTGATCCAACGAATTCGTTAGATTTTTTTCTCAATACTAAATAATGGAGATAGAGGACGTTTTTCGTGGATACGGATGATAGCATCTGCCAAGAGATGTGCGATAGAGATTTGCTCAATCTTATCAATCAATCGCTCTTCTGGTAGGTAGATAGTATCCAAAACAACTAATTTTTTAATAGCTGATTTTTGGATATTATCCATAGCAGGCCCTGAAAGAACTGGGTGCGTACAGCTTGCGTAAACTTCGACAGCACCAGCTTCAGCAAGTGCATCTGCCGCATGACAAATAGTTCCAGCTGTATCGATCATATCGTCAATCAAGATACAAGTCTTACCTTCTACCTTACCAATGATATTCATCACTTCACTAGTATTCATCTTATCTACGCTACGACGTTTGTCAATAATAGCAATCGGAGTTTTCAAAAACTCTGCTAATTTACGAGCACGAGTCACCCCACCATGGTCTGGGCTGACAACCACATAGTCAGAACCAACCATGCCACGACGCTCAAAATAGTCTGCAATCAAAGGAGCACCCATCAAGTGATCGACAGGAATATCAAAGAATCCCTGAATCTGCGCAGCGTGCAAGTCAATCGTCAACAAACGATCCACTCCAGCTACTTCAAGCATATTTGCTACAAGTTTTGAAGTGATTGGCTCACGCGCTCTCGCCTTTCTATCCTGACGTGCATAACCATAGTAAGGCATAACAACGTTGACAGATTCTGCACTGGCACGTTTCAAAGCATCTACCATAATCAAAATTTCTAGCAGATTGTCATTTACAGGTGAGCTAGTTGATTGTAAGATAAAGACGTGTTTTCCACGGATCGATTCTTCGATATTAACTTGAATTTCTCCATCTGAAAATTGACGTACGGTCGATTTTCCCAACTCTATCCCAATCTCTTGCGCCACACGCTCTGCCAATTCTCTATTTGAAGAAAGGGCAAACAGCTTTAAATCAGAAAAAGACATGATTTCCTCCAGTATTTATGTATCACTTGTGTTTTTTCACAACATTTTTCCAACTACCATTGTAGCGTTTTTTTCTTGATTTTTCAATAAAAAATAAGACAAGAGTAGACATTTATCCCCTTGCCTTGTGCTCATTTATATTCCTTATATTCAAGTTGAAATGTGACAACTTAGACATTCTATCTCATAGGAAGATAGGAACTCACAAAGGAAAAGTTAGTATATCTCTCTCATACTGCCTGTATCCACGTCATAAACAGCCCCTGAAATAACCACATCATCTGGAATCAATGGGCATTCTCGAAGTAATTTCATATCCTCACGAACACTCTCCTCAACATCTTGAAAAGGGAGAAAATCTTGACCCGAGACATCAACCCCTAATTCTGTTTTTAAATGTTCTTGAAACTCTTCGTTTTGAAATGTCTGAGCACCACAGTCTGTATGATGAAGAACCACAATCTCTCTTGTTCCCATTTGTTGCTGGGAAATCACGAGTGAGCGAATCATATCATCTGTCACTCGACCGCCCGCATTCCGTAAAATGTGAGCATCTCCAAGTGCTAGCCCCAAAGCTTGTGCAACGTGCAGACGTGAGTCCATACAAGTCACAATGGCTACTCTTGTTTTCGGCTTGATTGGCAGATTTAACTGCCCATGCAGGGCAACATAAGCCTGGTTGGCTTGCATAAACTGTTCAAAATACGACATGACAACACACTTTCTTACTTTTAAGATAATTTGAAAACCAAATTATTTATCTTCTATCTTACCATCTTTTCTTTGTCTTGTCAGTTTTCAACTTCCATATAAAAAAACTAGAACAGAAACTTCTAGCATCTAGCTTGGGTCCCTATCCTAGTTTTTATTGTTATGATTCTTTTTGGATATACTTGTTGAGAGAGCCTGCAAAGCTTTGAAGATTGAGACTTTGTACATAAACCTCACCAGTACCTCGGAAGGTATTTACTACTCCTTCGCCTGTACCAATAGATTGCCAGAAACCATTTTCTAAGTGGATATGATAGTCCAAAGATTGACTCCAAGCCACCACATGGGCATTGTCAATTGTCACTTCTTGGTTTTGGAGTTCAATTTTTTTAATCGAACCAAATGCATTTGCCAAAAGCGTTCCCTGACCTTGAGTAGTCATCACGAAAAGACCACCTTGACCCCCGAAAAGAGCTTTCCCAATAGATTGGCGCTCCATTGTATAGAAAGCTGTACCATCAAGAGCTAGAAAGGCTCCATCATTCAATCGATATTGCTTTTCTCCTAGCTCGAGAGCAATCACTTGACCAGGAGTATCTGGTGCTAAAGCAAGGTTGCCGTTGTCAGACTCTGCAACTGCTTGAGTAATGAAGGTGCTTTCGCCAGAAACCATTGAACGTCCTACAGCTTTGACAAAACGTCCCAAACCAGAACCACTAGCATTGAGCTGGGTATTGAGGCTTACGTTAGGCGTGTGGTAGACCATACTACCTCGCTGGATATAGACGGTTTCTCCTTGATTGAGTGACAACTCTACCAAAGGAAATTGCATATGACTGTCCATAGAAAATTTCATCAGAAATTCCTCCTTGTTTTTAATAAATATCGGCTATAAAGTGTTTTGCAATCTAAAACTGAGTAAGACTATTAGGAAAAGACTTTTTTCAAGACTTCTCCGATAGTGGTCACTCCGATCACCTGAATTTCTTTAGGTGGTTTGATACCAGTCAAGGAATTTTTCGGTACGTAGATTTTTGTAAATCCAAGCTTAGCAGCCTCATTGATGCGCTGCTCGATACGATTTACGCGCCGAATCTCTCCAGTCAAACCTAATTCTCCTACAAAACATTCCTGCGGGTTGGTTGGTTTATCCTTGTAACTCGAAGCAATAGCAACCGCAACTGCCAAGTCAATAGCAGGCTCATCTAATTTGACGCCACCTGCAGATTTGAGGTAGGCATCCTGATTTTGGAGGAGCAAACCTGCCCGTTTCTCTAAAACAGCCATAATCAGACTAGCACGATTGAAATCAAGGCCTGTTGTAGTCCGCTTGGCATTCCCAAACATAGTCGGTGTTACCAAGGCCTGAACCTCCGCAAGAATAGGACGGGTTCCTTCCATAGTCACCACGATGGACGAACCAGTTGCTCCATCTAAACGTTCTTCTAGGAAAACTTGACTCGGATTGAGAACCTCAACCAAGCCACCTGATTGCATCTCAAAAATCCCAATCTCATTGGTCGAACCAAAACGGTTTTTGACCGCCCTCAAGATACGGAAGGTATGGTGGCGTTCTCCTTCAAAGTAAAGCACTGTATCCACCATATGCTCCAACATCCGAGGCCCAGCCAAGGTTCCTTCCTTGGTCACATGCCCGACAATAAAGATGGCAATGTTATTAGTCTTAGCCAACTGCATGAGTTCTGCAGTCACCTCACGCACCTGGGAAACAGAACCCTGAACTCCAGAAATCTCAGGAGACATGATAGTCTGGATAGAGTCGATAATGAGAAAATCTGGCTGAATTCTCTCTATTTCTGCCCGTACGCTCTGCATATTGGTCTCTGCATAGAGATAAAACTCGCTATCAATATCACCTAAACGCTCTGCACGGAGTTTGATTTGCTGAGCTGATTCCTCCCCACTAACGTAGAGAACAGTACCTACTTGAGACAGCTGGGTTGAGACTTGTAAGAGCAGAGTTGATTTCCCAATCCCTGGATCCCCACCGATCAGGACAAGACTTCCTGGTACCACACCTCCACCAAGAACTCGGTTAAACTCCTCCATCTCTGTCTTGGTTCGATTGACATTGATGGAGGTCACTTCAGCCAGTTTCATGGGCTTGGTTTTCTCACCTGTCAAGGACACACGCGCATTCTTGACCTCGGCAACCTCAACCTCTTCTACAAAAGAAGACCAAGACCCACAGTTTGGACAACGTCCTAGATATTTAGGGGAATTATACCCACAATTTTGACATATAAATGTCGCTTTTTTCTTTGCGATGATTCTAATCCTTTCATTTTAAAATCTCTTATTAATTTTCCAAATCAGTAACTATTTCTTTTCAGAACAATCAGTCCACCATCATCCGCATGGACATAATACTTCCCATCAGGACTAAAACCAAAAATATAGGGTAAATAACCTTGATAAATTTGAGTCCTAGTTTCTTTATTCTCTTCCCAATAAATGGTTAAAATCGGATATTCTTCAGATTGGTCTTTAGCCATTGTCACTCGGATGTCTTTACCATTATACAAAGGAAGGTTTCCACCATATTGTCCAGCAATAGGGATAGGAGAGTCGTAAACTTCACACATAGCTACTAACTCTATCTCATCGTAATCCCCATCTATTGGAGTGACTTGATTTTTTTCACTATCGATGATGGACATATATTCTGAAGAAATGCAAAGGATTTTTTGATAGTCTACTGGAAGAAAAGCCAAGTAAAGAAAACCTCCAATACTAATCTCAGACACCTTCTTATACCCTTGACAATTTTCTGCGGTAAAAGCTTGAAAATCCTTATAGCTCATTTAATTGTGCTTCTTTCTATATCTCTATCTCACACTCAATCACTTGGCAAAAATCAATCTTCTCATTTGACACAAACTGGCGCATGAGCATTCGATGAGTGACAACAACGACTGTCTGATAGTCTCGATACTTGCGCATAGATTCTAGAAACCGAGACCTCATTTCCTCAGCTGTCTCATATTGAATAGGACTATTAGGAGATAACTCCCCATTATTTCCTAGAAACAGAGTACGAGCTTTTTCAAAATTCTCTACGCCACTTTCATAGACTTGCCATTCATGCAATAATGGCTCCACTCTCAAAGGAAGTCCAGTAGCACAAGCCACATAGCTAGCAGTCTCTAAAGCTCTTGTGACTGCAGAAGAAACTAGTAGATCAGCTGAGTGTAGCAAAGAATTTTTGCTCAGTTCCTGAGCTTGCTGTCTTCCCTCCTCTGATAAGGGCGCCAAATCCATCCCGAATCCAGTATAGGAACGCTCCTCTAACTCACGGTAATCTGGCTCCCCGTGACGTACAAAGATAATCTTCATCTTAGTGCCCAGTTGATCCAAATCCACCGGTCCGAACACCATCTGCCGCATCGCCATCCGCAATCAAAAATGGAGCAAAGACAGCCTGAACCACGCGTTCCCCAACTTCAAGAATCACTTCTTGGTCAGTAATGTTTTTCATCTGTGCAAAGATATGTCCCTCGTTCCCAGGATTACCATAGTAATCCCCATCGATGACACCCACAGAGTTAATCAAAACCAAGCCCTTCTTACGAGGGTTTGAAGAACGATCATAGAGATAAAGCACTTCTGTCGGTTGCATATAAGCCTTGACCCCTGTCGGAACAAGGACAATCTCACCTGGAGCAATGACCGTACGCACAGCAACCTTTAAGTCGTAACCAGCTGCATGTGCTGTCTCACGCTTCGGTAGCAAACTCTCATCTGTAAAACTAGAAACTAATTCAAAACCACGAATTTTCATATTTTCCCTCTTTTTAATCTTTCATTCTAGGCTATTTTATCTTATTTATTCGAAAAAAGCACGAAAAATCTTCTATATAAAATAAAGAAAAGCGTCCGGTAATTTCTCAAAGTAACTTCCACTTTCCTGACCAAAGTGGAAATCAGTCTAAAACGGATTTTTATGGTGGAATTAAGTGTGAGACGTTTGAGTTAGAAATGAGGTCCACTATGACAAAACATAAACACCTTACACTTTCAGACCGTCATGATATCCAACTAGGTTTAGAGCGCAGTGAAACCTTCAAAGCTATTGGGCAACTTATTCTAAAAGACCCGACTACTGTTTCTAAAGAAGTCAAACGAAACAAACAAATTAGAGACTCTACCTCTAACAACCTTCCTTGCCCTCTACTTGATAAAGCTCCCTTTGTCTGTAATGGGTGCTCTAAAAGAAGACAAAACTGTGGCTATCAAAAAATCTTCTACCTCGCTAAACAAGCTCAAAAGCACTACGAACAAACTCTTGTCGAAGCTCGTGAAGGAACTCCTCTCAACTCTCAGACTCTCTGGGACATGGACAAAGTCATTTCTGATGGGGTTAAAAAGGGCCAACACATCTATCATATCCTCAAGACTCATAACCTTAATGTCAGCTCCTCAACCGTCTATAGACACATCCGAAAAGGATACCTGTCTATCGCTCCTATTGATCTAGCCAGAGCCGTTAAATTTAAAGAAAGAAGAAAAAGTAAGCTACCTTCCATCCCTAAAGAAGCTAAAGAAGGCCGTTCCTATGAGGATTTCCAAAACTATTTAGCACTTAATCAACTAGACTCTTGGTTGGAAATGGACACAGTTATGGGCATAATGGGAGGTAAAGTCCTACTTACCTTCAACCTGTCTTTCTGTAACTTTATCTTCGCTAGGCTTCTGGAGAATAAAACTGCCCTTGAGGTTACCAAACACCTTTATAAAATCAAGAACACTCTTCACCAAGCGGACAAAGATTTCTTCCAACTCTTTCCTGTCATCCTCACAGATAATGGTGGTGAGTTTGCCAGGGTCGATGGCATCGAAATGGATGTCCGAGGAGAGAGTAAACTCTTCTTTTGTGACCCTAATCGCTCTGACCAGAAAGGGAGAATTGAGAAAAATCACACGTTGATTCGCGACATTCTACCTAAGGGAACTTCCTTTAACAATTTAACTCAAGAGGACATCAATCTCGTTTGTTCACATGTCAATAGCGTCAAGCGCGCTGCTTTGAATGGAAAATCAGCCTATGAACTCTTTGCTTTTACTTACGGAGAAGAAATTCCTAAGCTTCTCGGCATTTCTAAAATACCTGCAGAAGACGTCTGTCAGTCTTCTAAATTACTCCAACATAAGATCTAAAAACTAACCTTCAACCCCATTCAAACGTCTCACACTAACTTCCACCATAGCAGAACTTAATTTGAAACGCTTTCAGATGTGGGGATTTTGTGCGCTCTTTTTTTCGATTCTTTTCGGATACAAAAACGATGAAATCAAGCATTATTAAAACCAGTGGAACTTAGTTTGGGAATTTAGCAAGAAAAGTGTCCTATCAAAAAGCAAACAATAAAATCATACAAAAAAATTTAAAGATATTTCAAGTGTCACTTATTTTCCCTTCTATTAACAAACTCATTCTTTTTTAGCCACACTTAAACTATTTTCTTTAAAGCACGAAAAAAAGAGCACACAATTCACTTCGCTTAGGGCTGCTGGATTCCTCCCCTGACCCGCTTCACGCAGAACTGTTGCTCCATTAGTTATTATACCACATTCCCAAAGATTTTAAAAGAGAAATTATTTTTTCCGTCGATTTCTGAAAAATTCCTGCATAATGCCAGCACAGTCACTCTCTAAAATGCCCGTCTCAACCTCTACACGATGATTAAGACGCTCATCTGTCAAGATATCATACAGACTTCCAGCTGCACCAAATTTCTGATTTTTAGCCCCATAGACTACCTTTGGGATACGGGCAAGCCCAATCGCCCCGCTGCACATGACACAAGGCTCTATAGTCACAAAAAGTGTACATTCGAGTAAGCGCCAACTTTCTTCCCTCAAATTAGCATTCTCTATGGCCATAATCTCTGCATGCATAACCGCACGTTGCAACTCCTCGCGGGCATTGTGGCCCCTACCAATAATTTCTCCATCCTTTACAATTACGCAACCTATTGGGATTTCATCATGTTCCAGAGCAATCTCTGCCTCCTTTAAGGCCTCTCTCATAAATGCTTCTTTTTCTTCAACTGTATAATCCATGGCTTCCCTCTTTTCCTGCTTATTATCTTTTAAAATCTCTTCCAAATATATCAGAATTCCCTTAGCATTAATGTAATACCAACATCTGCAACTTCAAAACAATATCTTTATCGATTCATAACTATAGTTGATTGAAATAAGATGTGAACAAAGAGGTTAGGAAAGTCAAATTAATTTCTAAAAATATTTTAGAATCTATATTGTACTACTCTAAGTTCAATCCACTATAATTTACTCTTTAATTTTCACTGACTATCATCAATTTTATCATTATACCATGTTTCACTACATAAAAAAAGCCACCGAATGCGGTGACTTTATAGGGAGATTATTATGAAAAAGAAAAGTTTAGGATATTTGTTACAACAAGTTAGGAGGTCTTCTTGTAACTGTCTATAGTATACCCGACCTAACTTAAACAAATCTTAAAAAATCTCTTATGACCAAACATTTTCTAAAATATTTGTTTGTTCACGACCAGGACCTACTGAGAAAGTAGAGATACGAACGCCAACCAATTCGCTAACACGACGAACATAGTTACGTGCATTTTCAGGAAGATCTTCCAAAGTACGTACTCCAGTGATATCTTCTGACCAACCTGGTAATTCTTCATAAATAGGTTTACAACGTTTCAATTGTTCAAGACTAGCTGGATAGTAGTCAATGCGTTGACCGTCAAGATCATAAGCAACACAGATTTTAACTGTATCCAAACCACTCAAAACATCGATAGAGTTCAAAGAAAGATTCGTAATGCCAGAAACACGGCGACTATGACGCATAACCACTGAGTCAAACCAACCTACACGACGTGGACGACCTGTTGTAGTACCATACTCATGACCTACTTCACGAATGCGTTCTCCCACTTCATCAAACAACTCAGTTGGGAAAGGCCCATCTCCTACACGACTTGTATAGGCCTTACATACACCTACAACCTTGTCAATCTTGCTTGGACCAACACCAGAACCAATTGTCACACCACCAGCAACAGGGTTTGAAGAAGTAACAAACGGATAAGTTCCTTGGTCAATATCTAACATGACCCCTTGTGCACCTTCAAAAAGAACACGTTTGCCATTATCAAGTGCATCATTCAAGATAACAGAAGTATCTGTTACATATTGCTTGATTTGTTGGCCATACTCATAATATTCTTCAAAAATATCATCAAATGAAATAGGTTCGCTATCATACAATTTTACAAATTGACGATTTTTCTCAGCAAGATTGCGTTCTAAACGTTCACGGAAAATCTCTTTATCCAAAAGATCTGCAATACGGATTCCAACACGAGCAGCCTTATCCATATAAGCTGGTCCGATACCCTTGATAGTAGTACCAATTTTATTTTCACCCTTAGCTTCTTCTTGCAGACGGTCTAACTCGATGTGGTACGGCAAAATAACATGCGCACGATCAGAAATACGTAGATTATCTGTTGTAACACCTTCATCATGAAGATAGCTCAACTCTTTCACAAGTGACTTAGGATTTACAACCATCCCATTCCCAATGACAGAAATTTTTTCAGGGAAGAAAATTCCAGAAGGAATCAAGTGCAACTTAAATTTCTTTCCATCAATCACAATTGTGTGACCAGCATTATCACCACCTTGGTAACGTGCAATCACTTCTGCATTAGCTGAGAGGAAGTCTGTAATCTTCCCTTTACCTTCATCACCCCACTGGGTACCTACAACAACAACTGAAGTCATAATCTTGTCTGAGCCCTTAGGCTCTTCCTTTCTCACATACATGGCAGGAATCTCACCTGCAATTATATCTTACAATTTATTATAATAAAGATTCTCAATTTTTTCAAGACCAAAGACCAGAAACATTAGGGAATTAGAGAAAATTAGAAAATTAATATTAAAAAAATATTGTAAATTTATATTATGAAAAGAAAAAAACATAAAATCGTTCGGAAATATGAAAATTATAAATTATCCCCCAACACAGTCATTTGAAATCAATAGCTGTTCAATGTACAAACGGTAGCAAGCTCTATAGTGGTAAGAAAATAAAGGATGCATAATATCAAGCTTGTACCGAACTAAATAATAGAGTAAAAATCGAAGATGAAAAACTTCCCATTCTAAATCATTATCTACTAAATAACTATATTCCTTTTCGATAACATCATAAAAATCAAGATATTGTTCATAAATCTGTTCAATCATTTTATTTGACTCCATTTCTATTGATAAAATGAGTATAACAAAAAAATAGAAGAACCTGGGAAGATACTTCTATCATGTACTATAATGAATAGCCAAATAAATAACAGATAAAAAAATTAACAGTTCAGCTCAACAATCCTACATTTCAAAAAAGATCTAAAATTTTCCTAATGAAAGAGAAACAAATACTGTCTAAACTATGATGGCAAGACCACACAATCCACTAAAGAATTACTTATAAGACCTATTAAAAAAAACTTAAAATAAAACACTCAAATCTAACAAACTTATAAAAATATTAAATATTAATAAAGTGGCAAATATAAAAAGACAAAAATGACCTCTGAAAGATAAATCATGACAACCCGTCTAACAGGTGGTTTGAACCAGGACTATAAGCCCAAATTACCAGCCAGCGCCTAAAGACGCTGGCTTTCACCTTGTTCAAGCTGGCTCGTCACTTGCCTCTTAAAGAGGCCTTGGTATTACTTACCACTATCCCTAAAGGGATCCTCATATTCTTTTACACTCAATTTATCTAGTGCTATATCATGCTTTACTCGTTCTCAAATTTTCATACTCGTGAAGAAATCATCAACTGGATAACTTCTTTAATCTTGAATATATTTCTTAATTGTAGCTTCATTAAGCCCTACTGTACTCACATAATAACCTTCCGCCCAGAAATGGCGATTACCAAACTTGTACTTGAGGTTGGCGCGTTTATCGAACATCTATCGAACATCATGAGTGCACTTTTGCCTTTTAAATCCCCCATGAAACTTGAAATACTTATCCTCGGTGGAATACTTACCAACATATGTACATGATCAGGCATTAAATGACCTTCGATAATCTCAACACCTTTATAACTACATAATCGGTGGAATATTTCTCCCAAACTACTTCTATATTAATTATAGATTACTTTTCGTCTATACTTAGGGGTGAACACAATGTGATATTTACACATCCACTTTGTGTGTGATAAACTATGAGACTTTTATGCCATGGTTTTCTCCTTTCGCTTTACAATTGGCTTGAATACCTTTATTGTATCGCGTTTGGAGTTTTTTTGGTATAACCTTCGACGCGCACCCGCATAGCGGGTGGTTTATTTGTCTCGCTCCGTGAGGTGCAAGACAGACTGACAGTCACATAAAAAAAGACGTTCCAAGGAACGTCTACATACTCCGCCAGTAGGACTCGAACCTACGACATCATGATTAACAGTCATGCGCTACTACCAACTGAGCTATGGCGGATTAAAGCTAAGCGACTTCCTTATCTCACAGGGGGCAACCCCCAACTACTTCCGGCGTTCTAGGGCTTAACTTCTGTGTTCGGCATGGGTACAGGTGTATCTCCTAGGCTATCGTCACTTAACTTTGAGTAATACCTACTCAAAATTGAATATCTATCAAATTCCAAGAAAACCTTCACACTTCGTATTCTCAGTTACTTTGGATAAGTCCTCGAGCTATTAGTATTAGTCCGCTACATGTGTCGCCACACTTCCACTTCTAACCTATCTACCTGATCATCTCTCAGGGCTCTTACTGATATAAAATCATGGGAAATCTCATCTTGAGGTGGGTTTCACACTTAGATGCTTTCAGCGTTTATCCCTTCCCTACATAGCTACCCAGCGATGCCTTTGGCAAGACAACTGGTACACCAGCGGTAAGTCCACTCTGGTCCTCTCGTACTAGGAGCAGATCCTCTCAAATTTCCTACGCCCGCGACGGATAGGGACCGAACTGTCTCACGACGTTCTGAACCCAGCTCGCGTGCCGCTTTAATGGGCGAACAGCCCAACCCTTGGGACCGACTACAGCCCCAGGATGCGACGAGCCGACATCGAGGTGCCAAACCTCCCCGTCGATGTGAACTCTTGGGGGAGATAAGCCTGTTATCCCCAGGGTAGCTTTTATCCGTTGAGCGATGGCCCTTCCATACGGAACCACCGGATCACTAAGCCCGACTTTCGTCCCTGCTCGAGTTGTAGCTCTCGCAGTCAAGCTCCCTTATACCTTTACACTCTGCGAATGATTTCCAACCATTCTGAGGGAACCTTTGGGCGCCTCCGTTACCTTTTAGGAGGCGACCGCCCCAGTCAAACTGCCCGTCAGACACTGTCTCCGATAGGGATCACCTATCTGGGTTAGAGTGGCCATAACACAAGGGTAGTATCCCAACAGCGTCTCCTTCGAAACTGGCGTCCCGATCTCTTAGACTCCTACCTATCCTGTACATGTGGTACAGACACTCAATATCAAACTGCAGTAAAGCTCCATGGGGTCTTTCCGTCCTGTCGCGGGTAACCTGCATCTTCACAGGTACTAAAATTTCACCGAGTCTCTCGTTGAGACAGTGCCCAAATCATTACGCCTTTCGTGCGGGTCGGAACTTACCCGACAAGGAATTTCGCTACCTTAGGACCGTTATAGTTACGGCCGCCGTTTACTGGGGCTTCAATTCATACCTTCGCGTTTCCGCTAAGCACTCCTCTTAACCTTCCAGCACCGGGCAGGCGTCACCCCCTATACATCATCTTACGATTTAGCAGAGAGCTGTGTTTTTGATAAACAGTTGCTTGGGCCTATTCACTGCGGCTGACTTAAAGTCAGCACCCCTTCTCCCGAAGTTACGGGGTCATTTTGCCGAGTTCCTTAACGAGAGTTCTCTCGCTCACCTGAGGCTACTCGCCTCGACTACCTGTGTCGGTTTGCGGTACGGGTAGAGTATGTTTAAACGCTAGAAGCTTTTCTTGGCAGTGTGACGTCACTAACTTCGCTACTAAACTTCGCTCCCCATCACAGCTCAATGTTATAGAACTAAGCATTTAACTCAATTCACACCTCACTGCTTAGACAGACACTTCCAATCGTCTGCTTTAGTTAGCCTACTGCGTCCCTCCATCACTACATACTCTAGTACAGGAATATCAACCTGTTGTCCATCGGATACACCTTTCGGTCTCTCCTTAGGTCCCGACTAACCCAGGGCGGACGAGCCTTCCCCTGGAAACCTTAGTCTTACGGTGGACAGGATTCTCACCTGTCTTTCGCTACTCATACCGGCATTCTCACTTCTATGCGTTCCAGCACTCCTCACGGTACACCTTCTTCACACATAGAACGCTCTCCTACCATACCTATAAAGGTATCCACAGCTTCGGTAAATTGTTTTAGCCCCGGTACATTTTCGGCGCAGGGTCACTCGACTAGTGAGCTATTACGCACTCTTTGAATGAATAGCTGCTTCTAAGCTAACATCCTAGTTGTCTGTGCAACCCCACATCCTTTTCCACTTAACAATTATTTTGGGACCTTAGCTGGTGGTCTGGGCTGTTTCCCTTTCGACTACGGATCTTAGCACTCGCAGTCTGACTGCCGACCATAATTCATTGGCATTCGGAGTTTATCTGAGATTGGTAATCCGGGATGGACCCCTCACCCAAACAGTGCTCTACCTCCAAGAATCTCTAATGTCGACGCTAGCCCTAAAGCTATTTCGGAGAGAACCAGCTATCTCCAAGTTCGTTTGGAATTTCTCCGCTACCCACAAGTCATCCAAGCACTTTTCAACGTGCCCTGGTTCGGTCCTCCAGTGCGTCTTACCGCACCTTCAACCTGCTCATGGGTAGGTCACATGGTTTCGGGTCTACGACATGATACTAATTCGCCCTGTTCAGACTCGGTTTCCCTACGGCTCCGTCTCTTCAACTTAACCTCGCATCATATCGTAACTCGCCGGTTCATTCTACAAAAGGCACGCTCTCACCCATTAACGGGCTCGAACTTGTTGTAGGCACACGGTTTCAGGTTCTATTTCACTCCCCTCCCGGGGTGCTTTTCACCTTTCCCTCACGGTACTGGTTCACTATCGGTCACTAGGGAGTATTTAGGGTTGGGAGATGGTCCTCCCAGATTCCGACGGGATTTCACGTGTCCCGCCGTACTCAGGATACTGCTAGGTACAAAGACTATTTTGAATACGAGGCTATCACTCTCTTTGGCTGATCTTCCCAAATCATTCTTCTATAGTCTTTGAGTCCACATTGCAGTCCTACAACCCCGAAGAGTAAACTCTTCGGTTTGCCCTCCTGCCGTTTCGCTCGCCGCTACTAAGGCAATCGCTTTTGCTTTCTCTTCCTGCAGCTACTTAGATGTTTCAGTTCACTGCGTCTTCCTCCTCATATCCTTAACAGATATGGGTAACAGGTAGTACCTGTTGGGTTCCCCCATTCGGAAATCCCTGGATCATCGCTTACTTACAGCTACCCAAGGCATATCGTCGTTTGTCACGTCCTTCTTCGGCTCCTAGTGCCAAGGCATCCACCGTGCGCCCTTATTAACTTAACCTTATTTTTCTGACCTTTCAGTCATAAACTCTTATTAATACTACAGCGTTTTCGGTTTATTTTCTTGTTACTATTTGATATAGATATTCAATTTTCAATGTGCATTACTTGGTGATCTCTCACCAATGGAGCCTAGCGGGATCGAACCGCTGACCTCCTGCGTGCAAAGCAGGCGCTCTCCCAGCTGAGCTAAGGCCCCACAAGACCTCTCAAGACTAAACAAGACCAATGTGCATTCCTTATCCTTAGAAAGGAGGTGATCCAGCCGCACCTTCCGATACGGCTACCTTGTTACGACTTCACCCCAATCATCTATCCCACCTTAGGCGGCTGGCTCCAAATGGTTACCTCACCGACTTCGGGTGTTACAAACTCTCGTGGTGTGACGGGCGGTGTGTACAAGGCCCGGGAACGTATTCACCGCGGCGTGCTGATCCGCGATTACTAGCGATTCCGACTTCATGTAGGCGAGTTGCAGCCTACAATCCGAACTGAGACTGGCTTTAAGAGATTAGCTTGCCGTCACCGACTTGCGACTCGTTGTACCAGCCATTGTAGCACGTGTGTAGCCCAGGTCATAAGGGGCATGATGATTTGACGTCATCCCCACCTTCCTCCGGTTTATTACCGGCAGTCTCGCTAGAGTGCCCAACTGAATGATGGCAACTAACAATAGGGGTTGCGCTCGTTGCGGGACTTAACCCAACATCTCACGACACGAGCTGACGACAACCATGCACCACCTGTCACCTCTGTCCCGAAGGAAAACTCTATCTCTAGAGCGGTCAGAGGGATGTCAAGACCTGGTAAGGTTCTTCGCGTTGCTTCGAATTAAACCACATGCTCCACCGCTTGTGCGGGCCCCCGTCAATTCCTTTGAGTTTCAACCTTGCGGTCGTACTCCCCAGGCGGAGTGCTTAATGCGTTAGCTGCGGCACTAAACCCCGGAAAGGGTCTAACACCTAGCACTCATCGTTTACGGCGTGGACTACCAGGGTATCTAATCCTGTTTGCTCCCCACGCTTTCGAGCCTCAGCGTCAGTTACAAGCCAGAGAGCCGCTTTCGCCACCGGTGTTCCTCCATATATCTACGCATTTCACCGCTACACATGGAATTCCACTCTCCCCTCTTGCACTCAAGTTAAACAGTTTCCAAAGCGTACTATGGTTAAGCCACAGCCTTTAACTTCAGACTTATCTAACCGCCTGCGCTCGCTTTACGCCCAATAAATCCGGACAACGCTCGGGACCTACGTATTACCGCGGCTGCTGGCACGTAGTTAGCCGTCCCTTTCTGGTAAGATACCGTCACAGTGTGAACTTTCCACTCTCACACTCGTTCTTCTCTTACAACAGAGCTTTACGATCCGAAAACCTTCTTCACTCACGCGGCGTTGCTCGGTCAGACTTCCGTCCATTGCCGAAGATTCCCTACTGCTGCCTCCCGTAGGAGTCTGGGCCGTGTCTCAGTCCCAGTGTGGCCGATCACCCTCTCAGGTCGGCTATGTATCGTCGCCTTGGTGAGCCGTTACCCCACCAACTAGCTAATACAACGCAGGTCCATCTGGTAGTGATGCAATTGCACCTTTCAAGCAGATATCATGCAATATCTACTGTTATGCGGTATTAGCTATCGTTTCCAATAGTTATCCCCCGCTACCAGGCAGGTTACCTACGCGTTACTCACCCGTTCGCAACTCATCCGGAGAAGCAAGCTCCTCCTTCAGCGTTCTACTTGCATGTATTAGGCACGCCGCCAGCGTTCGTCCTGAGCCAGGATCAAACTCTCATTAAAAGTTTGAGTTCTCACTCATTTCTGTCACTGACAGATTTATTGTTTTTTCATTGTTCAGTACTACAACCTTAGTTGTAGTGCCCTGCACATTGGTTCGTCTTGTTCAGTTTTCAAAGGTCTTTGTCACTCACTTCTCTCAAGCGACAACTATATTAGTATATCACAGTCGCTTTCGCTTGTCAACACTTTTTTGAAACTTTTTTTAATTTTTTTCATCTAGTGTTTCATCTGTAACATACCATAGTCCGTACGGGATTCGAACCCGTGTTACCGCCGTGAAAAGGCGGTGTCTTAACCCCTTGACCAACGGACCGGAGTTGTTATTTTCAACTCTTACTATTATACCGACTTTTCTTACTTTGTCAACACCTTTTTTTAATTTTTTTTTAGAAGTCTTGTAATGTTTCCTTCAGCTCTCTGAGAAGGGCTTTGCGGCCTTTAAACCGTTCGTCTGCCCAGAGTTTCGGATAATATTTTTTCTTACAATAATCGTTTTTTAAAAACATTTCTTCATATTATTCAAGTAACTGTTGCATTCTTATTTTCAGAAAATTTGAATCATTTCCTCTAAGAGAGCATTGAAATAAGTGAACTTGTATTTTGTTTTCTATATATCGAAATCTTTGATTTATAGTGGATTGAAATAAGATATGAACAAAAAGATTAGGAAAGTAAAATTAATTTCTAGATACGTTTTAGAATCCTTAGTGTACTATTCTAGGTTCCATTCACTATAAATTCGAGTTTCCTCAACTTTTTTTAAAAAAACAGAGAAAACTTGCGCTTCCTCTGTTTATAGTATTTAAGATAATTAATTTTCTTCACTCATTTTTGATTTTACTTCATCATAAGATAGTGCATGTGATTCCTCTTCTATTGTTTCAGGCATCTTTCCTGTTTCGTATAGAGATTTAATTTGTGTACTATCCAATGTTTCGTATTTCAATAATGCTTCTGCAATTAGCTTGTGAGTTTCACGATTTGACTGGATAATTTCAGCAGCTTTGTTTCGTGCTTCATTCAATAATGAACGAACTTCTTCGTCAATTTCATAAGCTGTTTGTTCTGAAATTGATTTTTGAGGGCTTTGTGCACCAAACATGGCATGACTTCCTTCATATTGTACTGGACCAAGTTTTTCACTCATACCATACTCTGTAACCATCGCACGCGCCATCTGAGTAGCTTGTTCGAAGTCATTAGATGCTCCAGTTGTTTGGACGTTAAAGATAATCTCTTCAGCTACACGTCCACCCATTAAGCCAGCTAATTGCTCTTTCATATCTTCTTTAGATAAAAGCATTTGGTCTTCTTTAGGAAGTGCAATCATATATCCGCCTGCACGTCCACGTGGTACTATGGTAACTTTATGAACAACACGGGCATTTGACAATACTAGACCGACAATGGTGTGTCCTGCCTCATGGTAGGCAACCAATTCACGTTCTTTTTGTGAAACTGTCTTGTCTTTCTTAGATGGTCCAGCGATAACACGATCTTCAGCTTCATCAATATCAGAAGCATCAATCACTGATTTATTACGACGAGCTGCAACTAAGGCTGCTTCATTCAATACATTTTCCAAATCGGCACCAACAAAACCTGGAGTTTGTTGTGCTACCAATTTCAAATCTACATCTTCAGCTAAAGGTTTATTTCTAGCATGGACTTTCAAAATTGCTTCGCGTCCCTTAACATCTGGACGACCAACTAATACTTTTCTATCAAAACGGCCTGGACGAAGTAGAGCCGGATCAAGAACATCTGAACGGTTTGTTGCCGCAATGACAATAATTCCTTCATTTCCTTCAAAACCATCCATTTCAATCAAGAGTTGGTTTAAGGTTTGTTCTCGTTCATCATTACCTCCACCTAAACCGACACCACGTTGTCGACCAACGGCATCAATTTCATCAATGAAGATAATAGCTGGTGCTGCTTTTTTTGCATCCTCAAAGAGAGAACGTACACGACTCGCACCGACACCGACGAACATTTCTACAAAGTCAGAACCTGAAATACTAAAGAATGGTACACCAGCTTCTCCTGCGACTGCTTTGGCAAGTAATGTTTTACCAGTTCCCGGAGGTCCTTCTAAGAGAACACCAGCTGGAATCCGAGCACCTAATTTTGTAAATCGTTTTGGATCTTTTAAGAATTCAACAACTTCAACAAGTTCTTGTTTTTCTTCCTCTGCGCCTGCGACATCTGAGAAGCGAACTTTGATATCTTCTTTATTAGCAGCCTTAGCTTTACTACGTCCAAAACTCATTGGATTACGTCCGCTATTTCCGCCCATATTTCCCATCATAGAGAAGAGGAAGAAGAATAAGATAGCAAATGGTACTACTGAAACCAGGATGTTAATCCACATACCACTTGAGCTTTCGTGTTTCACTTCAATTTCTGTTTGATGTTCACTTGCTAACTTTTGCAAATCCGCTACAGTTGTATCTGATGGGAGGACAATACTTGTAAATTTCTCTACTTTTGTAGCAGAGGGTGTAAAAAATTGAATTCCCGTTTCCTGTTTCTCTGTCTTAGCAGTTTTGTAGACACCATACACTTCAATAACACTACCACTTGGTTGGTAGGTCATTTCTTTTACATTGTCGTTAGTGATTTCCTGAACCAATTCTGAGTACTTAATTTGTTGACTATGACCAGCAGATCTGCCAGCAAAAAAGTACTGGAATCCTGTCACTAGCAAGAAAATCATCAACAAATAAAGAAATGGATTTTTTATGAAACCATTATTTTGTTTTTGCATTCAAACACTTACCCTTCTATTTTGAGTAAACTTCCTCTTTCAATACACCTACATAAGGAAGGTTACGATAGTTTTCATTATAGTCTAAACCGTAGCCTACAACAAATTCATTTGGAATTGTAAAACATGTATAATCTGCTTCGATTTCTACTGTACGACCTTCTGGTTTATCAAGCATTGTGACAATCTTAACAGAAGCTGCTTCTCTTGCAGTAAACATATCTCTCAAACTCTTCAAGGTTTGACCAGTATCAATAATATCTTCTACAAAGACAACATGTCGACCTTTAATATCTTGAGTTACGTCTTGTTTAATATTAATGACACCACTACTTACAGTCCCACCATGATAGCTAGAGACCATCATAAAGTCCATTTCAAGATGTGTATCAATATATTTCACCAATTCTGCCATAAAAGGAATAGAACCTTTTAGAATTCCAACTAAAATCGGATTTTTTCCCTCATAATCTTTTGTCAACTGAGCACCCAATTTTTTAGCTGCTTCTGTAATTTCATCTTGTGAAATCAAAATTTTCTTGATATCTTTTTCTAACATGATTTTACCTATCTATTTTTTTCTATATAAAGTACAGTGTTCATTATATCATTTTTCATTTTTTTACTCAAATCACTGATTTCAATTCCTAAAACTGAACAAATTTTTCCAAATTGCTCAATGATAATAGCTTTTTCTCGTTTTTCTGCAGGAATTTTTAAATCAATAAAAAGTCGCCTTATTTTTTTTCGATGACCATCTATTATCAAATAATCACCTGGCTGTCGATGTCGCAAAATCAATGATGTTTCACGAGAAACATTCATCTTTTGAACATTTTCCCCTTTTAGAGGGATTCCAAATGAAAATAAATAACCTTCATAATGAACTTGATTTTGATAGTTTAACACACACTCACTACTTTTTTCATCAGACTTTGGTCTGATTTTACCAATTTGAAAGTGCTGGTATTCTTTTATAAGTTCATAACTATTTTTTATACTATGGCGATATTGGCTCTTAGTTTTTAAAATATGATGAATTTCTTGAAATTGTTCTCTTGTTACATTTAAATCAGCAAAACGACTAAGGTATTGTTGTAGTAAAACTCGCTGTGTTGCTTCACTAAAAGATAAAAACTGAGTTAAATCTTCCACATTAACTGTTTGAGATAATTCAGTCAGAGCAATTTGATAGTCAGATACTTCTTTTCCAAACTCTAAAAACGCTCTCTTTAACTGAATATTTTCTTTTTCCAGTTGTGGTAAGTAAATATTACGAACTCGATTGCGAAAATAATGATTTTCTTTATTCGTCCTATCTTCAAAATGCTCAACTTCAGAAAAATCCTTCTTATAAAAAGATAGCAAAGGACGAATTAACTCTCCCTTATCAAACATTTGTCTCTCTTTTATAGCTGATAAATGTTGTAGTCTAACACCTCTAATCAATCGCATAAAAATCGTTTCAGCCTGATCATCTGCATGATGAGCTGTTACAAGAGCTGTAGAGGAAGTTTTCTCCATTACTTCTCTAAAAAAATCATAGCGAAATTGACGAGCATTTGCTTCTGAAAAATCTCCAGTAAAATGAGCTACGTAAATTGGAACTCCAACTTGTTCAGCTAGTTTTCTTAATTCATATTCTTCATTATCCGATTCTAGTCGTTGTTTATGGTTTACATGAGCTAAAAATAATTCAATCCCGAGTTCTTCTTGATAGGTTGATAGGAGGTGAAAGAGAAACATCGAATCCAATCCACCAGACAAGGCTAGTACAACTCGTGAATGATCTTTAAAATAACCTTTTTCTAGAAAATCATTTAAAAAATCTTGGTCTCTCATTTTAAGACCTCATAGACATCCTTAGCAATTTTAGAAATGGTATCATAATCAGAATTTTTGGTAAAGATTGAAATAATGAAAGGAGAATCTGTATAGACTATTCCTACATCGTGTTTAAATTCATCTGCATCCCCAATTTTATGGGCTACCTTAGCAGAAATATTCTTAGCAATCCGCTGATTATCAAAAGCTGTTTGCGATAGTGATTCTAAAACAAAACCATTCTGATTATAAATAGATTCCATAACCTGACCAGCCATTTTAGCTGAAGCTAACTTCTCTGTTACGTTCCACTCTTCACCTGCGATAGCAGTCATTTCGTTTTTAAAGGCTTCATCTGATTTATTGGTAATATAATAAGCAAGAATATTATGAGCTACATTGTCAGATTCTTTCGCTGTCTTTGCAATTAAATCTTTGAGAGTGTAGTCTTTATTGTCCGCTGTTTTAGGGAGGCTTCCACTTCCTTCGGGTTTATAAGAACCAGGGAAATCATTTACTTCAGAAACGTACTTCAATTTCGTGTCAAGTTGGTAATCACCTTGATTAATTTTTTCTTGAACATAATAAAGATAAGGCAATTTCATAACACTAGCAGCGTACATTTTTTGATCTTCATTAATTCCAGCTTCCTTACCCGTGCTCAATTGTTTAACATAAATAGAAAACTGTTCATTTTGATAATTCGCAGATAACAACTCTTGTACTTTCTGGATACGATTGTCATCGTTGGAAATGTAATCCGTCGAAATCCAACCAATTTGTTTGATATGTAAAAATTCATGACCACCAGCAAAAATAGACATATCTACTTCAACCTCTTGATAAGCTGCTAAAGTAGACTTTAATTCTTGTTGATCATAAGGACTATTATAAACGACAAATCCTGGTTCTAACCATACTCGTTTAGAAAAATCGTTTACGATGGAACTATCGTATAAAAGTCGTTTATCAGCCATCACAAATTGATTATTTGACAATTTAAACACAGGCTGTCCTTGTTTATTTAATCTCCATTCTAAAACAGATAATGTTGTATCTGCATTGACTTTTCCTGATTCTTTAATCAAATCTTCTGTAGAATAAACCGACGTTTCACCATAAAATTTTGGAGATTCTATAACATCTTGATAGTAAAAATGATACGAAGCGTGGGTTAAGGAATAAACTTCTTGGTTTGGAATGATAACTGGATTCTCAGTGCTTACTACTTGGACACTTTTAAAAAAAATAGGAAGTAGTAATATCACTAAAAATTTACGCATTCTTTTTTTCCTCTTCTTCCTGTAGCCGTAACAGATGATTTTTTTGAGCTAACTCTTCTAATTTTTCATCTGATTGACTTAAAAACTTTTCTACAATATCTAATAAATTTTCCATTTTACATTACCTAGGAAGTAAGTCTGGAATAGTATAAACTTCCTCCCATGATTTTGAATAGTAATATTTTGCACGCAAATACTTGGCTGCGTATGTTTCGTCCTTTAATTTGGTTGCAAGATTTGATTCTTTATCTTTTTCATCGCTCAATTCTTGATACTGTTTTTTCAGATTGGCTAACTGTTGGCGACGTTCGAGTAGTTGCTGATAACTTTGAGTCAAATTATAGGTTGGTAGGATGAACAATAACATAATCAAAATCAAAACCCAGCCCATAAAACGATTTCGTCTTTGTCGTTCTTCCATCAAGTATTTACGACGTTGGTGTTCATTTTGAATAAAAGAATTATTCATTTGTACAATTTTTTTATACATCGTTTTCTACCCTTGTTTCGCTGATAATTTCATACATACCTGCAGCATCTTCTTTTTTAGTGCTATCTTTCATTTCTAACACTTTTACGAGCAACAATTTATTTCCAAAACGAATTTCAACTTGGTCATTGATTTTTAAATCTGTAGAGCTCTTTGCAAGAATACCATTTACCTTGATACGTCCCTTATCTGCAACTTCTTTAGCTACTGTACGACGCTTAATAATTCTTGATACTTTTAAATATTTATCTAATCTCATTTTTATTACCTCAAATTATTATTGTACCATTTTTATCCCTTTTATAGAAGAAAAATGTCATACCTAATTCGACTCTTTTGAATCTTTTATGTTTGCTAATGATTCTCCAAAAGTTAAAAGACCTTCTAAAATCTCATAATCCTTTTTATTACGAATATCAAAAACAACTTCGATTAAACCTTGATTTTCTGAAATATTTGCCTTCAAACTTGTCTGAGAAAGAGCCTGGAAATAATCTTGTGTTAAAAATAATTGTTGCGATATTTTTTCAAACTGAATGACCAGCTTATTAACCTTTCTTTCTACACGATTGACAAATACTTTATCAAGATATGCTTTAGCTAATCCAATTTCTAAAAGGTAAGCAACGACATCTGGATATTCTCCAAAACGATCGATCAACTCATCTTGTAATCCCTCATAGTTGACACGGTTATCAATCTGACGAATTCTCTTGTAAATTTCAATTTTATGTCGTTCATCTGAAATATACTCATCTGGAAGATAGGCATCGATTTGTAGAATTAACTCAGCATTTCCTTTTTCACGTTTTTTGTCAGTTCCATTTTTCTTAGCTATTGCTTCTTCTAACAACTGAGAGTACAACTCAAAACCAACAGAATCGATAAATCCAGACTGAGAGCTTCCTAATAGATTTCCAGCTCCACGAATGGATAAATCACGCATAGCTATTTTGAAACCAGAACCTAGTTCAGTAAAACCTTTGATGGCATCTAATCTTTTCTCAGAAACTTCTGTCAAAGTTTTATCTGGACGATACATGAGATAAGCATAAGCAATTCGATTACTACGACCAACACGACCTCTTAATTGATACAAGGTTGACAATCCCATATGATCTGCATTTTCTATAAACAAGGTATTAGCATTTGGAATATCTACTCCTGTCTCGATGATTGTTGTAGTTACTAAAATATCATATTGTCCTTCAATGAAATCAAGAAGTGTATTTTCTAAGCGAATTTCACTCATTTGACCATGGACAAATCCAATAGAAGCTTCTGGAATAAGTTCTTGTAACTCTGAAACCTTCTTTTCAATCGTGTCAACTTTATTGTAAAGATAGTAAACTTGACCACCACGATCCATTTCTCTCAATACAGCATCACGAATGATACGATCATTCTGTTCAAGTACGTAGGTTTGAACAGGATATCGATTTGTTGGAGGAGTCTCTATGACTGATAAATCTCGGATACCTAGCATAGACATATGAAGAGTTCGAGGAATTGGTGTCGCTGTCAAAGTTAAGACATCAACCTTCTTTTTTAATTCCTTCAAAGCTTCCTTATGCTTAACACCAAAACGTTGCTCTTCATCAATAATCATCAACCCCAAATCAGCAAACTCAACATCTTTAGACAAGACTCTATGGGTCCCTATCAAGATGTCTACTTGACCTTTTTTTAACTTCTCAAGTGTTTCAGTCTGTTCTTTTTTACTTCTGAAACGACTCAAAACATCTACGTTGACAGCAAATTGTTCAAATCTTTCCTTAAAATTACTGTAATGTTGCTGAGCAAGAACGGTTGTTGGCACTAAAACGACAACCTGTTTATGATCATTGACAGCCTTAAACGCAGCTCGCATTGCTACTTCTGTCTTACCAAAACCCACATCTCCAACTAAAAGTCGGTCCATCGGTTGAGAAGCCTGCATATCTTTCTTAATCTCTTCGATACTTCTAAGTTGGTCCTCAGTTTCTACATATGGGAATGCTTCGTCAAAAGCAACTTGATCTTCATCATCTTTTGAAAATGCAAAACCTTTAAGTTGACTTCTCTCTGCATATAACTTAATTAAATCATCTGCAATATCTTCAACTTGACTCTTTACTTTTTGCTTCGCTTTTTTAAAACGTCCATCGTTTAATTTGTTTAACTTTGGAGCCTTACCATCACTAGAAACATACTTAGAAAGAGTCTGTATCTGCTCCACAGGGATAGAAATACGGTCTCCATTTTGATATAGAACACTTACATAGTCTCTATGAATCCCTTTGATTTCAATCGTTTCGATCCCTAAATATTGACCAATACCATGGATTTGATGAACAACATAGTCTCCTTTTTGGAGTTCATTATAATCCTTTAATCGTTCAGCGTTACTGATATTTTGTCTTCGATACTTGCGTTTAATCTTCTTTTTAAAAATTTCATATTCAGTAATAAATACAAGATTCTCATCTACAAAATGAAACCCATGTCGCAGATTTCCTTCAATAAGATTGACAGTTCCTTTACAGATTTCACTTTCATTGCTATTATCAACTTTAATATCGTATTCATCAAGGATCGTTGACAGTTTCTTTAGTTCAGTTTTGCTACTTGATTGAAGAACAATCGTATACTTTAATTTTTTGTAACGTTCAATTTCTTCTTTCAGAAAAGAAAACTGATTAAAGAACTCCTGCATAGGATATTGATTGAACTGGTACAGATTATTAAATTTCAAATTTCCAAGCCCTTTTTGAAAATTTGAAAAGAAAGTCGCTGGTACATATTTTTTAAATTGACTTTCTACATCAGCAAAATATTGTAAACTTGATACTGCTTTACTATTATGTAAATCATCTGTAAAGTAGCTAGCTGTTTCCTTATCAAAAGCATCGTACTGGTTCATGATTTTTTGAAAATCATCAAATATAACAGGAACTTGATTCAAATAGTCTATCAAGGTCCACTGTTTTTTATAAAATACAGACAAAAACTTGCGAATATCTGCATGAAGAACTTGCTCTTTCGTACAACTAAAAACTTCTTCTAGGTAAGACTTTAAAGTTGGAGAAAGTGCCTTATCAATCTCATGTTCTAAAAATTTCTGACCACGATGATAATCTTCATTCGTTAATAAAATATCACTAGCTGGATAGATTAGTACTTGAGTTTTACTATCTTTTGATAATTGAGTTTCAGTATCAAATTCTCTAATGCCATCAATCTCATCACCGAAAAATTCAATCCGATAAGGACAAATTTGAGAGGTTTCAAATATATCTAGAATATCTCCACGAAGGCTAAATTCTCCCTGACTTTGAACTTGTGTAACTTTCTTATAACCAAGAGAAATCAAGTGATTTTTTAATTCTCTTTGTTCGCATTCTTGCCCCACTTGAAGTTCTAAGATACTATCATCAAAAACTTGAGGATTCGGCAAGAATACTCGACTAGCTGCGACGTTACAAACTAAAATCCCTCTTTGAGACTCATTTCTTAGAAACCGCAAAGCTTCAACCCGAGAAAAAATCTTTTCCTGAGATGATACCAAAAATTCAACCATTGGTGAATCATCTACTAGAAATGGATAAACCAGATCCGAACCTAATATGGAGATTAGATCATTAATCAGACGCTCAGCCTCTCCATATGTGGAAGTCATCACTAAAACCTTATCCTGACTCTTCAGACTACTAGCAATCGCTAACGATTTTGCTGATCCAGAAAGTCCTAGCAATAATTGTCTTTGTTTCTGTGGTAAGTTCTCATGCCAAGATAGAATTTGTTTATTCTCTAAAAAGAAATCGATTAATGCCATTTCCTTATCCATTATATTTCTGCATCGTCTTTTCAAAGTTTTTTTCTTGTAAATAATAATTTACAGCATCGTCAACCTTGTCAATTGACTGTAAAATACCGATATAATCTTCCTGATCAAACTTAGTCAAAACATGGTGAACAACAGACATTCCTTTTTTAGGTCTACCAATACCAATCTTTACACGATTGAAAACCTGTGTACCAATATGTTGAATAATCGACTTAATTCCATTATGACCACCAGCTGATCCTTTAGCACGAAGACGAATTTTTCCGACTTCCATGTCAAGGTCATCGTAAATGATCAGTAAATCTTCAATATCTAAACCATAATAAGTTAACAATGCATGAACAGCTTTTCCACTTTCATTCATAAAAGTCGTCGGTTTCACCAGATAAATTTTTTCCCCATTAAGGAAAAATGAAGCTAATTCAGCTTGGAATATCTTATCGTGTGTAAAGGTAACATTCTGTTTTTTTGCTAGTTGGTCAATCAGCATAAAGCCAACATTATGTTTAGTTTCAAAATATTTATCTCCTGGATTTCCCAATCCTACAAGTAATTTTGTCATTTAAATTTCCTTTCAAAAGCCAAAAGGGTTGGAATTTTTTTCCAACCTAATTGACATTATTTTAAATACTGATTAAACGTTAAAGCGGAATTCCATAATATCGCCATCTTGCACGACATATTCTTTTCCTTCTTCACGCAAACGTCCTGCTTCTTTTACAGCCTTTTCAGAGCCGTATTTTACTAAATCGTCATAAGACATAGTCACTGCACGAATAAAACCTTTTTCAAAGTCAGAGTGGATGATACCAGCTGCCTGAGGAGCTTTCATGCCACGTTTAAAGGTCCAAGCACGAACTTCTTTTTCACCGGCTGTGAAGTAAGTTCCAAGTCCTAACAAATGATATGCTGCACGAGTCAACTTATCCACACCTGATTCTGTCAAACCAATGGCTTCAAGAAACTCTTTTTTATCTTCATCGTCTAACTCAGAAATTTCTTCTTCAGCACGCGCAGAAATGACTACTACTTCTGCATTTTCTGTTGCTGCGAATTCACGAATTTGTTTCACATAATCGATAGATTCTGGATCTCCAACCACATCCTCATCAACATTTGCTACATAAAGAACTGGTTTCGTGGTCAAAAGGAAAAGGCCTTTAACTACTTTTTGCTCTTCATCTGTAAATTCAATGGTACGAGCTGATTTTCCATCTTCAAGAACAGGTTTAATCTTTTGGAGAACGTTAAATTCTGCAACTGATTCCTTATCTTTTTGCGTACGCGCCATTTTTTCTACACGCGCATAGCGTTTATTGACTGATTCTAAATCAGCAAGAATCAACTCTAGGTTAATGGTATCAATATCTGCTAGCGGATCCACAAAGGCATCTTCGCGACCTTGCTCACGCATGACATTTTCATCATCAAAGGCACGAACCACATGAACAATCGCATCAACTTCACGGATGTTGGCCAAGAATTTATTCCCAAGACCTTCTCCTCTTGATGCTCCTTTTACAATCCCTGCAATATCTGTAAATTCAAAGGTTGTTGGAACTGTCTTTTTAGGAGTAATCATTTCCGTCAATTTTTGGAGGCGTTCATCTGGAACTTCTACCATTCCAACGTTTGGATCAATGGTCGCAAAAGGATAGTTTGCAGCCTCTGCTCCTGCTTTTGTAATTGCATTAAATAGGGTTGATTTACCAACGTTTGGTAAACCTACAATACCTGCTGTTAAAGCCATAGTTTCTCATTCTCCGTTCACATTTCAATCTTCAATATTATAACACAAAAAGGGAAAACTTGCTAACCCTCTTACTATGGGGTTCCTAGTCGATGATTTTGTTCATTTTTCTTTCAAAATCATAGCGACTCATCATGACCACATGATCACAATTGCTACATTTTATTTTGATATCTGCACCAACACGGGTAATTTCCCAGCGATTTGCCTTTTTGCCTGTTGACTTAATCGTACAAGCATGAGGTTTTTTCATTTCAACAAAATTTCCAACTTGATACATAGTTAGTCTCCTTTTTCTTTTTCGATTATATCATAAAAGAGGCGAGCTAGGCTCAACCTCTTTCCATTAATTTGTACGAACTGGTGTGATGAGCTGCATGAAATCTTCATCTGTATCAGCTGGAACTAGAGTAAATGGACGAACTGCTGAAATAAAGCTGATTGTAACTTTTTCGCTATTCAAAGCTTTTAGTGCTTCAATCAAATAAGTTGGGTTGAAACTAATCGTCAAATCAGCACCACTTACATTTTCAGTATCAATTTCTTCGTTTACTTTCCCTACTTCTGGAGAATGGACATGGGCACTTACAACTCCTTCTTTGATTTCTAATTTAACAGTACCATTTTGTGTCGCACTTGATAAGAGACGAGCACGTTCCATAGACTGGCGTAGTTTAGCAACATCAAAAGTCACTGTTGTATTGAAATCTGTTGGAATCAATCGATCGGTATCTGGATAATTTCCTTCTAAGAGACGTGTGTAGAAGCTAATATTTTCACTTCTAAAGAGAATTTGATTATTGGCGAAGAAAATCTCCACTGTTTCGATATCATCCGTAAAAACAGCTGAAAATTCGCGTAGCGAACGACTTGGGATGACAACATCAAAATCATCGCTATTTTTTTCAAGAGTCAACTTTTTCTGACTAAGACGGTGAGAGTCTGTCGCAACTGTTTTTAATTCTTTGTGGTTGCTTAAAACAAAGTGGACACCTGTCAAAATAGGACGGCTTTCTTGGGTACTAGCTGCAAAAGCTGTTTCATTGATAATCTTTTTAAGAAGTTTTGTTTCAAGAAGTAAAGGATTGCTTGCAGAAATTTCCTGAATACGTGGATATTGCTCACTATCTTTTCCTTTAAGAGTAATCTCTGATTTTCCACTAGTTAAGACAATTTGCTTTTGTTCAATCTCTTTAAAATCAAGTGTTACATCTGGAAGGCTTGAAACAACATTGATAAAGAAAGAAGCTTCCAGTAGAACTGAACCTAAAGAGTTAATCAAGAGACCTGCATTTTCATTTTTTTGCGAGATAAAATTTTCGATTGAGATTTGACCATTTGATCCAATCAAGGTAATTCCTTCATTGGTAACATCAATTTTTACAGTCGATAAAATAGGAATTGCATTCTTTGAGCTAATAGCTCTCTTTGTTGTATTTAAGGCTTGTAAAAATAAGTTTTTATTAATTGAAAAATGAATCATGGATTCTCCTTTATTCTTTTTATTATTAGAAGGATAATAGTAATAATAGAGCGTGTGAAATCTGTGGAAAAACACTTGTAATCAAGAAAACTCAAGGACAGAGCCTTGTTTAAAAGATGTGGATAAATAAGAGATTTTTTAAAAAGTTATCCACAAGTTATTTAATTTTCTTTTTGATGTTTTCAATTTCTATACGTAAATTATCATCTGTTTCAAGCATGGATTTGATTTTTCCATGAGCGTGAATGACCGTTGTGTGGTCTTTACCACCAAACTCTTTTCCAATCTTAGGAAGGCTATTATCAGTCATTTCTCTGGCTAGATACATGGCAACTTGACGGGCTAAAACGATATTTTGAACACGTCTAGTTCCTTTCATTTCCTTGACACTAACACCATAGAAGTTTCCAACTTCTGTCTGGATTTTATCAATTGGAATCACGATCATTTTGCTAACGTCTTGTTTACGAGCACGAATAGCTTCAGCTGCAATGTCAACTGTGATATCGTTAATTTTTTTGACTTTGGCCATTAGGCTGATATCGTTGAGTGCTCCTTCGAGTTCTCGCACGTTAGAGTCAAATTGTCCAGCCAAATATTCGAGTGTATCATTCTGAAAATGATAGTTGAGATGTTCAGTCTTACTCTGTAAAATCGCAATACGTGTTTCAAAATCAGGTGGTGTGATATCTGTCGTTAATCCCCACGAGAAGCGCGTGACCAGACGTTCAGGTAGACTCTCTAAATGTTCAGGTCTACGGTCACTCGTTAAAACAATCTGTTTATTATTATTGTGAAGGGCGTTAAATGTATTGAAAAACTCTTCCTGAGTTTGTACTTTCTTTCCACTAAGTGATTGAATATCATCAATGAGTAGGAGGTCTAAACTACGGTAAGTTTTCTTGAATTTTTCCATATCATTAAGTCTCAAATGCTCTAGAAATTCATTAATAAAACTTTCAGCAGGTATGTATTTTACACGCGCATTTGGGCTCTTTTTTAGAATTTCATTTCCAAGGGCATTTAACAGGTGAGTTTTTCCAAGTCCAGGCCCTCCGTAGATAAATAGAGGATTGTAAGTTAATCCTGGATCTTCAGAAACAGCCAAAGCAGCAGACTTAGCCCAAACATTACCATCCCCTTGAACAAAATTATCGAAAGTATACTTTTCCTTGAGTCCAGTTTCAGAATATGGAATAGTGGATTGACTTGGTTGATAATCGTTGCCAGGTTCAGACTCGAAAGCTACTTGTGAGCTCGCTTCTTCAACTTTCGTGAAGATATAATGAGCTTTTATTTCAGTATCATAGATTTCAAAACCTGCTGCTAAAAGCATCCCATTGATATTTCGTTCCCAGAATATCTGCATTTCATCGCGGGGTAAGAAAATCGTTACAGTATTTTCTTCAACTTTAACCAGTTTTGCGTCTAAAATATAGAAATCATAAACTGACTGAGTTAATTTATCATGTGCAAGTTCTAAAAGACGATTCCAAAATTGTTTTTCCTTCAATGATTTTCTCCTCCTTTACTATAGAATTTAAAAGGTTTATTGATAGAATCATTTTACCATAGATAAGATTATTTTTCCACAAGTTGTGGAAAACAATTAACAATGTTTTTAAATGTTATCCACAAAATGTGGATAACTAAGAAAAATTCTGAAATACTGGGCTTTTAAAAACTAAAATGCAGTGGATAACTATGTTCGTTAAGAATACTAAAATAACAGCCTTATTTCAGGCTGTTAATAAATTGTTGGTATTCATCTTGGTTATGGAAGGAAATTGAAATTTTACCACTATCTTTTTTTTGTAGCTTAATCTGAACATCTAATCCGAGTATTTTTTTCAATTTTTGCTCTTCGTCTTTGACAAAGTGGTCTTTTTCTTTTTTGCTGCTCTTCTTCGTTTTTTGTAGTATTTGTTCAACTTGTCGAACAGAGAGATTTTCAGTTTGAATACGATTCAAGAGTTTGTCTTGTTTATCACTTGATAATTGAATGAGGAGTCTAGCATGAGCTTGAGAAAGTCTACCACTTTCAACCTCTATCAGGATATGTTTAGGTAGTCCTAATAATCGAACTAGGTTTGTAATATAAGGTCGAGATTTTCCCATTTTTTCAGCAATTTCTGTGTGGGTAAAACCTTTATCAATTAAGGATTGATATGCTTTAGCTTCCTCGATAGGATTTAAATTTTCTCGTTGGAGATTCTCAATGATAGAATGAAGCATCATATCTTGATCAGAAAGTTGCTTAACAATGACTGGAACTTCTGAAAGTCCAGCAGCTATTGAAGCGCGATACCGTCTTTCTCCAGCTAGAATTTCATATCCAAGTACTGGAGATTTTCTAACGATGATTGGCTGAATCAAGCCGTTTTCCTTAATAGAATGGGCCAGTTCTTGTATTTTTTCTTCTGAAAATTCCTTCCGAGGTTGATAGGGATTTTTTTGAATATCTTTTATTTGAACAATTTTAAATTCTTCCATAATTCTACATTAACACAACTTAGATATTCTGTAAAGCAACTTTACATATCTGTAAACTATTGTTCCAAATCACTAGTACTCTTATCTAATTTAATGGTAGTTGTTTCTTCCTTGCCATTACGGTAGTATGTAATGGTCATGCTATCTCCGATAGAATGGCTATATAGAGCACTTTGTAATTCAGTAGTTGAAGAAATAGCTTTATCATCCACTTTTGTAATGACGTCATATTGTTGTAGATGTCCATTGGCAGGCATACTAGTTATAACAGAACGAACAACTACTCCTGCAGTGACACTTGATGGTACATTCAATCTTTGTAAATCAGTGCTACTAAGATTTGAAAGGTTGACCATTTGAATGCCCAAGGCTGGTCGAGTGACTTTTCCATTCTTTTCCAATTGATTGATAATATTGATGGCATCGTTTGAAGGAATGGCAAAACCAAGTCCTTCCACAGACGTTCCACCGTTTGTGGCGATTTTACTAGATGTAATTCCGATTACTTGTCCCTGAATATTGATTAAGGGACCGCCAGAGTTTCCAGGGTTGATGGCTGTATCTGTTTGGATAGCCTTTGTAGAGATAGCTTGTCCATCTTCAGATTTTAAAGAAACATTTCTATTCAAACTTGACACGATGCCTTGTGTCACGGTATTGGCATATTCAGAACCTAGAGGGCTTCCGATTGCAATAGCTGTTTCTCCAACTGTTAGTTGATCAGAATCTCCAAATTCGGCTACTGTAGTCACCTTATCTGCAGCAATTTTTACAACTGCAATGTCAGAATAAGTATCAGAACCAACAATTTCACCTGGAACTTTAGTCCCATCTGCTAAACGAATATCAACTTTTTTAGCGCCATTAATAACGTGAGTATTGGTTACGAGGTAAGCAAAGTTACCTTCTTTTTTATAAATAACTCCAGAACCTTCACTAGATACTTGCTCAGTATTTGTATCTGTATCAGTCTCTGTAGATCCAAATAAACTATTTTGGGAGTTTGCGGAGTAAGTAATGACAGATACTACAGCATCTTTAACTTTATCGACTGCCTGTGTGGTTGAGTTTTCATTTTTTACAGCTGTTTTGCTGACAGTGGTGGTATTTGTTGGATTAGTGTTTTGTTTTTGACTTAGCTGCAATGTCGTAAAAGTACCTAAAACACCACTAAAAAAGCTAATGAGAATGACTACTAAAAGTTGTCCCCATTTTTTGGAACTAGTTTTTAAGTTTTTCATAGAAGCCTCCATGTTTTTTAATCAATGAAAGTATAAAATAGCTAGCTTAATCCAAGCTTAAAAACAAAAAGTTTTTCACAACTTGTGGATAACTTTCAAAAACCTGTGAATTTATTAAAGTTTTTCAAAATCTTATCTGTGAATAAGATGTGAAATTGAGTGTGAATATGTTAGAATAGAAGAATGAAAATTAAAGTGGTAACAGTTGGAAAACTGAAAGAAAAATATCTCAAAGATGGCATAGCAGAATACTCCAAGAGAATTTCACGATTTGCTAATCTAGAAATGATTGAGTTGGCTGATGAAAAAACACCAGATCGGGCCAGCGAATCTGAAAATCAAAAGATTTTGGAGTTGGAAGGGAACCGCATTCTTGCTAAAGTAGGGGAACGTGATTTTGTAGTTGTTTTAGCTATTGAAGGAACAACTTTTTCTTCTGAAGAGTTCAGTAAGCAGCTTGAAAGGGCTTCTATCAATGGATTTTCGACAATCATTTTTATCATTGGTGGGAGTTTAGGACTATCTCCAGAGGTGAAAAAAAGAGCCAATCTCTCTGTTAGTTTTGGGAGATTGACGCTTCCTCATCAACTAATGAGATTAGTCTTAGTAGAACAAATTTATAGAGCGTTTTCGATTCAACAGGGCTCTCCCTATCATAAATAGATGATTGACTAAGCTAGATTTTTTTGATAAGATAGATTAGTAAGGTCTCATAGCTCAGCTGGATAGAGCATTCGCCTTCTAAGCGAACGGTCGCAGGTTCGAATCCTGCTGGGATCAGTGTAAAATCGTAAGCTGGGAAAAAATCCCGGCTTTTTTTGTAAAAATTTGACACTTCAGAATAAAATTTGAGCATTTGAGAGATAATTCTCTATAGGTATCGTAGATTTTATATAATATTTTTGTAAGTTAATTTACAAGAAAAACATTATAGGAGTTTATATTATGAAAAAGAATACAGATTTTGCTCAAATGAAAGATTTCCAACAATTGAACGAAAAAGAACTGCAGGAAATTAGAGGTGGGGAATGGAGACCTATGTATACAATAAATAATTTTCTTTTTTCAAAAAGTAAGTAAGTAAAAATAAAGGTGGGAAATAATGGATTTATTCGGATTAGTAATTGCTATTGTTTATGTTTTTATTATTAGTAAAATTCATGAATGGGTTTGTAAAGCAACTAGAAAAGACCAATATTTTTTTAGTCTTTATATCTTTCTACTACCATTAGTATTAGAAGTAACTCTCCATTTCTTGAACTTAGATAGTTTTGGTTTGTCTAAATTTTTATTTCCTTTCCTCCTATTTGGTTACTTTGTTGGATTTAAGAAGTATGAGAAATCTAAGGGAATTTTTATCAGTCTATTATTTTCTCTTTTATATAATAGTACTAATAACTTTTTATCGGTAACCTTATCATCTATTACAGGAGATGAGTTTGCATTGAAGTATAACAATTATTTTTCTCTATTTATCCTGATCTTAACTTATTTGGTTATTAAAGTTGTTGTTTCTTATTTCCATCTCGAATTTAAATATTTTGATAAAGACTATCTATATCCTTTTCTGAAAAAAGTGCTCTTTACATTTATTTTTCTACACGTTGTCTCTTTCACTTCAGATATTGTGAGTACGATTCGTCACTTAAATGGTTTTGGAAGTATTTTATCATCCATTATTTTTGTTGGCCTACTTTTGACTTTCTTTTCTATGAATTCTCACAAGGTTCAGATAGAAAAAGAGATTGAATTGGAACAAAAGAAGTTTGAGCAAAAACATTTACAAACTTACACGGATGAGATTGTTACTTTATATAATGAAATTCGTGGTTTTCGTCATGATTATACAGGCATGCTTATCAGCTTAAGAATGGCGATTGAAAGTAAAGATTTACAAGAGATTGACAGAGTTTACAGTGAAGTTCTTGTCAAAGCAAATCAAAAATTACGTTCAGATAAGTATACCTATTTCGATTTGAACAATATTGAGGACTCAGCGCTTCGAAGTTTGATTGCCCAATCTATTGTCAATGCGAAAACTAATGATGTAGAGTACACATTAGAGGTAAAAGATATTATTACACCTTTATCTATGGAATTGTTAGATTTGGTGCGCGTGATGAGCGTTCTGCTCAATAATGCTGTTGAAGGGGCAGTTGAAAGCTATCAAAAACAACTAGAGGTAGCTATCATCAAGTTGGATCTTGAAACCCTAGTTGTCATCCAAAACTCTTGTAAAAAAAGAAAGGTAAAATCCGAAGATTTATTTGAATTAGGATTTTCAACTAAAGGAAGACATAGAGGACTTGGACTTAATAATGTTAAAGAAATTTTAGGAAAATATGACAATGTTATTTTAGAAACAGAAATTGATAATGATGTATTTAAACAAGTAATTAGATTTAAGAGGGAACTGATATGAAAGTATTGATTTTAGAAGATATTATAGAACACCAAGTAAGGTTGGAAACAACTCTAAATAAAATTTCTAAGGAAACAAATATTCCTATCTCCTATAAAACAACAGGAAAAGTGAGAGAGTTTATGGAATATGTAGAGCATGATGAAGTCAATCAGCTTTATTTTCTAGATATTGATATCAATGGGATTGAGAGAAAAGGATTTGAGGTTGCTCAATTTATTCGCCATCGCAATCCTTATGCGATTATTGTTTTTATTACAAGTCGATCTGAATTTGCTACTTTGACTTATAAATACAAAGTTTCAGCATTGGATTTCATTGATAAAGAAACCAGTGATCAAGTTTTTAAAAATAGAGTTGCCGACTGTGTGCTTTACACTAAGACTACTTTACTTGAAAACCAATCAGTCGTTGATTATTTTGATTATAGTTATAAAGGAAATGATCTTTGTATTCCTTATCATGATATTCTCTACATTGAAACAACGGGAACTTCTCATAAATTACGAATTGTAGGTAAGAATTTTGCCAAAGAATTCTATGGAACAATGACAGATATTCAAGAAAAGGATAAGGAAACCCAACGTTTTTATCTAGCTCACAAGTCATTTTTAGTCAATATCGGTAATGTGAGAGAAATTGATCGTAAAAAAATGGAAGTTGTATTTTATGAAGATCATCGTTGTCCTATCTCTCGCCTAAAAACTAAAAAATTGAGAGAACTAATGGCTAAAAACCAAAAAAAGTAATTGACAATTTTTGATAAATTGATATAATGGTTATATCTGCTACAGGTAGAGGGTCCGTGGTTAAGAAATCGTCTTTTCATAGCGGTAATACGGGTTCGAATTCCGTACGGACTATTTAATCCGCCATAGCTCAGTTGGTAGTAGCGCATGACTGTTAATCATGATGTCGTAGGTTCGAGTCCTACTGGCGGAGTCAGATGAAAGGAACACTAATTTGGTGTTCCTTTTTTTGATTCTTTGTCCGATGTAATGAGGGGAGGCATACCTAACATACGGAGAGATAATGATTTGTGTCCGAAAATAAAACTAAGGAAATTGTATTGCATTAGTATTAGCCTAATAAGAACAACAAAATAGGCTCCATCATTCCTATGGTGGTTTTACCCACTACAGAAATTATAGAGCCTAAATATTATAGAGCTTTTTTGTTAATTTGTATCTCCTAACATTTTCATTAAAAAGTTCGTGATTTCTTGTGGACTTTCTTTTTTTCCATGGGCAATCCAGGTTTGACAGACTCCAAAGAGAGCATTTGTTAGGTAGACGCTACTATATTCTAATTCTACTTCATTTAGTTTGAGTTGCATAAAACGTTTTTGAAGGTCCGTGCTCAGTAGGATGTGAAGCTTATTTCTCAGGAAATTTTGAATTTCCTTGGTTCCATTTTCAGATAAAAGAGCTGCTAGAAGCGGTTCTGATTCCAAGTATTCAAATACTTCTAGAATAGCATCTCGTTTGTGATTAGCATGTTTTTGAAAGATATATTCGAAGGTATGAAATAGTTTACTTTGGTAATGTTCAATCATGTCGTATTTATCTTTGTAATGAGTATAGAAACTGGAGCGGCTAATTCCAGCTTTTTGCGCTAATTTAACAGTTGTAATCTGATCGAATGGTTGTTCCATCAATAATTCTACCATAGCATTTTCGATAATGCGCTTGGTTTTTAATCGTTTATTACTTTCTTGCATGTTCCCTCCAGATGAACAATTTTAGACAATGTGTTTAAAAATAGATTTTTTTATCTTGTCTTTTTAATTTTTTTATGTATAATCTATTATATCAGAAATTTAGACAAGTAGTTTAAAAAAAGGAGACAATATGTTTAAAGAATGGAAAGCAATCTTTAAAAAACCGACATTTATTATTGTCATGATAGGAATTTCCTTAATTCCAGCTCTTTACAATATCATTTTCTTATCATCAATGTGGGATCCATACGGTAAACTTTCGGAGTTACCTGTAGCAATTGTTAATAAGGACCAAGCTGCTACTTATAATGATGAAAAACTCACTATTGGTGAAGACATGGTGTCTAATTTGAAAGATAGTGATAGTCTGGATTTTCATTTTGTAGATGAAGGTGAGGGAGAAAGAGGACTACGAGATGGGGATTATTACATGGTTGTAACATTGCCAAGTAATCTTTCTGAGAAAGCTTCTTCTATCCTTACAAATCATCCTGAACAGATGACGATTGACTATCAGACATCAAGTGGTCATAGTTTTATTGCAAGCAAGATGAGTGATTCTGCCATGACACAAATCAAACAGACTGTGGCTACTAAAGTTACTCAATCTTATACCAAAGCTTTATTTGATAAGATGGGGGATTTAAAACTTGGTTTATCTCAAGCGGCAAATGCAAGTTTACAGTTGGCTGATGGTTCGAATAAGCTTTCTGATGGGAGTCAAACCTTATCAACCAATCTTCAAACCTTAGCTCAATCGAGTCTCACATTTTCTAACGGTGCTGATCAATTATCTACAGGATTAGGAACCTATACAGCTGGTGTAAATCAGTTAAATCTTGGTCTTGGTAATTTTAATACTGGTTTAAATCAATATACCAGCGCTATTTCACAAATTGATAATGGATTAAACCAACTGAACTCAAAGACACCGGCACTGGTATCAGGATTGAATCAACTTGATGCAGGCACACAAGCCTATACAGGTGGTGTTTCTCAACTCAATTCAGGATTAAATCAATTTTCACTTGGTATTGATACTTATACAAATAGAGTTCAAAGTCTATCATCAGGTACAAATCAGATTTCTACAAAATCAGAGACTCTACGTACAGGACTAACGCAACTTAATCAAGGTATTCAAAAACTTTCTACTCAATTAGATGGGACAACCCAACAAAAAGATCAGATTAAACAATTAGCAACTAGTTTAGAGCAATTTAATCAAGATATTCAAAATATTCAAACAGCAGATAGTGGAGAGATAACACAAGTAACAAACCAGCTTTCTAGTAGTTTATCAACGATTGCAAATTCAGCACAAAGCATCGTTACTTCAAATCAATCTGAAAAAGAAACTACTTTATCAGCTATTCAATCTACGAGTGCTTATCAAAGCTTAACTCCTGAACAACAGGCAGAGATAACTTCTGTGGTTTCTAATCCATCATCTTCTGCTAGTGAGTCAGCACGAACAATTTTAAATACAGTTCAAACGTTACAATCTTCTTTAGAAAATGTAACCACTCAAACAAATAGTTTAACTCAATTAAAGAATCAGTCAAGTAAATTATTACCAACTGCTTCTTCAACATTGACAAGTTTGTCAAGTGGATTAACACAGATTCAAACAGCAATTGATGGTCAGTTATTGCCAGCTAGTCAAACTCTATCTGGTATTGCCAGCTATACAAAATCTGTAGACCAAGTAGCTTTAGGAGCAAGTCAGTTGAGTTCGAAAAATTCGAACTTGACAGGAAGTTTCAATAAGTTGCTACAAGGCTCTAGTCAGTTGACAGAAAAATCTTCTACATTGACAGGTGCTACTGCTAAGTTAGCAGCGAATGGGCCAGAATTAGCAACAGGAATTGATAAACTTGCATCAGGTGTCAACCAAGTAAACAATAAAACATCAGATTTAACTGCTGGATTTAATCAATTACAAGTGGGTTCTCAACAATTAGCTGATAAATCAGACCAGCTAGTTTCAGGAGCAAATCAACTAGCTAATGGTTCTGAAAAAATAGCTAGTGGAGCAGATAAACTTGCTCAAGGATCTGAAATTTTACAATCAGGACTCGGAAAATTAAGTGATGGTTCAAGTCAATTAAATCAAGGGTTGACAGATGCTGATAAACAATTGAATAAGGCTTCAACTGAACCAAAAAATGCAGACTTACTGGCTGATCCTTTAAGTCTTTCAAAAACTGATACGGATCAAGTTGCTGTTAATGGGATTGCCATGGCTCCGTATATGATATCAGTTGCTCTTTTTGTTGCTGCTATTTCAACTAATATGATTTTTGCTAAATTGCCTTCTGGGCGCCATCCAGAAAGTCGCTGGGCTTGGTTTAAGTCTCGCTTTGAAATTAACGGTATCATTGCTGGTTTGGCAGGAGTATTAGTTTATGGTGGAGTACATTTAATTGGACTTACTGCAGTTCACGAATTCAAAACCTTTGCTTTGATTATTTTAACTAGTCTTGCTTTCATGGCGATGGTAACAGCATTGACAACCTGGAATTCTCGCCTAGGCGCCTTCTTCTCCTTAATTTTATTACTCCTTCAATTAGCATCAAGTGCAGGAACTTATCCTTTAGCTTTAACGAATCAATTCTTTAAAACTATTAATCCATGGTTACCTATGAGTTATTCAGTTTCAGGTTTACGACAAACCATTTCTATGACAGGCAATATTCATAGTCAGATTATTTTCCTTATCTTTACAGTAATGATTTTTGTTGCTTTAGGAATGCTTGCCTACCAACCTAAAAAAGTTGAAGAAGACTAAAAACTATCGACCGATTTGGTCGATAGTTTTTTTATCTAGAATATTTTTTTCTTTGAATATCATAAAAAATAAAGACAATAATGGCTATAAGAGAACAACTTGCACCAGCAACAAATCCTTTTGGAATAAAGGAAAGGGTAATAGTTCCTTCACCTTCAGGAACATCAATTTTCATAAATCCAGTTTGTGCCTGTTCAATTTGTAATTTTTTACCATTTTGATAAGCAGACCATCCTTGATCGTATGGAATTGTGAAAAAGATTGATGTATCATTCTTTACCTTATAATTTACAGTGACCTTATTTTTATAAGAGCTCACCTCTACTGGATTTTCTTTTATTTTGTGTATAGCCTCCGTATATTTCTTAGTATCTAAGCGATAGAAAGTTGGAGATTCAAATGATACTTGAGCATTTCCTGGAAACTTAACTTGGATATCAAAAGTTTGTTTATGTTCTGCATATCCAAGATTAAAAAATGTAAAAACATTATCTGTGGTAAAGGATTTTTTTTCACCATTGACAATGATGTCAACTTGCTTTTTCTTATCGTTTGAAAAATTTATCTTGGTCATGGAAAGGTAAACCTGACTATTATCTGGTACTTCAATGCTGTAGCTGATAGTTGCATCTTCAGTATCAGTTCCGTTTAGATTGACCACGTTGTCACCAGAGTCTGTATGATGATTTATCGGATAAAAGTACTCTTCATTTAAGCCAGCAATTTGATTTAAAAATTGAGTTTGGTTATCAAGAGTATGGTCATTAAAAGTGACATCTTTGTAAAGAGACTGTGTAGCAAAAGCAATTGGGAGAGCGAATTGATTTTTATAAAGGGTTAGATTATCTTTTTGATAGCTTGGATGAAAACCATATTTATCTGGATAGGTTTCAGAAATATTGTAGCTGATTCCAAATAAACTATCTGCAATGATAGTATTATTTGCATAACGAAGATTAAGGTTGGTACCTGAAGATTTAAAACCCAACTTATCTAACGTTGTACTTGCAGAACGATTACGAACAGATGAAAATTGTGAGATGCCATTGTAGTTAAATTTCATGCTATCGTTTCCAGTTTGAGTTTGTAACTTTTCAGTTCGTGTAAATGTATCTGGTTGCTGTTTGGTATACTCCAAAATAGCTTCCATACTTGGAATATCTTTATCATAAGTACTACGAGAAGCAAATCCCCATTCTTTCGTAATTCCATTTAGTTGAGATGAAGCATTAAAACTAATTTCACTTATTGTAAAGATCAAAATAAGAATTGAAAAGATTTTTAGAGAAATCATTTTTTTAATAAGTGCCAATAGTAACAGTAAGTATACCACTAAGAATTCAAGCGTTAAGAGTATATTTAATTTAGTTAGAAATGAATAATGATTTTTAAAATAAATGGTTGCCAGATAGCCAAATAAAAGGAAGGTCATTGAGAATAAAATATTCCATAATTTAATATCCTTAAATCTATTTAAAACTTCTGCTGAAATATAAATCAAGAGAGTAGAGAAAATCCAAGCATAGCGATGAAGAAACATATTTGGTGCGTGCATTCCTTGCCAAAATAAATCTAAGGCTTCTAGATAAAAACTAGCAATGATGAGAATGAGTAGAGTTGCATAGCATAGTTTCACGTGAAACTTAATTGATTTTAATGTAAAGAATACAATTGTTAAGATAAAAGGAAGGAGGCCTACAAAAATCATTGGGATAGAACCATATTTAGTTGTATCGAAAGCACCAATAAATTGTTTAGCGAATAGATCTAGATACCAACTGGCATCTGTTTTTATTTTTGTAATAGCGGTTAGTTTTTCACCATGAGTTCTTAAATCAAACAAGGTTGGGAGTGTCATGATGAAACTTATTAAACCAGCGAGTAAGGATGTTAGGAAAAAATCAAGGAAAGAATACTTGCGACTTTTAAAATCCCAGGAAAGTTGGCAAAAATACCAAACTACCAAAAACAGGGCAGTCATATAACCAAAATAGTAGTTTTGGATAAATAAGATTGACAAGCTTGTAAAGTATAGAATACGTTTTTTTTCCGTTATGAGTAGATGTAAACCAGTTAAAATTAAGGGGATTAAAATAAAAACATCCAACCAGGTCTTAATCTCTACTTGACTAACTGTAAAGCTCATTAATGCATATGAGGTAGATAGAGCTAATCGAAGTAGGGCAGATATATTTTTGAATATTTTACTCAAGCTAAAAAAGGTTGACAGACCTATCAAGCCAAATTTCAACAAGGTTGACAAATAAACTGCATCTGGCATGCTTGATACATCAAAAAAATAAACAAGAGGAGATAGAAAACTACCAAGGTAATAACTGGACAAGGCATAAAAATTGAGACCTAGACCGCTGGTAAAAGTATAAAATAGGCTATCACTCCCATGTAAAATATTACGAAGATTTAGATCAAAAATAACATATTGATGAAATCCATCCCCCAATAAAGGTGAAGTATCACTATTCCAGTAGATACCTTGAGAAAGATAGACTCCGAATATAATTACTAGGGGAATAATGAAAGAAATAAGATAGGTCCAATAGTTTCTGAAAAATGTTTTCATGTTACCTCATAGAATGTTAGAAAACTCAGTTGGTTAATCCAACTGAGTTTTAAAGTATTATTTAGTCTTTCCAAAGTTCTTTGACTTTTGCTTGTACTTCAGCATTTTCTAAGAATTCATCATAGGTTTCATCGATACGGTCGATTACACCGTTTTTAGATAGGACAATAATGTGGTTAGCCAATGTTTGAATGAATTCATGGTCATGACTGGCGAAAATGATAGATTCTTTGAAGTTTTTCAATCCATCGTTCAAACTTGAAATAGATTCCAAATCTAAGTGATTAGTAGGATCGTCAAGTACTAGAACATTTGATTTCAAAAGCATGAGTTTCGATAGCATCACGCGCACCTTTTCTCCTCCTGACAAGACGTTTACAGGTTTGTTAACCTCATCTCCAGAGAAGAGCATACGACCAAGGAAACCACGCAAGAAGGTATTGTCATCTTCTTCTTTACTTGCAAATTGACGGAGCCAGTCAAGGATAGATTCACTCCCAGCAAAATCAGCTGAATTGTCTTTTGGTAAGTAAGAGCGACTAGTTGTAACTCCCCACTTGACAGTTCCTTCATAGTCGATATCACCCATGATCGCACGAATCAATGCAGTTGTTTGGATATCGTTTTGTCCGATAAGAGCTGTCTTGTCACCTGGACGCAAGATAAAGCTGATGTTGTCAAGAATAGTTTCACCATCAATCTTGACAGATAGATTTTCTACTGTCAAGAGATCGTTTCCGATTTCACGTTCAGCTTTAAAGTTGATAAATGGATATTTACGACTAGATGGCACAATTTCTTCAAGTTCAATCTTATCAAGCATTTTCTTACGTGATGTTGCTTGTCTTGATTTAGAAGCATTAGCAGAGAAACGAGCAACGAATTCTTGTAATTGCTTAATTTTTTCTTCTGCTTTAGCATTACGGTCTGCTAGCAATTTAGCAGCAAGCTCAGAAGATTCTTTCCAGAAGTCGTAGTTTCCGACATAGAGTTTGATTTTTCCAAAGTCAAGGTCGGCCATGTGAGTACATACTTTGTTCAAGAAGTGACGGTCATGGGATACGACAATAACAGTGTTATCAAAGTCAATCAAGAAATCTTCTAACCAAGTAATAGATTGGATATCCAAACCGTTGGTCGGCTCATCCAAAAGAAGGACATCTGGTTTACCAAATAGAGCTTTAGCAAGGAGTACTTTCACTTTGTCTCCATTTGCGAGTTCACTCATATTTTGGTAATGAAGATCTTCAGGAATATTCAAGTTTTGCAAGAGTTGTGAAGCTTCACTCTCAGCTTCCCAACCACCTAGTTCAGCAAATTCACCTTCAAGCTCAGCTGCACGAACTCCATCTTCATCAGTAAAGTCTGCCTTCATATAGATAGCATCTTTTTCTTTCATGATGTTGTATAGTTTTTCATTACCCATGATAACAACATCAATAACACGTTCATCCTCATAGTCAAAGTGATTTTGACGAAGCACAGAAAGACGTTCATCAGGTCCAAGAGAAACATGACCAGTTGTAGGTTCAATATCCCCAGCTAAGATTTTTAAAAATGTTGATTTACCTGCACCGTTAGCACCAATTAAACCATATGTATTTCCTTCTGTAAATTTGATGTTGACCTCATCAAAAAGTTTGCGATCACTAAAACGTAGTGAAACATCAGATACTGTTAGCAATTTTTTTCTCCTATTATATGTAATACTATAATTCTACTAGAAAATCAGCAAATATTCAAATTTTTCTCTGTCAATTATTTGTAAAGCATGTTTACAGATAGTTTACGGTTGAGGAGTTGAAATCGTAATTATTTGATAAAAAAATTATCTGTCTTTTTATCAAAAAAATGCTATAATTGAAAGGACCATATCAAAGGAGAATAAGATGAATAAACCCATTATTTTAACAGGAGATCGTCCAACGGGTAAATTACATATTGGGCACTACGTTGGTAGTTTAAAAAATCGTGTCTTATTACAGCAAGAAGATAAATATGACATGTTTGTTTTTTTGGCTGACCAGCAAGCCTTAACTGACCATGCAAAAGATCCACAAACAATTGTAGAGTCTATTGGGAATGTTGCTTTGGACTATCTTGCAGTGGGATTGGATCCTAACAAATCAACGATTTTCATTCAAAGCCAGATTCCAGAATTGGCAGAGCTTTCTATGTATTACATGAATCTAGTGTCTTTGGCTCGTCTGGAGCGTAATCCTACTGTAAAGACAGAAATTGCTCAGAAAGGATTTGGAGAAAGTATTCCAACTGGATTTTTAGTTTATCCAATTGCTCAAGCAGCAGATATCACAGCTTTTAAGGCTAACTATGTTCCTGTAGGTACAGACCAAAAACCGATGATTGAACAAACGCGTGAGATTGTGCGTTCATTCAACCATGCCTACAATTGTGATGTTTTGGTAGAGCCAGAAGGGATCTATCCTGAAAATGAAGGAGCAGGTCGCTTACCTGGTCTTGATGGAAATGCCAAAATGTCTAAATCGCTTAATAATGGTATCTACTTGTCAGATGATGCAGATACTTTGCGTAAGAAAGTAATGAGTATGTATACAGATCCAGATCACATTCGTGTTGAGGATCCAGGTAAGATTGAAGGAAATATGGTTTTCCATTACTTAGACGTATTCGGACGTCCTGAAGATGCTCAAGAAATTGCTGACATGAAAGAGCATTATCAACGTGGAGGTCTAGGTGATGTTAAGACAAAACGGTATCTACTTGAAATCCTAGAACGTGAACTTGGTCCAATCCGTGAACGTCGCCTAGAATATGCTAAAGATATGGGTGAAGTGTATAATATGTTACAAAAAGGTAGTGAAAAAGCTCGAGAAGTTGCTGGCCAAACGCTATCAGAAGTAAAATCAGCAATGGGTCTAAATTACTTTCATTAATAGATAAAATACGAACTCTAAAACTATCTCTTCTTTAAAATTAAAGGGATAGTTTTTTTATATTATCTATTATCAATATAATTGACAAATTTTCATAGAATGGTATGATAGATACAATACAAAAAGCGTCAAGCTCAAAAAGAAAGAAAAGAGGAAACTTCAATGTCTAATTGGGACACTAAATTTTTGAAAAAAGGTTTTACCTTTGATGATGTATTGCTTATTCCAGCAGAGAGTCATGTATTGCCTAATGATGCGGATTTAACAACAAAATTGGCAGATAATTTGACTTTAAATATCCCAATTATTACAGCAGCCATGGATACTGTAACAGAAAGCCAAATGGCTATTGCTATTGCGCGTGCAGGTGGTCTTGGTGTTATCCATAAAAATATGTCTATTGAACAGCAGGCAGATGAAGTTCGTAAGGTAAAACGTTCTGAAAATGGTGTTATCATTGATCCATTCTTCTTGACTCCAGAGCATACAATTGCAGAAGCAGATGAACTCATGGGACGTTACCGTATCAGTGGTGTTCCAGTGGTTGAAACTCTTGAAAATCGTAAGTTAATTGGTATATTGACCAATCGAGATCTTCGCTTTATTTCTGACTACAACCAACCAATTTCAAAACACATGACCAGTGAAAACTTGGTTACTGCTCCAGTTGGTACAGACTTAAAAACTGCTGAGAGCATTCTTCAAGAACACCGTATTGAAAAACTTCCACTGGTTGATGAAAAAGGTCGTCTTTCTGGCTTGATCACAATCAAAGATATTGAAAAAGTAATTGAATTTCCAAATGCTGCAAAAGATGAATTTGGTCGCCTTCTTGTTGCTGGTGCGGTAGGTGTTACTTCTGATACATTTGAACGTGCAGAAGCACTCTTTGAAGCAGGGGCTGATGCCATTGTCATCGATACAGCACACGGACACTCAGCGGGTGTTCTTCGTAAAATCGCTGAAATCCGTGCGCATTTCCCAGACCGTACACTGATTGCCGGAAATATCGCTACTGCTGAAGGTGCGCGTGCCCTTTATGACGCAGGAGTTGACGTTGTTAAAGTTGGTATTGGGCCAGGTTCAATCTGTACAACTCGTGTTATCGCAGGTGTCGGAGTTCCACAAGTTACAGCTATCTATGATGCAGCGGCAGTTGCTCGTGAATATGGCAAAACAATTATTGCCGACGGTGGAATCAAGTATTCTGGAGATATTGTTAAAGCTCTTGCTGCTGGTGGAAATGCAGTAATGCTTGGTTCAATGTTCGCGGGAACAGATGAAGCTCCAGGTGAAACTGAAATCTTCCAAGGACGTAAGTTCAAGACTTACCGTGGTATGGGTTCAATCGCTGCGATGAAAAAAGGTTCAAGCGACCGTTACTTCCAAGGTTCTGTCAATGAAGCAAATAAACTTGTTCCAGAAGGAATTGAAGGGCGTGTTGCTTATAAAGGAGCAGCAGCTGATATTGTCTTCCAAATGATTGGTGGTATCCGTTCTGGTATGGGTTACTGTGGTGCTGCTAACCTTAAAGAATTGCATGACAATGCTCAATTTATCGAAATGTCTGGTGCTGGTCTAAAAGAAAGCCATCCACACGATGTGCAAATCACAAATGAAGCACCAAACTACTCAATGTAATAAAAAATCTCCTGTTTGACAGGAGATTTTTTTGTTTACAATATTGTAAATCTTAGTTTACAGACAATTGACCATCTTTTACTGTAAATACACTGAGATTATCAGGTAAGTTCTGAAGATGCTCTAAACTAGTTGTAGTAATAAAGGTTTGAATGTTTTGAGATATAGTCTCTAATAATTTTAGTTGACGATTATTGTCAAGTTCACTCATAACATCGTCAAGTAAAAGAATAGGCGCTTCCTTGGTAATACTCTCCATCAACTCAATTTCAGCTAGTTTGATAGAGAGGACAAGACTACGATGCTGTCCTTGACTGCCAAAACTTGCTTCTATACCGTTGATTAAGAAAATCATATCATCTCGATGAGGACCAACTCCAGTATTCTTTTTAGATAAATCTCTTGCTCTACTTTTTTGAAGAGCTGCATAGAAAGATTCTGCTAGGTGTTCCTTGTCAGTAAAGTTTACAGATGGTTGATAACGTATTGACAACTCTTCCAATTGGTCTGAGATATCAAAGTGCTTTTTACGACCAAAAGACTCCATTTTTTTGATAAATTCTGCTCTGTGAATCATCACTCGACAACCGTAGTCGACCAGCTGTTCATCGAGAACAGATAAAAATGTCTCGTCGATATGATTTGCTGACTTTAAGTAGGTATTTCTTTGTTTAAGCACATGATTGTAGCTTGACAAGTCTGACAAGTAAATTGGTTTAATCTGTCCCAGTTCCATATCTATAAACTTACGTCGGATAGCTGGTGCTCCTTTGACAAGTTGTAAATCTTCGGGTGCAAATAGGACAACATTCATGTGTCCAATATAGTCAGATAGCCGAGCTTGCTTTAAGTGATTGACTTTAGTAATCCGACCTTTTGGTGTTAAGTCAATCTCAAGTGGAACAGTAGCCGTTCGTTTTTGAAGAATTCCAGAAACTTGAAGTTGTTCTTTTTCAAATTGAATTAAATTCTTGTCTGTCTTTGTCCGATGACTTCTAGTTAAAGCTAAAAAGTAAATACTTTCCAGAAGATTGGTTTTTCCTTGTGCATTTCGACCAACAAATACATTCAATTTAGGATTAAATTCAATCTCAGTATCCTGATAGTTTCTAAATTGCTTGATGGATAAGTTTTTTAGCCACATACTTATCTACCTGGGAAACGTGGTGCAGTTTTTGTTTCAGCTTTCTGGGTCTTTTTTGTTGGATTTTTTTTGGCCGTCTTATTCATTTCTTTAACAAGTTTAGCCACACGTTCTTTCTCAAGTTTTTCTTTGACATATTCTTCCTGTTCTTCTAAGCTCGGTTGCGTCAGAATGATTTGGATTTTCATGTCAGGAATGTCGATAGAGTCTCCGATTCTTACTTTTTTCCCACGACGATTTTCTAATTCCCCATTAAAGTAGACATGATGCTCAGCTAAAAAGGATTTAATAGCTCCGCCACTGTGTATAATACCAAGTTCTTTCAAGAGAGCTTGGAGAGTGATAAATTCTTCAAATAATTTGTATTCCATAGTTCACCTCAATCTTTGGTATTATACCATATTTTACCTTGAAATGGCAGAGGTAAATTCGTTAGAAATGAAAGCGATTTTAATTCTAAAAGGGGTAAAGAGAACAAGAAAAATTTCTCTTTTCATGGTATAATAGAACTCTATGTAGAAGGAGGTAAGCGATGGAGTTAGTACCTGGAATTGCAGTGCATTTTATCCAATCAAAAAAATTTAAAACTAATAAAATTACTGTGCGTTTCACAGCTCCATTGTCTTTGGATTCAATTTCAAGTCGCATGTTAAGTGCCAGTATGCTTGAAACTGCCAACCAAAGTTATCCAACTGCACAACTGTTTCGAAAACGTTTAGCAACCTTGTATGGAACTGATTTGTCAGCGCACGCCTATCGAAGAGGACAAAGTCATCTTGTGGATTTGAGTATTTCCTATGTGCGTGATGAATTTTTAAGTAAGAAAAATGTATTAACTTCTCAAATTTTAGAATTACTGCACCAGGTTCTTTTTACACCATTGTCAGATGAGGATGAATTTGAGAAAAATGCTTTTGACATCGAGAAAAAACAGATCTTATCAAGGCTAGAATCAGAATTGGAAGACCCATTCTTCTTTGCACATAAAGAGTTAGATCAATTGTTTTTCCAAGAAGAATCAATGCAGCTAGTTCCTAAAGATTTGATTTCTAGAATTTCAGAAGAGACTCCAGAAACATGTTTTTCAAGCTATCAAAAAATGCTAAAAGAAGACCAAATAGATATTTTCTTCTTAGGGGATTTTAATGAAATTGAAGTTTTAGAGTTTTTACATAAATTTCCTTTAACAGGTCGTAAATTAGCTGTAAACATTCAATATCAGCAACCCTATTCTAATGTTCTTAGAGAAGGTATTGTTAGAAAGAGATTAGGACAGTCTGTTTTAGAGATGGGCTACCATAGTTCAGTAGTATATGGTGATGAAGAACAGATGGCAGTGCTTCTTGTCAATGGTCTGTTAGGAGCCTTTCCTCATTCGAAACTATTTACCCAAGTGCGAGAAAAAGAAGGACTGGCCTATACGGTATCAAGTCATTTGGATCTCTTTAGTGGATTTTTACGATTGTTTGCTGGAATTGATCGGCAAAATCGAAACAAAGTAAGAAAATTGATGAATCATCAGTTACTTGACATAAAAAATGGCAAGTTTACAGATAAGGAAATTGATCAGACCAAACAAATGATTCGTCGATCCTTACTACTTGCTCAGGATAATCAAGATTCTATCGTCGATAAATATTATCTGTCAACTTTTTTTGGGAAGGCGAATCTTGACACAAAATCTTTAATCGATAAGCTTGAACAAGTTGATAGAGAAGCAATTTGTGAAGCAGCAAACAGTTTTAAGTTGCAGGCTATTTATTTTATGGAAGGAGCAGAATGACCAGACCTACTTTTCAAAAGAAATATTATCCTGCTGTAAAAGAAACTTTGTATCAAACTAGATTAGAAAATGGTTTGACAGTTACTTTACTACCTAAAAAGGACTTTAACGAGGTTTATGGCGTTGTAAGTGTCCAAGTCGGTTCTGTTGACACAAGGTTTACAGTGGATGATAAGGACTTACAACAATATCCACAAGGAATCGCTCATTTCTTAGAACATAAGCTTTTTGAAAGAGAAGATTCTGGAGATGTTATGGCAGCTTTTACAGAGTTGGGTGCTGAAAGTAATGCCTTTACGAGCTTTACGAACACTAGCTATCTTTTCTCGACTTCTGAAAATGTTCTAGAGTGTTTAGATTTGCTAGAAGAACTTGTCACTACTTTCAATATGACTGAAGAATCTGTGGAACGCGAAAAGGATATCATTCAACAGGAAAGAGAAATGTATCAGGATGATCCGGATTCTTGTCTATTTTTCAAGACTTTGGCAAATCTCTATCCAGAAAGTTCTTTAGCTTCAGATATTGTTGGTAGTGAAAACTCTATTGATGCTATTTGTTTGGAGGATTTAAAAGAGAACTTTAAAGAGTTTTACAGACCTGTCAATAGTAATATCTTTTTAGTGGGGAATTTTGATTTTGAACTCCTTGAAGATTATTTTGCTAAGAAATCTCATCCTCAAGAAAAAAAACATGAGTTTAAGAGAGAAAAAATACCTTTACATCCTGTAAAGACTACTGAAAGTTTACGGATGGACGTGGCTTCTCCAAAACTAGCAATCGGTATTAGAGGAAATGAAGATATCGGAAGTCGAGATCAGTATCGTTATCATCTTTTATTGAAATTGTTGTTTACAATGATGTTTGGTTGGACTTCACAAAGATTTCAAAAATTATATGAGACAGGTAAACTGGATGCTTCCCTGTCTCTAGAAATAGAAGTTGATCCTCGTTTCCATTTTGTGATATTAACAATGGATACAAAGGAACCTGTGGCACTTTCTCATCAATTTCGTAAAGCTATTCGCAATTTTATGAAAGATGAGGATGTAACTGAGGATCACTTGGATATTGTGAAAACTGAGATGTATGGAGAATTTCTTCATAGTATGGATTCCCTAGAATACATTGCCACTCAGTATCATCCAACCGATACAGGTTCTACCCTGTTTGACCTTCCTAAACTTTTGCAGGAAATTACTCTTGAGGATGTTCTAGAAGCAGGACATGATTTGATAGATAATAGCGATATGATTGATTGTACAATTTTTCCGATATAATCGCTAGAAAATACACTAGAAAGAAGGAATGTTAAGTATGAGAAAAAAAACAATTGGCGAGGTCTTACGCCTTGCAAGGATTAACCAAGGACTGAGCTTAGAGGAATTGCACAGAAAGACAGATATTCAGCTGGATTTGTTGGAGGCAATGGAGTCAGATGATTTTGACAAACTACCGAGTACTTTTTATGCTCGTTCATTTTTGAGAAAGTATGCTTGGGCTGTTGAATTAGATGAAAATATCGTTCTAGATGCCTATGATTCGGGAAGTATGATTACTTATGAAGAAGTTGATGTAGATGAGATTGAACTTTCAGGACGTAGACGGTCTAATCGAAAGAAAAATTCATTTCTCCCGCTATTTTACTTTGTTCTTTTTTCTTTATCAATTTTAATTTTTGTAACCTACTATGTGTGGAATTATATTAAAACCCAACCAACTGCGTCTTCTGCAGCAACTTATAGTGTTGTGAGTTCAACAAGTAGCTCTAGTAGTGTAGCATCAAGTAGTAGTCAAGCTACTAATTCATCAAGTTCGAGTGAGGCAACTACTTTGACTGTTTCAGGTCAGGGAGATGCTTTATCAGTGGAATATAAGACATTTAAAGATTCTGCGGATCTTCAATTATCTGTAACAGATGCAGCAAGTTGGATTAGTGTTTCGGATACTGATTTAGCAGGAGGAGTGACTCTTGAACCTAATAATAAAATAGCTAAAACAACCATTTCTAAAGGATCTCCAGTAACCATAACATTGGGTGTTGTTAAAGGAGTGTCAGTGAAAATTGATAATAAGGAAATTGACACTTCAAAATTAACTGGTCAAACTGGTTGGATTACTCTAACATTAAGTTCAAACTAAAGGAAGGATAACATGAAAAAAGAGAATATTCCTAATATGCTTACGCTTGGTAGAATTTTATTTATTCCGATTTTTATTCTCCTTCTATCAGTTGGACCATCTCCTGTGTTACATAAAATAGCAGCAGTTATTTTTGCTATTGCCAGTATCACTGACTATCTAGATGGTTATTTAGCTAGAAAATGGCAAGTGGTTAGTAATTTCGGAAAGTTTGCAGATCCAATGGCTGATAAATTATTGGTCATGTCAGCCTTTATTATGTTGGTTGGTCTAAAGATGGCACCAGCTTGGGTGGTAGCAATAATTATTTGTCGTGAACTTGCTGTCACTGGTTTGCGCCTGCTCTTAGTTGAAACAGGAGGTACCGTTCTAGCTGCTGCCATGCCTGGAAAAATCAAGACATTTAGTCAGATGTTTGCGATAATATTTTTACTACTTCACTGGAATGTGCTTGGTCAGATAACTCTTTATATTGCCTTGTTCTTCACAGTTTATTCTGGTTATGATTATTTCAAGGGAAGCGCATATTTGTTTAAAGGAACCTTTCGTTAGATATGGAATCGATTATTGAGATAAAAGACCTGTCTTTTCGATATCAGGCAGATCAAGAACATTATGATGTTCATAACATTTCGTTTCACGTGAAACGTGGAGAATGGTTGTCAATCGTTGGTCATAATGGTAGTGGTAAATCAACGACAGTTCGCTTGATTGATGGTTTGCTCGAGGCTGAATCTGGAGAAATTTGGATAGACGGTGATTGCCTAACTCCAGAAAATGTTTGGGAAAAAAGACGTAAGATTGGTATGGTCTTTCAAAATCCTGATAACCAATTCGTAGGAGCAACTGTTGAAGACGACGTTGCTTTTGGACTGGAAAATCAAGGAATCCCACTTGAAGAGATGAAGAAACGCGTTTCTGAGGCTTTATCATTGGTTGGTATGGCCGAATTTGTTAAAAAGGAACCAGCTCGCTTGTCAGGAGGTCAGAAGCAGAGAGTAGCTATTGCAGGTGTTGTTGCTCTGCGACCAGATATTTTAATCTTGGATGAGGCTACAAGTATGTTGGACCCTGAGGGACGATTAGAGTTGATTAATATAGTCCAGAAGATTCGCAAAGACCATCAGATGACAGTCATCTCCATTACGCATGATCTGGATGAGGTGGCCATGAGTGACAGAGTTTTAGTGATGAAAAAAGGAGAAGTCGAGTCAACTAGCACTCCTAGAGAGTTATTTTCTAGATCGGATTTAGATCAAATTGGCTTAGATCAACCCTTTGTCAACCAATTAAAAGATTCGCTACGTACTAGTGGCTTGAAATTACCAGAGCACTACCTGACCGAGGAGGAGCTCGAGGAGGCTTTATGGGAATTATTCTAGACAATGTTAGTTATACGTATCAAGAAGGAACGCCGTTTGCCTCAGCTGCCTTGTCCGACGTCAGTTTGTCAATAGAGGATGGCTCTTATACTGCGATTATTGGGCATACAGGAAGTGGGAAATCTACAATTCTACAACTCTTGAATGGTTTGTTGGTCCCTACAAAGGGAAGTGTTCGTGTCTTTGATACATTGATTACACCAACATCCGTCAATAAGCAAATTCGTCAAATTCGCAAACAAGTGGGCTTGGTATTTCAGTTTGCAGAGAACCAAATTTTTGAGGAAACTGTCCTAAAAGATGTGGCTTTTGGACCTCAAAATTTTGGAGTTTCTGTAGAAGAGGCAGAAGCTATTGCGCGTGAAAAACTAGCTTTAGTAGGAATCGATGAATCACTCTTTGAACGAAGTCCATTTGAACTCTCAGGTGGACAAATGAGGCGGGTTGCTATTGCTGGAATTTTGGCGATGGAGCCTAGCATTTTGGTCTTAGACGAACCAACAGCTGGTTTGGATCCAATTGGTCGAAAAGAGTTGATGGCCTTGTTTAAAAAGCTTCATCAAGATGGCATAACAATTGTTCTAGTAACCCACCTTATGGATGATGTGGCCGAATTTGCTGACCAAGTTTATGTGATGGAAAAAGGGAAACTAGTTAAGGGTGGGAAGCCAAGTCTTGTCTTTCAAAATGTCGAATTTATGGAAAAAATCCAATTGGGTGTTCCTAAAATCACACGATTTGCTCAAAGGCTAGTTGACAGAGGAATTTCTTTCAAACAATTGCCGATAACGATAGAGGAGTTTAAGGAGTTTATCAATGGATAATATGATTTTAGGTCGATACATACCAGGAAATTCGATTATTCATCGTTTGGATCCTCGTAGTAAGTTAGTAGCAATGATTTTATTGATCATCATCGCTTTTTGGGCCAATAATCCAATTACAAATCTCATACTCTTCATTGCAACAGGCATATTTGTCGTTTTATCAGCAGTTCCCTTATCTTTTTTTATAAAAGGATTGCGATCTATGTTTTTTCTGATTGCTTTTACAACCCTTTTTCAACTGTTCTTTATCTCTGGTGGTCAAGTCTTGTTCGAGATGGGATTTATAAAAATTACAAGCTATGGTATTGAGCAGGCAGGAATTATTTTTTGTCGTTTTGTGTTGATTATCTTTTTCTCAACCTTGCTTACTTTGACAACCATGCCATTGAGCTTGGCAACAGCGGTTGAATCCTTGCTTGGACCTTTAAAAAGATTTAAGGTTCCAGTTCATGAGATTGGACTCATGTTGTCAATGAGTTTACGTTTTGTGCCAACCTTGATGGATGATACGATTCGAATTATGAATGCTCAAAAGGCGCGTGGTGTTGATTTTGGAGAAGGTAATGTAATTCAAAAGGTTAAGGCTATGATTCCTATTTTGATTCCTTTGTTCGCTACAAGTTTGAAACGAGCGGATTCTCTTGCTACAGCCATGGAAGCTAGAGGCTATCAAGGTGGTAATGGACGTAGCCAGTATCGACAGTTAAATTGGATGAACAGAGACAGTATAGCGCTATTATTTGTTTGTGTATTGGGTGCAATTCTATTTTTGCTAAAATCTTAGAATGTAATATAAGGTAGAGGTATGAACCGTTTTAAAAAATCAAAATATATCATTGTTCTATTTGTCGTTGTATTAGTAGTATCCGTTTTTTTAGTAACAACACAATCAAGTGCAGTTGTAACAAAAGCTGGAGATGGCATTTCATTAGTCGATAGAATAGTGCAAAAGCCTTTTCAATGGCTTTCTTCCGTAAAATCTGATTTAGGTCGTTTGACCAGAACCTATAACGAGAATGAAACTCTCAAAAAAGAACTCTATCAGATGAAGAAGGAAACGAATGAAGCAGAAAGTTTGAAGGAAGAAAATGAGCAACTACGTCAGTTATTGGATATGAAGTCAAAATTGAGTGCAACCAAGTTAATTGCTTCTGACGTCATCATGAGAACTCCTGCAACCTGGAAACAAGAGTTGACAATTGATGCAGGTTCTCAACAAGGCGTGACCAGTAATATGCTTGTGATTGCTGGTGGGGGACTGATTGGAAGCGTGGGAAAGATTGAAGATAACTCTACTGTGGTCAACTTATTGACCAACGCGGAAAATACGGAGAAAATCTCCGTTAAAATTCAGCACGGTTCTACTAGTATATATGGTATTATCATTGGGTACGACAAAGAAAAAGACTTGCTTAAAATAAGCCAGTTAAATAGTAGTAGTGATATCAGTCAAGGAGACAAGGTAGTAACTGGTGGTCTTGGTAATTTTAATGCTACTGACATTCCAGTAGGTGAGGTCGAATCTGTGACGCATAGCAATGACTATCTGACAAGAGAGGTGTTAGTCAAACTTCAGTCTGATTCAATGAATACCAAAGTCGTAGAGTTAGTGGGGAACCAATCATGAGACTGTTGAAGCAGATAGGGATGTTTTTACTCTTGCCTATAGTTGTCTTAATAGACAGTCATTTAGGGCAATTTGTAAATAGTTTTTTTCCACATTTTCAAATTGTGAGTCACTTTATCTTCATCTTCTTGTTGTTTGAAACTATTGAAGTATCGGAGTATCTATTTTTAGTTTATTGCTTATTTATTGGTCTTATATACGATATTTATTTTTTCCATTTAGTAGGGATTGCTAGTCTTCTTTTTGTGATTATTGGTGCGATCATTTATAAAAATAATGCGATTATTTTATCAAATAGATGGACTAGACTATTAGCTATTTTAATGATGACTTTCTCTTTTGAATTTGGTAGTTTTCTTCTAGCGCAAATGATTGGATTAACTGCTGAAAGTATAACAGTCTTTATCGTTTATGGTCTAGTTCCGTCAATGATATTAAACTGTCTATGGATGTTAGTTTTCCAGTTTATTTTTGAAAAAATATATCTATAAGAAAGAAACAAAACTGTAATAAAGGCGTAATATTTATTAGGCCTTTTTTTGATATACTAGTATTGTCTTAAAAGAAGGAGTATTCACACTTATGAAGAAAAAAATCCTAGCATCACTTTTGTTAAGTACAGTATTGGTCTCACAAGGAGCTGTTCTTTCAAGTGTTAAAGCAAATACAACAGATGAAAAGATTGCTGCTCAAGATAGTAAAATTAGTAACTTGACAGCTCAACAGAAAGAAGCTCAAAAACAAGTAGACGAAATTCAAACTAAAGTTTCAGCTATTCAATCAGAGCAAGAAAAATTGCAATCTGAAAACGAAAAACTTCAAGAAGAATCTAAAAAACTTGAAGGTGAAATCGCAGAGCTTTCAAAAAATATTGTAGCTCGTAATGCATCGCTTGAAAACCAAGCTCGTAGTGCACAAACGAACGGAACTGCTACAAGCTACATCAATACGATTATTAACTCTGACTCAATCACAGAAGCTATTTCTCGTGTAGCAGCTATGAGTGAAATCGTATCAGCAAACAATAAAATGTTGCAGCAACAAAAAGAAGATAAGAAAGCTATCTCTGAAAAACAAGTTGCAAACAACGAAGCAATCAATACAGTCATTGCTAACCAACAAACACTTGCTGACGATGCTCAAGCTTTGACAACAAAACAAGCAGAATTGAAAGTAGCTGAGTTAAATCTTGCAGCTGAAAAAGCTACAGCAGAAAATGAAAAAACTAGCTTGTTGGAGCAAAAAGCAGCAGCAGAGGCAGAAGCTAAAGCGGCAGCAGAGGCAGAAGCAGCTTATAAAGCTAGACAAGCAAGTCAACAACAATCAGTTGCAGCATCAGCAAATACAAGCTTTGCTGCACAAGTGCAAGCAACTTCAAGTTCTTCATCATCAGATGATGATTCAAGCTACACACCTGTAGCTACTCGTACAACATCACGTCCAACATATAGTACAAATGCTTCAAGTTATCCAACTGGTGAATGTACTTGGGGAGCTAAAACATTGGCACCTTGGGCTGGAGATTATTGGGGTAACGGAGCGCAGTGGGCAACAAGTGCAGCTGCAGCAGGATTCCGTACTGGTTCTCAACCACAAGTTGGTGCGATTGCATGTTGGAATGATGGAGGATATGGACACGTAGCGGTTGTTACAGCTGTTTCATCATCATCAAGTATTCAGGTATCTGAATCTAACTACGGTGGAGATCGTACAATTGGTAACAAACGTGGATGGTTCAACCCAACTACGACTTCTGAAGGTTATGTTACTTACATCTATCCAAACTAATGAAAAAAACCGAGACTCAATTTGAGTCTCTTTTCTTATTTATAAGATGGTGAAATCCCAAGTTTGAGTTTTCGCTAAATACCCAAACTATAGTAGATTGAATCTAGAACAGTACACTACAACTGCTAAAAATATTTCTAGAAATTAGTTTGACTTTCCTAATCTCTCTGTTCGCATCTTATTTCAATCCACTATATAAACATTTTTTCAATTTTAAATTTATAGTAGATCAAATACAAAACGGTACACTGTGAATTCTAAAAAATGCTAGAAATTGACTTAACTACTCTGGTAAATTTGTTCAGATTCTATTTCATTTCACTATAAGTTCCACCGCTAGTACGAGTGGAAGTTAATCTGATAAAAATTGTAAAAAACAGTGGAATTCCGTGTCAGAGTAAGTTCCACTATGGTAGAAGTTAGTCTGAGACGTTTGAGTTTTCATTGAAAAACTAGCAAAATTACTTGAAAAAAAGGCTCAACTATGATACAATGTAATTTGTCGTGTAAACGATAATACTCATTCTTGATGAATTGTGAAGCTGTTGCCTTCAGGTCGTTTTGCAAGCTGAAATCAAGAAGAGGAAAAAAACAAAAAGGAGAAATACTCATGGCAGTAATTTCAATGAAACAACTTCTTGAGGCTGGTGTACACTTTGGTCACCAAACTCGTCGCTGGAACCCTAAGATGGCTAAGTACATCTTCACTGAACGTAACGGAATCCACGTTATCGACTTGCAACAAACTGTAAAATACGCTGACCAAGCATACGATTTCATGCGTGATGCTGCAGCTAACGATGCAGTTGTATTGTTTGTTGGTACTAAGAAACAAGCAGCTGATGCAGTTGCTGAAGAAGCAGTACGTTCAGGTCAATACTTCATCAACCACCGTTGGTTGGGTGGAACTCTTACAAACTGGGGAACAATCCAAAAACGTATCGCTCGTTTGAAAGAAATCAAACGTATGGAAGAAGATGGAACTTTTGAAGTTCTTCCTAAGAAAGAAGTTGCACTTCTTAACAAACAACGTGCACGTCTTGAAAAATTCTTGGGTGGTATCGAAGATATGCCTCGTATTCCAGATGTAATGTACGTAGTTGACCCACATAAAGAGCAAATCGCTGTTAAAGAAGCTAAAAAATTGGGAATCCCAGTTGTAGCGATGGTTGATACAAACACAGATCCAGACGATATCGATGTAATCATCCCAGCTAACGATGATGCTATTCGCGCAGTTAAGTTGATTACAGCTAAATTGGCAGACGCTATCATCGAAGGTCGCCAAGGTGAAGATGCTGTTGCAGCAGTTGAAGCAGAATTTGCAGCTTCAGAAGCTCAAGCAGACTCAATCGAAGAAATCGTTGAAGTTGTAGAAGGCGACAACGCTTAATTCATATAAATAGTAATTACCTAGGAGGGCGGGGCTTAGCCCGGCTCTCCTATTTTTAAAAAATATAGGAGAATCAAAATGGCAGAAATTACAGCTAAACTTGTTAAAGAGTTGCGTGAAAAATCTGGTGCTGGTGTCATGGACGCTAAAAAAGCATTAGTTGAAGTTGAAGGCGATATCGAAAAAGCGATCGAATTGCTTCGCGAAAAAGGTATGGCAAAAGCAGCTAAGAAAGCTGACCGTGTTGCTGCAGAAGGTTTGACTGGTGTTTATGTTGACGGTAACGTTGCAGCAGTTGTTGAAGTAAATGCTGAAACTGACTTCGTTGCGAAAAACGCTCAATTTGTTGAGTTGGTAAACGCAACAGCTAAAGCAATCGCTGAAGGAAAACCAGCTAATAACGAAGAAGCTCTTGCTTTGACAATGCCTTCAGGTGAAACTCTTGAAGCAGCTTATGTGTCTGCAACAGCAACTATCGGAGAAAAAATCTCATTCCGTCGCTTTGCTTTGATTGAAAAAACAGATGCACAACACTTCGGAGCATACCAACACAACGGTGGACGTATCGGTGTTATCTCTGTAATCGAAGGTGGAGACGAAGCACTTGCTAAACAAATCTCAATGCATATTGCAGCGATGAAACCAACAGTTCTTTCTTACAAAGAATTGGATGAGCAATTTGTTAAAGATGAGTTGGCACAATTGAACCACGTTATCGACCAAGATAATGAAAGCCGTGCTATGGTTGGTAAACCAGCTCTTCCACACTTGAAATATGGATCAAAAGCTCAATTGACTGATGAAGTGATTGCTCAAGCTGAAGCTGATATTAAAGCTGAGTTGGCTGCAGAAGGCAAACCAGAAAAAATCTGGGATAAAATCATCCCAGGTAAAATGGATCGTTTCTTGCTTGACAACACTAAAGTTGACCAAGCATACACACTTCTTGCACAAGTTTACATCATGGATGACAGCAAGACAGTTGAAGCTTACCTTGAATCAGTTAACGCTTCAGTAGTTGAATTCGCTCGCTTTGAAGTTGGTGAAGGTATCGAAAAAGCTGCAAACGACTTTGAAGCAGAAGTTGCAGCTACAATGGCAGCAGCCTTGAATAACTAATAAAAAAGTAAGGAAGCTAATTTGCTTCCTTTTCTTTTGTTGGATGAGGACTCATAGGAATCCTTTTTTTATTTTAAACGGTAAACAAAAAGCCCCATACTTAGGGCTTAATGTATTTAGGAGACTATACTTCAAACTCATAGAGTGCTGTAGATAGATAACGTTCTCCGTTATCTGGTGCAAGCGCAAGGACTTTTTTACCTGCCCCAAGTTTTTTAGCAACTTCGATTGCTGCATAGATAGCTGCGGCAGAAGAAATACCTACCAAGAAGCCTTCTTTTCCACCAATTTCGCGACCAAGTGCAAGAGCATTGTCTGATGTCACGCGAACGATACCATCATAAGCTTCTGTATCAAGTGTTTCTGGGATAAATCCTGCAGAGATACCTTGAATTTTGTGAGGTCCTGGTTTTTCACCTGATAAGATTGCTGACTCGTCTGCCTCAACTGCAAAAACTTGAATGTTTGAGTTAGCAGTTTTAAGAGCATGAGAAACACCAGAAATAGTTCCTCCAGTACCAACACCAGCAACAAAGGCGTCTAAACCATCAGCTCCGAAATCAGCTAGAATTTCAGCGCCTGTTGTTCTTTCGTGAACCTCTGGGTTAGCTTGGTTAATAAACTGTAATGGTAGGAAACCATCACGCTCAGCAGCAATTTCCTGCGCTTTTGCAATTGCACCTTTCATTCCTTCGCTACCAGGAGTGAGGACTAGTTCAGCTCCATAAGCTTGGATAATTTTACGACGTTCCACGCTCATTGTTTCAGGCATAACGATGACAACTTTGTAACCTTTAGCGGCACCAACCCATGAGAGACCAATACCAGTGTTCCCACTAGTTGCTTCTACAATGGTAGAACCAGGTTTGAGTTTACCCTCTTGTTCTGCTTTTTCAATCATGCTTAGGGCGATACGGTCCTTAACTGACGATCCTGGGTTAAAAGCTTCAAGTTTTACATAAACATCTGCTGCACCTTCTGGTACAATGTTATTTAATTTAACAATCGGTGTTCTACCGATGAGTTCTGTGATATTGTTATAAATTGTCATATTAGCACCTCTTTATATAAGATGCTATTAGTATAACGCTAACTTTAACTTTTGTAAAATATAGAAATCCTATCGGAGTGATAGGATTTTTTTATATCAGTGATTCAAACCATTCATATTCAAACGATTATGATAAGCTAAGTCAAATAGATAGGTGTAAAGAGGTACAATATCAGTTTTCTTTGGAAATTCAAATTTGTGAGAATTAAAATGCTCATTGTGAGATTTTAAAAAGGCATTTTCTAAATAAGTAATCGTAATCTCGCTATCATCAATCCCAAGTCCAGCAGTTTCCATTTCAACATTGACAATGTTCATGAGGAAAATTGATTTGATAGACATCTTCCGTCCGGTTGCCCCTTGTTTATCTGTAAAGATGATTCGGATATTTGTAAAGATAATTGAGTCACGAATGAGTTTATATCCGCTTTGAATTTCTTCATTTTCTAATAAATATTGTCTAAACTCCTTGGTAAGAGCTTCTTTACTTTGCTCACTGAAGTTTCCAGCGAGTCCCTGAATTAATCTTCCAAAAGCCATGTGATATTTCCTTTCTTTACGATAGGTTTACAGGTACTTCAACTTCACGTAAACCTTTGTCAGTTAGAGTAACTTTTCCATTGAAAAATTCAATGAGATCAGCCTTGATATCGTCTTTCCTTTCTTTGTCAACGAAAATCATTGTGTCAACTTGGTCTGTAAAGTTTGTCTCTAATTCTATGAGATTATGCTCTTTAAGAAAATTCCCATATTCTTGATACTGGGCATAGGTCATGTGAATCTGTATCCCTGCTTGCTCTTTGATTTCAATAATGCCAATTTCCTTAACTGCTAGGGCAACACTACCAGCATAAGCGCGAATCAAACCACCAGCCCCTAGTTTGATACCACCAAAATAACGAGTAACTACCACACAGACATTAGTAAGGTTGTGGTTTTCCAGAACTCCTAGCATAGGAACACCAGCAGTTCCACTAGGCTCTCCGTCATCACTGGTTCGCTTGATTTCACTGCGTTCACCTACAATAAAGGCAGAGCAGTTGTGAGTAGCTTTATAGTGTTCTTTCTTGATAGATGTGATAAAATCACGAGCTTCTTCCTCACTATAGACACGTTTTGCATGACAGATAAAGCGTGATTTTTTTATTTCTTCTTGGACTTGACCGTCCTCTTTTATAGTTCTATATTCCATAGTTTTATTGTACTAAAAATTAACATAAAGTGCTACCTTTTACGAATAAAGAAATATGAAAGTAAATCCAAATTATCTCGGTCGCCTTTTTACCGAGCAAGAATTAAGTCATGAGGAGAGACAACAAGCAAAACAAATTCCATCCATGAAAAAAGAAAAGGATCAACAATATTGTCAGCGTTGTGGTAGTCAGATAGAAGAAGAATGGCATTTGCCTATTGGTGCTTTTTATTGCCGAGAATGCTTGATTATGAAGCGAATAAGAAGTGATCAAAATCTCTATTATTTTCCGCAAGAAAGGTTTCCACAGCAAGATGTACTCAAATGGTCAGGTCAACTGACTCCATTTCAAGAGCGGGTATCACAAGGACTCCTTCAGGCGGTAGATAAGAAGGAGGCTACCTTGGTACATGCAGTGACAGGAGCTGGTAAGACAGAGATGATCTACCAAGTTGTCGCCAAGGTAATTGATCAAGGTGGAGCTGTTTGTTTGGCCAGTCCAAGGATAGATGTTTGCTTAGAGCTCCATAAACGATTACAAAATGATTTTTCATGTGAGATTGCACTATTATATGGGGAGTCGGATCCCTATTTTCGTACACCTTTAGTTGTAGCAACCACTCACCAACTACTAAAATTTTATCAAGCTTTTGATTTATTGATTGTGGATGAAGTGGATGCCTTTCCTTATGTTGATAATCCAGTGCTTTACCATGCTGTCAATAATTGTGTAAAGGAGACCGGATTGAGAATATTTTTAACAGCAACGTCAACTGATGAGTTAGATAGAAAAGTTAAACAAGGGGAGTTAAAGCGTCTCAGTTTACCTCGTCGTTTTCATGGAAATCCTCTCATTGTTCCCAAGCCAATCTGGTTATCAAATTTTAATAAATATATAGAAAAAAATGGTTTACCTCCAAAATTAAAACTTTACATCGAGAAACAGAGAAAGACGGCCTATCCCTTACTAATCTTTGCCTCTGAGATTAAAAAGGGAGAAAAGCTAAAAGAAATTTTGCAGGAGAAGTTTCCAAATGAGAAAATAGGATTTGTATCTTCAATCACAGCAGACCGATTAGAGCAGGTACAAGCCTTTCGAGATGGAGACTTAACGATATTAATAAGCACAACTATATTAGAGCGTGGAGTTACCTTCCCTCGTGTAGATGTTTTTGTGGTGGAAGCCAATCATCAACTCTTTACCAAGTCAAGTTTAGTACAAATTGGTGGGCGAGTTGGAAGAAGCATGGATCGTCCTACTGGAGAACTGATATTTTTCCATGACGGACTCAATCTGTCCATTAAGAAAGCCATAAAGGAGATTAAACAAATGAATCAGGAGGCAGGAGTATGAAGTGTTTATTGTGTGGTAAAAGCTTGCAAACAGAGATAACCTTTACTAACCTGCTCTGTTTTAAAAAGGAGGAGGAAATAGTCTGTGAATCCTGTATTTCGTCTTTCGAGAGTATCGGTAGTAATCATTGTCCTACTTGTTTTAAAAAAGGAATGTCAATCATCTGTCAAGATTGTCAATTTTGGTGTAAAAAAGGTGTAAAGGTTGATCATGTAGCTCTTTATTCCTATAATCAGGTCATGAAAGAATATTTTAGTCGCTACAAATTTGATGGTGATTATCTTCTTAGAAAGGTATTTTCTAAAATTTTGCAAACAGAGTTAAAAAAGTATAAGGATTACCAGATTGTGATCGTACCTCTGAGTGAGCAGCGTTTTAAAAGTAGAGGCTTTAATCAAGTAGAGGGTTTGATAAAGGATACTGGGTTAGCATATCTGGATATTTTGGTTAAAAAAGAAGTGGAGGCTAGTTCTTCAAAAAATCGAGCAGATCGTTTACTTACAGACTTTCCTTTTTTATTGAAAGAGGGAGTGAAGCTCCCAGAAAATATCTTACTCTTTGATGATATTTATACAACTGGAACTACCTTGAATCGTCTTAAAAGTATGCTATTAGAAGCTGGTTGTCAGAATATTAAAACTTTTTCCCTCGCAAGATGAGGAAAAAGTTTGCAAAAAAAATATGAAAGCGTTATAATATAATTAGAAAAACAAATATGTTTAGAAAGAAGGTACTTATATGATTAAATATAGTATCCGTGGTGAAAACCTAGAAGTAACAGAAGCAATTCGTGATTATGTAGTTTCTAAACTCGAAAAGATCGAAAAATACTTCCAAGCAGACCAAGAATTGGATGCGCGTGTTAACTTGAAAGTTTACCGTGAAAAGACTGCTAAAGTTGAAGTAACCATTCCGCTTGGATCTATTACTCTTCGTGCAGAAGATATTTCTCAAGATATGTACGGTTCTATTGATTTGGTGACAGATAAGATTGAACGTCAGATTCGTAAAAACAAAACTAAAATTGAACGTAAGAACAGAAATAAAGTATCTACAAGTCAACTCTTTACAGATGCTTTAGTTGAGGACTTAGATGTAGCACAACCAAAAGTTGTTCGTTCAAAACAAATTGATTTGAAACCAATGGATTTGGAAGAAGCTATCTTACAGATGGATTTATTGGGACATGACTTCTTCATCTATGTAGATGTTGAAGATGAAACAACAAATGTTATTTATCGTCGTGAAGATGGAGACATTGGTCTTCTAGAAGTTAAATAATCAAAAAAATTAGTCTGTAAAGGTGGTTTACACTAGTGTAAACCACTTTTTAGTTTGGATATTTTACGATTATCTGAATATAGGGTTCCCTCTTTAAAAGTCGCTTTTTGGCTACATTTGTGGTATAATAATGCGCAAGAGGTTTGTAATGAAAAAAAATGAAATAAATCCCTTTTTTATGTATCTGATTGCTATGGTAACCTTTACGATTATGACCATTTTGATTGTATTAGTAAAGGATAATCTGATCACTATAGCAAGTCTATTTTTATTTATTGTATTCTATGTTTTGCTATTTAATTTCCAGAAAAAATATTACAAAAAAACAGATATCGAGCAAATCCAGTATGTCAATCATCAGGCTACTGATAGTTTGAGTGCCCTCCTAGAGCAAATGCCTGTCGGAGTTGTTAAATTAAACATGAACAGCAGTGAGATTGAATGGTTCAATCCCTATGCGGAATTAATTTTAACAACTGAGGATGGAGAAATTGATTTTCCTCAATTTCAAAAGATTTTAAAGAGTTCGATTTCTACTCCAGGGGCTTATGCCATTGTTGGGGAGAAACGATATGCAGTGCATTTAGATAGAAATTCAGGTGTCTTATACTTTTTTGATGTTTCTGGTGAGTATGAGGCTACTGCTGAGCTTGTGACAAGTAGACCGGTAATCGGGATTATCTCAGTTGATAACTATGATGATTTGGAAAATGAAACGTCTGAATCAGACATTAGTCATATTAATAGCTTTGTTGCAAATTTTGTTTCAGAATTTAGTACAAAACATGCCATGTTTTCTCGTAGAGTGAGCATGGATCGGTTTTATCTATTTACTGACTACACTGTACTTGATCACTTGATGCAGGATAAGTTTTCTGTTATTGATACCTTTCGTGAGGAAGCTAAGCAACGAAATTTGCCACTAACGATGAGTATAGGAGTTTCCTATGGTGATGGGAATCATGACCAGATTGGGAAGGTTGCTCTCCTCAATCTCAACTTAGCGGAAGTTCGTGGTGGTGACCAAGTAGTTGTAAAAGAGAATGATGAAACCAAAAATCCAATCTACTTTGGAGGCGGTTCAGCAGCATCTGTTAAACGTACTCGGACACGAACTCGTGCTATGATGACAGCTATCTCAGATAAACTTAAAAGTGTCGATCGAGTTTTTGTTGTTGGTCACAAGAATCTTGACATGGATGCTCTTGGTTCAGCAGTTGGAATGCAGTTGTTTTCGAGTAATGTACTGGAAGATAGTTATGTGATTTATGATCCTACACAGATGTCTCCAGATATCGCTCGAGCGGTCAATTATTTGGAAGATGAGGGTGTTTCAAAACTTCTTCCTTTAAATCAAGCGATGACAATGGTTACCAAACGCTCCTTACTGGTGATGGTTGACCATTCTAAGACAGCTTTAACCTTATCCAAAGAGTTTTATGACTTGTTTACCCAGACGATTGTCATTGACCATCATCGTCGTGACCAAGATTTTCCAGATAATTCGGTCATTACCTATATCGAGAGTGGAGCTAGTAGTGCTAGTGAACTTGTAACTGAGTTGATTCAATTTCAAAACTCTAAGAAGAAACGTTTGAGTCGTATTCAGGCTAGTGTTCTTATGGGGGGAATGATGTTGGATACTAAAAATTTCACCTCTCGGGTAACTAGTCGAACTTTTGATGTTGCAAGTTATCTCAGAACGAGAGGGAGTGATAGCATTGTCATTCAGGAAATTTCGGCCACTGATTTTGAAGAATATCGATTGGTAAATGAACTCATTTTGCAGGGGCAAATGGTACAACCATCAATCCTGGTTGCTCAAGCTTTGGAGGATAAAGAGTACGATACGGTTGTTATTAGTAAGGCTGCTGATGCTATGCTTGCCATGTCTGGTATAGAGGCCAGCTTTGTACTTGCTAAGAATAGTCAAGGAGCAATCTCCATTTCTGCGCGAAGCAGAAGTAAGATCAATGTCCAACGAATTATGGAAGAGTTAGGTGGCGGTGGTCACTTTAACTTAGCTGCGGCACGTTTGACAGATATGAGCCTGCAAGAAGCAGGAGATAAACTGAAAACAGTTATTTTTAATGAAACAAAAGAAAAGGAGTCAGAAGAATGAAAGTAATCTTTTTAGCAGATGTTAAAGGTAAAGGGAAAAAAGGTGAAATTAAAGAAGTACCAACTGGATATGCACAAAACTTTTTAATTAAGAAAAACCTTGCTAAGGAAGCTACAGCTCAAGCCATTGGTGAGTTGCGTGGTAAGCAAAAATCAGAAGAAAAAGCACATGCAGAGATGCTTGCAGAAGCGAAGGAAATTAAAGAAAAACTGGAAGCAGAAGAAACAATCGTTGAATTTGTTGAAAAAGTTGGTCCAGATGGACGAACTTTTGGATCTATTACCAACAAGAAAATTGCAGAAGAATTACAAAAACAATTTGGTATTAAAATTGATAAACGCCATATTCAAGTTCAATCACCAATTCGAGCAGTTGGTTTGATTGATGTTCCGGTTAAGATTTATCAAGATGTAACAAGTGTAATCAATCTTCGTGTCAAGGAAGCTTAATTTACGATTGGTTGACAATATTGTAAAAGGAAGGAAAGTCTGATGGCAGAAGTTGAAGAACTGCGTGTTCAGCCTCAAGATATCCTAGCAGAACAATCTGTTTTAGGAGCCATTTTTATTGATGAGACTAAACTCGTTTTTGTCCGAGAATATATCGATTCACAGGACTTCTTTAAGTATGCTCACCGTTTGATTTTTCAAGCTATGGTTGATTTGTCTGATCGTGGAGATGCTATTGACGCAACCACAGTTCGGACGATACTAGATAGCCAGGGTGATTTACAAACTATTGGAGGCTTGTCTTATCTGGTTGAGATTGTCAATTCAGTGCCAACCTCTGCCAATGCGGAATACTATGCTAAAATTGTAGCAGAAAAGGCTATGCTTCGGCGCCTGATTGCTAAGTTGACAGAGTCTGTAAACCTAGCCTATGAAGCTTCTCAACCTGCGGACGAAATTATTGCTCGTGCAGAAAAAGGCTTGATTGATGTCAGTGAGAATGCCAATCGAAATGGCTTTAAAAATATTCGCGATGTATTGAATATCAACTTCGGAAATCTAGAAGCTCGTTCTCAACAGACTTCGGATATCACGGGTATTGCGACAGGTTATCGAGATTTAGATCACATGACGACAGGTATGCATGAGGAAGAATTGATTATTTTGGCAGCTCGTCCTGCGGTTGGTAAGACAGCTTTTGCTTTGAATATTGCGCAAAATATCGGAACCAAATTAGACAAGACAGTTGCTATTTTCTCTCTGGAAATGGGTGCTGAAAGCTTGGTCGATCGTATGCTGGCTGCGGAAGGGTTGGTAGAGTCGCATTCTATCCGTACAGGTCAATTGACTGAGGAAGAATGGCGCAAGTATACGATTGCTCAGGGTAATCTGGCTAATGCAAGTATCTACATTGATGATACACCAGGGATTCGAATCACAGAAATTCGCTCTCGTTCCCGTAAACTGGCTCAGGAAACAGGTAATCTAGGCTTGATTTTGATTGACTATCTTCAGCTGATCACAGGGACTGGTCGAGAAAATCGTCAACAAGAAGTATCTGAGATTTCCCGTCAGTTGAAAATCCTAGCAAAAGAACTCAAAGTTCCAGTTATAGCTCTCAGTCAGCTTTCTCGTGGTGTAGAGCAACGTCAAGATAAGAGACCAGTTTTGTCTGATATTCGTGAATCTGGATCTATTGAGCAGGATGCTGATATCGTAGCCTTTCTCTATCGTGATGACTATTATGAGCGCGGTGGTGAAGAGGAGGAAGGCATTCCAAATAATAAAGTAGAAGTGATTATCGAGAAAAACCGTAGCGGTGCTCGCGGAACGGTAGAATTGATTTTCCAAAAAGAATATAATAAATTTTCAAGTATTTCGAAGATGGAGGAACCAAGATGACAGACGCATTTACAGATGTGGCTAAAATGAAAAAAATCAAAGAAGAAATTAAGGCGCATGAGGGACAAGTGGTAGAAATGACCTTAGAAAATGGTCGTAAACGCCAAAAAAATCGTTTAGGAAAACTAATTGAGGTTTACCCATCGCTCTTCATCGTTGAGTTTGGAAATGTTGAAGGAGACAAACAGGCTAATGTCTATGTTGAATCTTTCACTTATTCAGATATTTTAACGGAAAAGAACTTAATTCATTATTTAGATTAAGGATATTCATGAAAGTGGGAAGTTTCTCACTTTTTTCTTTTTCTTTCGAATGATATAGATGAGGTCAACCTCAAAAATCTAATTATTTGAAGGAGAATGCATGACATTTACTAAAGCAGGACATAAAAAGGGAACTTTTCTCAGAAAGACAGCTGTAGGCTCAGCTTCACTAGTTTTAGCAGGTATTTTTTTATTTAGTGGAGGAACTGTTCATGCCAACCAGGCAAACAATGGATCACTAGCACGAGGAGATGATTATCCTACTTATTATAAAAATGGGAGTCAGGAGATTGATAAATGGCGCATGTATTCTCGTCAGTGTACTTCTTTTGCAGCCTTTCGTTTGAGCAATATCAATGGTTTTGAAATTCCGGCGGCTTATGGAAATGCTAATGAATGGGGATATCGTGCTAAACGAGAAGGTTATCGCGTAGATCAGCGCCCAGCAATTGGTTCTATCGCTTGGGATACGAGTGGACAGTATGGTCATGTCGCTTGGGTATCCAATGTTTTTGGTGATATGATTGAAATTGAAGAATACAATTATGGAGTCAGAGAAAGGTACAATCGACGAACGGTAAAGGCCAATTCTATGACTGGATTCATTCATTTTAAAGACGTGGGGAATGCTAGCGCAGGGAATTATCAGTCTGCTCCTGTCTCTAGCGGGACACATATTTTTACAGAAAAAGCAGCCATTATGGATCAGCCATCACTAACAGCAACGATTATCGATTATTACTATGCGGGAGAAAGTGTTCATTATGATCAAACTCTTGAAAAAGATGGGCATAAATGGATTAGTTATATTTCACGAAGCGGGAACAGACGTTATATCCCCTTAACTAAAACAAGTAGCTCTAAAAATGGTTGGGAAAAAGAAGGAACTGTTTGGTATTATTATGAAAATGGTCAGAAAGCAGTCGGTTGGAAGAAGATTAATGGAAACTGGTATCATTTGCAAGCTGATGGTACAATGACGACAGGCTGGTTAAAAGATGGTTCTAAGTGGTATTATCTGAAGTCGTCTGGCGAAATGCAGACAGGCTGGTTAAAGGATAATGGAACATGGTACTATCTTGAAAGCTCAGGTGCTATGAAGGCTAGCCAGTGGTTTCAGGTTTCAGGGAAATATTACTATGTGAATGCATCGGGAGCTTTAGCAGTCAATACGACTATCGATGGTTTCCAAGTTGATAGCAGTGGTGCACGAGTAGAAAATCCAGCATCATAAGTGTTATTCAGTATTTGGGCTCTTCCTAATGGTATTTTTCCCTGCTTTCCTTTATAATGGGTGTATGGACAAGAAAAAATTATTACTAATTGACGGATCTTCAGTTGCTTTTCGGGCATTCTTTGCACTTTACCAGCAACTGGATCGTTTTAAAAATGCTAACGGTCTTCATACAAATGCTATCTATGGTTTTCAACTTATGTTGAATCATTTGCTAGAGCGTGTTGAGCCTAGCCATATCTTGGTGGCATTTGATGCGGGGAAGACGACTTTTCGTACAGAGATGTATGCAGACTATAAGGGTGGTCGTGCTAAAACTCCAGATGAGTTTAGAGAACAATTTCCTTTTATTCGTGAGTTGCTAGACCATCTTGGAATTCGCCATTATGAGTTAGCCCAGTATGAAGCAGATGATATCATCGGGACTCTTGGTCGTTTGGCTGAAAAGGATTCATTTGATGTAACTATCGTCAGTGGAGACAAGGACTTGATCCAGTTGACAGATGAACATACAGTGGTTGAGATTTCTAAGAAAGGTGTAGCTGAGTTTGAGGCATTTACACCAGAATATCTCATGGAAAAGATGGGCATCACACCAGCTCAGTTCATTGATCTTAAAGCCCTCATGGGAGATAAGTCGGATAATATCCCTGGTGTAACTAAGATTGGTGAAAAGACGGGTATCAAGCTATTGTTAGAATATGGCTCGCTTGAAGGTATTTATGAAAATATTGATGAGATGAAGGCATCGAAGATGAAGGAAAATCTCATTAATGACAAGGAACAAGCCTTCCTATCTAAAACACTGGCTACCATCGACACGAAAGCGCCGATTGAGATTGGACTGGATGACTTGTTTTATAGCGGTCCAGATGTGGAAAATCTTGGGAAATTCTACGATGAGATGGGCTTCAAACAACTCAAGCAGGCTTTAAATGTATCATCAGCTGATGTGGCTGAGAGTTTGGACTTTACTATGGTTGACAAATTCAGTCAAGATATGCTAAGTGCGGACTCCATCTTCCACTTTGAACTCTTTGGAGAAAACTACCATACAGATGACTTGATTGGCTTTGCCTGGTCTTGCGGAGACAAACTCTATGCTACAGATAAGCTGGAACTTCTGCAGGAGCCGATTCTTAAGGATTTTCTAGAAAAAACACCTCTGAAAGTATACGACTTTAAGAAAGCAAAAGTCCTCTTAAATCGCTTTGGTTTGGACTTGCAGGCTCCTGCTTTTGACAGTCGTTTGGCCAAATACCTTCTCTCTACTGTCGAGAATAATGAAATTTCAACTATTGCTAGTCTCTATGGTCAAACTTACCTAGTCGATGATGAAACCTTCTACGGTAAAGGTGTCAAAAAAGCTATTCCAGAGCGAGAGAAACTCTTGGAACACTTGGCTCGTAAGGTTGCTGTATTGGTTGAGACAGAGCCTGTTTTACTTGAAAAATTAAGCGAAAACGGACAACTTGACCTTCTTTATGATATGGAGCAACCTCTAGCCTTTGTCCTTGCTAAGATGGAAATCGCTGGGATCAAGGTCAAAAAAGAAACCTTGCTTGAGATGCAGGCTGAAAATGAGCTTGTCATTGAAAAGCTGACGCAAGAGATTTATGACCTAGCAGGTGAGGAATTTAATATCAATTCACCTAAACAGTTGGGTGTCCTTCTTTTTGAAAAACTAGGTCTCCCTCTCGAATATACCAAGAAAACCAAGACAGGTTATTCGACAGCCGTGGATGTATTGGAGCGTCTAGCTCCTATTGCGCCGATTGTCAAGAAAATCCTCGACTACCGTCAGATTGCTAAGATTCAATCCACTTATGTGATTGGTTTGCAGGATTGGATTTTAGCTGATGGCAAGATTCACACGCGCTATGTGCAAGATTTGACTCAGACAGGTCGTCTGTCTAGTGTCGATCCAAACTTGCAAAATATCCCTGTTCGTTTGGAACAAGGGCGCCTCATTCGTAAGGCTTTCGTGCCAGAATGGGAGGACAGTGTCCTTCTCAGCTCGGACTATTCACAGATTGAGCTACGAGTTTTGGCCCATATTTCTAAAGATGAGCACTTGATTAAGGCCTTCCAAGAGGGAGCTGACATCCATACCTCAACAGCCATGCGGGTCTTTGGAATTGAACGTCCTGAGGATGTGACTCCAAACGACCGTCGTAATGCCAAGGCGGTTAACTTTGGAGTGGTTTACGGGATTTCCGACTTTGGCTTGTCTAATAATCTGGGCATCAGCCGTAAGGAAGCAAAAGCCTATATTGATACTTACTTTGAACGCTTCCCAGGTATTAAAAACTACATGGATGAAGTGGTGCGTGAGGCGCGTGATAAGGGCTATGTGGAGACCCTCTTTAAACGTCGTCGTGAGTTGCCAGATATCAATTCGCGCAACTTTAACATTCGTGGTTTTGCGGAACGTACAGCCATCAACTCACCTATCCAAGGATCAGCTGCAGATATTCTCAAAATCGCTATGATTCAGCTAGATAAAGCCTTGGTAGAGGGTGGTTATAAAACCAAGATGCTGTTACAAGTACACGATGAAATCGTTCTTGAAGTGCCTAAGTCAGAATTAGCTGCCATCAAAAAACTCGTCAAGCAAACCATGGAAGGAGCCATTCAACTTAGTGTGCCACTGATTGCTGATGAAAATGAAGGCGTAACTTGGTATGAGGCCAAGTAAAAAATAGACTATTAAACAAAAAGAAATCCCCTTGAACATCATGGTTCAAAGGGGATTTTTGGTGAGAAAATTTTTGTAAGCAAAGATAAAATCGATTTTATCTAACTAATAGTAGCATTATTTGATTTGTTTCTTTTGTTCTTTTTTGGCAAGTACTGGTAGAATCACACCTAATCCAATCAGGATAATTGGGGTTAAGATGTTTGTAAGAAGAGAGAATTGCCAAGCAGTTGGATTCTCAGCATAGTTAATTTTTGGAACCATACCAAGGATACAAGCGAAGGCAGTAAAGAGGAAGCACCAAGTACCAATAACAAAGCCAAGTTTAGGATTGTTCACAAACTTGTATTCGGCATTTTTGTATGTTTTCCAAGCACGGTTGAGCATCATATAGGCAAGGAATACCCAGAGATAACGCATCGGCATCACGATAGAATTGAGGTTGGTCATCCATTTTACAAGTCCGTCAATTTCCTGAATACCAAAAATTGGAAGGATGATGATAAGGCTAACGAGGACACCTGTAAGAAGGTAGCCGTTAATGAGGACACCTTTCTCAGTACGTTTACGAAGCCAGCTTGGGATATAGTTCTCATCAGCATTATTGAGAAGGATTTGTAATGGTGCATCAATAGAGAAGGCAAGTGCTGCGATTTGTCCGACCATGTTTGTAAGAGCGTAGATCACGACAAAGAGGTTTCCAACTCCCCAAGAATTTCCTAACATTTGGAAGGCTTGATAAGCGCCATTACGCATGAGGTCTTCAGGGATGTTATTGCCATCAAATAGCATTCCCATGGCAACTGATCCGAGGATAGCAGATAGACCCACCATGATGGCCATGACAATCATACCTTTTGGAAATTCTTTCGCAGGGTTGCGGGTTTGATTAACATAGGGGGAAATTTTTTCACAACCACCAACGGCAAAGACCAGTAGTGAAATCGTTGTAAAATAAGAAAAATCAAAATTTGGAATGTAGGTGCTCAGTTGATCCATGTGCGGTGTCGCAAATTGGATGTCTGGTTTAATGAAAGGCAGACCGACAGCCAAAAGCACAAAGAGTAAAGACATAATCAACATAGCACTTCCTGCCAAGCTACCAATGACTTTTAGAGTTGCCAATCCCTTTGTAGAAAGGTAGAGGAAAAGTCCAAAGATTAGCAAGCAGAGAATAACGATCCAGTGGATGTCGATTTGTTTAAGGAATTGTCCGTTACCTTGCAAGGCCCAACCAAGCGGAATAAGGATTCCTTGAGGTTTTTGTGCGAGATACGGGATATGTACAACCCAGTAGGTCCAAGCAGCAAAGTAGGCTAAACGTTTGGTTGATGTTTTTTCAACCCAGTCACTAACACCGCTTCCGCTTTCCTTAAAGGTAGAACCTAGTTGTCCAACGATGAGGGAATAGGGGATAAAGTAGAGTGTGAGGATTAAAATCCAAGATACGACGACTGAAATTCCCTGTTGAGAATAGTTGTTGACGACGTTTCCTAGCCCCCAAACCATGTTGAAGGCAATCAGAGAAACCATCAGCCAATTAAGTTGGTGTTGATCTTTTTTCATAATGTCTCCTTTTCTTATAATTTCAGTATATCATGATTTTTTGAAAGCGCCTAACAAAATTTGAAATTTACTATAAAAAATGTAGGGGGGAATTTATCAGATGGAGTTTGTACTTGAGTAAAAGTTATACACAATCTGTGGATAACTTTGTGAAATAAAAAATTGTTTTCCAAATGTTAGTTTAGAAAAAAGAGATAGAATGTGTGAGTTGGGTACTAAGCTAGTCGGTTATAAAGATTGATAGAACAGGATATTGAGGGTGTTTTAGTTTAGGATGTCAAAAAAATAGTTGAGAGAAATCGTTTGAAAGTATATGAAATTGATTTGAAAGTTGATTGAAAGTTATACACAATCTGTGGATAACTTTGTGGAGGATTTGGTATAAATTAGAAAATCCCCTTGTACATGACAAAGGGATTTGAACTATTAGTGATTTGGTAACCAGCTGAGGGTAAAGTCGAGAGATTGGGCGTTTAGCAAATCCTGGTGACCAATACTCTGAACTTCTTTTCCGTCAAGATGACAGTCTTGTACAAAGTGGAAGTGTTCATGATTTTGTTGAGTACGAATATCCAACCACTGTTTTTTTTCTGCAAGATAGACACGAAGGTGATCAAAGAGCGGAATCCCAAGATCATAGCTTGCTTTTCCTGGGCAGGTTGGGTAAAGCCCAAGAGTGGACCAGACATACCAAGCCGATAAACTACCGTTATCCTCATCTCCTGGATAAGCATCCCAGCCAGCTCGAAAGGCTTTTTGACGGAGAGTCTTGATTAAGAGACTGGTATATTGGGGATAATTACTGTAGCGGAAGAGATAAGGGATGTGGAAACTTGGCTGGTTTGAAATGGCTAGTTGACCAAATGGCGCTGTTGCCATTTCACTCATCTCGTGAATTTCATATCCATAACCCGTCGTTTCAAAGAGTGGGATACTTTGACAAGCTTTTAAGAGATAGTTGCTAAAGGCTTCTTTTCCACCCATTAGTTGACTAAGTCCAGAAATGTCATGTAAGACGCCTAGGCTTGCTTGAATGGCTGAACACTCAGCATAATCACGGCCCCAACTGTAAGGAGAAAAGTCAGGACGGAAGTTACCATCTACATCACGCGCCCTCATATAACCTGTCTCAGGGTCAAATAGGTTTTGATAGTTCTTAGAATATTGAGTATAGGTCTGAGCTAGATCTGCTTGATCTAATTTTGCTGCGCAAGTAGAGATACAAAAATCACTGTAAGCATAGTCTAGTGTGTGACTGACACTTTCGTGGTGGTCTGTGGATAGATATCCTAGCTTTTGGTATTGTGCCAGGCCGTGTCGTCCGTTGATAGCTTTTGGATCTGCCTTGGTCGCAGTTTCAAGCATGGCTTTGAGAAATTCCTCCTCAAGTTCAGGAGCCATGTTTTTGCAGGCGCTATCTGCAATAAGACCATCGATCAAAGTACCAGGCATCATGCCTCGTTCGTCAGGAGCCAGCCACTTAGGGAGGTATCCGGTGTCACGGTAGCTATTGAGGAAGCCTTCGAGAAACTGGCGATAGTATTCCGGAATAATCAAGGCAAAGAGTGGGAATGAAGTGCGGAAAGTATCCCAAAAACCATTGTTGGTGAAGAGTAGACCAGGCTTGATAGTTCTCGAAGCAAGGTCCATATGGATGTTTTCACCCTGCTCATTTACCTCATAAAATGTTTGCGGGAAGAGAAAGAGTCTATAAAGACAGTGGTCAAAAAATGTTCGGTCTACTGAGCCGGTTTCCACGACATCAAAGCGGCCTAGAAGGTTTTCCCAACTTGTCTTGGCGTCTTGTTTTGTTTCTTCAAAATCCTGTTTAGGAAGATTAAAGAGGGCCTGTTCTTTGGAAATAAAAGAAGTTGCCAGTTGAACTTGAACTTCCGCTCCAGCCAAGTCAATACGCCAGTCTTGCCCCACTTGATTGACAGATAGAATGTCCTTAGAGAATGCGAGGGCGGTGAACATGGCGAGAGGGCTCTTATTTGTTTCGGTTAATCCGCTTTGGCCAAGGCTGACAGTACGCTCATCCACTTGCTCCACTGTCAAATCATCATTCGCATGCAGATAGATGGATAGGGCTTTTCCTTGTGTCTGTCTTAGTTGGGCAGAAGCACCGTAGCAAGTAGGAGTTAACTGAGTTTCAATCTGATAACGCTCAGAAAAAATTTTGAGATAATGGGGATTGAAAATAGCACGACCAAGGTTATAGGAAGACTGACGATGGAAGAGAGTGTCACCACTGATTTCTCCTGTAACAGGAGTCAGTAGTAACCAAGAATAATCGCCAATCCAAGGACTAGGCTGGTGGGTTAGTCGAACACCCTGAAATATGGGAAGATGGGGATCAAAAAACCAAGAACCTTCCTGGTCACTAGTTTGTGGAACGAAGTAATTCATCCCAAAAGGCACTCCAGTGTATGGTAGTGTATTACCTCGTGAAAATGCATGTTTACTGGCTGTTCCAAAACGCGTATCAATGGTTTCAAGTATGGGTTTCATAGCAGTTCCTTCAGTAGTTTTCTACATTATATCAGAAAAAGGAGACTTTTAGAAAGCGACTTCAAAATATAACAATTTTGTAGAATAATGACTAACATTTGTGTATATATTTTCTGGACTAAAAGCTATATACTGAAAATGAAAATTTGTTTGAAAGAGGCAAAATAGTTTATGGTATATTCAAAAGAAATTGTCAGAGAGTGGCTAGATGAGGTGGCAGAGCGTGCTAAAGATCATCCTGAATGGGTAGATGTCTTTGAACGTTGCTACACAGACACTTTAGACAATACAGTTGAGATCTTAGAAGACGGCTCAACTTTTGTACTGACAGGAGATATTCCAGCCATGTGGCTTCGTGACTCAACTGCTCAGCTGAGACCTTACCTCCATGTGGCTAAAAGAGATCCTCGTTTACGTCAAACCATTGCTGGGTTGGTCAAACGTCAGATGACTTTGATTCTCAAAGATCCCTATGCCAACTCCTTCAACATTGAAGAGAACTGGAAGGGTCACCACGAGACAGATCATACAGACCTCAATGGCTGGATTTGGGAGCGCAAATATGAAGTGGATTCGCTTTGCTATCCCTTGCAATTGGCTTATCTCCTTTGGAAGGAAACTGGTGAGACTAGCCAGTTTGATGAGACTTTTGTTACAGCGACTAAGGAAATCCTTCATCTTTGGACGGTGGAGCAAGATCACAGGAACTCTCCTTATCGCTTTGTTCGTGATACTGATCGCAAGGAAGATACCTTGGTAAATGACGGCTTTGGGCCAGACTTTGCTGTGACAGGGATGACCTGGTCAGCCTTTCGTCCAAGTGATGACTGCTGTCAATACAGTTACTTGATTCCGTCAAATATGTTTGCAGTGGTTGTCTTGGGTTATGTCCAGGAAATCTTTGCAGAATTAAATCTAGTAGATAGCGAAAGTATTATTGCTGATGCCAAACGACTCCAAGCTGAGATTCAAGAAGGAATCGAAAATTATGCCTACACAACAAACAGCAAGGGCGAGAAAATCTATGCCTTTGAGGTAGATGGTTTAGGAAATGCTAGTATCATGGATGATCCAAACGTACCAAGCTTATTAGCCGCTCCGTATCTGGGTTACTGTGATGTTAACGATGAAGTCTATCAAGCAACTCGTCGCACTATCCTGAGCCCTGAAAATCCATACTTCTACCAAGGAGAGTACGCAAGTGGACTTGGAAGTTCTCATACCTTCTACCGCTATATCTGGCCGATTGCCCTTTCTATCCAAGGATTGACAACAACGGATAAGGCAGAGAAGAAATTCTTGCTAGATCAGTTGGTTGCCTGTGATGGTGGAACAGGTGTGATGCACGAAAGCTTCCACGTAGACGATCCGACACTCTACTCACGCGAATGGTTCTCATGGGCCAACATGATGTTCTGCGAATTAGTCTTGGATTACTTGGATATTCGCTAATACTCTTCGAAAATCAAATTTAAACCACGTCAGCTTCGCCTTGCCGTATATATGTTACTGACTTCGTCAGTTCTATCTACAACCTCAAAGCAGTGCTTTGAGCAACCTGCAGCTAGCTTCCTAGTTTGCTCTTTGATTTTCATTGAGTATAAGGAGCACGCTTTAGCTTCACTGATTCTTGTTAGAATTACAAGTTTATATTTAAAACATTAAAAATTTAAGTTAGAATGAGGTTTTACTCATGGAAAATGTTGTTGTACATATCATCTCTCACAGCCACTGGGATCGTGAGTGGTATCTACCTTTTGAAAGTCACCGTATGCAATTGGTGGAACTTTTTGACAATCTGTTTGATCTTTTTGAAAATGACCCTGAATTCAAGAGCTTCCACTTGGATGGACAAACCATCGTCCTCGATGACTATTTAGAAATTCGTCCTGAAAACCGTGACAAGGTGCAGCGTTATATCGACGAAGGCAAATTGAAGATTGGTCCTTTTTATATCTTGCAGGATGATTACTTGATTTCCAGTGAAGCTAACGTCCGCAATACCTTGATTGGACAAGCGGAATGTGCTAAATGGGGCAAATCTACTCAAATTGGTTACTTCCCAGACACCTTTGGAAATATGGGGCAGGCTCCTCAAATCCTTCAAAAATCAGGTATTCACGTCGCAGCCTTTGGACGTGGTGTGAAGCCAATCGGATTTGACAATCAAGTCCTTGAAGATGAACAGTTTACCTCTCAATTTTCTGAGATGTACTGGCAGGGAGCTGATGGTAGCCGTGTACTCGGCATTCTTTTTGCTAACTGGTACAGTAACGGGAATGAAATTCCAGTGGATAAAGACGAGGCTTTGACTTTCTGGAAGCAAAAATTAGCAGATGTCCGTGACTATGCATCGACCAACCAATGGTTGATGATGAACGGCTGTGACCACCAGCCTGTACAGAGAAATATTAGCGAAGCGATTCGTGTGGCAAACGAACTCTTCCCTGACGTGACCTTTATTCACAGTTCTTTTGACGAATATGTGCAAGCAGTGGAAAGTGCACTTCCTGAACACCTATCAACGGTTACAGGTGAGTTGACTAGTCAGGAAACGGATGGTTGGTATACTCTTGCTAACACCTCTTCATCCCGTATTTACCTCAAACAAGCCTTTCAAGAAAATAGCAACTTGTTAGAGCAGGTTGTGGAACCGTTGACCATCATCACTGGCGGTCATAACCATAAGGATCAATTGACCTATGCATGGAAAGTGCTCTTGCAAAATGCGCCACACGATAGCATCTGTGGATGTAGTATTGACGAAGTTCACCGTGAAATGGAAGTTCGTTTTGCCAAGGTTAATCAAGTCGGGAATTTTGTTAAGACCAATCTTCTTAACGAATGGAAGGGTAAATTAGCTACTCAAAATGCGCAAAGCGACTACCTCTTTACCGTTGTCAACACAGCTTTACATGACAAGGTTGATACAGTTAGTGTTGTAGTGGATGTGGCTACTTGTGATTTCAAAGAATTGCATCCGACTGAAGGTTACAAGAAGATGGCAGCCGTGACCTTACCAACCTACCATGTTGAAGATTTGGATGGTCATGTCATTGAAGCTAAGATTGAAGACTTGGGAGCAAGTTTTGGTTATACTTTACCAAAAGACAAGTTCCGCCAACCCTATATTGCTCGTCAAGTGCGCGTGACAATCCCGGTCCACCTTGCTCCGCTTTCTTGGGCAAGCTTCCAATTAGTTGAAGGCCAAGTAGAATACCGAGATGGTATTTATCAAAATGGAGTCATTGATACCCCATTCGTAACAGTGAGTGTAGATGAAGGAATTACAGTTTACGACAAGACTACGAATGAAGCCTACGAAGATTTCATCCAATTCGAGGACCGTGGAGATATTGGTAACGAGTACATTTACTTCCAGCCGAAAGGAACTGAGCCAATTTATGCTCAACTGAAAGGTTATGAAGTCTTAGAAAACAATGCTCGCTATGCCAAAATCTTGCTCAAACATGACTTGACTGTTCCAGTTAGCGCAGATGAAAAATTGGATGCAGAACAAAGAGGTATCATCGAGTTCATGAAACGAGATGCAGGTCGTTCAGAAGAGTTGACAACCATTCCTCTTGAAACAGAAATGACTGTCTTTGTGGACAATCCACAGATTCGCTTCAAGACTCGCTTTACTAATACAGCCAAAGACCACCGCATTCGTCTCTTGGTGAAAACTCATAACACTCGTCCAAGCAATGCTTCTGAAAGCATCTATGAAGTTGTGACAAGACCAAATAAACCAGCAGCTTCTTGGGAAAATCCTGAAAATCCACAACACCAACAAGCTTTTGTCAGCTTGTATGATGATGTTAAAGGAGTGACCGTATCCAATAAAGGATTGCACGAATATGAAATTCTTGGAGATGACACCATGGCTGTAACCCTTCTTCGTGCTTCAGGCGAACTCGGTGACTGGGGCTATTTCCCAACACCAGAAGCTCAGTGCTTGCGAGCTATCGAAGTTGAGTTTGCAGTAGAATGTCACCAAGCAGGGGAACGCTTCTCCGCTTTCCGTCGTGCCAAAGCCTTCCAGGTGCCATTTACAGCTCTTCAAGTTGCAAAACAAGAGGGGAGCGTTGCAGCAACGGGTAGCCTCTTTAACCATCCGGCACTGAACTTGCCACAAGTCTGCCCGACATCCTTTAAGGTAGCTGAGAATGAAGAAGGTTATGTCCTTCGTTACTACAACATGAGTCAAGAAAATATCCGTGTGTCTGAAAAACAACAAACCATTCTTGACTTGTTGGAACGCCCATACCCAGTCCATTCAGGACTATTGGCACCACAAGAAATTCGTACAGAATTGATTCAAAAAGAAGAAATTTAGTTTCAAAAAGTAAACATAAACAGAAAGGAGGAGCGAAAAAGTAAGAACCAACTGCTGATTCGCTCCTTTTGCAGGTGAAAGCAATGACCATTGCAACGATTGATATCGGAGGGACTGGCATTAAGTTTGCTAGTCTAACTTCTGATGGAAAGATTTTAGATAAGACCAGCACTCCAACTCCAGAAACTCTAGAAGATTTATTGGCTTGGTTGGACCAACGCTTGTCAGAACAGGACTATCGTGGGATTGCTATGAGTGTTCCAGGAGCGGTCAATCAAGAAACAGGAGTGGTTGAGGGAATTAGTGCCATTCCTTACATTCATGGATTTTCATGGTACCAGGCCCTTGCTCATCACCATCTACCTGTCCATCTAGAAAATGATGCCAACTGTGTTGGACTTAGTGAACTGCTAGCTCATCCTGAAATTGAAAATGCCGCCTGTGTTGTCATTGGCACAGGGATTGGCGGGGCCATGATTATCAATGGCAAGCTTCACCGTGGTCGCCATGGCTTGGGTGGTGAGTTTGGCTACATGACCACCATCGAACCAGCAGAAAAACTCAATAACTGGTCACAACTAGCTTCTACAGGAAATATGGTTCGCTATGTGATCGAAAAGTCTGGTCAGTCAGACTGGGATGGCCGTAAGGTTTACCAAGAGGCTGCAGCAGGCAATGTCCTTTGCCAAGAAGCCATTGAGCGTATGAATCGTAATCTAGCTCAAGGACTACTCAATATTCAGTACCTGATCGACCCAGATGTCATTAGCCTAGGTGGCTCTATCAGTCAGAACCCTGATTTTATTAAGGGTGTGCAAGAAGCAGTAGATACCTTTGTGGAAAGATATGAAGAATATACAATTGCTCCAGTCATTCAAGCTTGCACCTATCACGCAGATGCCAATCTCTACGGTGCCCTTGTCAACTGGTTACAGGAGGAAAACCAATGGTAAGATTTACAGGACTTAGTCCCAAACAAGCGCAAGCTGTTGAAGTATTAAAAAATCACATCTCCCTACCGGATGTAGAAGTGGCAGTCGCTCAGTCTGACCAAGCCTCCATCTCTATCAAGGGTGAGAAGGGGCAGTATCAATTGACCTATCGAAAACCTCATCAACTCTACCGTGCCTTGTCTGTGCTAGCAACAGCTTTAGCAGAAGGAGACAAGGTCGAGATTGAAGAACAGGCTGCTTACGAAGATTTAGCCTACATGGCTGACTGTTCGCGAAATGCAGTTCTAAATGTTGCATCTGCCAAGCAGATGATTGAGGTCTTGGCTCTCATGGGTTATTCAACCTTTGAGCTCTACATGGAAGACACCTATCAGATTGAAGGGCAACCTTATTTTGGTTATTTCCGCGGGGCTTATTCAGCTGAAGAGTTACAGGAAATTGAAGCATACGCCCAGCAGTTTGATATGACTTTTGTCCCATGTATCCAGACCTTGGCTCACTTATCAGCCTTTGTCAAATGGGGAGTCAAAGAAGTCCAGCAACTTCGTGATGTAGAAGACATTCTCCTCATCGGTGAGGAAAAAGTCTATGACCTGATTGACGGTATGTTTGCAACTCTATCTAAACTGCAAACTCGCAAGGTCAACATCGGAATGGACGAAGCTCACTTGGTTGGTTTGGGGCGTTATCTTATCCTGAACGGTGTGGTTGATCGTAGTCTCCTCATGTGCCAACACTTGGAGCGCGTGCTGGATATTGCAGACAAGTATGGTTTCCACTGCCAGATGTGGAGCGATATGTTCTTCAAACTCATGTCAGCAGACGGCCAGTACGACCGAGATGTGGAAATTCCAGAGGAAACACGAGTTTATCTAGAACGTCTCAAAGACCGTGTGAACTTGGTTTACTGGGATTATTATCAGGATAGCGAAGAAAAATACAATCGTAACTTCAGTAACCACCACAAGATTAGCCAGGATATCGCCTTTGCAGGTGGTGCTTGGAAGTGGATTGGCTTTACACCTCATAACCATTTCAGCCGTCTCATTGCTCTTGAAGCAAACAAAGCCTGCCGTGCCAATCAGATCAAAGAAGTCATTGTGACTGGTTGGGGAGATAATGGTGGTGAAACAGCCCAGTTCTCGATCCTACCGAGCTTACAAATCTGGGCAGAACTCAGCTATCGCAATGATTTAGAGCGTTTGTCAGATCACTTCAAGACTAATACAGGTCTATCCGTTGAGGACTTTATGCAACTTGATCTTGCCAACCTCTTACCAGACCTACCAGGTAATCTCAGCGGGATCAACCCCAACCGCTATGTTTTTTATCAGGATGTTCTCTGCCCGATTCTTGATAAGCACATGACACCTGAACAGGACAAGCCGCACTTCGTACAGGCCGCTGAGACGCTTGCTGAAATCAAAGAAAAAGCTGGTGCCTACGCTTATCTTTTCGAAACTCAGGCACAGTTGAATGCCATTTTAAGTAGTAAGGTTGATGTGGGACGACGTATCCGTCAAGCCTATCAAGCAGGCGATAAAGAGAGCTTGCAACAAATTGCTAGAGAAGAATTACCAAAACTCCGAAGCGAGATTGAAAACTTCCACAAGCTCTTTAGCCAACAATGGCTAAAAGAGAACAAGGTCTTTGGCTTGGATACAGTGGACATCCGTATGGGTGGACTCTTGCAGCGGATCAAGCGAGCAGAGAGTCGTATTGAGGCTTATCTTGCTGGTCAAATTGACCGCATCGAAGAACTAGAAGTAGACATCTTGCCATTCAATGATTTCTACGGAGACAAGGACTTCGCAGCAACAACAGCCAACCAGTGGCATACTATTGCGACAGCTTCGACTATTTATACAACATAGGAAATTTATAACAGATAGCTAAACATCTCCTTTTAAATAAATGGAGATGTTTTTTGATTTGGAGGTTGGGAAGGAGTATAATGAAGGTATAATACTCTTCTAAAATCAAATTCAAACCACGTCAGCTTCGCCTTGCCGTACTCAAGTACAGCCTGCGGCTCGCTTCCTAGTTTGCTCTTTGATTTTCATTGAGTATAAGGATAGTTTGGAGGTCTGGCCATGAAAAAGCTACTACTAGTCCTAGGTGCGAGTATGCTAGTTTTATCTGCTTGTCAAAAGACGACAGAAGATAGCGCAACTAGTCCATCAACAGCGAGGGAACAACAAGCAAAAGAAGTAACCAACTATTTTCACTACCTAGCAGATTCCTATCAGAAGGCTCTTTCGCACGAAAAAGAAGTCAAGGACGCAACTGTTCAATCACCTATGGCTGCTACTCTTGTAGCCATGGAAGAACTCCAGTTATCTCATCCTACTGACCAAGCCTTGATTATGAAGAATTACTCAGATTTTCAGAAGCTGGTCCAGTACAATACCGAAAAGTGGCAGGAAGAGTTTGTAAGCTGGGCTTCTTCTATGGGGCAGTCCTATCATAGACTAGATCATAGAAACTTTGATGAAAAAAATGAACTCATTGAAAAATTAAAAATAACAACTGTTTCTCAGAAAAAAGTCAGATGGAATATTTTCGGGGTATCCAGTGACAACGCCTATGATTACTTGGTTTTGGATGCCTACTATGACGATCAAGCCAGACATTTCTACCTATTTACACTCAAGGATGGGCAAGCGCAGGTTTTGTATGCTGATAAGACACTAGAAACTATCAGTGCTGCGAATTTTGAAGAGACTGAAAACACAGATTTAGCGCAAGGTTTTAAGGAATTTCTCTTAAAAACGGGCGTATCTACAGATGATGAGCCAGATACAGACTATAGTGCTCTAACAGACAAGATAAAAATAGCCATGGAATCCTATTCAGATAGTAAAGGTGAAAAATTTAAGTCGACTAACCTAGCAACATATGGTCGTTATTATGGGCTTGCAGTCCCAGATCAGATTATGCAATTTGGGCAAGTGGATGGAGAGAATTATACTTTTAAATGGCTCGACTATATTGCTGGTGTTGGTGAAAAACGGTTTGAAATCTTAGCCTGCTATCTGAATGAAGCAGGGACAGAGGTGATTCTATTTGGATACAAAGATGGTCGCCCTACTATTTTACATACTGAGGGGCAACCGGAGATTGAGAAAAACGAAGCAGGTACCATTATAAATGCCCAGGTTCATTTTGCTAGTTTTCACCAACCGATATTGGAAGGAGTTTTCAATTAGTAGAGATGGGCAACTCCTCTTGCAAGCAAGACGTTTCTCGTGAAACATCCTTCTTATATAAAAAAGTTCTCCACATAAAATAATTTGTGGAGTTTTTTCTATAATTAGTAGTTTAAACTATCCTTAAAATAAGAGTATACTATTTTTGTAAACGTTATCAAATCTAAAAATTGTGAGATTATTAAGTTTTAGAAAAATAAAAAGGGAGGAAATTATGAACAAGTTTTCAAAAACTTTGAGAGATAATTGGATTTTTCTCTTAATGGTTTTACCAGGGACACTTTGGTTGACTCTATTCTTCTACATCCCAGTATTTGGAAATGTGGTTGCCTTCAAAGACTACCATATGACTGGTGAAGGATTCGTCCACAGTATTATAAATAGTAAATGGGTTGGACTAGATAACTTTAAATTCTTGTTTAGTTCGAAAGATGCCTTTGTCATCACTCGAAACACTGTGCTTTACAACCTTGGATTTATTTTTATCGGTTTGGTTGTGTCAGTTGGTATCGCCATTATCCTTAGTGAACTTCGCTCTAAGCAAATGGTTAAAATCTACCAAACATCTATGTTATTCCCTTACTTCTTATCTTGGGTTATCATCAGTTTCTTTACAGATGCTTTCCTAAATATCGATAAAGGGCTTATTAACCACACCTTGGAAACTCTTGGCATAAAGGGAATTAACTTCTACGCTGACATCAGTATCTGGCCTTATCTTCTCCTCTTCCTAGGTATCTGGAAAGGGTTTGGATATAGTAGTGTTATGTATTACGCAACAATCATGGGGATTGATCCAACTTACTACGAAGCAGCGACAGTGGACGGTGCTAGCAAATGGCAACGTATCCGCAACGTAACGATTCCTCAGTTGACACCACTTGTGACAGTATTGACCATCCTTGCAGTCGGAAACATCTTCCGTGCAGACTTCGGTCTTTTCTATCAAATCCCTCACAACGCTGGTCAGCTCTATAGTGTAACAAACGTATTGGACGTCTACGTCTTTAACGGTTTGACTCAGACAGCAGATATCGGTATGGCTTCAGCAGCGGGTCTCTATCAGTCAGTTGTCGGTTTGATTCTGGTTATCCTATCAAACTTACTTGCAAGACGTGTAGATCCTAACTCAGCCCTATTCTAGAAAGGAGGAGCATATGGCAAAAAAAATTCAAAAAGAAAAAATTGATAATGTTGGCATACACTCCTTCAGCAAGAAAGCAGATATCTTCTTTAGTATCATATCTGGTTTGCTAGCCTTCTCTTGTATCTTGCCTTTTATCTTTGTCATCATTATCTCAGTTACAGATGAGAAGAGTATTGTTCAATATGGATATAGCTTCTTCCCATCACAATTTGGATTAGATGGTTTTGAGTTTTTGACTCAGTTTAAAGATAAGATTTTACAAGCGCTCTTTATCTCAGTGTTTGTGACAGTTGTAGGTACATTGACAAACGTCTTTATCACTACAACTTACGCCTATGCCATCTCACGTTCAACATTTAAGTATCGTAAATTCTTTACAATCTTCGCTTTGCTTAGTATGTTGTTCAATGCTGGTTTGGTACCAGGTTATATCGTGGTAACTCAGTTGCTTCACCTTGGTGATACCATTTGGGCCTTGATTGTTCCGATGCTTCTATCACCATTCAATATCATGTTGATGCGTTCCTTCTTCAAGAAGACCATCCCAGAAGCAATCCTCGAATCAGCTCGTATCGATGGAGCTAGTGAAGCTCGTATCTTCTTCCAAATCTGTTTACCGCTCTCACTACCAGGTATCGCAACTATTACCCTATTGACAGCGCTTGGGTTCTGGAATGACTGGTTTAACGCCCTTCTTTACATCAAGAGTGATAACTTGTATCCATTGCAATATTTGCTCATGCAAATCCAAAACAACATGGATTACATTGCCAAGTCAGTTGGTATGTCAGGACAACTTGCGGTTGCCCTACCAAAAGAAACAGGTCGTATGGCCATGGTCGTTGTTGCGACTGTTCCGATTGCGATCCTCTACCCATTCTTCCAACGCTACTTTGTAAAAGGTTTGACTATCGGTGGTGTTAAAGAATAAGGAAGTCTAAGAAACAATGTTTCTTCTCTAACGCTGATTTTTCTGGCAAAGGAAAATCAACAATCTCAATTTGTTAATAACTTTAAAAATAAAAAAAGGAGTTTTTATAATGAAAAACTGGAAAAAATATGCTTTTGCATCTGCTAGCCTTGTCGCTTTAGCTGCTAGCCTTGCAGCTTGTGGAAACCTTAAAGGAAACAACCAAAAAGCTGCTGACTCAGCATCAGGTGACAAAACTGTTATCAAAATGTACCAAATCGGTGACAAACCAGATAACTTGGATGAATTGCTAGAAAATGCAAACAAAATCATCGGAGAAAAAGTTGGTGCTAAATTGGATATCCAATATCTTGGTTGGGGTGACTACGGTAAGAAAATGTCAGTTATCACTTCATCAGGTGAAAACTATGATATCGCATTTGCAGATAACTACGTAGTAAACGCTCAAAAAGGTGCTTATGCTGACTTGACAGAATTGTACAAGAAAGAAGGGGCTGATCTTTATAAAGCGCTTGACCCAGCTTACATCAAAGGTAACACTGTAAACGGTAAGATTTATTCTGTTCCAGTTGCAGCCAATGTTGCATCTTCACAAAACTTTGCTTTCAACGGCCCACTTCTTGAAAAATATGGAATTGATATCTCAGGTGTAACTTCATACGAAACACTTGAACCAGTATTGAAACAAATCAAAGAAAAAGCTCCAGATGTAATGCCATTCGCTGTTGGTAAAAACTTTATCCCATCAGAAAACTTTGACTACCCAGTTGCAAACGGACTTCCATTCGTCATCGACCTTGAAGGCGATACTACTAAGATCGTTAACCGTTACGAAGTTCCTCGTTTCGTAGAACACTTGAAGACTCTTCACAAATTCTATGAAGCAGGATACATTCCAAAAGACGTAGCAACTAGCGATACTTCATATGACCTTACTCAAGATACTTGGTTTGTTCGCGAAGAGACAGTAGGACCAGCTGACTACGGTAGCAGCTTGCTTTCTCGTGTTGCTAACAGAGACATCCAAATCAAACCATTTACTAACTTCATCAAGAAAAACCAAACAACTCAAGTTGCAAACTTTGTAATTTCAAACAACTCTAAGAACAAAGAAAAAGCAATGGAAGTGTTGAACCTCTTGAACACTAACCCAGAACTCTTGAACGGACTTGTTTATGGACCAGAAGGCAAGAACTGGGAAAAAGTTGCAGGTAAAGAAAACCGTGTTAAAGTCCTTGATGGATACAAAGGAAACACTCACATGTCAGGATGGAACACTGGTAACAACTGGATTCTTTACATCAATGAAAACGTTACAGATGAGCAAATCGCACAATCTAAGAAAGACTTGGAAACTGCAAAAGAATCTCCAGCTCTTGGATTCATCTTTAACACTGACAGCGTGAAATCTGAAATTTCAGCTATCACTAACACTATGCAACAATTCGATACAGCTATCAACACTGGTACTGTAGACCCAGAAAAAGCTATTCCAGAATTGATGGAAAAACTTAAATCTGAAGGTGCTTACCAAAAAGTATTGGATGAAATGCAAAAACAATACGACGAATTCTTGAAAAGCAAAAAATCATAAGAATAATTGATTTCGTGTATTCATTCCTAAAAATTGCAATCACTGCCTTGTCTAGAGTCTTCTAGATAAGGTGGTGATTCTTTTTTTAGTATTTGCATATAATTATCTGTATTTAGAATCAGATATTTACTCTTACATATAACGTTGGACACAGACATATGAAAAAATACCATCTACTCTTTAAAATCAGTGCAATCTTATCTTACTTATTTTTCGTATATGGACTCTCTCAGCTAACACTGGTGGTTCAAAATTACTGGCAATTTTCTTCTCAGATTGGCAATTTTTTCTGGATTAAAAATCTTATCAGTCTTGTCTTTATTGGCCTCATGATATGGATTTTAGTCAAGACAGGACATGGCTACCTTTTTGTTATTCCAAAGAAAAAATGGCTATGGTATACAGTTTTGACGATTCTCGTAACTGTACTTTCCATATCTTTTAATTTTAAAATTGCGAGACATGTACAATCAACTTCTGAAGGGTGGGCTGTACTAATCGGCTATAGCGGGACAAATTTTGCTGAGTTGGGTCTCTACTTGACCTTATTTTTCCTAGGTCCTCTGATGGAAGAGTTGATATATAGGGGCTTGTTCCAACATGGCTTTTTTAAAGATTCGAAATTTGGGCTTGACCTGATTCTTCCTTCGGTTTTGTTTGCTCTTCCTCACTTTTCAAGCTTTCCCAATTTCCTAGATATTCTTGTTTTTTCGTCATTTGGAATCTTTTATGCGGGTTTAACTCGCTATACAAAGAGTATCTATCCTGGTTATATCGTTCATGTTATCAATAATATTGTCGCAACCTTACCGTTTTTGGTAACCTTTCTTCAGCGAATATTCGGCTAAACAAGATCTGAAACTGGGTCTTGTTTTTCATTTTTCGGTCAAATAAATTGCATTCGCTTTCTTGAGGGAGTATACTGGTGTAGTTGAATGAAAAATTCTGATAATTTAATCTTAGAAAAGAGAATCAATCTTATGTCAAAAGATATTCGAGTTTTACTTTACTATAAATATGTTCCAATCGAAAACGCGGAACAATTTGCTGCAGACCACTTGGCTTTCTGTAAGTCGATTGGTCTCAAGGGCCGTATCCTAGTCGCAGACGAAGGGATCAATGGAACTGTTTCTGGTGACTATGAGACTACGCAAAAATACATGGACTATGTCCACAGCCTTCCAGGTATGGAAGATCTCTGGTTCAAGATTGACGAGGAAAGTGAGCAAGCCTTCAAGAAGATGTTTGTTCGCTATAAAAAGGAAATCGTCCACCTTGGTTTAGAGGATGATAACTTTGATAATGATATCAACCCTCTTGAAACAACAGGTGCTTACTTGTCTCCAAAAGAATTTAAAGAAGCTCTTCTAGACGAAGATACAGTTGTCCTTGATACTCGTAATGACTATGAGTACGACCTTGGACACTTCCGTGGGGCTATTCGTCCAGACATCCGCAACTTCCGTGAGTTGCCACAATGGGTCCGTGATAACAAGGAAAAATTCATGGACAAACGTGTCGTAGTTTACTGTACTGGTGGAGTCCGTTGTGAGAAATTCTCAGGTTGGATGGTCCGTGAAGGCTACAAAGATGTCGGTCAATTACACGGCGGAATTGCCACTTATGGGAAAGATCCAGAGGTTCAAGGAGAGCTTTGGGATGGGAAAATGTACGTCTTTGACGAGCGTATTGCAGTCGATGTCAACCATGTCAATCCAACTATCGTAGGGAAAGACTGGTTTGATGGAACACCATGTGAACGTTATGTCAACTGTGGAAATCCTTTCTGTAACCGCCGTATCTTGGCATCAGAAGACAACGAAGACAAATATCTTCGTGGTTGCTCACACGAGTGTCGTGTTCACCCACGTAATCGCTATGTTTTAGAACATGAATTGACACAAGATCAAGTTATCGAGCGTCTTGCGGCGATTGGCGAGAGCTTAGATCAAGCAACAGCAGTATAAAAAGCAAACAGTCCTGATGGGCTGTTTTTTCTATGCTTTTGACTAAAAAATCTTAAATTTGTTTCTGCATCTTTCAGGAAAATGGTGTATACTATATGTAAACGATTTCAAAGGAGACCATTATGGTTAAAATATTTTTTATTCCAAATAAACAAAGTATTTTAGGACAACAGGAGATTCTTACAGCTAAATCAATTTTAGGTTTGATAGAAGGCTTAGAGTCCCATAGTTATGATGCTGTTTACCTCCGTCAACCTCTCAATCGCCTTGAATATATCGAGTGTGGAATCGTAGGCAAGTCTCAATTTCTCTTTAAAGTTCGATATCTAGATACTCAAGAAGGCTATCAAGTAATCATTCCTGACTTGATTACAAGAGCTGACTGGGAGATTGTAGAAGGACTCTTACGAGCTTTGTCTAGCAAGGTTGGTGAAGCAGTTGAAGGCTTGGCAGACTTTGATTTGGAAAACTATTTCCAAGAAACTGTTAAGAATTATCTAGCTGATAAAGCTGCTCGTTTAGGTTTCTGCCAGGGTATTCTATCACCTGTCTACTTTGATAAGAAAGATTTGGAAAGTTTCTTAGAAGAAGATGGCTTGACACGTTTTGAAGAGCTAGTTAAGAGAGTTCAAGGGTCAGATGCCTATCCTTCCAGCGCTAAATTCTATCCAGATGGTGAAGGTAAGGTTCATGGTATCTACCACCTGGCTCAGGGAGTAAAAACCATTTTACCAAAAGAGCCGGTGATTCCAGCTCCTTACGTGGAGCAATTGGTTGGCAAGGAGCTTGTTTGGGAGATTGACTTGGTGAAAATCTCTGGAGATGGCTCAAAACCAGAAGACTATGAAGCAGTAGCTAGACTGGATTATCAAGCCTTCTTAGAAGCTCTTCCAAAGGAACTTTGTCAGGATTTGGACGCTAACCAAATAGAGGTAGGACCAGTTTCAGGAGAGGATTTTGAAGTCTTAGCAAATAGATAAATAAGGAATCTGTGAAACAAAAGTTTCTATAAAGTTAAAAAGCGAACAAGATTAGTTTTCTGATTATCAGAATTCTGTCTAGTTCGCTTTTTTGTTTCTAAAATTTTATAGTAATGATCCTCTAAAGCTAATATCTTTCTATCTCGCTACCTTTATCTTACATAAAAGCTAGAATTCGGAGATAATCAAAAACCAGTGCCATTTCTGCTAGGAAAAAGAGAAATAGGACGCTTCCGTTGACGAGGACTGCGAAGAGAAGACGGTAGAAAGGATCAGTTTTACTATCCTTACTCGGTCTTGAGATGATGTAGAGGTTGCCAAGTAGAACCATACCAATACTAATGAGACAGAGAAGAGCCGCAAAGCGTAGGCCGTTAAAGAAGGCAAAGAAGCTAGAGACGCCTGTCAGTAGGATAGGAAGGGCGAAGAGCCTGCCATACTCTTGAAAGGCTCTTTCCAGTGTCCAATCGCTGTCCTGATCGACAAAACGTTTGACTACGAATCCACCCATGAGGATTGAAAAGAAGAAGAGGCTTGTCGCTACTAAGATAGAGAAGATAGAAAAGAGATTGAGAGATGGGAATTGTTCCACGAAGTGAGCATCGATACTTACCATACGGCCGTAGTAGCTATGTTTGGCATGGTAAACAGTAAAGAGGAAACTCGTAGTAGAAAAGATAGTTAGGAGTGCAAAGGCATTATAACTATGTTTTTTATCTGTATCAAAACGAGCTGTCGGCTCTTTAAGAGCACCTAGTAGCCAAGTCCAAAAATCAGCCAATTCTTCTTTGAAGATTGCAGTTTTTGTAGGTGTAGGATCTGGTAAAAATGGGCTTTCCAAAGATTTGCTGGTTAAAGGTTTGCTGATCTGAGAAACTTCTTTAACAGGTTCTTCTGACTTATCTGTTTTTGTTGCCAGTTCTTCTTCAGTTTCTTCTTGCTCTTCAGCCTCTACTTTTTCTAAATCAGCATCTTTATCTTCTGGAATAGCTTGGGAATTTTCCTCGACTACTGGTGATTCTTCCTTTGTATCTGAATCTTCTTCAAGGAGAACTGAGTCGGATGGGCTATCTTTTTTATCATTGTTGGCTGTTTTCTCGAAATCAGCACTTTCGAACCATTCTTGAGTCATGATGAGACCTCCCTTTTGATTAGTAACTTTTTATTCATGATGTCTATAAGAAGGCGAGCGAACACCCTCTTTTGGTAGATTGATGTCTTGACTAGCTTTTGCGACAAGTAAATCTTGTGTATCTTTTTTCTCTGATTTGTAAGGATTAGAGAACTCTTCATCTTCCTTGTTTTCCTCGTTTGGATTATATCCTTCCCGACTACGATGATAGATGGAACCATGGTCAGAAGAAAGTTCTACATTAATTCTCTCAAGTTCTTTTTTAGCTAGTTTGATGACCATATCTTTTTTTGACTTTAGCTCTACCTTACCATGTACTTGAATATCCTCAGCAGAGATATGTTCATGGTCTGCTTGGATGAGGCTATCTGTTAGACTGGTTTCAAATACATTGACAATTCCAGTTGTGATCAGTTGGCTATTTTTAATCTCGCTATCAGTGATACGAAGAAGATAGCCATTTGACAGAATCTTGGCATTGCTGAGTTTTGCATTGGCAATTGAAAGGATACGATGGTTTACCTGGGCAGTTAGATTTTTTAAGTCTTTTCCTCTTGGTAATGAGAGAACAACTTCATCATTGCGGCTGGAAATTCCGCTTGCGATATAGAGGATACCTTCGATACTAGAACCTATAGAGCGACGTGTAGTTGATTTGGTATCAGTTATTTCAAGACTTTTCTCTTTGATAGAGTGTTGAAGATTTTCTTTTTCAGAGATGGTTGGATGATACTGGATGTGAATCTTATCATCGTTTGACTCCGTAATGACGAGCGAATGTTCTGTTAGTGAGATGTTTAGATTTTCAATATCTTGGTCAAAAACGAGCTCTTCCATTCGACTTTCAAATACTGGATTTTGAGACATTGCAAGGAGGCTTCTGACACCATCTGTTTGGATACCGATGATCATCATTGAAAAACCGATGATACTGGTAACAACACCAAAGATAAGAAATCCTTTTGTCCATTTACGCATGTCTTTCACCTCTCTTTCCTCTATTAAGAATCCATTGGATGAGTCGAAGAACTAGTAATCCAAAGAAACGGGTTACGTAGGAAGTGGCTAGTAAGACTAGGGATGAAGCTCCAATCGCCAGTAAACCACCCCCAAAAATCAGCACAAAGGCAGATGTAGATTCAGCCAGAACGTAGAAGCTTTCAAATAGGAGAATGCCTCCTAGGATTAGTCCAGCTACTGATACAGCAAAGAAGGCTATAAGTATACTGACAGCAGCGATAAAAATCCCGATGATAGCCATGATAATAGCAATCCCGACCGGAATTCCGATAGGAGCTGCAAGAAGGGCTAGTAGAGCGATACGTAAAATATGGCGGTCGTTTTTAGGGGACTTTTCTTCATTGATCTTTTTATCAAGAAGAGTGGTCAGGATGTCATGGGCAGCCTCTTTTGGACTTCCCAGACTAGTCATTAGCTCCTCCTCACCTTCTGGACCAGCATCATCAAAGAGTTCTTTGAAGTAATCCATGGCTTCGATGCGATCAGATTGAGGCAGCTTCATCAGATAGGCTTCAAGCTGATTCAAATATTCAGTTCTTGTCATGGCGAATGCTCCCTTCTATGATGCCATTGATCGTGTCAGTGTAGAGTGTCCACTCTTCTCTGAGTACAAATAGTTGCTCCTCCCCAATCTCTGTCAAGGAGTAGTACTTCCGCATCCGACCTTGGTATTCGCGAGAGTATGTAGTCAAATAGCGGTTGGTATCCAGTTTTTTTAAGATGGGGTAGAGGGTAGATTCCTTGATTTTGGCGATGAGTTTAATGGTTTGGCTAATCTCATAACCATAGGAATCCCCTTGTTCTAGGATGGCCAAGATGAGAAACTCAATCAAAGCCGATGATGTTGGAAAATACATGGGGCACCTCCTTTTTTAGTATGTAAAAATTTTATATATAATTATTCTACACATACATCATACATCTAAATGTAAGCCCTGTCAAGCAATATGTGTAAAAATTTTATATATAAAAAATCTTCTAGTGAAAACTAGAAGATTAGAGGATTTTCTCAGTTTTATCCACCATAAAGAGGGCGACCGTCATGATGACATCAATGATGAGGAGAGCCATTACAGCTGGGACCCAAGATTGGAACATGTCAAAACTATAGCCAAACAAGGTAGGACCAAAGGCGGCTAGAATGTAACCACCAGTCTGGGCAAACCCAGATAATTGGGCTGTCTTTTCAGGAGAGCTGGTTTTGATGGAGAAACAAACCATGAGGTAAGGGAAAAGAGCGCTACAAGCAGTACCAATCAAGAGATGGGCTACTAACCAGTAAAGGAAACTATTGCTTGGGTATAAAAGCATGGCAATTCCTAACATACCAGCCAGAGAGATGACTGTCAGCATGATTTGACGGTGACGATTGGACAAATGAGTTGTTAAACTTGGAATGGTCATCGAGAAGGGGATACTAATCAGTGAAAAGATAGAAGCCAGAAGACCAGCGTCCGTATGAGCTAGCCCTGCACTGATGGCCATGGTTGGTAACCAGGTCATACTGGTATAGAAGAGTAAGGACTGTAGTCCACCGAAGACAATAATAGCCCAAACTTGCTTGCTTTTTAGGATATTCTCTTTTTCTGTTTTCTCTTCATGCCCTTCTAGAAAATGATTGTGGCCATGGTTGGGGAACCAGGCCAATAAGGTTAGCAGGCAGACCATGGACAGGCAGAGAATCAGCCCCTTCCAAGATGTTGCCTGAGTAATGGGTACAGAGAGGTAGGAAGCTAGTGCTGTCGCGATTCCCATAGTCGTAACATAAACCGTTGTCAGGAAGCTAATCTTTTGTGGGTAGTTTGCCTGAATCATACTAGGAAGAAGTACGTTAAAAATAGCGACACTTGCTCCGATGAGTAAGGTTCCCAGATAGAGAAGGGGAAGATTGAAGATACGAATCACTGAACCGATGGTTAAGACGAGGAGGCTGTAGGTAAAAAGATGCTCAAGTCCAATCTTTTGAGCCAAACGCGTCGCAAAAGAGGAGAAAAGAGCAAACATCAAGAGAGGAAGGCTGGTCAAAACCCCAAGTGAACTGACCTCAACTCCTAAACCTTGAGCAATATCTCCCAAAACAGTTGGTAAGGCCGTAAAAGGAGCTCTTAAGACCGCTCCGATTAAGATAATTCCTAGAATAAAAAAGAGTGATCGTTTGTTCATGTGCACCTCAATAAACTGATTTTGATAACAGCTTATTTTAAGGCTTTTTCCCATAGATGTCAAGATGGTGTGAGGGAATCGGCTATTTAGCTCAGTGAAATCATGGGTAAAAAGAAGGAGAGATTTACTAGTTTTTTTCTGGGATTCAAATAAAAATAGGAAAGTCTGAAAAATTGTGATAAAATAGTGAAAGAAAATATATACATTGGAGAAAAACTGTGTCTGAAAATAGGAAATTTAGCGTCTTGATGTCAGTCTACATCAAAGAAAATCCTGTCTTTTTAGAAGAGGCTGTAAAAAGTATCTTACATCAAACGCTCAAACCTAGTGAAGTGGTTATCGTTGAAGACGGTCCACTGACACCTGAACTATATCAAGTGTTGGAAAACTTGGCAGCACAGTCAAGTATTCCAATCAAACGTTGTCCACTGGAGCAAAACCGTGGCCTGGGCTTGGCACTACAGTATGGTGTTTTGCAGTGTCAGTATGATGTTATTGCCCGTATGGATACTGACGATATCGCTGTTGAAGATCGTTTTGAACAACAGTTTGACTTGATGGAAAAGGAAAACTTGGACTTGCTGGGTGGTCATATCGCAGAATTTATCGACCAACCTGACGAGATTGTGTCTTACCGTCGTGTACCAATTAAGCATGAGGATATCATTGCTTACCAACGTATGAGAAGTGCCTTTAATCACATGACTGTTATGTTCAAAAGAGAGATGGTTCTAAAGGCAGGCAACTACGAAGATGGTCTGTATATGGAAGATGACCTGCTTTGGCTCAATATGATTAGCGCTGGAGCTCGAACTGGGAATGTGGATCAGATTCTTTGTAAGGTGCGCGTGGGAGCGGGGATGTTTGAACGCCGTGGTGGCCTTCGCTATCTCAAACTCTATCGCCAGGCACGAAAGAGAATGCACGAGCGTGGACAGATTTCTTACGGTGAATATCTGAAAAGTGTCTTAATCCAAGTTGTTGTTGCCCTCTGCCCAGGATTTGTCCGACAGTTTATATTTTTAAAACTATTGAGAAAAAGTAAATAGCTAATCAGTTTGAAAAAAACGTCTTGTAATTACTAGAAAATGTGATTTTGTGTAGGAGGATTCCATTCACATGAACAAAAAAATGACAGATTATGTAATTGATCTGGTTGAAGTACTAAATAAACAACAAAAACAAGTCTTTTGGGGGATTTTTGATGCTGCCAGCATGATTTCCTCTATCATTGTTTCTTATATCCTGTTTTATGGATTGATCAATCCAGCTCCTGTGGACTATGTCATCTATACAAGCTTGACCTTCCTTTTCTATCAAATCATGATTGGATTCTGGGGGCTCAATGCTAGCATTAGTCGTTATAGCAAAATCACAGACTTTATGAAGATATTCATTGGAGTAAGTGTCAGCAGTGTCTTGTCCTACCTCCTTTGCTATGCCTTCTTGCCACTTTTCTCAGTGCGTTTCATCGTTCTCTTTATCTTGCTCAGCACCTTCTTGATCTTGCTCCCACGTATTACTTGGCAGTTGATCTATTCAAGACGCAAAAAGGGTGATGGAGAAGGGGAACATCGTCGTACATTCTTGATTGGTGCGGGAGACGGTGGAGCTCTCTTTATGAACAGCTACCAACATCCTACGAGTGATCTTGAGTTAGTGGGTATTTTGGATAATGATGAGAAGAAAAAAGGTCAAAAACTAGGTGGAATCCCAGTCTTAGGATCTTATGAACAGTTACCAGAACTCTCAAAACGTCATCAGATTGAAAAAGTTATCGTTGCGATTCCTTCTCTTGATCCATCCGAGTATGAGCGTATCCTAAAAATGTGTAACCAACTTGGCTTGAAGTGTTATAAGATGCCCAAGATTGAGTCAGTTGTACAAGGATTGCATCCTCAGGTAGGTGGTTTCCAAAAAATCGATATTACTGACCTTTTGGGACGTAAAGAAATTCAACTAGATGAGTCACGCCTAGGCTCAGAAATTACTGGAAAAACCATCTTAGTGACAGGTGCAGGAGGTTCTATCGGGTCTGAGATTTGCCGTCAGGTTAGTCGCTTTAATCCAGAGCGCGTGGTTCTCTTGGGGCATGGGGAAAACTCTATTTATCTGATCTATCATGAATTGATTCGTAGCTTCCAAGGAATTGACTATGTTCCTGTGATTGCAGACATCCAAGACTACGATCGCTTGCTTCAAGTATTTGAGCAGTACCAACCAGCCATTGTTTACCATGCTGCTGCCCACAAGCACGTGCCAATGATGGAACGCAATCCCAAAGAAGCCTTTAAAAATAATATCCTTGGAACTTACAATGTTGCCAAGGCAGTTGACGCCGCTAAGGTACCGAAGATGGTTATGATTTCGACCGATAAGGCCGTTAATCCACCAAACGTAATGGGAGCTACCAAACGTGTGGCAGAGTTGATTGTTACAGGATTCAACCAACGTAGTCAGTCTACCTATTGTGCGGTTCGTTTTGGGAATGTTCTTGGTAGCCGTGGTAGTGTGATTCCAGTCTTTGAGCGTCAGATTGCAGAGGGTGGTCCAGTGACTGTGACGGACTTCCGTATGACTCGTTACTTTATGACCATTCCAGAAGCTAGCCGTTTGGTGATCCATGCAGGAGCTTATGCTAAAGATGGGGAAGTCTTTATCCTTGATATGGGCAAACCAGTTAAGATTTATGATTTGGCCAAGAAAATGGTTCTTCTCAGCGGACGTACTGAAAATGAAATTCCGATTGTAGAAGTGGGAATTCGTCCAGGTGAGAAACTCTATGAGGAGTTGTTGGTATCTACTGAATTGGTTGATAATCAAGTCATGGATAAGATTTTTGTTGGTAAGGTTAATGTCATGCCACTTGAAGTCATCAATCAAAAGATTGAAGAATTCCGTGCCTTGCAAGGTTCAGAGTTGAAGCAAGCCATTATCGGTTTTGCCAATGAAACAACTCACGCTGATTCATAATAAAAGTAAGGTATTATCCCTAGAATTCTTTTTGACAGGAGGGAAGGGATAGTATCTTTTTTCTAGATTTGGAGAGACTTTCAGAGTTTTTTGAACAAACTTGTTATTGAATAGATATAGTAAATAAAAAATTAGGAGTAACTTATGATTCAAGCATATAAAAATTTCTTTAAAGGTTATGTAGATTTTACAGGCCGTTCAACACGTTCAGAGTTTTGGTGGGTTTGGTTAACAAACATACTACTTCTTATCCCTCTCTACTCAGCATACTTTAATGTTATATTTAGCGAAGGAAGCGAGGGTGCTTTTCTTGCCTTGGGTGGCCTTGCTATTATTTACATGATTTTTGGTCTGGCACTTTTCTTGCCTTGGCTTGCGTTGACAGTTCGTCGTCTCCGTGACGCTGGTTTCCATTGGGCACTCATTTTCGTTGGCTTTATCCCAATGGTTGGAGGAATTGCTTTACTAGTCTTGTTAGCTATGCCAAGCAAGGAAGTAGAGGTAGTAATCCTTAATAAAGCTGAAGAAGTTGAAGAAGTTGTGGAAGTTTCACCTTTCGAAGAACCAGACAACAAATAGGATAGTCAAACTTTACCATCTATTTAGCTGACTAGCATTCTTCCTACTAGTAGGTAAATCACTAACACTCCCATATCCATTTGTGGATTGAGGAGTGTTTTATTTTGTAAATATTTGTGATTTCTAGCAGTATCTGATAGACTAAAATATACAACTAAACAATTAGGAGTAACTTATGATTCAGGCATATAAAAATTTCTTTAAAGGTTATGTAGATTTTACAGGCCGTTCAACACGTTCAGAGTATTGGTGGATTTGGCTAACAAACATACTACTTCTTATCCCTCTTTATTCAGCATACTTTAATGCTATATTTAGCGAAGGAGAAGAGGGTGCTTTTCTTGCCTTGGGTGGACTCGCTATTGTCTATATGATTTTCGGTCTTGCCCTAATCTTACCTATGTTAGCTTTGACAGTTCGCCGTCTCCGTGATGCTGGTTTTCACTGGGCTCTGATTTTTGTACATTTTATTCCCGTGGTTGGAGGAATTGCTTTACTAGTCTTGTTAGCTATGCCCACTAAGGAAGTAGAAATAGTCACTATCGACAGATCTAAAGAAGTTGAAACCGAAGAAGTTTCCCCCTTTGAGTAATGTAACCAGTGTGGTGAAAGGCATTTTTCCTAGTCAAGTACAAACAAAAAGACTCCCAAGTCTAGGAGATGCTAGATTTGGGGGTCTTTTGCTTAATCTTTCTTTTGTAAATGATTTAAAATATCCTCTGTTTGGTGAGCGATCCAGTCAGGATTATAGCCCATGAGGTCTTTCTCATCACCGAATCCCCAGGTTACCGCTAATTTCTTAATGCCAGTTTCTTGGGCACCAATCATATCAAACTTGGTATCTCCGATAATAACCACTTTTTCTGGCTCCAAGTTATGAGTTGTCAAAGCTTGACGGATGACATCTGCCTTGTGTAGGGCTTGAGGGCTTGAACCATAAATGCCATCAAAGAAGTGGTCAATCCCAAAATTGTTAGTCATGTCAACTGCGGTTGGTGTATTCTTCGTAGTAGTGATATAAAGAGGATAATGCTCAGCTAGTTCTACGAGTAAATCTTTGATATGTGGAAAGAGTTGGGCTTCGTACACACCCTTTTCCTTATAATAAGAACGATAGAGCTGGATGGCTTCCTCTATCTGCTCAGCTGGCAAACAACTAGCAAAGCTGGTTTCTAGTGGGGGCCCCATAAAACCTCGAATGGTTTTGGCACCAGGACTAGAAACTCCAAGTTGGTCAAAGGTATAGGTGAAACCATTATGGATACCGATAGAACTATCAACTAACGTTCCATCTAAGTCAAAAAAGATAGCAGATATAGATGACATTGATTCTCCTCATAATGATGAAATTATTCGCCGAAGATTTCTTTTTGAAGGCGACGACCTGTAGGTGTGGCAGCGAGCCCCCCTTCAGCAGTTTCACGAAAGGCAGTTGGTAAGCTAGATCCTACTTGATACATGGCGTCAATGACTTCATCAACTGGAATTTTTGATTCGATACCAGCCAGAGCCATATCGGCTGCGATGAAGGCAAAACTTGCTCCCATGGCATTCCGCTTGACGCAAGGAACTTCAACCAAGCCTGCAACTGGGTCGCAAATGAGACCGAGCATGTTTTTGATAACGAAGGCAATAGCTTGGCTAGCTTGATAAGGCGTTCCGCCTGCAGCTAGGGTTAGGGCAGCGGCACTCATGGCTGAAGCTGAACCGACTTCGGCCTGGCAGCCACCTTCGGCTCCCGAGATAGAAGCGTTGTTAGCAATCACGAGTCCAAAAGCACCTGCAGCGAATAAGAAGTCTAGTTGTTGTTCATGAGTTAAATCCAACTTTTGAATAGCAGCAGTGAGAACTGCTGGAAGGCAGCCTGCACTACCAGCAGTAGGTGTTGCACAGACCAGTCCCATCTTGGCATTGTGTTCATTAACTGCGATAGCATTACGGGCTGCAGACAAGACAGTGAAGTCTGATAGGGTCTTTCCTTTTTTGATGTAGTGGTCGAGCTTGGCAGCATCTCCACCTGTTAAGCCACTACGAGATTTTTTTTCACTAAGACCAAGCTCAACTGAAGCTTTCATGACTTCAAGGTTGCGTTCCATGAGAAGGAGAACTTCTTCGCGTTCACGACCAGTCAATTCAAACTCAGTCCTAATCATGAGCTCAGCAACATTACCTTTAAAATCAAGTTCGGCTTGTTCGACTAATTCTTTGATAGAGTAAAACATATTTTCTCCTATTGAAAGAAATTGACATTATGCAAATGAGGAATTTTACGAATCTCTTCGATAGATTCATCACAGTTGCGACTATCAACTTCGATAATCATAATGGCTTTCTCACCAGCTTTTTCTCGGGTTACATTCATTTGGGCGATGTTAATGTCAAAGCGAGAGAGGGCCTCTGTTACATGAGCAATCATACCAGGAACATCCTGATGAACGATGATAATGGTAGGGGTGTTCATGTTGAGGGATACGGCAAAGCCATTGAGCTCTGTCACCTGGATATTACCACCACCGATTGAAATCCCTGTCACACTGATGGTCTTGTGCTCATTCTTAACAGTGATTTTCGTAGTATTTGGGTGAGGGGCGTTACTGTCTTTCTGGATGGTCCAAACAATTTTGATGCCACGCTTGTGGGCAATTTCTAAACTATTTGGAATTTCTGGATCATCTGTATCCATTCCTAAGATTCCAGCGACCAGGGCGAGATCAGTTCCGTGCCCTCGATAGGTTTTTGCAAAAGAATTAAAAAGCTGGAACTCGACCTCGGTTGGAGTATCGTCAAAGATAGAAGAGACGATTTTACCGATACGAACAGCTCCTGCCGTGTGACTACTAGATGGGCCAATCATGACTGGGCCAATGATATCAAAGACAGATTGAAAACGAAGTGATTGCATCTGTTTCCCCTTAAAAAGATTCTTAACTCTATTATATCAAAGATTAGATGCAAGCGCTCAATTCCATGGTAAAATATCTAAAATCCCCATAAAGCCTATAAAATCAGGCCTTTTGTAACAAAAAGAGGCTATTTAAGCGAAATAAAACATAGTCTTGTAACATTTCTACATAAAACCGTCAAGAAACAGTAATAATAGTAGGATATGATGGAAATATAAGAAAGAAGGAGAATCTTTTAATATGAAATCAACAACTAACAAAATTAAAACAGGACTTGTAGGAGTAGCAGCAGCGCTTGCTTTCCTTGCACCATCACTTACTTTTGCACAAGAAACAACAACTTACACAGTAAAATCAGGTGACACTCTATCAGGAATCGCTGAAAAATACAATACAACTGTTGAAAAATTGGCAGAAAAAAATAAGATTAAAGATATTCATTTGATCTATGTAGACCAAGTATTGGTTATTGATGGTGAAGCACCAGCAACTTCAACTACTTCAGCTGCGACAGCAGAAGCTCCAGTAGCAGCACCTGCAGCTACTGAAACCACAACTTATGAAGCGCCAGCAGCAAGTGTAACTGTAGCAGAAGAAACTGTTGCTACAACAGAAACTTCAGCATCAACTTCAACTGTAAGCGGATCTGAAGCAGAAGCTAAAGAATGGATTGCTCAAAAAGAATCAGGCGGTAGCTACACAGCTACAAACGGACGTTACATCGGACGTTACCAATTGACAGATTCATACTTGAACGGTGACTATTCAGCAGAAAACCAAGAACGTGTAGCAGATGCCTACGTTGCAGGACGTTACGGTTCATGGACTGCAGCTAAGAACTTCTGGCTTAACAACGGTTGGTACTAAGAACCAACTAGCAGAATAAGATGCAAAAGTCGAGGGATTTCCTCGACTTTTTTTATATTTCCTTTGCTTGATAACAGGTCTCTACTTCCTTTTTGAGGTGAGATAGCATTGAGGTTTCATCAGTTAACTCCAGAAGGGAGAAGCCCTTTTGAATAAGATGATCATTACTAGTACAAATACCTATTCGAACATGAGTGATTGCCAAAATATCGTATCTTTTCTTTTTCTTAGCATCCTCTAGTAAGGTGTAGCAGATTTGTTGACAGGTATTTTTATCTTGATTGTACAAGTAGATGGTGGACAGATTGAGTAGGATTGTCATTCGCAGTTCATATAAATGTTGATAGTTTTTATATTCTTCCAAGCGCTGCAAGATTTGTTCAGTGATGAGGTGAAGGTGTTCGATGGGAAAGCTAAAAAGTATGGTGTTGAGGATTTTTAGGTCGCTTTCATACCATGTATCTTGTTTTTCAATTTTTTCCCAAAGCTTTTTGACTGTTTGTTCCACTTGGATTGAAAGTTGTCCTGTTCCATGTTGACGGATATAAATGACAACTTCCAGCATATCTCTGATTTCCTCTATAGGGAGATCGTGATGAATCTTGAGATAGTCTTGGCATGTTTCAAATAAATTGACTAGACTCCTAGTACCAAAGATGGAACTCGTATTGAGATAGGTTTGCATGATTTCTGTTCGCTGGCTTGGCTGATAGAGATGGCAGATGTATTCAAACTCTTCAAAACTCATATTGATTTGACGGAGAAGAAACTCCATGTTTTCATATTTGGGAGTCGCCTTGCCACTTTCAAACTTGGAAAGGCTGGTTCTTGAAAGGACCTTTCCACAGACCTCTTCTTGGGTCAATCCTTTTGACTCACGGATGTCTTTATATACTTTTCCGAAATCATAGCGCATGATTTCCTCCTTTTCGTGAAAAAAGTTAACAGTAAATAGAATTCTATTAAACATATTGTATCATAAGAATATAGAAAGTAAATATGGGGTATCATGTAGCTAGAAAATAATAGATTGGAGGTTGTTTCAATGCGTAAAAATAGAGATATATTTCGGGTAATCATTGTCTTTGTGGTAGGGGTTATGTTGATTCTAGCAACCCCAGTGTTATTTAGAGTTGTTATAGAACTACTGTCAAAATAAAATCTGCATTGAGTAGATTCATTAGGATCTCAAATCTTTACATGTTTCATCAATTTCTTTTAGTTAGAAGTCCGATTTTTTATTTACCATATTTATATTCATAGAAATTCTAGTCAAGAAAGTAAAGTGGATATCATGAGAAGAAAATAAGAAAGGTGATTTTATCTATAGTAGGTAGAATCTAAAAAAAAATTATGACTCATTTAAAATTTTATATCAAATCCGTTCTTTGTTCATTGGTATTGTTTATCCTTTTAATTCTTTTTATTAAAAATATATATTATCCTGTTCTAAAGATAACTATTGAAGTTATTCTGTCGTTTTCGATAGGTAGTCTTTGTTATGCCATTTTTTGTAAAACAAATCGAGCTGCTTTCCTGCCAATTTCGGTTATTTTATTTTTGATGACTCTCTATTTGCTGGGAGGATAGTATTTTAGCAGGAATTTTGTCAGTTTGCATTTTTTCTTGGAGAAATTCTGACGATTGAAATCTTAGTGGCTTTAAGTGGAGTAAATTTGCTATCAAGATTTTTCAAAAAAGAGAAGTCAATTGATTTGCTTGTGGATTATAAAGATGGAAGGTAAAATTGGGATATTTAAAATGAAACATTTTTTTGCAGGAATTGGTGAGATAAGATTTATTAGTTATCTATTGTCTCTATGTGTAGGACTAGCCCCTCTTTTTCATATATATGTTATAGGTTCTGAAATGAGTTTTATGAAAATAGTGTTATCTATTTTGGGAATTATATTTGTTTGTATTTTAACTATTGCACGAATTTATAGGTGTTTTTTCTATAAAGAATAGTTTGGAATGAAAAAGTGTCTTATGCTAGAGCTTGGTAGATTATCAGCCTCTTCCTTGTCTTCTCCAACCAAGCATGTTATAATGAAAACTGCTCAAACGACCTTCAATCGTGAAGCACACACGACCTTCAATCGTGAATAAACGAATAGATGGGAGAACTACCATGAGTGATAACTCTAAAACACGTGTTGTCGTGGGGATGAGTGGTGGTGTCGATTCGTCAGTGACGGCTCTTTTGCTTAAGGAGCAGGGCTACGATGTGATCGGTATCTTCATGAAGAACTGGGATGACACAGATGAAAACGGCGTCTGTACGGCGACCGAAGATTACAAGGATGTGGCTGCGGTGGCAGACCAACTGGGCATTCCTTACTACTCTGTCAACTTTGAAAAAGAGTACTGGGACCGCGTCTTTGAGTATTTCCTAGCGGAATACCGTGCAGGGCGCACGCCAAATCCAGATGTTATGTGTAACAAGGAAATCAAGTTCAAGGCCTTTTTGGACTATGCTATGACCTTAGGCGCAGACTATGTAGCGACTGGGCATTATGCTCGAGTTGTGCGTGATGAGGATGGCATCGTTCACATGCTTCGTGGTGTGGACAATGGCAAGGATCAGACCTATTTCCTCAGTCAACTTTCGCAAGAACAACTCCAAAAAACCATGTTCCCACTGGGACATTTGGAAAAACCTGAAGTACGAAAAATAGCTGAAGAAGCAGGACTTGCGACGGCTAAGAAGAAAGACTCGACAGGGATTTGCTTTATCGGAGAAAAGAACTTTAAAGAATTTCTCAGCAACTACCTGCCAGCTCAACCTGGTCGAATGATGACTGTGGATGGTCGCGATATGGGTGAGCATGCTGGTCTGATGTATTATACGATTGGTCAGCGTGGGGGACTCGGTATCGGTGGTCAACACGGTGGTGACAATGCCCCTTGGTTCGTTGTCGGAAAAGATCTGAGCAAGAATATCCTCTATGTCGGCCAAGGATTCTACCATGATTCGCTCATGTCAACCAGCCTTGAGGCTAGTCAAGTCCACTTTACCCGTGACATGCCAGAGGAATTTACGCTAGAATGCACAGCCAAATTCCGCTATCGTCAGCCTGATTCTAAGGTGACAGTACATGTCAAAGGAGACAAGGCAGAGGTCATCTTTGCGGAGCCACAGCGTGCGATCACACCAGGACAGGCAGTTGTCTTTTACGATGGTGAAGAATGTCTCGGTGGTGGTTTGATTGACAATGCCTACCGCGATGGTAAGGTTTGTCAGTACATTTAGATTGACAAATTTTCTCAATTTGCTACAATAATAAAAGCAATAGAAATGATGGTCAAAGCTCATGGATGTTGCAGGCTTTTTTGTCCTGCACTTCTTTGGAGTTTTGACTGTTTTTGTGTCGTTTAGAGGAAAGGAAAAAGATGATTCAACAAGACTTTCGGACAAAAGTAGAAAATACGGTTTTTGGAGTTCGGGCGACAGCCTTGATTGTCCAAAATCACAAGCTTCTAGTTACCAAAGACAAGGGCAAGTATTACACTATTGGTGGTGCGATTCAAGTCAATGAGAGAACGGAAGATGCGGTAGTCCGTGAAGTGAAGGAAGAACTGGGTGTCAAAGCTCAAGCTGGGCAACTAGCTTTTGTAGTTGAAAATCGTTTTGAACAAGACGGTGTCTATTATCACAATATCGAGTTTCATTATCTAGTGGATTTGCTTGAAGATGCCCCGTTGACCATGCAGGAAGATGAGAAAACGCAACCCTGTGAGTGGATTGACTTGGACAAGTTTGAGGATATTCAGCTGGTTCCAGCCTTTTTAAAGACAGCCCTACCAGATTGGGACGGACAATTACGACACATCCATCTTAACGAATAGGAGAGAAAATGATGGTTAAGCTTATTGCCCATGTACTTGTTCATAGTGGTGGTGATTATTTACTCATTCAGCGTTCGGAAATTAAAAGAGGACAACCCAACGTTTATCCGACTTACTGGGATATTCCTGGTGGCGGGGTTGAAAAGGGTGAACTTCCGCGAGATGGAGCTCTTAGAGAATGTATTGAAGAAGCGGGAGTTAGGCTAGATAGCAGTTCGCTCAAACTTCTTCACGAAGATAGTCAACTGGATACCTCTAAGGATACGGTCTTTACTCGCTTAGTTTATAAAGCAGAGTGGGTTGGGGAGAAGCCAATTATCAGATTAGATCCTGAAGAGCATACACACTTTAAACGGGTTACTATGGCTCAAGCTCTAGAGGAGGAGAAGTTAGTTCCTTATTTGCGAGAAATTTTTGAAAGGTTAAGAAATGACATATAATTTTACTGAAGAATACGATATTATTGTAATTGGTGCGGGACACGCTGGGGTTGAGGCTTCCTTAGCTGCTAGTCGTATGGGTTGTAAGGTTTTACTTGCGACTATCAACATTGAAATGCTGGCTTTCATGCCTTGTAATCCCTCTATCGGTGGTTCTGCCAAGGGGATTGTTGTGCGTGAAGTCGATGCCCTAGGTGGCGAGATGGCTAAGACCATTGACAAGACTTACATCCAGATGAAGATGCTCAACACAGGGAAGGGGCCAGCTGTCCGTGCCCTTCGTGCGCAGGCTGACAAGGAGCTTTACTCTAAGGAGATGCGCAAGACGGTTGAAAATCAAGAAAATCTGACCCTTCGTCAAACCATGATTGATGAGATTTTGGTGGAAGATGGCAAGGTTGTCGGTGTCCGTACAGCGACCCATCAAGAATATGCTGCTAAGGCCGTTATCGTGACGACAGGGACTGCCCTCCGTGGGGAAATCATCATTGGAGACCTTAAGTATTCATCAGGTCCTAATCACAGTCTAGCTTCTATTAACCTTGCTGACAACCTCAAGGAATTAGGACTCGAAATTGGTCGTTTCAAGACAGGAACCCCTCCACGTGTCAAGGCTTCTTCAATCAACTACGATGTGACCGAGATTCAGCCAGGAGACGAAGCGCCTAATCATTTCTCATACACTTCACGAGATGAGGATTATGTCAAGGACCAAGTGCCATGCTGGTTGACCTACACCAATGGTACCAGTCATGAGATTATCCAAAACAACCTCCACCGTGCGCCTATGTTTACAGGTGTGGTCAAGGGAGTGGGGCCTCGTTACTGTCCATCGATTGAGGATAAGATTGTTCGCTTTGCGGATAAGGAACGTCACCAACTCTTCCTTGAGCCAGAAGGTCGCAATACAGAGGAAGTTTATGTTCAAGGGCTTTCAACCAGTCTTCCTGAGGATGTCCAACGTGAGCTGGTTCATTCTATCAAAGGTTTGGAAAATGCAGAAATGATGCGTACAGGTTATGCCATTGAGTACGACATGGTCTTGCCTCATCAGTTGCGTGCAACGCTTGAAACCAAGAAAATCTCAGGACTTTTCACAGCTGGTCAGACAAATGGCACATCTGGTTACGAAGAGGCAGCAGGCCAAGGGATTATCGCGGGGATCAACGCAGCTCTGAAAATCCAAGGCAAGCCTGAGTTAATTTTGAAGCGCAGTGACGGTTATATCGGAGTGATGATTGATGACTTGGTGACCAAAGGAACTATTGAACCCTACCGTCTCTTGACTAGTCGTGCTGAATACCGTCTCATTCTCCGTCATGACAATGCCGATATGCGTTTGACTGAGATGGGACGTGAGATTGGACTTGTGGACGATGAACGCTGGGCTCGCTTTGAAATCAAGAAAAATCAGTTTGATAATGAAATGAAACGTCTCGACAGCATCAAACTCAAGCCAGTCAAGGAAACCAATGCTAAGGTTGAAGCGATGGGATTCAAGCCGTTGACAGATGCGGTGACAGCCAAGGAATTCCTTCGTCGCCCAGAAGTCTCTTACCAAGATGTGGTGGCTTTCATCGGACCTGCTGCTGAAGAGTTAGATGACAAGATTATCGAATTGATTGAAACAGAAATCAAGTACGAAGGCTATATCTCAAAAGCCATGGATCAGGTTGCCAAGATGAAACGCATGGAAGAAAAACGCATTCCAGCCAACATCGACTGGGATGACATTGATTCCATTGCGACAGAAGCTCGCCAGAAGTTCAAACTCATCAATCCCGAAACTATCGGCCAAGCCAGCCGTATTTCGGGAGTAAACCCAGCAGATATCTCCATTCTTATGGTGTATCTTGAAGGTAAAAATCGAAGCATTTCAAAAAATTTAGAAAAAAAGGCAGACTAAAGACAAAGTGCTGAATTCTCTTTTAGGGAATTCATTTTTTTTAATAGATTGCTTCTCTTTTTTCGAATAAAGAGAAAAGGAGAAGATATGATAACAGTAGAAGAAAAAAATTTTTTAGAAGCCTATAAAAAGGCGTCTTTTCACCGTTTTTATGAGATTGAACGCTTCGCTAGTCTCTATAAAAAGCTGAATAAATGTCCTCAGCAGGCTGACAAGAACTAGACTTTTTGATATACTAGAACAAATCAAAATCTAGGAGAGAATGAATGAACGTATATGGCAGATTAGAAGACGAACCAACTCCAACTTGGACTGGAAATCAAGAAAATTCAGCTGGGGGAGAGGAGCGAGAAGAGTTTGAAACACGACAATCTGCTCGCTTACCATTGTTTAAAATCTTAATTTGGAGCACTTTAGCGGTACTTGTATCTGTAGTTCTTCCTTTTGTGCTAGGATTGACCAGTCCAGAGCAGGCTCAGGATTTCTATATTGGATGGGCCATGCACCAAGGAGGAGAAATCTACACAGACTATTTTGGAACGAGTGGGCTCCTCTATTACTTTTTACAGTATCTAAGCAAGGGTAGTATTTTGTTTGCAGCCTTTACTTGGCTTGCTTTAGTGGGCGCTGGAATTTTTCTTTTTCGTTCAACTTATGACTTGACGAAAGAGGACGAGCAGTCGCGACAAGTGTTGACGATTTTTTACCTTCTTGCTGGAGGACTTAGCTTTGGTGGTGGCTATGCCACAATTCTTGCCCTTCCATTCTTATTCTACGCTCTAAATTTAGTCACAACCTATTTGGCAGAATCTAATCATGACAAAGGTTTCTTACGTATCGGGATGAGTTTGGCGCTTGCCTTCTTCTTGGCACCTCTAGTCACAGTTCTATATACTCTGGTCTTATTCTTTGCTTTGTTAGCCTTTAATATTGGGCGTGGTTACTGGGCTCGCGGCTTTTATCAATTTCTTGCGGTTGGTCTAGGATTTTTACTCCTCTTTTATCCAATCGGTTACTACACAGTTTACAAAGGGAGCTTCGGGAGTGCCATTAGCCAAATTCTCTATCCAATTGATAGTTTGAATTTTATGTCCAATCCAGTCTTGCTAGAAAATCTCCTTTTTTATGGATTGTTAACAATTGGTCTTGGAGGATTGACCCTGGTGTCTGCAGGCTTTTTCCAGTCTAAACCAAGCAAACAATACGTCTTATCCATATTTGCTGCGCTTGCTCTTGTACTATCACTAAGCTTGGAAATTTTCTCTACTGAACCGATCCATGGAAGTCGTCTAGCTGAGTTGCTTCCTTTCTTGTCTATTTTACTATTGACTCGAATTCGTGCTAATGATACAGAAGGAGTGAGTCGTCGTAGAAGATATAGCGAAGCCCCTTCGGTATGGGCAATCTTCCTTAAAGGGAATGCTTACCTGCCTATCTTGGCCCTGACTTACCTATTCTTGGCCCCTCTACTAGCGCGCTATGTCCTTCACTCAGAACAATATCAAGAACGAACTCGTATAGAAACTACGGTTAAAGGACAAACACAGGCAACCGATCGTATTTATATATGGGATGATCTTACGAATGGTTATAAGACTAGTGAACGTTTAGCAGCTAGTCAGTTGCTATCACCAAAATTATATACTGGCCTTGATGCAAATCGTAGCAAACTTGTCAATGATTTACGTGATAATCAGCCTAAAGTGATTGTGGTCAATACCAAAACAGCTCTCTGGACAGAAGTAGAACAGCTTCTGGCAGAAAGTTATCAACCAGTTCAAAGTGAATTCAAAGACTTTAAACTTTACAAATTAAAATAAAATAATCAATATCTTGTGTATTTTTAAAAATTTTAGGATTTTTAACACAAGATATTGATTTTTCTTTTTAGAGTGGTATAATACTTTTTAGAAAGAACATTTTAGAAAAGAGCATGCATATGATTGCACTAGAAGAAAAAATTACAATTTTGCCAACTCTCTTCGTCGAGAAACGAGATGGGAGACGTGTTGTATTTGATGTGGACAAGATTGACAAGGCTCTCCACAAGGCGGCAGACAAGGTTATGGACGTGACACCCTTAGTCGAAAAGCGCCTTAATGCTCTGACTGAGCGTATTGTCAAAGAAATTCATAGTCGCTTTCCAAAGGGAGTTAAGATTTATGAAATTCAAAATATCGTAGAACACGAGTTGTTGGAAGCTAAAGAATATGCCTTGGCAGAGGAATATATCACCTATCGGACACAAAGGGATTTTGAGCGTTCAAAAGCAACAGATATTAACTTCAGTATCCATAAACTTCTCAACAAAGACCAGGCAGTTGTCAATGAGAATGCTAATAAAGATAGTGATGTTTTTAACACCCAACGTGATTTGACTGCAGGGATTGTTGGGAAATCCATCGGCCTTCAAATGCTTCCTAAGCACGTAGCTAATGCCCACCAAAAAGGGGATATCCACTATCACGATTTGGACTATAGCCCTTACACCCCGATGACTAACTGCTGTTTAATTGATTTCAAGGGCATGTTGGAAAATGGTTTTAAGATTGGGAATGCTGAGGTAGAGAGTCCTAAGTCTATTCAGACCGCAACTGCTCAGATATCTCAAATCATCGCCAACGTTGCATCAAGTCAGTATGGAGGCTGTTCAGCAGACCGTATTGATGAAGTCTTGGCTCCTTATGCAGAAAAAAATTACCAAAAACACCTCAAAGATGCGGAGGAATGGGTACTACCTGACAAGCGTGAGGAGTACGCCTGGAAGAAAACCCAAAAAGATATCTATGATGCCATGCAATCTCTAGAGTACGAGATTAATACCCTCTTTACATCAAATGGGCAAACGCCATTTACCTCTCTTGGTTTCGGTCTAGGAACCAGTCGTTTTGAACGTGAAATTCAAAAGGCTATCTTGAACATTCGAATCAAGGGGTTGGGATCAGAACATCGTACAGCTATCTTCCCTAAATTGATCTTCACTCTTAAAAGAGGACTTAACTTGGAGGAAGGTTCACCTAACTACGACATCAAACAGTTGGCTCTTGAGTGTGCAACTAAGCGCATGTACCCGGATGTCTTGTCTTATGATAAGATTGTCGAGTTGACAGGTTCCTTCAAGGTTCCTATGGGTTGTCGTTCTTTCCTTCAAGGATGGAAGGATGAAGATGGAGTTGAAGTTAACTCTGGCCGTATGAATCTAGGGGTGGTGACGGTCAATCTTCCTCGTATTGCCCTCGAATCAGAAGGCGACCTGAATAAGTTCTGGGAAATTTTCAACGAGCGCATGAATATTGCTGAAGATGCTCTAGTTTATCGTGTGGAAAGAACCAAGGAAGCCACTCCAGCTAATGCTCCTATCCTTTATCAATACGGAGCTTTTGGCCGTCGTCTTGGTAAGGAAGAAAGTGTTGACGAGCTCTTTAAGAATCGCCGTGCTACTGTTTCGCTTGGCTACATTGGACTTTATGAAGTAGCGACTGTCTTCTTTGATAATAATTGGGAAACCAATCCAGAAGCTAAAGAATTCACCCTTGATATCATTCGAGATATGAAACATCGAGTGGAAGAGTGGTCTGACCAATATGGATATCACTTTTCTATCTATTCGACACCATCTGAAAGTTTGACAGACCGTTTCTGTCGCTTGGATACGGAGAAATTCGGCTCTATTCCAGATATCACAGATAAAGAATACTACACAAATTCCTTCCATTATGATGTCCGCAAAAATCCAACACCTTTTGAAAAATTGGACTTTGAGAAAGTCTACCCAGAAGCGGGTGCATCTGGTGGCTTTATCCACTACTGCGAGTACCCAGTTCTCCAACAAAATCCAAAGGCTTTGGAAGCTGTTTGGGATTATGCTTATGACCGTGTAGGTTATCTCGGAACCAATACTCCGATTGACCGTTGCTACAAGTGTGATTTTGAAGGAGATTTTGAACCTACTGAGAGAGGATTTGCTTGTCCTAACTGTGGGAATAACGATCCTAAAACAGTAGATGTGGTTAAACGGACCTGTGGCTATCTTGGGAACCCACAAGCCCGTCCGATGGTTAATGGAAGGCACAAGGAAATTGCTGCGCGTGTGAAACACATGAACGGTTCTACAATTAAAACGGCAGGACATGAAGTAAGAAATTAGAAAGAGATAGAATGGGAAAATATCAATTAGACGATAAGGGCAAGGCTTTGGTTCAACGGTTCCACGAGAAACATTCAAAAGGTGGAAGCAATAGAAAAGACCGAGTGGCTAGCCTAAGAGAGCAATTTTTAAATAAGAATAAGAAAAAGTGAGAGTCCGCTCTCGCTTTTCTCTTAGTTGGAGGTAAAGATGATACTACGCAAACCGACATTGGCAGATAAAGAAACAGTTTTAGAGATGATGGCAGAGTTTGAACAGAGCCAGTCAGCCCATGATGGCGGATTTTGGGATGCTGAGAATTTTGATTATGAAGAGTGGTTGGAGACAAATATGCAAAAAGAAATGGGAATAAATTTGCCTGAAAATCGTGTTCCTTCTATTCAATTTGTATCATTTGATGCTGTAGGTCGTGCTCTAGGATTTTTGAATCTGCGATTGAGACTAAATGAGGGCTTGCTGAATCATGCAGGCCACATTGGCTATTCCATTCGTCCATCTGAAAGAGGTAAGGGTTATGCGAAAGAATCCCTCCGACAAGGTCTACAAGTTGCTAAGGGAAAGAATATCAAACGAGCGCTTGTGACTTGTAGCACAGAAAATCCTGCCAGCCGAGCTGTTATCTTAGCTAATGATGGAGAGTTGGAGGATGTTCGAAATGGAACGGAGCGCTATTGGATAGACTTGGAGTAGAAGGATGACATGGAATACACCAAAACCAGGCGAGTGGAAGAGTGAAGAACTCAGTCAAGGGCGCATCATTGACTATAAGGCTTTTAACTTTGTCGATGGAGAGGGAGTGCGCAATTCTCTCTATGTAGCAGGCTGTATGTTTCACTGTGAAGGTTGCTACAACGTAGCGACCTGGTCTTTCAATGCTGGCATTCCCTATACACCAGAGTTAGAAGAACAAATCATGGCAGATCTTGCCCAACCCTATGTTCAAGGATTGACTTTATTAGGAGGAGAACCTTTCCTCAATACAGGAATACTCTTGCCTCTCGTGAAACGTATCCGGAAAGAATTGCCAGAAAAAGACATCTGGTCTTGGACAGGCTATACTTGGGAAGAGATGATGCTCGAGACACCAGATAAGCTAGAACTCTTGTCTATGATTGATATTCTTGTCGATGGACGGTATGATAAAAGCAAGCGTAATCTCATGCTTCAGTTCCGTGGCTCTTCCAACCAACGGATTATCGATGTACAAAAATCTCTGCAAAGTGGAAAAGTAGTTATTTGGGAGAAACTAAACGATGGGAAAGAAAGCTATGAACAGGTGAAGAGAGAATGAAGAAAAAAGAGTTAATAGAAAGACTAGTATCAGAAATAGAGTCGGGAAAAGTAAAAACGCTAGGTATCTACGGGCATGGAGCATCAGGAAAAACAACTTTTGCTCAAGAATTGTTCCAAGTTTTAGATTCTGAAAATGTAAATTTACTAGAGACAGATCCCTATATTACTTCGGGTCGACATTTAGTAGTACCTAAAGAGACACCAGACCAAAAGGTAACAGCATGTTTACCAGTGGCACATGAGCTAGCAAGTTTACAAAGAGATATTCTCGCCTTGCAAGCGGGTATGGATGTCTTGACAATCGAAGAACCTTGGAAGGCTAGTGAGGTCTTATCGGGAGCAAAACCAATTCTGATAGTCGAAGGGATGTCTGTGGGTTTTCTACCAAAGGAACTCTTTGATAAAACTGTTTGTTTCTACACGGATGAAGAGACAGAATTAAAGAGACGTCTAGCTCGAGATACGACTGTGAGAAATGGCGATACATCCTTTATATTGGCTAGTCAGCAGATGAGACGAGAGCAGTATCTACGATACTATAAAACAACCGAGTCAATGGCAGATATCTTGGTAGATCAATCAGGAAATCAATTTATCATCAAATATTAATCATTTATTTTATATTTATTTTATAAGAAGAAAAGCTTAAAATTAATTTCCAGGCAGAGAGTAATTTCGTCATTCATAAAAAGAAAACAGTTTCATTCGAAAAATTTAAAAAAACTTGTCAAATCCCTTGCAATCGCAAGGGCTTTGTGTTATTCTATTATGGTGCTGCAAATTACAGCCTTAGCTTTGATGCAAGAGGTTGCGACACGCTCGGTTGCATTGCCACGCAACGCGCGTCGGTTTTCTTGTGGAGCTAGCCTATTATCTTAAATAGACGAAAAGGAGAAAAAGATGGCAAACAAAAAAATCCGTATCCGTTTGAAAGCTTACGAACACCGTACGCTTGACACAGCGGCTGCTAAAATCGTAGAATCAGCTACTCGTACAGGTGCAGAAGTTGCAGGTCCAATCCCACTTCCAACTGAACGTAGCCTCTACACAATTATTCGTGCGACTCACAAATATAAAGACTCTCGCGAACAATTTGAAATGCGTACACACAAACGTTTGATCGATATCATCAACCCAACTCAAAAAACAGTTGACGCTTTGATGAAATTGGATCTTCCAAGTGGTGTAAACGTAGAAATCAAACTTTAATCTAAAATATAAAAGAGCAAAAGCTGGTGTTTCAATTGAATTGAACACGGGCTAAACTCGGTGTGAAAAAGATAAACTTCCTAGTGTCTGCAAGACACTGCGTCAGTTTCCTATTTTCACTTAGAGTTTGACGCCCTTTGTATCTTAGACTTGAGCATAAAAAACGCTCGTTAAAAACTTTTTGAATAAAAAATATAGAAAAGGAACTATTTTCTCATGACAAAAGGAATCTTAGGGAAAAAAGTGGGAATGACTCAAATCTTCACTGAAGCTGGCGAATTGATCCCTGTAACAGTTATTGAAGCAACTCCAAACGTTGTTCTTCAAGTTAAAACTGTTGAAACAGACGGATACAACGCTATCCAAGTTGGTTTCGATGACAAACGCGAAGTATTGAGCAACAAACCTGCTAAAGGACATGTAGCGAAAGCTAACACGGCTCCTAAGCGCTTCATTCGTGAATTCAAAAACGTTGAAGGCTTGGAAGTTGGTGCTGAAATCACTGTTGAAACATTCGCAGCTGGAGACGTTGTTGACGTAACTGGTACTTCTAAAGGTAAAGGTTTCCAAGGTGTTATCAAACGCCACGGACAATCACGTGGACCAATGGCTCACGGTTCTCGTTACCACCGTCGTCCAGGTTCTATGGGACCTGTTGCACCTAACCGCGTATTCAAAGGTAAAAACCTTGCAGGACGTATGGGTGGCGACCGTGTAACAATTCAAAACCTTGAAGTTGTACAAGTTGTTCCAGAAAAGAACGTTATCCTTATCAAAGGTAACGTACCAGGTGCTAAGAAATCTCTTATCACTATCAAGTCAGCAGTTAAAGCTGGTAAATAATAAGGAAAGGGGAATACAGTCAAAATGGCAAATGTAACATTATTCGACCAAACTGGTAAACAAGCGGGCGAAGTTGTTCTTAACGATGCAATCTTTGGTATCGAACCAAACCAATCTGTTGTGTTTGATGTGATCATCAGCCAACGTGCTAGCCTTCGTCAAGGAACTCACGCAGTTAAAAACCGCTCAGCTGTTTCAGGTGGCGGACGCAAACCATGGCGTCAAAAAGGAACTGGACGTGCTCGTCAAGGTTCTATCCGCTCTCCACAATGGCGTGGTGGTGGAATCGTCTTCGGACCAACTCCACGTAGCTATGCGTACAAACTTCCTCAAAAAGTTCGTCGCCTTGCACTTAAATCTGTTTACTCAGAAAAAGTTGCTGAAAATAAATTTGTAGCCGTTGATTCTCTTGAATTTACAGCTCCAAAAACTGCTGAATTTGCAAAAGTTCTTGCAGCTTTGAGCATCGATTCTAAAGTCCTTGTTATTCTTGAAGAAGGAAACGAATTCGCAGCTCTCTCAGCTCGTAACCTTCCAAACGTGAAAGTTGCGACTGCTACAACTGCAAGTGTTCTTGACATCGCAAATAGTGACAAACTTCTTGTTACTCAAGCAGCTATCTCTAAAATCGAGGAGGTTCTTGCATAATGAATTTGTATGATGTTATCAAAAAACCTGTAATCACTGAAAGCTCAATGGCTCAACTTGAAGCAGGGAAATATGTATTTGAAGTTGACACTCGTGCACACAAACTTTTGATTAAACAAGCTGTTGAAGCTTCATTCGAAGGTGTTAAAGTTGCAAATGTTAACACAATCAACGTAAAACCAAAAGCTAAACGTGTTGGACGTTACACTGGTTTTACTAACAAAACTAAAAAAGCTATCATCACACTTACAGCTGATTCAAAAGCAATCGAGTTGTTCGCTGCTGAAGCTGAATAATCTAAGGAGGAAATATCGTGGGAATTCGTGTTTATAAACCAACAACAAACGGTCGCCGTAATATGACTTCTTTGGATTTCGCTGAAATCACAACAAGCACACCTGAGAAATCTTTGCTTGTTGCTTTGAAGAAACAGGCTGGTCGTAACAACAACGGTCGCATCACTGTTCGTCACCACGGTGGTGGACACAAACGTTTCTACCGTTTGGTTGACTTCAAACGTAACAAAGACAACGTTGAAGCAGTTGTTAAAACTATCGAGTACGATCCAAACCGTTCTGCAAACATCGCTCTTGTACACTACACTGACGGTGTGAAAGCTTACATTATCGCTCCAAAAGGTCTTGAAGTTGGTCAACGTATTGTTTCAGGTCCTGAAGCTGATATCAAAGTAGGTAACGCTCTTCCACTTGCTAACATCCCAGTTGGTACTTTGGTTCACAACATTGAATTGAAACCAGGTCGTGGTGGTGAATTGGTTCGTGCTGCTGGAGCTTCTGCTCAAGTATTGGGTCAAGAAGGTAAATATGTTCTTGTTCGTCTTCAATCAGGCGAAGTTCGTATGATTCTTGGAACTTGTCGTGCAACAGTTGGTGTTGTCGGAAACGAACAACATGGACTTGTTAACCTTGGTAAAGCAGGACGCAGCCGTTGGAAAGGTATCCGTCCAACAGTTCGTGGTTCTGTAATGAACCCTAACGATCACCCACACGGTGGTGGTGAAGGTAAAGCACCAGTTGGTCGTAAAGCACCATCAACTCCATGGGGCAAACCTGCTCTTGGTCTTAAAACTCGTAACAAGAAAGCGAAATCTGACAAACTTATCGTTCGTCGTCGCAACGAGAAATAATTTAAAACTAGTCGCTTAAGCAACTAGGACATTCCGCCAGCTCGGTAGCGCTCCTTGAGAGCGCAAGCCGCTGTGGTACAACATTTAAAGGAGAAAAAATAAAAATGGGACGCAGTCTTAAAAAAGGACCTTTCGTCGATGAGCATTTGATGAAAAAAGTTGAAGCTCAAGCTAACGACGAAAAGAAAAAAGTTATTAAAACTTGGTCACGTCGTTCAACGATTTTCCCAAGTTTCATTGGTTACACTATCGCAGTTTATGATGGACGTAAACACGTACCTGTTTACATCCAAGAAGACATGGTAGGTCACAAACTTGGTGAATTCGCACCAACTCGTACTTACAAAGGTCATGCTGCAGACGACAAGAAAACACGTAGAAAATAAGGAGAACATAAATGGCAGAAATTACTTCAGCTAAAGCAATGGCTCGTACAGTACGTGTTTCACCTCGTAAATCACGTCTTGTTCTTGACAACATTCGTGGTAAAAGCGTAGCCGATGCTATTGCAATCTTGACATTCACTCCAAACAAAGCTGCTGAGATCATCTTGAAAGTTTTGAACTCAGCTGTAGCTAACGCTGAAAATAACCTTGGTTTGGATAAAGCTAACTTGGTAGTATCTGAAGCATTCGCAAATGAAGGACCAACTATGAAACGTTTCCGTCCACGTGCGAAAGGTTCAGCTTCACCAATCAACAAACGTACAGCTCACATCACTGTAGCTGTTGCAGAAAAATAAGGAGGTAAAATCGTGGGTCAAAAAGTACATCCAATTGGTATGCGTGTCGGCATCATCCGTGATTGGGATGCCAAATGGTATGCTGAAAAAGAATACGCGGATTACCTTCATGAAGATCTTGCAATCCGTAAATTCGTTCAAAAAGAACTTGCTGACGCGGCAGTTTCAACTATTGAAATTGAACGTGCAGTAAACAAAGTTAACGTTTCACTTCACACTGCTAAACCAGGTATGGTTATCGGTAAAGGTGGTGCTAACGTTGATGCACTCCGTGCAAAACTTAACAAATTGACTGGAAAACAAGTACACATCAACATCATCGAAATCAAACAACCTGATTTGGATGCTCACCTTGTAGGTGAAGGAATTGCTCGTCAATTGGAGCAACGTGTTGCTTTCCGTCGTGCACAAAAACAAGCAATCCAACGTGCAATGCGTGCTGGAGCTAAAGGGATCAAAACTCAAGTATCAGGTCGTTTGAACGGTGCAGATATCGCCCGTGCTGAAGGATACTCTGAAGGAACTGTTCCACTTCACACACTTCGTGCAGATATCGATTACGCTTGGGAAGAAGCAGACACTACATACGGTAAACTTGGTGTTAAAGTATGGATCTACCGTGGTGAAGTTCTTCCAGCTCGTAAAAACACTAAAGGAGGTAAATAACCAATGTTAGTACCTAAACGTGTTAAACACCGTCGTGAATTCCGTGGTAAAATGCGCGGTGAAGCTAAAGGTGGTAAAGAAGTAGCATTCGGTGAATACGGTCTTCAAGCTACAACTAGCCACTGGATCACTAACCGCCAAATCGAAGCTGCTCGTATCGCCATGACTCGTTACATGAAACGTGGTGGTAAAGTTTGGATTAAAATCTTCCCACACAAATCATACACAGCAAAAGCTATCGGGGTTCGTATGGGATCTGGTAAAGGGGCACCTGAAGGTTGGGTAGCACCAGTTAAACGTGGTAAAGTAATGTTTGAAGTTGCTGGTGTATCTGAAGAGATCGCTCGCGAAGCGCTTCGTCTTGCAAGCCACAAATTGCCAGTTAAATGTAAATTCGTAAAACGTGAAGCAGAATAAGGAGAAGGCATGAAACTTAATGAAGTAAAAGAATTTGTTAAAGAACTTCGTGGTCTTTCTCAAGAAGAACTCGCGAAGCGCGAAAACGAATTGAAAAAAGAATTGTTTGAACTTCGTTTCCAAGCTGCTACTGGTCAATTAGAACAAACAGCTCGCTTGAAAGAAGTTAAAAAACAAATCGCTCGTATCAAAACAGTTCAATCTGAAGCGAAATAATAGACTAGGGAAGGAGAAATTTCAATGGAACGCAATAATCGTAAAGTTCTTGTTGGACGTGTTGTATCTGACAAAATGGACAAGACAATCACAGTTGTAGTTGAAACAAAACGTAACCACCCAGTCTATGGTAAACGTATTAACTACTCTAAAAAATACAAAGCACATGATGAAAACAATGTTGCCAAAGAAGGCGATATCGTACGTATCATGGAAACTCGTCCGCTTTCAGCTACAAAACGTTTCCGTCTTGTAGAAGTCGTTGAAGAAGCGGTTATCATTTAATCAAACCTGAAAGGAGAAAACTGAAATGATTCAAACAGAAACTCGTTTGAAAGTCGCAGACAACAGCGGTGCACGCGAAATCTTGACTATCAAAGTTCTTGGTGGTTCTAAACGTAAATTTGCGAACATCGGTGATGTTATTGTGGCATCTGTAAAACAAGCTACTCCTGGTGGTGCGGTTAAAAAAGGTGACGTTGTTAAAGCAGTTATCGTTCGTACTAAATCAGGTGCTCGTCGTGCTGATGGTTCATACATCAAATTTGACGAAAACGCAGCAGTTATCATCCGTGAAGACAAAACTCCTCGCGGAACACGTATCTTTGGCCCAGTTGCACGTGAATTGCGTGAAGGTGGCTTCATGAAGATCGTGTCACTTGCTCCAGAAGTACTTTAATTTTCACAGAGCAAAAACAAACAAACACAGTCCCCTGGCTTAGCCAGGGTGCCCATTGGGCGTAAGAATAAAAGGAGAAAAAAATGTTTGTAAAAAAAGGCGACAAAGTTCGCGTAATCGCTGGTAAAGATAAGGGAACAGAAGCTGTTGTCCTTACTGCCCTTCCAAAAGTAAACAAAGTTATCGTTGAAGGTGTTAATATCGTTAAGAAACACCAACGTCCAACTAACGAACTTCCTCAAGGTGGTATCATCGAGAAGGAAGCGGCTATCCACGTATCAAACGTTCAAGTTTTGGACAAAAACGGTGTAGCTGGTCGTGTTGGTTACAAATTTGTAGACGGTAAAAAAGTTCGCTACAACAAAAAATCAGGCGAAGTGCTTGATTAATCACGAAGGAAAGGAGAAGTATAATGGCAAATCGTTTAAAAGAAAAATATCTTAATGAAGTAGTTCCTGCTTTGACAGAACAATTCAACTACTCATCAGTGATGGCTGTGCCTAAAGTAGATAAGATCGTTTTGAACATGGGTGTTGGTGAAGCTGTATCAAACGCTAAAAGCCTTGAAAAAGCTGCTGAAGAATTGGCGCTTATCTCAGGTCAAAAACCACTTATCACTAAAGCTAAAAAATCAATCGCCGGCTTCCGTCTTCGTGAAGGTGTTGCGATCGGTGCAAAAGTTACCCTTCGTGGTGAACGTATGTACGAATTCTTGGATAAATTGGTTTCAGTTTCACTTCCACGTGTGCGTGACTTCCATGGTGTTCCAACAAAATCATTTGATGGACGCGGAAACTACACACTTGGTGTGAAAGAACAATTGATCTTCCCAGAAATCAACTTTGATGACGTTGACAAAACTCGTGGTCTTGACATCGTTATCGTAACTACTGCTAACACTGACGAAGAGTCACGTGCATTGCTTACAGGCCTTGGAATGCCTTTTGCAAAATAATATAGGAGGTATAACTAATGGCTAAAAAATCTATGATTGCTAAGAACAAACGCCCAGCGAAGTTCTCTACTCAAGCATACACTCGCTGTGAACGTTGTGGACGTCCACACTCAGTTTACCGCAAGTTTAAACTTTGCCGTGTTTGCTTCCGTGAATTGGCATATAAAGGTCAAATCCCTGGTGTAACAAAAGCATCTTGGTAATATCATGATACAAAGAGCGTAACAACCCCAGCAAAAATAGGAGATTTGGTGCAGGAGCGATGCTCCAAGACAAATCTATCTTTTTTGCCCAGGTTGTAGCTCGTGTTCAAATGAGATTATCTTGTTTGAATGTGTCAATACTATCTGAGCCCAGCTCAATCATTAACTAGCAAGTGCAACTTGCAAACTACTAGTAAGAGGAGAAAAATAAAATGGTTATGACTGACCCAATCGCAGACTTCCTAACTCGTATTCGTAACGCTAACCAAGCAAAACACGAAGTACTTGAAGTACCTGCATCAAACATCAAAAAAGGGATTGCAGAAATCCTTAAACGCGAAGGTTTTGTTAAGAACGTAGAAATCATCGAAGATGACAAACAAGGCATCATCCGTGTATTCCTTAAATACGGACCAAACGGTGAAAAAGTTATCACAAACTTGAAACGTGTTTCTAAACCAGGACTTCGTGTCTACAAAAAACGTGAAGACCTTCCAAAAGTACTTAACGGTCTTGGAATTGCTATCCTTTCAACTTCTGAAGGTTTGCTTACTGATAAAGAAGCACGCCAAAAGAACGTTGGTGGTGAGGTTATCGCTTACGTTTGGTAATATTTAGCTCCCAATTTCTTTGTGACTCGTCGTTATCGTCTCTTGCCTAACCCAAAGTTATGTCTGCTAGACTATGCCTAGATTCACTTTGAAATTGAAACCTAAATATTCCTTTAAATCGAGAAATCGATTTAACCCCGTGAAAACTGGCCAACATGGCCTGACAATTTAACAGGAGAATAAAAACATGTCACGTATTGGTAATAAAGTTATCGTGTTGCCTGCTGGTGTTGAAATCACTAACAATGACAACGTTGTAACTGTAAAAGGACCTAAAGGAGAACTTACTCGTGAGTTCTCAAAAGATATTGAAATTCGTGTGGAAGGTACTGAAGTAACTCTTCACCGTCCAAACGATTCAAAAGAAATGAAAACTATCCACGGAACTACTCGTGCTCTTTTGAACAACATGGTTATTGGTGTATCAGAAGGATTCAAGAAACAACTTGAAATGCGTGGGGTTGGTTACCGTGCACAACTTCAAGGATCAAAACTTGTTTTGGCTGTTGGTAAATCACATCCAGACGAAGTTGAAGCTCCAGAAGGAATTACTTTTGAACTTCCAAACCCAACAACAATCGTTGTTAGCGGAATTTCAAAAGAAGTAGTTGGTCAAACAGCTGCTTACGTACGTAGCCTTCGTTCACCAGAACCATACAAAGGTAAAGGTATCCGTTACGTTGGCGAATATGTTCGTCTTAAAGAAGGTAAAACAGGTAAATAATATTGAGTGGTTGATTTTCAGCCACCAATATCATTTCCAACTTTGTGCATAGCACACGATTTAAAACTAAAGAGGTGAAAACTGTGATTTCTAAACCAGATAAAAACAAACTCCGCCAAAAACGCCACCGTCGCGTTCGCGGAAAACTCTCTGGAACTGCTGATCGCCCACGTTTGAACGTATTCCGTTCTAATACAGGCATCTACGCTCAAGTTATTGATGACGTAGCGGGTGTAACGCTCGCAAGTGCTTCAACTCTTGACAAAGAAGTTTCAAAAGGAACAAAAACTGAACAAGCCGTTGCTGTCGGTAAACTCGTTGCAGAACGTGCAAACGCTAAAGGTATTTCAGAAGTGGTGTTCGACCGCGGTGGATATCTATATCACGGACGTGTGAAAGCTTTGGCTGATGCAGCTCGTGAAAACGGATTGAAATTCTAATAGGAGGACACTAGAAAATGGCATTTAAAGACAATGCAGTTGAATTAGAAGAACGCGTAGTTGCTGTTAACCGTGTTACTAAAGTTGTTAAAGGTGGACGTCGTCTTCGTTTTGCAGCTCTTGTAGTCGTTGGTGACCACAACGGTCGCGTAGGATTTGGTACTGGTAAAGCTCAAGAAGTTCCAGAAGCAATCCGCAAAGCAGTAGAAGATGCTAAGAAAAACTTGATCGAAGTTCCTATGGTTGGAACAACAATCCCACACGAAGTTATTTCAGAATTCGGTGGAGCTAAAGTATTGTTGAAACCAGCTGTAGAAGGTTCTGGAGTTGCCGCTGGTGGTGCTGTTCGTGCCGTTATCGAGTTGGCAGGTGTAGCTGATGTTACATCTAAATCTCTTGGCTCAAATACTCCAATCAACATTGTTCGCGCAACTGTTGAAGGTTTGAAACAATTGAAACGCGCTGAAGAAGTTGCTGCCCTTCGTGGTATTTCAGTTTCTGATTTGGCATAAGAAAGGGGATAAAATGGCTCAAATTAAAATTACTTTGACTAAGTCTCCAATCGGACGCATTCCATCACAACGTAAAACTGTTGTAGCACTTGGACTTGGCAAATTGAACAGCTCTGTTATTAAAGAAGATAACCCAGCAGTACGTGGTATGATCACTGCAGTATCTCACTTGGTAACAGTTGAAGAAGTAAACTAATTAAATTTTAGGGGATGTGCAGTATACCATCCCCTAAAACTAGATATAGTCATCTTTGATGACAAACGTATAGGCGAGTTGATAGGAGAGACAACCTTTTCTCTCTTATCGGCGCTAGCATTTTACAAAAGAGGAGAAAATATATAATGAAACTTCATGAATTGAAACCTGCAGAAGGTTCTCGTAAAACTCGTAACCGTGTTGGTCGTGGTACTTCATCAGGTAACGGTAAAACATCTGGTCGTGGTCAAAAAGGTCAAAAAGCTCGTAGCGGTGGCGGAGTACGTCTTGGTTTTGAAGGTGGACAAACTCCATTGTTCCGTCGTCTTCCAAAACGTGGATTCACTAACATCAACGCTAAAGAATACGCAATTGTTAACCTTGACCAATTGAACGTCTTTGAAGATGGTGCAGAAGTAACTCCAGTTGTTCTTATCGAATCAGGAATTGTTAAAGCTGAAAAATCAGGTATCAAAATTCTTGGTAACGGTGAGTTGACTAAGAAATTGTCTGTAAAAGCAGCTAAATTCTCTAAATCAGCTGAAGAAGCTATCACTGCTAAAGGTGGTTCAGTAGAAGTCATCTAAGAGAGGTGACCTATGTTTTTTAAATTATTGAGAGAAGCCTTCAAAGTCAAGCAAGTTCGATCAAAAATTCTTTTTACAATTTTTATCGTCTTTGTCTTCCGTATCGGGACTAGCATTACGGTTCCATGGGTGAATGCCAATAGCTTGAATGCTTTGAGTGGTCTATCTTTTCTAAATATGTTAAGTTTGGTGTCTGGTAATGCCATGAAAAACTTTTCAGTTTTTGCACTTGGTGTTAGTCCATACATTACTGCTTCTATCGTTGTCCAACTCTTACAAATGGATTTATTACCGAAGTTTGTAGAGTGGGGCAAACAAGGGGAAGTTGGTCGTAGAAAGTTGAACCAGGCAACTCGATATATTGCCCTTGTTCTTGCATTCGTGCAATCTATCGGAATTACTGCTGGTTTTAATGCTTTATCTGGAGCCAAACTTTTGACTGTTCCTTTAACACCACAAGTTTTCCTTGTGATTGGAGCAATCCTAACAGCGGGTAGTATGATTGTAACTTGGTTGGGAGAGCAAATTACTGATAAGGGTTATGGAAATGGTGTTTCCATGATCATCTTTGCGGGGATTGTTGCTTCAATTCCTGATATGATCAAGGGAATTTATGTTGACTACTTTGTCAATGTACCAAGCAGTCGCTTGACTTCATCCCTCATTTTTGTTGCTATCTTAATCATAGCAGTCTTATTGATTGTTTACTTTACAACTTATGTTCAACAAGCTGAATATAAGATACCAATTCAGTATACTAAGGTAGCACAAGGAGCACCGTCAAGTTCCTATCTTCCATTGAAGATTAACCCTGCAGGAGTTATTCCAGTTATCTTTGCTAGCTCGATTACTGCAGCACCAGCGGCAATTTTACAATTTGTAAGTGCATCTGGTCTTGATTGGGCCTGGGTACGTAGTGCTCAGGAGTTGCTATCTACAACAGCCCCTACAGGTATCGCTCTGTACGCTCTGTTGATTATCCTCTTTACATTCTTCTATACATTTGTACAGATTAATCCAGAGAAGGCAGCAGAAAATTTGCAAAAGAGCGGTGCTTATATCCACGGTGTCCGTCCTGGTAAAGGGACAGAAGAGTATATGTCAAAACTTCTTCGTCGTCTCGCAACAGTCGGTTCCCTATTCCTAGGTGTTATTTCTATTTTACCTATTGTAGCTAAGGATTTATTCGGTCTTTCAGAAGTCGTTGCTTTTGGGGGAACAAGTCTTTTGATCATTATCTCAACAGGTATTGAAGGAATTAAACAGTTGGAAGGTTATTTATTGAAACGTAAGTATGTTGGTTTCATGAATACAACAGAATAATTGTAATAGAAAAGAAAATTCACTATTGCTCAGAGAGTGGAGTGTAAAAATCAAAGACCTTGTCAGATTTTTTACTCCTCTCTTCTATTTTGTTCTTAAATAGGAGTTGAAATGAATTTTTGCTTCTATTTAAAAACAAAAAAGGAGTTTGAATCATGAATCTTTTGATTATGGGATTGCCTGGTGCAGGTAAGGGAACACAAGCAGCTAGAATTGTGGAACAATTTCATGTAGCTCATATCTCAACAGGAGATATGTTCCGTGCGGCAATGGCTAACCAAACTGAAATGGGTGTCTTAGCTAAGTCTTATATCGACAAAGGCGAGTTGGTTCCAGATGAAGTTACAAATGGTATCGTGAAAGAGCGTCTCTCACAAGATGATATTAAAGAAACTGGTTTCTTGTTGGACGGGTACCCACGTACAATTGAACAAGCTCATGCCTTGGATAAAACTTTAGCTGAATTAGGGATTGAGCTTGAAGGTGTTATTAACATCGAAGTAAATCCAGATTGTCTTTTGGAGCGTTTGAGTGGTCGTATCATTCACCGTGAAACTGGCGAAACTTTCCACAAAGTTTTCAACCCACCAGTTGATTACAAAGAAGAAGACTACTATCAACGTGAAGATGACAAACCTGAAACAGTAAAACGTCGTTTGGATGTTAATATTGCCCAAGGTGAACCAATTATTGCCCACTATCGTGCAAAAGGTTTAGTACATGATATCGAGGGAAACCAAGATATCAATGATGTCTTTGCAGATATCGAAAAAGTATTGACAAAATTGAAATAAAAGCGTTTTTCATGCTTGCAAAATGTCTCTACAAATGTTATACTGAATTAGTCTGACTTATAATTGTTGTCTCTGTGTCTAGAGGCATCAAATCGAAATTTATGGAGGTACTTTTGCGTGGCAAAAGACGATGTGATTGAAGTTGAAGGTAAAGTAGTTGATACTATGCCGAATGCAATGTTTACGGTTGAACTTGAAAATGGACATCAGATTTTAGCAACAGTTTCTGGTAAAATTCGTAAAAACTATATTCGTATTTTAGCGGGAGATCGTGTTACTGTCGAAATGAGTCCATATGACTTGACACGTGGACGTATCACTTACCGCTTTAAATAATCGAAAAACTTGGAGGGATAAGAAATGAAAGTAAGACCATCGGTCAAACCAATTTGCGAATACTGTAAAGTAATTCGTCGTAATGGTCGTGTTATGGTAATTTGCCCAGCAAATCCAAAACACAAACAACGTCAAGGATAAGATAGAAAGGAGAAAACATGGCTCGTATTGCTGGAGTTGACATTCCAAATGACAAACGCGTAGTAATTTCATTGACTTATGTGTACGGTATCGGACTTCCAACATCTAAGAAAATCTTGGCAGCTGCTGGAATTTCAGAAGATGTACGTGTTCGCGACCTTACACCAGATCAAGAAGATGCTATCCGTCGTGAAGTGGATGCAATCAAAGTTGAAGGTGACCTTCGTCGTGAAGTTAACTTGAACATCAAACGTTTGATGGAAATCGGTTCATACCGTGGTATCCGTCACCGTCGTGGACTTCCTGTCCGTGGACAAAACACTAAAAACAACGCTCGCACTCGTAAAGGTAAAGCTGTTGCGATTGCTGGTAAGAAAAAATAATATAGGAGGTAAAAGTCTTGGCTAAACCAACACGTAAACGTCGTGTGAAAAAGAATATCGAATCTGGTATTGCTCATATTCACGCTACATTTAATAACACTATTGTTATGATTACTGATGTGCATGGTAATGCAATTGCTTGGTCATCAGCTGGTGCTCTTGGTTTCAAAGGTTCTCGTAAATCTACACCATTTGCTGCTCAAATGGCTTCTGAAGCTGCTGCTAAATCTGCACAAGAACACGGTCTTAAGTCAGTTGAAGTTACTGTTAAAGGTCCAGGTTCTGGTCGTGAGTCAGCTATTCGTGCTCTTGCTGCCGCTGGTCTTGAAGTAACAGCAATTCGTGATGTGACTCCAGTGCCACACAATGGTGCTCGTCCTCCAAAACGTCGCCGTGTATAATCATAACCTTACACTGCTTTTCGTTTAAGAGGGAGTAACTAAATGATCGAGTTTGAAAAACCAAATATAACAAAAATTGATGAAAATAAAGATTATGGCAAGTTTGTAATCGAACCGCTTGAACGTGGTTACGGTACAACACTTGGTAACTCTCTTCGTCGTGTACTTCTAGCTTCTCTTCCAGGGGCTGCTGTAACATCTATCAATATCGAAGGTGTATTGCATGAATTTGATACAGTTCCGGGTGTTCGCGAAGACGTGATGCAAATCATTCTGAACATCAAAGGTATTGCAGTAAAATCTTACGTTAAAGACGAAAAGATCATTGAACTAGATGTGCAAGGTCCTGCTGAAATTACAGCTGGAGATATCTTGACAGATAGCGACATTGAAATTGTAAATCCAGATCATTATCTCTTTACAATCGGTGAAGGTTCTTCTCTAAAAGCGACAATGACTGTTAACAGTGGTCGTGGATATGTACCTGCTGATGAAAACAAAAAAGATAATGCACCAGTTGGAACACTTGCTGTAGATTCTATTTATACACCAGTTACAAAAGTCAACTATCAAGTTGAACCTGCTCGTGTAGGTAGCAATGATGGTTTCGACAAATTAACCCTTGAAATCTTGACTAATGGAACAATTATTCCAGAAGATGCTTTAGGGCTTTCAGCACGTATCTTGACAGAGCACCTTGATTTGTTTACAAATCTTACAGAGATTGCTAAGTCAGCAGAAGTGATGAAAGAAGCTGATACTGAATCGGACGACCGTATTTTGGAACGTACGATTGAGGAACTTGACTTGTCTGTGCGTTCATACAACTGTTTGAAACGTGCCGGTATCAACACTGTGCATGATTTGACAGAAAAATCTGAAGCAGAGATGATGAAAGTAAGAAATCTTGGACGCAAGAGTTTGGAAGAAGTGAAAGTCAAACTCATTGATTTGGGTCTTGGATTAAAAGATAAATAAAGGAGGAATAAATGGCTTACCGTAAACTAGGACGCACTAGCTCACAACGTAAAGCAATGCTTCGCGATTTGACAACTGACCTTTTGATCAACGAATCAATCGTGACAACTGAAGCTCGTGCTAAAGAAATCCGTAAAACTGTTGAAAAAATGATTACTCTAGGTAAACGTGGTGATTTGCATGCACGTCGTCAAGCAGCTGCTTTCGTACGTAATGAAATCGCATCTGAAAACTATGATGAAGCAACTGATAAGTACACTTCTACTACAGCACTTCAAAAATTGTTCTCAGAAATCGCACCTCGTTATGCTGAGCGTAACGGTGGATACACTCGTATCCTTAAGACTGAACCACGTCGTGGTGATGCAGCGCCAATGGCGATCATCGAATTAGTATAAAATCATCAATTTTGTTGAGTGTTATGATGATGGAGTCTTGTGCTCTTAGTCTAGCTCTGGTCTACCGCTAGGACTTATGTCCTAGCGGGAACACTCATCATAAGATGGTAAGGTAGACGCTTGTTTACGAAATTGTTTTTTACTTAAGAACAATTTCGTAAGCAGGCGTTTTTGAGTATTTTAGTAAGAAATATGCTATACTATTGAAAAAGAAAATCAACAATGTTCATTTTTTCAAAAATATTCTATAAAGAGATTATGTGCCAATAAATTATCAGTTTTAAGTTCTAAACTAGCGACTTGGTAAAAAATATTAGCCTGGTACAAGATCAACTAAGAGATTTTTTTTAGGGTTTCAACTTGGATAATTATTCACTATTAAGTGATTTAGTTACTCTATCCTCCTTTTTCATTTTATTTTTGTCCAAAATGGATATCGTTCTGTGTTAGAAATGGAGTTTAATCATGAAAGCTATTATTACTGTTGTTGGTAAAGATAAATCTGGAATTGTTGCAGGTGTTGCGACAAAAATTGCTGAATTAGGCTTAAATATTGATGATATCTCACAAACAGTCTTAGACGAATTCTTTACTATGATGGCTGTGGTATCTAGTGATGAAAAACAAGATTTTACACATCTTAGAAACGAATTTGAGGTTTTTGGTCAGACTTTGAATGTCAAAATCAATATTCAAAGTGCAGCTATTTTTGATGCTATGTACAATATCTAGGAGGTATTTATGGATATTAGACAAGTTACCGAAACAATCGCCATGATTGAGGAGCAAAACTTTGACATTAGAACCATTACCATGGGGATTTCCCTTTTGGACTGTATCGATCCAGATATCAATCGTGCTGCAGAAAAAATATATGAAAAGATTACTACAAAAGCAGCTAATTTAGTAGCTGTTGGGGATGAAATTGCGGCTGAGTTGGGCATTCCCATCGTAAATAAACGTGTATCAGTTACTCCAATTTCCTTGATTGGTGCTGCTACCGATGCGACGGATTATGTAGTCTTGGCTAAAGCACTGGATAAAGCTGCGAAAGAAATTGGTGTTGACTTCATTGGTGGTTTTTCAGCCTTGGTACAAAAGGGTTATCAAAAAGGTGATGAAATTCTTATCAACTCCATTCCTCGTGCTTTGGCAGAAACGGATAAGGTGTGTTCATCAGTAAATATTGGTTCGACTAAATCGGGTATCAATATGACCGCAGTAGCGGATATGGGACGCATTATCAAGGAAACAGCTTCTTTATCTGATATGGGGGCGGCTAAATTGGTTGTATTTGCCAACGCGGTAGAGGACAATCCTTTTATGGCAGGCGCTTTTCATGGTGTTGGTGAAGCAGATGTCATCATCAATGTCGGTGTTTCTGGTCCAGGTGTTGTTAAACGTGCCTTGGAAAAGGTTCGTGGTCAGAGCTTTGATGTTGTTGCTGAAACTGTTAAAAAGACAGCCTTCAAGATTACCCGCATTGGTCAATTAGTCGGTCAAATGGCTAGTGAGCGACTTGGAGTTGATTTTGGAATTGTCGATCTGAGTTTGGCTCCAACTCCAGCAGTGGGTGATTCTGTAGCCCGTGTCCTTGAAGAGATGGGACTGGAAACAGTTGGAACTCATGGAACGACTGCTGCCTTGGCTCTCTTGAATGACCAAGTTAAGAAGGGCGGAGTTATGGCTTGCAACCAAGTCGGTGGTTTGTCTGGTGCCTTTATCCCAGTTTCTGAGGACGAGGGAATGATTGCTGCTGTGCAAAATGGCTCCCTTAATTTGGAAAAACTAGAAGCTATGACGGCTATCTGTTCAGTTGGTTTGGATATGATTGCCATTCCTGAAGATACACCTGCAGAAACAATTGCAGCAATGATTGCGGATGAAGCTGCTATCGGAGTCATCAATATGAAAACAACTGCTGTACGTATTATTCCAAAAGGAAAAGAAGGCGATATGATTGAATTTGGTGGTCTTTTAGGAACAGCTCCAGTCATGAAGGTCAACGGTGCATCATCTGTTGATTTCATTGCACGTGGAGGGCAAATCCCAGCTCCAATCCATAGTTTTAAAAATTAAAAAGAAATTGAATCTGTTTAAGTTGGGTTTAAGGATAGACCTGTATACTACTATCATTAAATAAAGACCTCCTAACTTTATTTAATTAAAATCCTAACTTTTTCATAATAATCTCCTACAAAAGTCACTCCAAAGGGTGACTTTTGTTTTATCTCAAGAGAAAATAAAGAAAGTAGCATGTTCAAATTTGTAAATTTGTTCAAAAATAAGATGATTTAAAGGATAAAACCAGTTTTTTCATTCTGTAAAATGGGCTAAAACCTTGCTATGATTGGCTTTTTGAAAAATTATGGTATAATAGTAGTAGTTTTAATAGATGGAGTTGAATTTTGAAAAAACGCTTTCGTGTAAAAAAAGAGAAAGATTTTAGTGCAATATTTAAAAAAGGGGAGAGTTTTGCTAATCGTAAATTTGTTATTTATCGATTAGAAAATAATGAACAGCATTTTCGAGTTGGCCTATCTGTCAGTAAAAAATTAGGAAACGCTGTCACGAGGAATCAGATCAAGAGAAGAATTCGACATATTCTGATTGAACATAAAAATCAGCTGGTTGAAAATGTAGATTTTGTTGTGATTGCTCGAAAAGGTGTTGAAATCTTGGACTACGCGGAAATGAAAAAAAATCTACTTCACGTATTAAAGTTATCAAAGATTTACCAGGAAGGAAATGGGAGTGAAAAAGAAATTACAGTTGACTAGCTTAGTGGTGCTTGCTTTATTTGTGATGAGCGCCTGCACGGCTAATGGTACGACGAGTGAGATTACAGCTGAATCAACAGGCTTTTGGAGTAAATTTGTTTATTTTTTTGCTGAAACTATTCGCTTTTTATCATTTGATACAAGTATTGGTCTGGGGATTATTTTATTTACCCTTTTAATCAGAACCATTCTTTTACCAGTCTTTCAGATACAGATGGTGGCATCTAGAAAGATGCAAGAAGTACAACCACTGGTTAAGGAGTTGCGAGAACGTTATCCGGGACGGGATATGGAGAGCCGTACCAAGCTGGATCAAGAAATGCGTCAGTTGTTCAAGCAACATGGTGTGAAGCAGTCAGCTTCTCTTTGGCCAATCTTAATCCAAATGCCAGTCTTGTTGGCCTTGTTCCAAGCTTTGAGTAGGGTAGAATTTCTAAAAACGGGTCATTTCTTATGGATTAACCTTGGTGGTGTTGATACGACCTTTGTTTTGCCTATTCTGGCAGCTATCTTTACTTTCCTTAGCACCTGGTTATCCAATAAGGCCATGGTTGAGAAAAATGGTGCTATGACAGGAATGATGTATGCAATGCCAGTCATGATTTTCTTCTTTGCCATGTATTCACCAAGTGGGGTTGCCTTATACTGGGCGGTATCCAATGCTTATCAGGTGCTCCAAACCTATTTGCTCAACAATCCATTTAAGATTATTGCAGAGCGTGAGGCGGGAGTACAGGCTAGGAAGGATTTAGAAATCAAGAAGAGAAAAGCTCTCAAGAAAGCACAGAAAAAGAAAAAGTAAGGAGGAATCTTGTAATGGTATTATTTACAGGTTCAACTGTTGAGGAAGCGATCCAAACGGGATTGAAGGAATTGGGGATTCCTAGAATGAAGGCGCATATCAAGGTTGTCTCAAGGGAGAAAAAAGGTTTCTTTGGCCTTTTTGGGAAGAAACCAGCGCAAGTTGATATCGAAGCAATTAGTGAGACAACTGTTGTGAAGGCAAATCAGCAAGCAGTCAAAGGAGTTCCAAAGGAAGTTAATGCTAAGAACGAACCCGTTAAGACTGTTAGTGAGGCAACAGTAGACTTAGGTCATGTTGTTGAAGCAATCAAGAAAATCGAGGAAGAAGGACAAGGAATCTCTGAAGAGGTTAAGGCCGAAATTCTAAAAAATGAGAAAGAGGCTAGTACAATTTTAGAGGAGACTGGTCATATTGCCATTCTAAAAGATTTACTGCCAGAAGAATCTAAAGAGCAGGAAGAAGTCGAGCAGAATGATGATTTAGAAAATCTAGGTTTGAAGATTGAACCGACCTATGATATTGACCAGGTGGTTGAAGAAGTGACCAGCTATGTTCAAGGTATTATTGATGATATGGATGTTGAGGGAGCAATTTCAAGTACCTCAAATCGCCGTTCTATCAATATGCAAATTGATACCAATGAACCGGGCCGTATTATCGGTTACCATGGTAAGGTTTTGAAATCTCTTCAGCTCTTAGCACAAAATTATCTTTATAACCGCTATTCAAGAACCTTCTATATTACCATCAATGTTAATGATTATGTAGAGCACCGTGCAGAAGTCTTGCAGAGCTATGCACAGAAGTTAGCTACACGTGTCCTAGAAGAGGGGCGTAGTCAGGTGACTGATCCAATGTCTAGCAGCGAACGTAAAATCATCCATCGTATTATTTCACGTATGGAGGGTATCACTAGTTATTCAGAAGGTGATGAGCCAAATCGTTACGTTGTGGTTGATACAGAATAATCAAAGCAAAATCAGGGGCACCCTGATTTTTTGCTATCTAAGGGAGGTTGATCTTATGTTGAATACAATGAGAGAATATCTAGCTTTCTCTGGCTTACAGTATCAAAAACCAGAGAAGGCAGGTCAAGAAGTTGAAAAAATGCTTTATTTGAGGAGTAAGGGGCAGGAGGCTAGAAAGGTCTTTACACACTTAGCCAAGGCTTTTCAAGAAGGACATCCAGAATGGAACCTTCAAGGGACGAGTCAGTGGATGAATCAAGCCCAACGTTTGCGACCGCATTTCTGGGCCTATCTACAGCGTGAGGGGGAAGTGTCAGAACCTATGTTGGCCCTTCGTTTGTATGGAAACCCTTCTGATTTTGGAGTTTCACTAGAAGTGAGTTTTATTGAACGTAAGAAGGATGAGCGAACATTAGGCAAACAAGCCAAGGTCCTAGAAGTTCCAGTGGTAGAAGGAATTTATTATTTAGTATACTCAGAGGGAGAAAGTCAAAGGATGGAGGCTACTGAGGAAAATCGCCGAGTTTTAAGGAAAAAAATCTCCCATCAGGAAGTTCGCAAAGTTTTAGTTAAATCGGATGTTCCAGTGGCCGAAAATTCATCTGAAGAAGAAATCCTAGAAGCTCTACTGGAATCTTATGAAACAATTCTTCCCTTTTATCTAGCTACGAGAAAATAAGATAAGCCGTAAAATATCATAAATCATACAGTCCAAGAGTGAACAGTCCGCTGTGTAATTCTTGGTCTTTTTGTTTCCGTTTTCACATTATATAATAAACTTACAAAAACAATTCAAAAGGAGAACAATTATGGAAGTCATTTCAAGTGTTCTAAATTGGTTTTCTAGCAATATTTTGCAGAATCCCGCATTTTTCGTAGGTTTATTGGTGTTGATAGGATATGCACTTTTGAAAAAACCTGCTCATGACGTTTTCTCAGGTTTCGTTAAAGCAACAGTAGGATATATGTTGCTCAACGTGGGTGCTGGTGGTTTGGTTACAACCTTCCGTCCAATCTTGGCAGCCCTTAACTACAAATTCCAAATTGGTGCAGCGGTTATCGACCCTTACTTTGGACTTGCTGCAGCAAACAACAAAATTGCAGCTGAATTTCCAGATTTTGTCGGAACTGCAACTACAGCTCTGTTGATCGGTTTTGGAGTAAATATCTTGCTTGTAGCTCTACGCAAGATTACGAAAGTAAGAACCCTCTTTATTACTGGTCACATCATGGTACAACAAGCTGCGACTGTATCTCTTATGGTTCTATTCTTAGTCCCACAATTGCGAAATGCTTATGGTACAGCAGCAATCGGTATCATCTGTGGCCTTTACTGGGCAGTTAGTTCAAATATGACTGTTGAGGCAACTCAACGTCTGACTGGTGGTGGCGGATTTGCGATTGGTCACCAACAACAATTTGCAATCTGGTTTGTAGATAAAGTGGCAGGACGCTTTGGTAAGAAAGAAGAAAGTCTAGACAATCTTAAATTGCCTAAGTTCCTCTCAATCTTCCATGATACTGTTGTTGCATCTGCTACTTTGATGCTCGTATTCTTTGGAGCCATTCTGTTAATCTTGGGTCCAGACATTATGTCTAATAAAGAAGTCATCACTTCAGGAACTCTATTCAATCCTGCAAAACAAGATTTCTTTATGTACATTATCCAAACAGCCTTCACCTTCTCTGTTTACTTGTTCGTTTTGATGCAAGGTGTCCGCATGTTCGTATCTGAGTTGACAAATGCCTTCCAAGGTATTTCAAACAAATTGTTGCCTGGTTCATTCCCAGCGGTCGACGTTGCAGCTTCTTATGGATTTGGTTCACCAAATGCGGTCTTGTCAGGATTTGCCTTTGGTTTGATTGGTCAATTGATTACAATTGTCTTGCTCATCGTCTTTAAAAACCCTATCCTTATTATTACAGGATTTGTACCAGTGTTCTTTGATAATGCCGCCATCGCGGTCTATGCTGATAAGCGTGGCGGATGGAAAGCAGCCGTTATCCTATCTTTCATCTCAGGTGTCCTTCAAGTTGCTCTAGGAGCTCTTTGTGTGGCCCTTCTCGACTTAGCATCTTACGGTGGTTACCATGGAAATATCGACTTCGAATTCCCATGGCTTGGATTTGGATACATCTTCAAATATCTCGGTATTGTTGGTTATGTACTTGTATGTCTCTTCTTGCTTGTTATTCCTCAACTTCAATTTGCCAAAGCAAAAGATAAAGAGAAATATTACAAGGGTGAAGTTCAAGAAGAAGCTTAGTATCTAGAAAAGGAGAAAATAAAATGGTTAAAGTATTAGCAGCGTGCGGAAATGGAATGGGTTCATCTATGGTTATCAAGATGAAGGTTGAAAATGCCCTCCGTAAACTTAATCAAACAGATTTTACAGTCAATTCATGCAGTGTCGGTGAAGCAAAAGGTTTAGCAGCAGGCTATGACATCGTAATCGCTTCTCTTCATTTAATCCAAGAATTGGAAGGTCGGACTAATGGGAAGTTAATTGGGCTTGACAACTTGATGGATGATAAAGAAATCACTGAAAAACTCAGTCAAGCACTACAGTAAAAGGTTGGAGGGGGCTGGACAGAAACTGAGAGTTATCGTTTCTGTCCTTCTCCCTCTTTAAATAAAGGAGGCAGATATGAATTTAAAACAAGCTTTAATTGACAATGACTCGATCCGACTAGGGTTAGAAGCTAAGGATTGGAAAGAAGCAGTCAGGGTAGCAGTAGATCCCTTGATTGAAAGTGGGGCGATTTTGCCAGAGTATTACGATGCTATCATCGAATCAACTGAAGAGTATGGGCCTTATTATATTTTAATGCCAGGTATGGCTATGCCCCATGCTAGACCTGAAGCTGGAGTGCAAAGAGATGCCTTTTCATTGATTACCTTACAAAATCCGGTTGTATTTTCAGATGGGAAAGAGGTCTCTGTTTTGCTTGCACTAGCGGCAACAAGCTCAAAAATTCACACGAGTGTAGCTATTCCACAAATCATTGCCTTATTTGAATTAGAAGATTCTATTGCACGTTTACAGGCTTGCCAGACTAAAGAAGATGTCTTGGAAATGATCGAAGAATCTAAGGATAGCCCTTATCTTGAAGGATTGGATTTGGAAAGTTAGAAAGAGGAATAAAGAAATGACAAAAAGAATACCTAATTTACAAGTTGCATTAGACCATTCAGACTTGCAAGGAGCGATTAAAGCAGCTGTTTCTGTTGGTCAGGAAGTAGATATTATCGAAGCTGGAACTGTTTGCTTGCTTCAAGTTGGAAGTGAACTGGTTGAAGTCTTGCGCAGTCTTTTCCCAGATAAGATTATTGTGGCAGATACAAAATGTGCTGATGCTGGTGGAACAGTTGCCAAAAATAATGCCGTTCGTGGAGCAGATTGGATGACTTGTATCTGTTGTGCAACCATCCCTACTATGGAAGCAGCTCTAAAGGCTATCAAGGCTGAACGTGGGGACCGAGGCGAAATCCAGATCGAGCTTTATGGTGATTGGACTTTTGAACAAGCTCAGCTTTGGCTAGATGCTGGTATCTCACAAGCTATTTATCACCAATCTCGTGATGCCCTTCTTGCTGGTGAAACTTGGGGTGAAAAAGACCTTAATAAGGTTAAAAAACTCATTGACATGGGCTTCCGAGTTTCTGTAACAGGTGGTCTAGATGTAGATACTCTCAAACTCTTTGAAGGCGTTGATGTCTTTACCTTTATCGCAGGTCGTGGAATTACAGAGGCGGCGGATCCAGCAGGAGCAGCGCGTGCCTTCAAGGATGAAATCAAACGAATTTGGGGGTAAACCATGGCACGTCCAATTGGAATTTATGAAAAGGCAACCCCGACACACTTTACTTGGCTAGAACGTTTAAATTTTGCCAAGGAGTTAGGCTTTGATTTTGTCGAGATGTCTATTGACGAACGTGATGAGCGTTTAGCAAGACTTGACTGGAGCAAGGAAGAGCGCTTGGAAGTTGTCAAAGCGATTTATGAAACTGGAGTTCGTATTCCTTCTATCTGTTTTTCAGGTCATCGTCGCTACCCATTGGGATCAAATGATCCAGTTCTAGAGGAAAAATCTCTGGAACTCATGAAAAAATGTATCGAATTAGCTCAGGATTTGGGAGTTCGTACGATTCAATTAGCTGGTTACGATGTTTACTATGAGGAAAAGTCACCCCAGACACGCCAACGTTTTATCAAAAATTTGAGAAAAGCTTGTGACTGGGCTGAAGAAGCTCAGGTGCTACTTGCCATTGAAATTATGGATGATCCTTTTATCAATAGCATCGAAAAATACTTGGCTGTAGAGAAAGAGATTGACTCTCCCTATCTCTTTGTCTATCCAGATATTGGTAATGTGTCTGCATGGCATAATGATGTCTACAGTGAGTTTTATCTCGGCCATCATGCTATTGCAGCTCTTCATCTCAAGGATACTTATGCAGTGACAGAAAGTTCAAAGGGCCAATTCCGAGATGTACCTTTCGGGCAAGGTTGTGTCAAATGGGAAGAAGCTTTCGATATTTTAAAGCAAACCAATTATAATGGTCCTTTCCTAATCGAAATGTGGTCTGAAAATTGTGAAACTGTAGAAGAAACACGTGCAGCCATTCAAGAGGCCCAAGCCTTTCTCTACCCACTAATTAAGAAAGTAGGTTTGATGTAAGATGAATCAAGTAATCAATGCTATGCGTAAACGAGTCTGTGATGCCAATCAATCATTGCCAAAACATGGACTTGTTAAATTTACCTGGGGCAATGTATCGGAAGTCAATCGCGAACTCGGTGTCATTGTTATCAAACCATCAGGTGTGGATTATGACGAATTGACACCTGAAAATATGGTGGTAACTGACCTGGATGGCAAGGTTCTAGAAGGAGATCTAAGACCATCTTCGGACCTCCCAACTCATGTGCAGTTATATAAGGCTTGGCCAGAGATTGCTAGTGTGGTCCATACCCATTCGACAGAAGCTGTTGGTTGGGCTCAGGCAGGTCGTGATATTCCTTTCTATGGAACAACCCATGCGGATTATTTCTACGGTTCAATCCCTTGCGCTCGTAGTTTGACTAAGGATGAAGTAGAAGTAGCCTATGAAAAAGATACTGGCCTAGTTATCGTAGAAGAGTTTGAACGTCGTGGTCTCAACCCTGTTGAAGTACCAGGGATTGTCGTACGTAATCACGGTCCATTCACCTGGGGCAAAAACCCAGAGAATGCTGTCTATCACTCTGTTGTATTAGAGGAAGTATCTAAGATGAATCGCTTTACAGAGCAAATCAATCCAAGAGTTGAACCTGCTCCTCAGTACATCCTAGAAAAACACTACCAACGTAAACATGGACCAAATGCTTATTACGGTCAAAAGAAATAAGAAATTGAATTGAAAAGAGGCTAGGACCTTTCGATCCAAGCCTCGCTTTTGTAGTTGTCAGTATCCACTGTTAAGAGTTTACAGCATATAATTGCAAAGTCTGTACGAATGTGATACCATTATAAAGTTGTTTTGGAAGCGATTGACAAATAGAGGAGTATGAATTATGGTTTTAGATAAGGCGAGCTGTGACTTGCTTCAATATTTGATGGATCAAGAAACGTCCAAAACGATTATGACGATTTCAAAAGATCTGGCTCAATCTCGAAGAAAAATCTACTATCACATTGATAAAATCAATGATGCTTTGGACGATGAGAATTTGCATATCATCAGTCTGCCTCGGATTGGTATTTACTTGACCGATGAACAAAGAGAAGCTTGTCGTCAATTATTAGACGAAGTTGATTCTTATGATTACATCATGAGTGCCAACGAGCGGATGCAGCTGATGCTCCTTCTGATTGGTATTTCCAAAGAGAGAATCACTCTTGAAAAACTCATGGAATTAACAGAAGTCTCTCGAAATACGGTCCTAAATGATTTAAATACTATTCGTTACCAACTAACCTTGGAGCAGTATCAAGTAACGCTTCAAGTTAGTAAATCTCGAGGCTATTATCTAAATGCGCACCCTCTTAATAAAATCCAGTATCTTCAATCCCTTCTCTATCATATCTTTATGGAGGAAAATCCAGCCTTTGTTGCTATTTTAGAGGAAAAAATCAAGGAGCGATTAGACGGTGAGATGCTTCTTTCCGATGAGGTCAATCAATTTCTCAAAAAACAGGTTCCATTGGTTGAGCAGGATTTGGGGAAAAAAATAAACCATCACGAAGTCACCTTTATGTTACAGGTCCTTCCCTATCTTCTACTAGGGTGTGATACCGTTACTCGAAATCAAGATAAACATCAAGAAATTGATCAAGAATTTTCATTGATTCGAAAGAGGATAGAATACCAGGTGTCTAATAAACTAGGAGAACGCTTGTTTGAAACATTTGGCATCTCGTTTTCAGAATTAGATAGATCTCTGTTAGCTATTCTTTTGTTATCCTATCGAAAAGATCGAGACATCCATGCAGAAAGTAAAGATTTTCAACATTTGAGAATGGCTTTAGAAGAGTTTATTTGGTATTTTGAATCCCAAACCAGAATGGAGATTGAACAGAAAGAAGACTTATTGAGGAATCTTGTGATTCATTGTAAGGCGCTATTATTCAGAAAGAACTATGGGATTTTCTCAAAAAATCCTTTAACTCGGCAGATTCGTTCCAAGTATAGTGAACTTTTCGTAATTACAAAAAAATGTGCTGAAGTACTAGAAGAAACCTGGCAGATTCGATTGACGGATGATGAGATTGCCTATTTGACCATTCACGTTGGAGGATTTTTAAAGTATACTCCATCGATTCAAAACAATTTCAAGAAGATTTATATTGTGTGTGATGAAGGAGTGGGCGTTTCTAAACTCTTACTTAAACAATGTCGATTCTATCTTCCAAATGAACAGATAGGGGCAGTCTTTACAACTGAGCAGTTCAAAAGCGTAGAGGATATTACTCAGGTTGATTTACTGATCACAACAAACGATGAACTTGAGAGTCGCTTCCCTGTATTAAAGGTAAATCCTATACTTGAGGCAGAAGATATTTTACGCATAACAGACTTTATGAAGAATAAGGTCCTTAGAAAAGACGGTCGAACCTTCAAGGACAATCTATCAACCATTATCGGCACCTATATATCTGATAAACACGTTGCAGCAAAATTACAGGAAGAAATTCAACTCTTAATCAACCAAGAATTAGTCATACAAGCTTTTTTAGATGAATCATAAATATCACAGTCCAATGATGAACACAAACCTGTGTTTTTCTTGGTCTTTTTTAATATTTCGGTCGGTGTTATACTAAGTATGAAATGAAAACTTGAACAAAATATGGAGGATTTCAAATGCCAAACGTAAAAGAAATTACAAGAGAATCATGGATTTTAGCTACTTTCCCAGAGTGGGGAACATGGTTGAACGAAGAAATCGAAGAAGAAGTCGTGCCTGAAGGCAACTTTGCCATGTGGTGGCTAGGTAACTGTGGTACTTGGATTAAGACACCAGGTGGTGCTAACGTTGTCATGGACCTTTGGTCAAACCGTGGAAAATCAACCAAAAAAGTGAAAGATATGGTTCGTGGACACCAAATGGCAAATATGGCAGGTGTTCGTAAATTGCAACCAAACTTGCGTGTTCAACCAATGGTTATTGATCCATTTGCAATTAACGAACTAGATTACTACTTGGTTTCACACTTCCACAGTGACCATATCGACCCATACACAGCTGCAGCGATTCTCAACAATCCTAAGTTAGAGCATGTTAAGTTTATCGGTCCTTACCATTGTGGTCGAATCTGGGAAGGCTGGGGTGTTCCAAAAGAACGAATCATCGTTGTGAAGCCAGGTGATACTATCGAACTAAAAGACATGAAGATTCATGCAGTAGAATCATTTGACCGTACTTGCTTGGTAACTCTACCAGTAAATGGAGCTGACGAAACAGGTGGTGAACTTGCTGGGTTGGCTGTTACAGATGAAGAAATGGCTCAAAAGGCTGTTAACTATGTCTTTGAAACACCAGGTGGAACCATCTATCATGGTGCGGATTCTCACTTCTCAAACTACTTTGCGAAACATGGTAAAGACTTCAAAATTGATGTTGCTTTGAATAACTATGGTGAAAACCCAGTAGGTATCCAAGATAAAATGACCTCTATCGACCTACTTCGCATGGCAGAAAATCTACGTGCTAAAGTCATTATCCCAGTTCACTATGATATCTGGTCTAACTTCATGGCTTCTACGAATGAAATCCTAGAACTTTGGAAAATGAGAAAAGATCGCTTGCAATACGATTTCCATCCATTTATCTGGGAAGTTGGTGGTAAATACACTTATCCTCAAGACCAACACTTAATAGAATATCATCACCCACGTGGTTTTGATGACTGCTTCGAACAAGACTCAAATATCCAATTCAAAGCCTTGCTTTAATATAAAAATTTTTTCTGGAGGTTATCCGTATGTTGCACGATACGGATAATTTTCATATAATAGTACAAATAGAATATGTGATAGACCTATCACCTCAAAGAGAAAGGAAATTCTATGTCAAATCTATCTGTTAATGCGATTCGTTTTCTAGGTATTGACGCTATCAATAAAGCCAACTCAGGTCACCCAGGGGTGGTTATGGGAGCTGCACCGATGGCATACAGCCTATTCACTAAAGAACTTCGTATCAATCCAGCTCAACCAAACTGGATTAACCGCGACCGTTTTATTCTTTCAGCTGGTCATGGTTCAATGCTCCTTTATGCTCTTCTTCACCTTTCTGGATTTGAAGATGTGAGCATGGATGAAGTGAAGAACTTCCGTCAATGGGGCTCTAAAACTCCAGGTCACCCAGAATTTGGTCATACAGCAGGGGTTGATGCAACAACAGGTCCTCTAGGACAAGGGATTGCGACTGCGACAGGTTTTGCACAAGCAGAACGTTTCCTTGCAGCTAAGTACAACCGTGAAGGTTATAACATCTTTGATCACTACACTTACGTTATCTGTGGAGATGGTGACTTGATGGAAGGTGTCTCAAGTGAAGCTGCTTCTTATGCAGGCTTGCAAAAGCTTGACAAGTTGGTTGTTCTTTATGATTCAAATGATATCAACTTGGATGGTGAGACAAAAGATTCATTCACAGAAAGTGTTCGCGATCGTTACAATGCCTACGGTTGGCATACAGCCTTGGTAGAAGATGGAACAGATTTAGAAGCTATTCATGCTGCTATTGAAGAAGCTAAGGCTTCAGGCAAACCATCTTTGATCGAAGTGAAAACTGTTATTGGATATGGTTCTCCAAACAAACAAGGGACTAATGCCGTACACGGTGCTCCTCTTGGTGCAGACGAAACTGCAGCAACTCGCCAAGCCCTTGGTTGGGACTACGAACCATTTGAAATCCCGGCAGAAGTTTATGCTGATTTCAAAGAAAATGTTGCAGACCGTGGTGCATCAGCATACGAAGCATGGACAAAACTAGTCGCAGATTACAAAGAAGATCACCCAGAACTTGCTGCAGAAGTGGAAGCAATCATCGAAGGGCGCGATCCAGTTGAGGTGACTCCAGAAGACTTCCCAGCTTTAGAGAATGGCTTCTCTCAAGCAACTCGTAACTCAAGTCAGGATGCTTTGAATGTAGTAGCTGCTAAATTGCCAACCTTCCTCGGTGGATCAGCTGACCTTGCTCATTCAAATATGACTTACATCAAAACTGATGGACTTCAAGATGATGCAAATCGCTTAAATCGTAACATCCAGTTTGGTGTTCGTGAATTTGCAATGGGTACTGTCTTGAACGGAATGGCTCTTCACGGTGGACTTCGTGTTTATGGTGGAACATTCTTCGTATTCTCAGACTACCTTAAGGCAGCGGTTCGATTGTCGGCTTTACAAGGTCTTCCAGTGACTTATGTCTTCACACACGATTCAATCGCAGTTGGTGAAGATGGACCAACTCATGAACCGATTGAACACTTGGCTGGCCTTCGTGCTATGCCAAACCTTAATGTCTTCCGTCCTGCTGATGCACGTGAAACACAAGCAGCTTGGTATCAAGCAGTCAAAAGCGAGAAAACTCCGACTGTTCTTGTCTTGACTCGTCAAAACTTGACTGTTGAGGAAGGAACAGACTTTGACAAGGTTGCGAAAGGTGCTTATGTCGTTTATGAAAATGCAGCAGACTTCGATACAATCTTGATTGCGACTGGTTCAGAGGTTAATCTCGCTGTTGCAGCCGCTAAAGAATTGGCAAGCCAAGGTGACAAGGTGCGCGTGGTCAGCATGCCATCTACAGATGTTTTTGACGCACAAGATGCAGCCTATAAAGAAGAAATCTTACCAAATGCAGTTCGTCGCCGTGTAGCAGTCGAAATGGGAGCAACTCAAAACTGGTACAAATACGTTGGTCTTGATGGAGCAGTTCTTGGTATTGATACCTTTGGAGCATCTGCACCAGCACCAAAAGTTTTAGCAGAGTTTGGCTTTACAGTTGAAAACCTTGTAGAACTTGTAAACAACTTGAAATAATATAGAGGCATATTGCTAAAAAAGTCGAGGTTGGGAATTTTTGTCCCAGCCTCTTTCTTGATATAAAAGCATGGCCTAATCTTGTAAAAACACGTAAAATTTGTTATAGTAGTTTTATCTGAATTACAAAGGAGTAAAAATAATGGGTGGGAATTTAACATTTTTGATTATGCTTGTTTTGATGTTCGGCTTGATGTTCTTCATGCAACGTTCTCAAAAGAAACAAGCGGAAAAACGTATGGAGAGCCTCAATAAGCTTCAAAAAGGCTACGAAGTAATCACTATCGGTGGTCTCTACGGTACAGTCGATGAAGTAGACACAGAAAACAGAACAATTGTTCTTGATGTTGATGGCGTATATCTAACCTTCGAACTAGCAGCAATTCGAACTGTTTTGCCAGTCAAAGAAGCTGTGACACCTGAAGGAGCTGTTATTGAAGACGGCAGTGCTATTGAAGAATAAAACGGGGTGGATCACATTCCCGTTTTTCTATAAGTGAGAGGAAGAGTAATGAAAAAAATTGCTTTTGTCTGTCTTGGTAATATTTGTCGCAGTCCTATGGCGGAATTTGTGATGAAATCCTTGACCGATAAGTATGAGGTTCAAAGCCGAGCGACTTCTTCCTGGGAACATGGCAATCCGATCCACAAAGGGATACAAGAAATCTTTCGAAGCCATGGCGTCCCTTATGATACTTCGAAAACTTCCCAACAAATTTCTAAAAATGACTTTGAGTATTTTGACTATATCATTGGTATGGATGAGTCTAACCTTGCTGACTTATATCAGATGTGCCCGCAAGATCAACAAGATAAGATCCAAGCGTTTACATCTGAAAGCGTTCCAGATCCCTGGTATACAGGTGATTTTGAAGAAACTTACGATCGGATTTCAACTGGTTGTCGAGCTTGGTTAAGTCGCTTAGAAAATGAGAGTGAAAATGGAAAATATAAAGAAACTCTATGAAAAATACAGTGTCTATTTGACACGCTCTAGACTAGAAATTGCGACAGTAATCGTCATTGTTGTCTGCGCAGGTTTAGTATTTCTGACAAATCTTCCCAAGCAAGGAGTTCTCAAACTGGATGGGGATACCATTGTTTACGATGGAAGCCTAGTTCGTGGTAAGATGAATGGTCAGGGAACTGTTACCTTTGCAAACGGTGATAGCTATACTGGAGAATTCAGTAATGGAGCCTTCAATGGTAAAGGCACCTATCAAGCCAAAGCAGGCTGGGTATATGAGGGTGATTTTGTAAATGGCCAAGCTGAGGGAAAAGGAAAATTGACTACTGAACAAGAAGTAGTTTATGAGGGAGACTTCAAGCAAGGTTTGTTCCAACAAGCACAGTAACCTCCTCCTAGAAGGAGGTCTTCTTCCAGAACGCTAGAAAGCGCTTACATGGAAATAAAAACGGCTTACAAGACTGTTTTACAACTAAGTTTGTGAAAAATAAAACTTTTACGAAATAATTCACAAACTTTAAGTGAAAAAGTGCATGTATGGGTATATTTAAAATTGTTTTCACAAACAAATAAAAAAAGTTTGTGAAATGTCTATGAAACTGTTTACAAACGTTTAAAAAAGAGTTATAATAAACTTGTGAAAAAATTAACAAAGGACTTACAATCCTTGAAAGCTATGGAGGAAAATATGGCTGATAAAAAAACTGTAACACCAGAAGAAAAGAAACTCGCTGCTGAAAAGCATGTCGATGGTTTGGTGCAAAAAGCTTTAGTTGCCCTTGAAGAAATGCGTAAACTTGACCAAGATCAAGTCGATTATATCGTAGCAAAAGCTTCAGTTGCTGCACTTGATGCTCACGGAGAATTGGCTTTACATGCCTTTGAAGAAACAGGACGTGGAGTATTTGAGGATAAAGCGACTAAGAACTTGTTTGCTTGTGAACACGTAGTAAACAACATGCGCCACACTAAAACAGTTGGTGTTATCGAAGAAGACGATGTAACAGGATTGACTCTTATCGCTGAACCAGTTGGTGTTGTTTGTGGTATCACTCCAACAACTAACCCAACTTCAACAGCAATCTTTAAAGCGTTGATTTCATTGAAGACTCGTAATCCTATTGTCTTTGCATTCCACCCATCAGCTCAAGAATCATCAGCTCACGCAGCTCAAATCGTTCGTGATGCAGCGATTAAAGCAGGTGCTCCTGAAAACTGTGTACAGTGGATTACTGAACCATCTATGGAAGCAACTAGTGCGCTTATGAACCACGAAGGTATTGCAACAATCCTTGCAACAGGTGGTAATGCCATGGTTAAAGCGGCATACTCATGTGGTAAACCAGCTCTTGGGGTAGGTGCCGGTAACGTTCCAGCTTATGTGGAAAAATCAGCTAACATCCGCCAAGCTGCTCACGATATTGTAATGTCTAAATCATTTGACAACGGTATGGTCTGTGCATCTGAACAAGCGGTTATCATTGATAAAGAAATTTACGATGAATTTGTAGCAGAGTTCAAATCTTATCACACTTACTTTGTAAACAAAAAAGAAAAAGCTCTTCTTGAAGAGTTCTGCTTCGGCGTGAAAGCAAACAGCAAAAACTGTGCTGGTGCAAAATTGAACGCTGACATTGTTGGTAAACCAGCAACTTGGATTGCAGAACAAGCAGGATTTACTGTTCCAGAAGGAACAAACATTCTTGCTGCAGAATGTAAAGAAGTTGGTGAAAACGAGCCATTGACTCGTGAAAAATTGTCACCAGTTATCGCAGTTTTGAAATCTGAAAGCCGTGAAGATGGTATTGCTAAAGCTCGTCAAATGGTTGAATTTAACGGTCTTGGGCACTCAGCAGCCATCCATACAGCTGATGAAGAATTGACTAAAGAATTTGGTAAAGCTGTTAAAGCTATTCGTGTTATCTGTAACTCACCTTCTACTTTCGGTGGTATCGGGGACGTTTATAATGCCTTCTTGCCATCATTGACACTCGGATGTGGTTCTTACGGACGTAACTCAGTTGGGGATAACGTTAGCGCCATCAACCTCTTGAACATCAAAAAAGTCGGAAGACGGAGAAATAACATGCAATGGATGAAACTTCCTTCAAAAACATACTTTGAACGTGATTCAATTCAATACCTTCAAAAATGTCGTGACGTTGAGCGTGTCATGATCGTTACTGACCACGCTATGGTAGAGCTTGGCTTCCTTGATCGTATCATCGAACAACTTGACCTTCGTCGCAATAAGGTTGTTTACCAAATCTTTGCAGATGTAGAACCAGATCCAGATATTACTACAGTTGAACGTGGTACTGAGATCATGCGTGCCTTCAAACCAGATACAATCATCGCTCTTGGTGGTGGATCGCCAATGGATGCTGCTAAAGTAATGTGGCTCTTCTACGAACAACCAGAAGTGGACTTCCGTGACCTTGTTCAAAAATTCATGGATATCCGTAAACGTGCCTTCAAATTCCCATTGCTTGGTAAGAAGACTAAATTCATCGCTATCCCAACTACATCTGGTACAGGATCTGAAGTAACTCCATTTGCCGTTATCTCTGATAAAGCAAACAACCGTAAATATCCAATCGCTGACTACTCATTGACACCAACTGTGGCAATCGTAGACCCTGCTTTGGTATTGACAGTTCCTGGATTTGTTGCTGCTGATACTGGTATGGACGTATTGACTCACGCAACTGAAGCTTACGTATCACAAATGGCTAGCGACTACACTGACGGTCTTGCACTTCAAGCCATCAAGCTTGTATTTGAAAACCTTGAAAGCTCAGTTAAGAATGCAGACTTCCATTCACGTGAGAAAATGCATAACGCTTCAACAATCGCTGGTATGGCCTTTGCCAATGCCTTCCTAGGTATTTCTCACTCAATGGCTCACAAGATTGGTGCGCAATTCCACACAGTTCACGGACGTACAAATGCAATCTTGCTTCCATACGTTATCCGTTACAACGGTACTCGCCCAGCTAAGACAGCTACATGGCCTAAGTATAACTACTACCGTGCAGACGAGAAATATCAAGATATCGCTCGTATGCTTGGACTTCCAGCTTCTACACCAGAAGAAGGGGTTGAATCTTTTGCAAAAGCTGTTTACGAACTCGGTGAGCGCGTAGGTATCGAAATGAACTTCAAAGCACAAGGTGTTGACGAAAAAGAATGGAAAGAACATTCACGTGAATTGGCCTTCCTTGCTTATGAAGACCAATGTTCACCTGCAAACCCACGTCTTCCAATGGTTGACCACATGCAAGAAATCATCGAAGATGCTTACTATGGTTACAAAGAAAGACCAGGACGTCGTAAATAATTAATTAATTATCAGCCAAAACCGAGGGGGACCTCGGTTTTTTTATGGTTAGAGAGTTTATTTTCATAAAAAATTGCTAGCATGAGAGTCAGATGCAAGGCCAAGTAAAGAAATGAAAATATTACCAAAGCTCATCAGAAAATCAAGGCCAGCGCTTGCAATTAAACTCAAATAGTTATATAATAGGTTTGTTGAAAGGTGATTTGTAGTGATTCAAGTTACTCTTTTCACAATAAAATTTTCATGATTTTCATAAGGAGGAAATCACTAATGGTAGTTAAAGTTGGTATTAACGGTTTCGGACGTATCGGTCGTCTTGCTTTCCGCCGTATCCAAAACGTAGAAGGTGTTGAAGTTACTCGCATCAACGACCTTACAGATCCAGTTATGCTTGCACACTTGTTGAAATATGACACAACTCAAGGTCGTTTCGACGGAACTGTGGAAGTTAGAGAAGGTGGATTTGAAGTTAACGGTAAATTCATCCGTGTTTCTGCTGAACGTGATCCAGAACAAATCGACTGGGCTAACGACGGTGTAGAAATCGTTCTTGAAGCTACTGGTTTCTTTGCTAAGAAAGCAGCTGCTGAAAAACACTTGCACCCAGGTGGAGCTAAGAAAGTTGTTATTACTGCTCCTGGTGGAAACGACGTTAAAACAGTTGTATTCAACACTAACCACGATGTTCTTGATGGTACTGAAACAGTTATCTCAGGTGCTTCATGTACTACAAACTGCTTGGCTCCAATGGCTAAAGCTCTTCAAGACAACTTTGGTGTTGTAGAAGGATTGATGACTACTATCCACGCTTACACTGGTGACCAAATGATCCTTGACGGACCACACCGTGGTGGTGACCTTCGTCGTGCTCGCGCTGGTGCAGCAAACATCGTTCCTAACTCAACTGGTGCTGCTAAAGCTATCGGTCTTGTAATCCCAGAATTGAACGGTAAACTTGACGGATCTGCACAACGCGTTCCAACTCCAACTGGATCAGTTACTGAATTGGTTGCTGTTCTTGAAAAGAACGTTACTGTTGATGAAGTGAACGCAGCTATGAAAGCAGCTTCAAACGAATCATACGGTTACACAGAAGATCCAATCGTATCTTCAGATATCGTAGGTATGTCTTACGGATCATTGTTTGACGCAACTCAAACTAAAGTTCTTGACGTTGACGGTAAACAATTGGTTAAAGTTGTTTCATGGTATGACAACGAAATGTCATACACTGCACAACTTGTACGTACTCTTGAATACTTCGCTAAAATCGCTAAATAATTCTTGAGTTGATGGAAAAGCAAGGCCAACTGGTCTTGCTTTTTTTGGTATCTATAAGAAAAAATGGATGCTAGTGTCATCCATTTTGGTTTAATTCTCTTTCAAATGTGTCTGATAGCGCAGTAAAGCTTAATTTGTTTAATGTCAGAGGATGGACAAAGGATAGTTTAAATGCGTGTAACATTAGTCTGCTAGATTTGGAATGTGGATTGTAGAGAGGATCTCCAAGGATTGGATGTCCGTGGTGAGATAGATGCACTCGAATCTGATGAGTGCGTCCTGTTTTCAATCTACATCGAACGAGACTGGTTTTGTTTTGAAATTGTTTCAACCGAGTTACTTGGGTTTCGGCGTATTGACCATTTTTTTGATCCACAACTCTTTTTCTACGATCGTGACGATCGCGACCGATTTTATCTCGAAAGACGAGCTCTTTAACTCCTATTTTTCCCTCAACCAGAGCCCAGTATTCGCGGGAGATTTCTTTTTTCTCCAATAATCGATTGAGGATGGGCAGTATAAATGGATTTTTAGCAAATAGTACGAGGCCACTCGTTTCCTTATCTAGGCGATGGACAACATAGCAAGTCTGGCCTACATAGGCGCTGACATGATTGAGAAGTGCAATTTCTTCTGGTTGATTCCCGTGAGTTTTCATACCTTCTGGTTTGTTCACGATGATCAAATGTTGGTCTTGGTAGACTTCTTGGACAAGATTAGGATTTCCCCAAACAATTTCTTTTGTAGGATAAGCCTCCTCGTCGAAAATCAGTTGACATTCATCTCCGGATTTGACAGTTTGATGCCAGTGGACTTCTTCTTGATTGATGAGAATGTGCTTTTTAATTCTCAAGAAATGCCGTATTTTTCTCGGAATGAGTAGTTGCTCCTCCAAGAAGACTTTGACAGTCATTTCAGGAAGAGAATCAGGGATAAAAAAGGTAAATTTCATACAGATATTGTAACAAAAAATAGATTATTTGGATAGAGAATCTAGCTAAATTCTTGTCTTCCTATGGGGAAGATGATAAAATAAACGCATGAAATTAGATACATTATTTGAAAAGTTTCTTTCTTTATTTAAAAAAGAAGAAGCTGAAATGGAAGAAATAGAAATCGACGAAGCTAATAATGAAGAAAATACCTCGACTAATTTAAGACGGTCAAGAGGTGGGCGAAAGAAAGTTGGGCAAGTCGGACCTATTCGAAAATTTTGGCGTCGCTATCATCTGACCAAAATCTTTCTAATTCTTGGACTAAGTGCAAGCTTGTTTGTTGGGGTCTATCTATTTGCCTTGGCTAAATCGACAAATGTTACAGACTTGCAGAATGCTTTGAAAACAAGAACGGTGATTTTTGATAGAGAAGAGAATGAGGCTGGTGCCTTGTCAGGCCAAAAAGGAACCTATGTTGAGCTCTCGGAAATTAGTGAAGACTTGCAGAATGCTGTTGTTGCGACAGAAGATAGGAGCTTCTATAAAAATAGTGGAATTAACTATGGTCGCTTTTTCCTAGCGATCCTAACAGCTGGTCGCTCGGGTGGTGGTTCTACAATTACCCAACAGTTAGCGAAAAATGCTTATCTTTCACAAGACCAAACTGTTCAGAGAAAGGCCAAAGAATTCTTCCTTGCTTTAGAATTAACCAAAAAATACAGTAAAAAAGAAATTCTAACCATGTATTTGAACAATGCCTACTTCGGTAATGGAGTTTGGGGTGTTGAGGATGCTAGTAAGAAGTACTTTGGAGTTTCGGCATCGGAATTAACTCTTGATGAAGCTGCCACTTTAGCAGGCATGCTTAAAGGCCCAGAATTGTACAATCCTCTGAATTCCATTGAGCATTCAACTAATCGAAGAGATACTGTCTTGCAAAATATGGTGGCTGCCGGCTACCTTGATAAAAATAAGGAAGCAGAAGCAGCAAGTGTTGATATGGCTTCTCAATTGAAAGATAGTTATGAAGGGAAAATATCAGACTACCGTTATCCTTCTTATTTTGATGCAGTTGTTAATGAAGCTATTGAAAAGTATAATCTAACAGAGGAAGAAATCGTTAATAATGGTTATCGAATTTATACGGAGCTAGATCAAAATTACCAAGCAAATATGCAGGTTATCTATCAAAAGACTTCGCTCTTTCCGACAGCTGAAGATGGGACACATGCAGAGTCTGGTAGTGTCGCTTTGGAGCCAAAAACAGGTGGAGTTCGAGGAGTTGTTGGTCGAGTGGCAGGGGATGATAAGACAGGTTTCAGGAATTTTAACTATGCAACCCAATCCAAAAGAAGTCCAGGGTCTACTATTAAACCTTTGATAGTGTATACACCAGCGGTTGAAGCGGGTTGGTCTCTTAATAAGGAGTTGGATAATCATACCATGCAATATGGTGATTATAAAGTAGACAACTACGCAGGAATCAAGACATCACCAGAAGTTCCAATGTATCAAGCCTTAGCCGAGTCTCTAAATCTTCCTGCTGTAGCGACAGTCAAGCAACTTGGTATCGATAAGGCTTTTGAATCAGGTGAAAGATTCGGACTTGATTTAACGAATGTTGATCGTGTGTTAGGTGTAGCTCTAGGTGGTGGGGTGGAGACAAGTCCGCTACAAATGGCGCAGGCTTATGCAGCGTTTGCAAATGAAGGTTTGATACCTGAAGCGCATTTTATTACTCGTATTGAAAATGCGAGCGGCCAAGTCATTGCAACCCACAAAAATTCTCAAAAACGTATAATAGATAAGTCAGTAGCCGATAAAATGACCAGTATGATGTTAGGTACTTTTACAAACGGTACAGGAATAAGCTCCTCGCCAGATGACTATGTTATGGCTGGGAAAACTGGTACAACTGAAGCAGCTTTTAACCCAGTATATACAAGTGACCAGTGGGTTATCGGATATACGCCTGATGTGGTGATAAGTCATTGGCTTGGTTTCCCGACTACGGACGAAAATCATTATCTGGCAGGTTCGACTTCGAATGGTGCTGCTCACATTTTTAGAAGTATGGCAGAAACAATTCTTCCTTATACACCAGGAAGCACTTTTACAGTTGAAAATGCTTATAAAATGAATGGTATTGCACCAGAAAACACACGGAAACAAACTACAAGTGATACTAGTACGCAGTCGGATGATATATTAGCAGATATTCGTGGACGAGCACAAAATCTGGTCGATGAAGCAGGCAAAGCTATTTCAGATGCTAAGATTAAAGAAAAAGCCCAGACAGTTTGGGATACCATTGTAGATCTGTTTCACTAATACGTTTATAAGCTAAAAGACAAGGATTCAAATCTTTGTCTTTTTTCACTCTCACTTGTCAGCATTCACAACTTCCATAACATTAGAGAGTAAAAAAAGCACAAGACAGAAACCAAAGCCCTTCTTTCCGCCTTTCTCTGCTATACTACAAGCAGAGAAAGGGGGAAAGCAAATGCTTGAAAAGTATTATGAGAAGGTAAAAGGAATTGTCCATAGATGTCGAAAAGATTACTATCTCCACCTGTGGGAGAAAGAGGATTGGGATCAAGAAGGCATGTTCTGTCTCCATGAACTTCTAGAAAAGCATCCAGAACTGGTGGAAGAAGAAAAGAAACTCTACGTCTACTTCAAAACAAAATTTCGCAATCGAATCCTTGATAGTGTCAGAAAACAAGAGAGTCAAAAACGTCGCCTAGACCGAATGGCCTATGAAGAAGTAGGAGAAATTAGCCATCGCCTACCAGAAGGAGGATTGTGGCTGGATGATTACTACGCTCTTCATGAATTATTGAATAGTTATAGAAGAAAGTTACCACAAGATAAGCAAGAAGCCTACGAACGCCTCTGGGCAGACGAACGATTTAAAGGCCGCAAAGCCCTTCTCAGAGAGCTGAAGGAAGTAATTCAGGAGAAATGAAAAAAAGTTAAAAAAAGGTGTTGACAAAGTAAGAAAAGTCGGTATAATAGTAAGAGTTGAAAATGGCAACTCCGGTCCGTTGGTCAAGGGGTTAAGACACCGCCTTTTCACGGCGGTAACACGGGTTCGAATCCCGTACGGACTATAGTATGAAGCAGATGAAACACTAGATGAAAAAAATTAAAAAAAGTTTCAAAAAAGTGTTGACAAGCGAAAGCGACTGTGATATACTAATATAGTTGTCACTTGAGAGAAGTGAGTGACAAAGACCTTTGAAAACTGAACAAGACGAACCAATGTGCAGGGCACTACAACTAAGGTTGTAGTACTGAACAATGAAAAAAACAATAAATCTGTCAGTGACAGAAATGAGTGAGAACTCAAACTTTTAATGAGAGTTTGATCCTGGCTCAGGACGAACGCTGGCGGCGTGCCTAATACATGCAAGTAGAACGCTGAAGGAGGAGCTTGCTTCTCCGGATGAGTTGCGAACGGGTGAGTAACGCGTAGGTAACCTGCCTGGTAGCGGGGGATAACTATTGGAAACGATAGCTAATACCGCATAATAGTAGATATTGCATGATATCTGCTTGAAAGGTGCAATTGCATCACTACCAGATGGACCTGCGTTGTATTAGCTAGTTGGTGAGGTAACGGCTCACCAAGGCGACGATACATAGCCGACCTGAGAGGGTGATCGGCCACACTGGGACTGAGACACGGCCCAGACTCCTACGGGAGGCAGCAGTAGGGAATCTTCGGCAATGGACGGAAGTCTGACCGAGCAACGCCGCGTGAGTGAAGAAGGTTTTCGGATCGTAAAGCTCTGTTGTAAGAGAAGAACGAGTGTGAGAGTGGAAAGTTCACACTGTGACGGTATCTTACCAGAAAGGGACGGCTAACTACGTGCCAGCAGCCGCGGTAATACGTAGGTCCCGAGCGTTGTCCGGATTTATTGGGCGTAAAGCGAGCGCAGGCGGTTAGATAAGTCTGAAGTTAAAGGCTGTGGCTTAACCATAGTACGCTTTGGAAACTGTTTAACTTGAGTGCAAGAGGGGAGAGTGGAATTCCATGTGTAGCGGTGAAATGCGTAGATATATGGAGGAACACCGGTGGCGAAAGCGGCTCTCTGGCTTGTAACTGACGCTGAGGCTCGAAAGCGTGGGGAGCAAACAGGATTAGATACCCTGGTAGTCCACGCCGTAAACGATGAGTGCTAGGTGTTAGACCCTTTCCGGGGTTTAGTGCCGCAGCTAACGCATTAAGCACTCCGCCTGGGGAGTACGACCGCAAGGTTGAAACTCAAAGGAATTGACGGGGGCCCGCACAAGCGGTGGAGCATGTGGTTTAATTCGAAGCAACGCGAAGAACCTTACCAGGTCTTGACATCCCTCTGACCGCTCTAGAGATAGAGCTTTCCTTCGGGACAGAGGTGACAGGTGGTGCATGGTTGTCGTCAGCTCGTGTCGTGAGATGTTGGGTTAAGTCCCGCAACGAGCGCAACCCCTATTGTTAGTTGCCATCATTCAGTTGGGCACTCTAGCGAGACTGCCGGTAATAAACCGGAGGAAGGTGGGGATGACGTCAAATCATCATGCCCCTTATGACCTGGGCTACACACGTGCTACAATGGCTGGTACAACGAGTCGCAAGTCGGTGACGGCAAGCTAATCTCTTAAAGCCAGTCTCAGTTCGGATTGTAGGCTGCAACTCGCCTACATGAAGTCGGAATCGCTAGTAATCGCGGATCAGCACGCCGCGGTGAATACGTTCCCGGGCCTTGTACACACCGCCCGTCACACCACGAGAGTTTGTAACACCCGAAGTCGGTGAGGTAACCTTTTAGGAGCCAGCCGCCTAAGGTGGGATAGATGATTGGGGTGAAGTCGTAACAAGGTAGCCGTATCGGAAGGTGCGGCTGGATCACCTCCTTTCTAAGGATAAGGAATGCACATTGGTCTTGTTTAGTCTTGAGAGGTCTTGTGGGGCCTTAGCTCAGCTGGGAGAGCGCCTGCTTTGCACGCAGGAGGTCAGCGGTTCGATCCCGCTAGGCTCCATTGGTGAGAGATCACCAAGTAATGCACATTGAAAATTGAATATCTATATCAAATAGTAACAAGAAAATAAACCGAAAACGCTGTAGTATTAATAAGAGTTTATGACTGAAAGGTCAGAAAAATAAGGTTAAGTTAATAAGGGCGCACGGTGGATGCCTTGGCACTAGGAGCCGAAGAAGGACGTGACAAACGACGATATGCCTTGGGTAGCTGTAAGTAAGCGATGATCCAGGGATTTCCGAATGGGGGAACCCAACAGGTACTACCTGTTACCCATATCTGTTAAGGATATGAGGAGGAAGACGCAGTGAACTGAAACATCTAAGTAGCTGCAGGAAGAGAAAGCAAAAGCGATTGCCTTAGTAGCGGCGAGCGAAACGGCAGGAGGGCAAACCGAAGAGTTTACTCTTCGGGGTTGTAGGACTGCAATGTGGACTCAAAGACTATAGAAGAATGATTTGGGAAGATCAGCCAAAGAGAGTGATAGCCTCGTATTTTAAATAGTCTTTGTACCTAGCAGTATCCTGAGTACGGCGGGACACGTGAAATCCCGTCGGAATCTGGGAGGACCATCTCCCAACCCTAAATACTCCCTAGTGACCGATAGTGAACCAGTACCGTGAGGGAAAGGTGAAAAGCACCCCGGGAGGGGAGTGAAATAGAACCTGAAACCGTGTGCCTACAACAAGTTCGAGCCCGTTAATGGGTGAGAGCGTGCCTTTTGTAGAATGAACCGGCGAGTTACGATATGATGCGAGGTTAAGTTGAAGAGACGGAGCCGTAGGGAAACCGAGTCTGAACAGGGCGAGTTAGTATCATGTCGTAGACCCGAAACCATGTGACCTACCCATGAGCAGGTTGAAGGTGCGGTAAGACGCACTGGAGGACCGAACCAGGGCACGTTGAAAAGTGCTTGGATGACTTGTGGGTAGCGGAGAAATTCCAAACGAACTTGGAGATAGCTGGTTCTCTCCGAAATAGCTTTAGGGCTAGCGTCGACATTAGAGATTCTTGGAGGTAGAGCACTGTTTGGGTGAGGGGTCCATCCCGGATTACCAATCTCAGATAAACTCCGAATGCCAATGAATTATGGTCGGCAGTCAGACTGCGAGTGCTAAGATCCGTAGTCGAAAGGGAAACAGCCCAGACCACCAGCTAAGGTCCCAAAATAATTGTTAAGTGGAAAAGGATGTGGGGTTGCACAGACAACTAGGATGTTAGCTTAGAAGCAGCTATTCATTCAAAGAGTGCGTAATAGCTCACTAGTCGAGTGACCCTGCGCCGAAAATGTACCGGGGCTAAAACAATTTACCGAAGCTGTGGATACCTTTATAGGTATGGTAGGAGAGCGTTCTATGTGTGAAGAAGGTGTACCGTGAGGAGTGCTGGAACGCATAGAAGTGAGAATGCCGGTATGAGTAGCGAAAGACAGGTGAGAATCCTGTCCACCGTAAGACTAAGGTTTCCAGGGGAAGGCTCGTCCGCCCTGGGTTAGTCGGGACCTAAGGAGAGACCGAAAGGTGTATCCGATGGACAACAGGTTGATATTCCTGTACTAGAGTATGTAGTGATGGAGGGACGCAGTAGGCTAACTAAAGCAGACGATTGGAAGAGTCTGTCTAAGCAGTGAGGTGTGAATTGAGTTAAATGCTTAGTTCTATAACATTGAGCTGTGAAGGGGAGCGAAGTTTAGTAGCGAAGTTAGTGACGTCACACTGCCAAGAAAAGCTTCTAGCGTTTAAACATACTCTACCCGTACCGCAAACCGACACAGGTAGTCGAGGCGAGTAGCCTCAGGTGAGCGAGAGAACTCTCGTTAAGGAACTCGGCAAAATGACCCCGTAACTTCGGGAGAAGGGGTGCTGACTTTAAGTCAGCCGCAGTGAATAGGCCCAAGCAACTGTTTATCAAAAACACAGCTCTCTGCTAAATCGTAAGATGATGTATAGGGGGTGACGCCTGCCCGGTGCTGGAAGGTTAAGAGGAGTGCTTAGCGGTAACGCGAAGGTATGAATTGAAGCCCCAGTAAACGGCGGCCGTAACTATAACGGTCCTAAGGTAGCGAAATTCCTTGTCGGGTAAGTTCCGACCCGCACGAAAGGCGTAATGATTTGGGCACTGTCTCAACGAGAGACTCGGTGAAATTTTAGTACCTGTGAAGATGCAGGTTACCCGCGACAGGACGGAAAGACCCCATGGAGCTTTACTGCAGTTTGATATTGAGTGTCTGTACCACATGTACAGGATAGGTAGGAGTCTAAGAGATCGGGACGCCAGTTTCGAAGGAGACGCTGTTGGGATACTACCCTTGTGTTATGGCCACTCTAACCCAGATAGGTGATCCCTATCGGAGACAGTGTCTGACGGGCAGTTTGACTGGGGCGGTCGCCTCCTAAAAGGTAACGGAGGCGCCCAAAGGTTCCCTCAGAATGGTTGGAAATCATTCGCAGAGTGTAAAGGTATAAGGGAGCTTGACTGCGAGAGCTACAACTCGAGCAGGGACGAAAGTCGGGCTTAGTGATCCGGTGGTTCCGTATGGAAGGGCCATCGCTCAACGGATAAAAGCTACCCTGGGGATAACAGGCTTATCTCCCCCAAGAGTTCACATCGACGGGGAGGTTTGGCACCTCGATGTCGGCTCGTCGCATCCTGGGGCTGTAGTCGGTCCCAAGGGTTGGGCTGTTCGCCCATTAAAGCGGCACGCGAGCTGGGTTCAGAACGTCGTGAGACAGTTCGGTCCCTATCCGTCGCGGGCGTAGGAAATTTGAGAGGATCTGCTCCTAGTACGAGAGGACCAGAGTGGACTTACCGCTGGTGTACCAGTTGTCTTGCCAAAGGCATCGCTGGGTAGCTATGTAGGGAAGGGATAAACGCTGAAAGCATCTAAGTGTGAAACCCACCTCAAGATGAGATTTCCCATGATTTTATATCAGTAAGAGCCCTGAGAGATGATCAGGTAGATAGGTTAGAAGTGGAAGTGTGGCGACACATGTAGCGGACTAATACTAATAGCTCGAGGACTTATCCAAAGCAACTGAGAATACGAAGCGTGATTATTTTAAGTGAAATTTGATAGATATTCAATTTTGAGTAGGTATTACTCAAAGTTAAGTGACGATAGCCTAGGAGATACACCTGTACCCATGCCGAACACAGAAGTTAAGCCCTAGAACGCCGGAAGTAGTTGGGGGTTGCCCCCTGTGAGATATGGAAGTCGCTTAGCTAAAGGGAGTTTAGCTCAGCTGGGAGAGCATCTGCCTTACAAGCAGAGGGTCAGCGGTTCGATCCCGTTAACTCCCATAGGTCCCGTAGTGTAGCGGTTATCACGTCGCCCTGTCACGGCGAAGATCGCGGGTTCGATTCCCGTCGGGACCGTTTAAGATAACGTAAGTTATTTTAGACTCGTTAGCTCAGTTGGTAGAGCAATTGACTTTTAATCAATGGGTCACTGGTTCGAGCCCAGTACGGGTCATCATTGCGGGTTTGGCGGAATTGGCAGACGCACCAGATTTAGGATCTGGCGCTTAACGGCGTGGGGGTTCAAGTCCCTTAACCCGCATAATAGAAATAAGCCGGCTTAGCTCAGTTGGTAGAGCATCTGATTTGTAATCAGAGGGTCGCGTGTTCAAGTCATGTAGCCGGCATTTTTTTAATATAACCAAGAGGTCGATGCGAACGTAGTTCAGTGGTAGAACACCACCTTGCCAAGGTGGGGGTCGCGGGTTCGAATCCCGTCGTTCGCTTAGAGAGGCCGGGGTGGCGGAACTGGCAGACGCACAGGACTTAAAATCCTGCGATTGGTAACGATCGTACCGGTTCGATCCCGGTCCTCGGCATATAATGAGCACCCTTAGCTCAACTGGATAGAGTACCTGACTACGAATCAGGCGGTTAGAGGTTCGACTCCTCTAGGGTGCATTTTCTATTTAACTCGGGAAGTAGCTCAGCTTGGTAGAGTACTTGGTTTGGGACCAAGGTGTCGCAGGTTCGAATCCTGTCTTCCCGATTGATATTAAAAAGTAAGAACACTAGTTGTTCTTTTTTTAGTGCTCTTTTCTACCATTTGTCAAGTATATCAAGGGCCTTAAGTAAAAAAAGAGATAATACAGTAGCTATTCTGAGGTTACTGTCTTATTTTTACCACTTATTGATCCATAAAAGGGCACGCTAAAAAACACCTCATCTGGTATTTTTTGAAACAAGGTGTTATAATAATACGGCATAGATGACCTTATCGATTTTGGGTCAAAGAGTAATCGTAAAGTTTGTTATGCGTAATGAGGTAATACATTGTTCGAATGAGACGATGTATAGAGGCAATCGCATGTGGCTTGGTTGAAGCTATTGTCGATTGTCTTTTTCGTTTCTCATAAAAATGGCTCATTGTCAACTGTAGTGGGTTGAATAAAAACTAACATCTGGAGAGGACAATTGATGTCCTCTTCATTTTTATATTCAGAGCGATGAAAATTCGTTTCTTAAAGTTGTCAAAGTTCCGAAATCCAAAGGCATTTCGTTTGATAAGTTTAACGAGATTATTGGTCGCTTCCAATTTGGCGTTGGAATAGGGTAGTTGAAGGGCGTTGACAATTTTCTCTTTGTCCTTGAGAAATGTCTTAAAGACAGTCTGAAAAAGAGGATGAACCTGTTTAAGATTGTCCTCAATGAGTCCGAAAAATTTGTCTGGCTCCTTGTTCTGAAAGTGAAAAAGCAAGAGCTGATAGAGATTATAGTGGTGTCTCAAGTCTTCTGAATAGCTCAAAAGCTTGTCTAGAATCTCCTTATTTGTTAAGTGCATGCGAAAAGTAGGGCGATAAAAACGTTTATCACTTAGTTTACGACTATCCTGTTGAATGAGCTTCCAGTAGCGCTTGATAGCTTTGTATTCATGGGATTTTCTATCAAATTGATTCATGATTTGAACACGGACACGACTCATAGCACGGCTAAGATGTTGCACAATGTGAAAACGATCTAGAACGATTTTAGCATAAGGAAAAAGCTGTTTAGCCAAGTTATAGTAAGGACTAAACATATCCATAGTAATGATTTTCACCTGACAGCGAACCGCTCTATCGTAGCGAAGAAAGTGATTGCGGATGATAGCTTGTGTTCTGCCTTCAAGAACAGTGATGATGTTGAGATTATCAAAATCTTGTGCAATAAAGCTCATCTTTCCCTTAGTAAAGGCGTACTCGTCCCAAGACATAATCTCTGGAAGACGAGAAAAATCATGCTTAAAGTGAAAGTCATTGAGTTTACGAATGACAGTTGAAGTTGAAATGGATAGCTGATGGGCAATATCAGTCATAGAAGTCTTTTCAATTAACTTTTGCGCAATTTTTTGGTTGATAATACGAGGAATTTGATGATTCTTCTTGACGATAGAAGTCTCAGCGACCATCATTTTCGAGCAATGATAGCACTTGAATCGACGCTTTCTAAGGAGGATTCTAGTAGGCATACCAGTTGTTTCAAGATAAGGAATTTTCGACGGTTTTTGGAAGTCATATTTCTTCATTTGACATCCGCACTCAGGGCAAGATGGAGCCTCATAATCCAGTTTAGCGCTGATTTCTTTGTGAGTATCCATATTGATGATATCTACAATCTTGATGTTTGGGTCTTTAATATCAAGGAGTTTTGTGATAAAATGTAATTGTTCCATATGAATCTTTCTAATGAGTTGTTTTGTCGCTTTTCATTATAGGTCATATGGGACTTTTTTTCTACAACAAAATAGGCTCCATAATATCTATAGGGGATTTACCCACTACAAATATTATAGAGCCATAAAAATCGGCGATATGGCAGGGATTGGTATGACTAGCTGAAGCGATGTTATGAATGCACTTGAACAAGATTTTTCTGGCATAGGGATTACCTCGCTTAGTAATGTGTTCCTTGGCGAGAAAGTTCCCAGATTCATAGTGTCTCAGGTCAATGCCAATAAAAGCGTTGATTTGATTGGTAGACTGAAAGCGACGAATATCTCCCAATTCGCCAATGATAGATGTCGCTGTGGTTTCTGCGATGCCAGGAATCGATCGTAAGATGTCATACTCTGGTAAAGGCTGAGCTAGAGCTACCATGTCGTCTAAGACAACCTGTCTGTGCTCAGAAAGACGAAGCAATTCTTGAGCATAGTAACGAACCTCTTCAAGCATTGGGGAGATTTTTTTGACCGCACAAAAAGATTGTTTAGCGAGTTTTATAAGTTTATCAGTCAGATAAGCAATACGCTTTTCAGAGATTCGTTTGGAGGTAGATTGACGGATAATCTTACACAATTTATTTTGAGATAGGTTTAATACAAACTCTTTGCATGGAAAAGCCATCACTAAATTCCCATATTGCTCTCCAGTTGGTGTGGATAAGAGATTTTCCAATTCAGGAAAGGTGACTTGTAAGACCTTGTGTAGACGGTTTTTAGCTCTAACAATGTCTTCTGTAAGATTTTGATAGAAACGGCTTAAATCACGCAGGTGTTGATAAACTTCTTCCTGCGCATAAGTTGGTTTACGATTGAGTATAAACTGAGAATGAGCCAACTTTTCAGCGTCAATTTTGTCTGTTTTACGAACTCGCAGACTGTCCAGTTGCTTCTTAGCTTCCAGAGGATTCAGCTGTGTATAAGCGTAGCCGTATTCCTCAAGAAAGGCTCGAAGACGCCGAGAATAGACACCAGTAGCTTCAAATATAATTTCAGGGTTATGAACAGTTTTCAAGTCGTTCAAAAGACGATTGAAGCCAATGGCGTCATTGAGCATAGTGTATCCATGAATCTTTTCACCGTTGACTAAAATTGGCACCTCAGAACTTGCCTTACTCACATCAATCCCAAATACTGTGCGCATGATATTACCTCTTTTGTCTTGAATAATGCCGTGTTTTAGTGATTTTATTTTCAATACGCGACGTCTAGCGTCCCACATACTTTGATCAAATTCCACCTAAAACAGGTGTCTTGCCAGTTTATCAAGCGACGTCTAGCGCCAAAGAGCCCTACGACTTTACAAGACACCTCTACTTTAACATAAAGAAAAAGTAGTGAGTACTCTCCCGTCGGAGATTTTCTCACTACTAATCTTAGTATGTTTTCTACACAAAAATAGGTTCCATAATATCTATAGGGGATTTACCCACTACAAATATTATAGAGCCACTATAAAAAACTAGAGTTCCACAACTGGGAATATCTAGCTTTCTTGTGGCTGAGAATTATTTTGTCGCAGACTTTTTTTATTGATTTTATAGGTTGAACTATCGGCCTTTACAGAAAAAGCTTGATAAGTTTTATGAAACTAAGTATACTAGTAGGTAACAAGCGCTTTCAGCTAGTTGCTTTGGAGTTTATTTAGAAATTGAGAGGGAGTTATGGGAACTAGAAAATTTCGACTATTGATGTCCAAGTATGGTTTTAGCATTGCGATTATTCTGATAGAATTATTTGTAGTTTTTGCAGTCATTCTTTACATGAGCCAGATTGCTCCTCTTGTTTGGGTTGCTCTTGTATTTCTGGTCAGCGTGGCAACTGTTTTAGCCATTGTCAATCGTTCTATGTCTCCTGAAAGCAAGGTGACATGGTTGATTGTCACTTTTGTCCCTGTTTTTGGTCCCTTGCTTTATATCATGTTTGGTGAGCGTCGGTTATCAAAAAAGGAATTTAAACAATTACAGGAACTTCGTTCTATCGCATCTCATGAAAAGGGCGAACATAGTCTTCATCAAGATATACAGGGAACTGATAAATCTGCCTACGGGATTATCAATGCCTTATTGCATATGGACAGTAATGCAGAAGTTTATGATCAGACAGACTCACAATTCTTTTCAAATGGTGAGGAAATGTGGCAGCAGATGCTGGAGGATTTGAAGAGGGCTGAAAAATTTATTTTTCTAGAATACTACATTGTCGAAGAGGGATTAATGTGGGATAGCATGCTTGAGATTCTGGAAGAAAAGGCAGCTCAGGGAGTTGAGGTCAAGATGCTCTACGACGATATTGGTTGTATGGTGACCTTGCCGGGAGATTATACGGTTCATTTGCGGTCTAAAGGGATCGATGCTCATAAGTTTAATAAGGTGATTCCTCGTATGACGGTGGCCTATAATAACCGTGACCACCGAAAAATATTAGTCATTGATGGGCAGATTTCCTATACTGGCGGGATTAATCTTGCAGACGAATATATCAATCAGATTGAACGTTTTGGGCACTGGAAGGATAGTGGAATTCGGATCGATGGTCCAGCGACTCAGGCCTTTACGAGACTATTTCTCATGAACTGGTATATCAACCGTGGAGAAATCAGTGATTTTGATCAGTATCATTTGGAAAATCAGACACGACCAGGTGGCGGTCTATGTATTCCATATGGTAGTGGGCCAAAACCAATCTACCAGATGAAGGTGGGTAAAATCGTCTATCAAAATCTGATTAATCAAGCGGAAGATTTTGTCTACATCACCACGCCTTATCTCATTATTGATTATGATTTGACAGAGGATATAAAAAATGCAGCCATGCGAGGTGTAGATGTGAGAATTATAACTCCATTTATCCCAGATAAAAAGCTCATCCAGTTAGTAACTAGAGGGTCTTATCCTGATCTTTTGTCTGCTGGTGTCCGTATTTATGAGTATACTCCTGGTTTTATCCATAGTAAGCAAATGATTGTTGATGATCGATTTGCGATTGTTGGAACCATAAATCTAGATTATCGTAGCTTGGTTCATCACTATGAAAATGCGGTTTTGTTGTACGAAACACCATCGATTGCAGATATTCGTAAGGACTTTGAAGAGATTTTTGAAGTATCGCAGGAAGTATTCCCAGGGACGATCAATCCTACCTGGTATCAAACATTAATCAAGGAAGTGACCCAGTTGTTTGCGCCAATGCTTTAAGTGGAAGAATTAATTGAGAATAGATGATTAGAGGAAGAGGTGGAGAACCGCCTTTTTTACTGTAAGCAGTTTCCTTGACATCTTGTTTGTTTTGCGTTATCATATGTCCATATAATATATGGGAGTCTGTGTACAGTCTGAGAGGAAGTGTCAAACTTCGACCGCACCTGATCTGGGTAATGCCAGCGTAGGGAACGATACTTGGCCTAATTTTGCACCTTTTTCATATATGAAAGAGGTTTTTCTTTTTTCATAAAGAAAAACTGTAAATTAAAAGGAGGTTTGAATGAAAGCAAGCATTGCTTTACAAGTCCTGCCCCTGTCACAGAGGATTGACCGCATAGCTGTAATTGATAAGGTCATTGATTATCTGCAAGCTCAAGAAGTGACCATGGTGGTGACACCCTTTGAAACAGTTTTAGAGGGAGAATTTGATGAGCTTATGCGCATTCTCAAAGAAGCGTTAGAAGTGGCGGGCCAAGGAGCAGACAATGTTTTTGCCAATGTGAAAATAAATGTAGGAGAGATTTTAAGCATCGATGAGAAACTTGAAAAGTATAATGAGACGGCATATTAGTCTGCTAGGATTTTTAGGTGTCTTATCCGTTTGGCAGGTGGCGGGATTCTTAAAACTCTTACCAAAGTTTATCCTACCGACGCCACTTGAAATCCTCCAGTCTTTTGTTCGTGATAGAGAATTTCTTTGGTACCATAGTTGGGCAACCTTGAGAGTAGCCTTACTAGGTTTGGTGCTGGGTGTCTTGATTGCCTGTATCATGGCCGTCCTTATGGATAGTCTGAGTTGGCTCAATGACTTGATTTACCCCATGATGGTGGTTGTCCAGACCATACCGACCATTGCCATAGCCCCTATCCTAGTTTTATGGTTGGGTTATGGAATTTTGCCCAAGATTGTCTTGATTATCTTGACGACAACCTTCCCTATCATCGTCAGTATTTTAGATGGTTTTAGGCATTGTGACAAGGATATGCTGACCTTGTTTAGTCTGATGCGGGCCAAGCCTTGGCAAATCCTGTGGCATTTTAAAATTCCAGTCAGTCTGCCTTACTTTTATGCAGGTCTGAGGGTTAGCGTCTCCTACGCCTTTATCACAACAGTGGTATCTGAGTGGTTGGGAGGCTTTGAAGGACTAGGTGTTTACATGATTCAGTCCAAGAAACTGTTTCAGTATGATACTATGTTCGCTATTATCATTCTGGTATCGCTGATCAGCCTTCTTGGTATGAAGTTAGTCGATATTAGTGAAAAATATGTGATTAAATGGAAACGTACTTAAAATAGAGCGTTTTGGAAAAAGAAAAGAGGAAATAAAAATGAAGAAAACATGGAAAGTGTTTTTAACGATTGTAACAGCCCTTGTAGCTGTCGTGCTTGTGGCTTGTGGCCAAGGAACAGCTTCTAAGAATAACAAAGAAGCAGAACTCAAAAAAATTGACTTTATCCTAGACTGGACACCCAATACCAACCACACAGGGCTTTATGTAGCTAAAGAAAAAGGTTATTTCAAGGAAGCTGGAGTGGACGTGGACTTGAAATTGCCACCAGAAGAAAGCTCTTCTGACTTGGTTATCAATGGTAAGGCGCCATTTGCAGTGTACTTCCAAGACTATATGGCTAAGAAATTGGAAAAAGGAGCAGGTATTACAGCAGTTGCAGCTATCGTTGAGCACAACACATCAGGGATTATCTCTCGTAAGTCTGACAATATCAACAGTCCAAAAGACTTGGTTGGCAAGAAATACGGAACCTGGAATGACCCGACTGAGCTTGCTATGCTGAAAACCTTAGTAGAATCTCAAGGTGGAGACTTTGAGAAGGTTGAAAAAGTACCAAACAACGACTCAAACTCTATCACACCGATTGCCAATGGCATTTTTGATGCTGCTTGGATTTATTATGGTTGGGATGGAATTCTCGCCAAATCTCAAGGTGTGGACGCTAACTTCATGTACTTGAAAGATTATGTCAAGGAGTTTGACTACTACTCACCGGTTATCATTGCAAACAACGACTATCTCAAAGACAACAAAGAAGAAGCACGTAAAGTCATTCAAGCCATCAAAAAAGGCTACCAATACGCTATGGAGCACCCAGAAGAAGCTGCAGATATCCTCATCAAGAATGCACCTGAGCTCAAAGATAAACGTGACTTTGTCATCGAATCTCAGAAATACTTGTCAAAAGAATACGCAAGTGATAAGGAAAAATGGGGACAATTTGATGCTGACCGCTGGAATGCCTTCTACAAATGGGATAAGGAAAATGGAATCCTCAAGGAAGACTTGACTGATAAAGGATTTACCAACGAATTTGTAAAATAATGACAGAAATTAGACTAGAGCACGTAAGCTATGCCTACGATGATGAAAAAATCTTAGAGGATATTAACCTGCAGGTAACTTCAGGTGAAGTGGTCTCTATCCTAGGGCCCAGTGGTGTAGGAAAGACCACCCTCTTTAACCTGATTGCTGGGATTTTAGAAGTCCAGTCAGGGCGAATCATTCTTGATGGAGAGGAAAATCCTAAGGGGCGCGTGAGCTATATGTTACAAAAGGATTTGCTTTTGGAACACAAGACGGTGCTAGGAAATATCATCTTGCCCCTCTTAATTCAAAAGGTGGACAAGGCAGAAGCTATTGCCAAAGCAGATGAAATTCTTGCGACCTTTCAGTTGACGGCTGTAAGGGATAAGTACCCTCATGAACTTAGTGGTGGGATGCGTCAGCGTGTTGCTTTACTTCGTACCTACCTTTTCGGGCACAAGCTCTTTCTTCTAGACGAGGCCTTTAGTGCCTTGGATGAGATGACTAAGATGGAGCTCCACGCCTGGTACCTTGAAATTCACAAGCAGTTGCAGCTAACAACCTTGATTATTACTCACAGTATCGAGGAGGCCCTCAATCTCAGTGACCGCATCTATATCTTGAAAAATCGTCCTGGGCAGATTGTTTCAGAAATTAAACTAGATTGGTCTGAAGATGAAGACAAGGAAGTCCAAAAGATTGCCTACAAACGTCAAATCTTGGCAGAATTAGGCTTAGATAAGTAGAAAAATAGGGAGTTGGTGAGGTTGATACTTTGCCAGCTCTTTTTTGTCTATAAATGGAAATTCTGATATATAAAAAGTGATATAATTGACGTATTGTGATGTGATGAAAAAAGATGAAATTTAGACACAGATCTTGAATTTTATGTTAATGGCCGAGGTGCTTGTTTTTTATCGAGTATTTGTGTCGTTGGTTATGATTATGAAGGTAGGCAGTTTGATACAATTGATGAAGCTATGGAAGCTAAAGTTTTTGATGGAAAAAGTTTAGTGGATGTATGGGATGAAGAAGTTTTTCAGCAAATAAAAATATAATTGATATTGGCCAGAGAAAATAAAGGTAAGATTTAATTTGATTGAAGTTGTGAATGGTTTTAATCGTTATGAGATTTTTCCTGAAGGTGATGAGAGCAGAAGGGAGATTTTTAAATTTAATCCTTCTACCCGTGAGCTAAAGCGAAATGATCCCTCAAAATATGGTTTTGATTATGTGTCAAAATGTATTATAAATCTAAAAAGTGAAGACGGCGGCTTGAAAGAACCAGGGCAAGTTGTGTGGTACTAAATGACTTGAGCGACTTTAGAATATAGGAAAAAAGCAATGCTTAAACTAATTAAAATTTTTAATTCTGGTATTTTAGGATATTGGTATATTCCTGAAAACCGTGACCCAGGTATGATTGAGATTGATGAGCAAACTGGCGAAGTTACAGTTGCTATCGAGTCAAATTATGATAAAGAACTTGGGGCACCCTATTATGCAAACAAGGCTCGTGGAGCAGTGAAGCAGATGTGGGATAGAGGAGAATTACCAAGCGAGAAATCATTTACCTGGTGGTAATTTTAAGAGATAACAAAAAGTGATTAAATGATGTTAAATAATGAACTACATGACTATAACAAACCAGACTCATCCGATGAAACAGATGAACTCATTACTTCGGAGTCTAATCTTGAAGGGTACAGTGATTTTTACAAAGATAGTGAAGAGTCAAAAGTTTGGTGGATTGATAAGATAGATGTTAGAGGAGAGCTGTTATTCAGCTTTGATCAGCAAAAAATTTATAACCTTTTTCTTGATTATCCTCATAATATGACTGAAGAAGAAGTTAGAATTTTTAATAGCGAGAATCCATTTTGGAGAGATTTTTTCTCAGATAGAAAGTCATAAACTATACATTTATTTGTAAGAATTAAATGATATGACCGACAAAGATTATATACAATAGTAAACATGCTTAGATACATATAGATTATTTTTGATGTTCAGTCACCTCCCTCATAATTTATTTTTGATGGATACTGTGACATAATTAAGATACGAAGGATAGAGGTTGAGAATCTGTCACCAACGCGCCATTTAGTTAGTGGGTCGAGAAATGCAGGAGCCTCGACAGTCCTGGCTATCCTTGCAAATAAATCAGCCCTTGGAAAAAATCTAAGGACTTTTAGGTTAGTTAATTTTTTTAATAATTTCAACATTTAAAATTTCATTTTCAAATAACCTCGTCCATCGTAAACCTGTTTTAACAGATAAAGCATCATACTCTTCATCAAAAGTATCCTTATCTTCAAAAAGACAAATTCCCTCAAAGGTCTGGTTATCAACGTCTGTCATCGTTACAACTTTATTGTTAAACTTTCTAAGTTCCATTTTTATTTTCCTGATTCTGTAGTACTATAGTTTGTTATATTATTGGAATCCCTTTAACGTAAGCTTCCTTAGCTTTTGCTAGTGTCATCTTGTTTGGGCCTCCATCAATGTTGGTTTCCCCCGTATTTTGCCAATTACAATGATCACAAATGTCATAAACAGCGGTCAATGTTCCGCAAACTGGACAATGTACGTATTCTTCATCATTAATCATTACTAAGTTTTCTTTACCAGTCTTATTCATAATTATTTACTCCTAATTATTGTTTTTAAAATAGTGAAACCAGAAATATTAATTGGCTAGAACTAAATATTTTTATATTAAATTCTCTTATCTTTCTAAACTTTTCTGAGATAGGCTTTCTTAGCTTCTGCAAGAGTTATAGTATCATTATACTTCAACATTGGAGCTATTGCTAATGATTGAGAGAGTTTTCTGGATATGCTATAATATTACCAGGTATTAAAAAAGCACGTTTGACCGTGCTAGTTTCTTGCCTGCTGAACTCGTCAATATTACGCCCTTTTTAGGGCTCTTTTTTGTGGACTTTTTTAGGAACTTTCAAGAAAAACTAAGGCTATTTAATGCCAAAGTGTTTTTTAAAAAAGTCAGTATTTTCAAGGGCTGAGCTCTAAAAATTTGACTTATAGAGTGTTAAATGATAGTATAGTCAAAGATAGTCAAGGTTCAAAGAAAGAGGTGGCGTTCTATGAGATTTAAAAATACATCAGACCATATAGAGGCCTATATCAAGGCGATTTTGGAGCAGTCGGGTATGGTTGAATTGCAACGAAGCCAATTAGCGGATACCTTTCAAGTCGTGCCTAGCCAGATCAACTATGTGATTAAGACTCGATTTACTGAAAGCAGAGGTTATTTAGTTGAAAGTAAGCGAGGAGGTGGCGGTTATATTCGCATTGGTCGAATTGAATTCTCTAACCATCATGATATGCTTCGAGATCTACTGTATTCGGTAGGTGAAGAAGTTAGCCTAGCTATCTTTGAAGATGTTTTAAGACTCTTGTTTGAGCAGGATTTGGTGACTCGTCAGGAGATGAATCTATTATTAGCAATGGCGACAGACCGAGTTTTAGGCGATGATGCCAATCTTATCCGTGCCAATATGCTCCGTCAGTTATTACAAGAGGTAGATAGAAAAGGAAAATAGAACTAAATGAAATATTCAAAAGCATTGAGAGAATGTATAGAAAGTGCCTTTCTGGTCGCCAGTCATTTTGGGGCAGAATACCTAGAGTCATGGCATCTATTGATTGCTATGGCCAATCATGGTTACAGTGTAGCTGGGGCGACTTTAAATGAATTTCCATATGAGATTGATCGTCTGGAGGAAGTTGCTGTAGAGCTAACTGAAACAAAGTATAGCGATCAGGAACATTATCAGGAGCTTCCTTTTTCACACCGGTTGAAGGTATTGTTGTTGGAAGCAGAGCATGTTGCATCTGTCGTACATGCCAAGGTATTGGGAACAGAGCACCTTCTTTATGCTATCTTACATGATGGCAATGCCTTAGCTACTCGCATTTTAGAAAAAGCGGGATTTTCTTACGAAGATCAGAAGGATCAGGTCAAGATTGCTGGACTTCGTCGAAGTCTTGAAGCGCGTGCTGGTTGGACTAGAGAAGATTTGAAGGCCCTTCGCCAGCGTCATCGTACGGTAGCGGATAAGCAAAATTCCATGGCTAATATGATGGGGATGCCTCAGACACCAAGTGGAGGTTTGGAAGATTATACGCATGATCTTACGGAGCAAGCTCGTTCGGGTAAATTGGAACCAGTCATCGGGCGCGACCAAGAAATCTCTCGTATGATTCAAATCTTGAGCCGTAAGACAAAAAATAATCCGGTCTTAGTTGGAGATGCAGGTGTCGGTAAAACAGCTCTAGCACTTGGTCTTGCGCAACGTATTGCCAACGGGGATGTACCTGATGAAATGGCTAAGATGCGTGTCCTAGAACTTGATTTGATGAATGTGGTTGCGGGAACTCGTTTCCGTGGTGACTTTGAAGAACGTATGAACAATATCATCAAAGATATTGAGGAAGATGGCAAGGTCATTCTCTTTATCGATGAGCTTCATACCATTATGGGATCAGGAAGTGGGATTGATTCGACCTTGGATGCAGCCAATATCTTGAAACCTGCCTTGGCACGTGGAACTCTGAGAACTGTCGGTGCGACCACTCAGGAAGAGTATCAAAAGCACATCGAAAAAGACGCAGCCCTTTCTCGTCGCTTTGCAAAAGTGATGATTGAGGAGCCGAGTTTAGCAGATAGTATGGCTATTTTGCAGGGCTTGAAAGCAACTTACGAGAAACACCACCATGTCCAAATTACAGACGATGCAGTAGAAACAGCTGTCAAAATGGCACATCGTTATTTGACGAGTCGTCATTTGCCAGACTCAGCCATTGATCTATTGGACGAAGCAGCTGCAACAGTGCAAAATAAATCGAAACACGCTAAACAAGATGAGTCAGGTTTAACACCAGCTGATAAGGCCTTGATGGATGGTAAATGGAAGCAAGCTGCTCAACTCATTGCAAAAGAGCAGGAAGTTCCAGTCTATAAAGATTTGGTGACAGAATCAGACATTTTGACCACCTTGAGTCGCTTGTCAGGTATTCCTGTGCAAAAATTAACCCAAACGGATGCCAAGAAGTATCTCAACCTTGAAGCTGAACTGCATAAACGTGTTATCGGACAGGAACAAGCGGTGTCTAGCATCAGTCGTGCCATTCGCCGAAATCAATCGGGTATTCGCAATAACAAACGTCCAATTGGATCCTTTATGTTCCTAGGACCAACAGGTGTTGGTAAGACCGAGTTGGCCAAGGCCTTGGCGGAAGTTCTCTTTGATGATGAATCTGCTCTTATCCGCTTTGACATGAGTGAATACATGGAGAAATTCGCGGCCAGTCGTCTCAATGGGGCTCCTCCAGGTTATGTAGGTTACGAAGAAGGTGGAGAGTTGACCGAGAAGGTTCGTAACAAACCGTACTCAGTACTTCTCTTTGACGAGGTAGAAAAGGCTCATCCAGACATCTTTAATGTTCTCTTGCAGGTCTTGGATGATGGTGTCTTGACAGACAGTAAGGGTCGCAAGGTTGACTTCTCCAATACCATCATCATCATGACATCAAACCTTGGTGCGACAGCTCTTCGTGACGACAAGACAGTCGGCTTTGGAGCTAAGGACATTCGTTTTGACCAAGAAAATATGGAAAAACGGATGTTTGAGGAGTTGAAAAAGGCTTATCGTCCAGAGTTTATCAACCGTATTGATGAGAAGGTGGTCTTCCATAGCTTGTCAAGTCAAGATATGCAAGAAGTAGTTAAGATTATGGTCAAACCATTGATTGCAAGCTTAGCAGAAAAAGGAATTGACTTGAAACTCCAAGCATCTGCCCTTAAACTTCTAGCTCAGCAAGGCTATGATCCAGAGATGGGGGCTCGTCCACTACGCAGAACTTTGCAAACGGAAGTAGAAGACAAACTTGCAGAACTTCTCCTTAAAGGTGAATTGGAAGCTGGTAAGACTCTGAAGATTGGTGTCAAAGCTGGTCAATTAAAATTTGAGATTGTTTAAAATTGTGAGGTTGGAACAGATTGTTTCAGCCTCTTTTTTTGGGAAGTTGTTACTCAAATAAGCATTTGAATTGTGCAATTAGTTTAAGGATTTCCAAAAGGGATTTTTCCTAATCAAGTTTTGTATGCTACGTAAAAAATTCTTATCATACAGCAATGTTTTTATAAAAAATAATAAAAAAGTGTTGACAAATACAGAAAGGTAAAGTATAATATAAAATATAAAAAGTTATAAAAAGGTTGAAAAGACATGAAAAAACAGATAGCAGTGGTTTTTGGAACCTTTGCTCCCTTGCATCAGGGGCATATTGATTTAATCCAAAGAGCAAAACGACAATGCGATGCTGTATGGGTGGTAGTTTCAGGTTATAAGGGAGATCGTGGTGAACAGATTGGACTTACACTACAAAAGAGGTTTCGCTATATTCGTGAAGCATTTCGAGATGATGAGTTGACCTCTGTTTGTAAACTTGACGAAACCAATATTCCACGCTATCCAATGGGCTGGCAGGAGTGGTTGGATCAGATGTTGCAGGCCATTTCCTATGACCAGACTGGTCAGGAACTCATCTTTTTTGTAGGAGAGTCCGAATATCAACAAGAATTGTCAGAACGTGGTTTCGAGACTGTCCTACAGGAAAGAAAATTTGGAATTTCGGCTACTATGATTCGAGAAAATCCAAGCAAATATTGGAAATACATCGCTCAACCTTTCCGCCGTCAGTTTACGAAAAAAGTGTTGATTATGGGAAGTGCGAGTAATGGGAAAACAACTCTAGCCAAGGATTTAGCTCGCTTCTATGATGCGCCAGTCAGTCTGGAATATGCTCGTGAGTATCAGATAAAAAATAATGTCCGAGATGATGAGCTTATCCCCAAAGATTATTATTACCTTCTTTTGGGGCAATATGACCAAACTTCCAAGTTAATCGATAGCAATGCCAATCGAGGCCTGGTCCTTGCAGATACAAACTCTTTGGTAACCAAGGGCTACTACGATTACTACATGGAAAGCGAAGAGCAGGAGGACTTGTCCGTAGAGACCTTTGATAGTCTCTTTGTTTCCATCTTAGCCAAGGAAAAGTGGGATTTAATCCTCTTTGTGCAACCTGTTGGCTCTTATGTCAATGATGGTTTTCGCGACATGACCATGGCAGAAGACCATATCCGTCACAGTTTTTCTCAGCATTTGGATATGATGAGGGAGCAATATCTAGGCAATATTCCTCATGTTTATCTAGCTGATGATTATCTAGAAAATTATGAAGCAGCAAAAGTGGCTATTGATGCCATTTACCAAGCAGATTAGGAGAAGAAAATGAAAAAAATAACTGAAAAAATCACACGATTTATTGAAAACTTTAAAAATGTTCACGCAGAAGCTCGTAAAATTGGTTTTGCAGGAGTTATGCGTTTGCTTTGGAAAGACCTCTTTGTGGGCCGTAGTCTTTTCCAGTGGCTCTATTTGATTGCTTTATCAAGTGTTCCTCTTATTCTGGAGTTTACACAAAACACAGAAAGTCATGACTGGATTGGTCTCTTGGCCTCTTGGACAGGGATTGTCTGCGTTATATTGGTAGCTGAAGGTCGGGCTAGCAACTATCTTTTTGGTGCTATTAACTCTGCAATCTATTTGGTCCTAGCTATGAATGCGACTTTCTACGGTGAAGTTTTGACAACAGTTTATTTCTTTGTCATGCAGCCTATTGGTCTCTATACTTGGTTGTCTAATCGGATCAATGAACAAGGAAGACCAGAGGAGTCTCACTTTGAAGCTAAGAAACTCGGTCTGATTGATTGGCTCAAGTACTTGGCCTTGACTGCTATCATCTGGATTGGCATGGGATTAGCCTACCAAAGTATCAGCAGTGCTCGTCCTTTCCGTGACAGTGTTACCGATGCGACAAATGGTGTTGGTCAGCTCTTGATGACACGTCTTTACCGTGAGCAATGGATTTTCTGGATTGCAACCAATCTCTTTAGTATCTACCTCTGGTGGGGTGAAAACATCCATATCCAAGGAATGTACTGGGTTTACACCATCAATAGTTTAGTCGGTTGGTACCAATGGACTAAGGCTGTCAAGGAGAGATAAGATGACTGAAACGATAATCCCAGCTGGAATGACAGAAAGAGAATATTTTGAGGTTCATGCGACTGAGAAGGAATTTTTAGACTGGTACTGCAAACAGGATCTTCCTCAGTATGAAAAACCGAGCGTGACGGTGGATATGGTAGCTTATTGCTTTGTGGAAGGCAAAATCAAACTCATACTAATCCGCCGTAAGGCCCATCCTTATCAGAACTGTTTGGCTTTGGTCGGTGGTTTTATGGATAAGAGCGAAGATGCAAGGCATGCTTGTCAGCGTGAAGTAAGAGAGGAGGTCAACCTCGACCTTCCTTTAGAAAAAATCGAACAGTTGATGACAGTATCTACTCCAGGTCGTGATCCGCGGGGCTGGACGGTTACTATCGCCCATTTGGTGTATCTACCTAGCCGCGCACTTGATCTCGTTCAAGCTGGAGATGATGCAAAGGATGTGGTTTTTGTCGATGTCAATTTTCAGACGGGCAAGTGCTTCCTAGATGGACTAGAGCTGGGGGAGCAAGACTTCGCCTTTGACCATTATGCCATTATCCAAGAATCCATCAAACGAATCCAAGGGCGTCTTGACTGGAATCCGACCTTCCTCTATCTGCTAGAGGAGGAGTTCACTGTCTATGAAGGGACCGAATTGGTCAATCTCATCAACCCAGGACGACCAATCGTCAGCAATAACTTTCTCGTAAAATACGGTGAGTATGTAGAAGAAGTTGGGCTCAAACGAGTGCCTAAAAAGAAACCAAGAAAAACCTATCGATTGAAATAAAAAGCTTTGGGACAGAAATCGATAGATCAAGTCTCGATTTCCTAGTCTCAGTCCTGAGAAATTTCAATAAACCTGATGGCTTGTTGAACTTGAGAATAGAGAAAATAAAGTTTGTATCAAAAGTCAATTCAGCCATCGTGTCAAAGACTTATTAGTCATAAAAAAGTGAGGTCGGGATTTTTTCCCGACCTCTTTTTTGATGCTATTTGACTACTTTACTAATTAAGGATGTTTATCTGTCTTTGAATTACTCATGATTCGAATGAATAAATCTTTGTATTTATATTTTAAATAGGTTTCGTGTAAATACAATAAAGCTACATAGACAATCATGAAAATGGCAGTTAGGTAGAACAAATCAAATGTTGTTTGAGCGTAATGAGTAGCTGCCCCATAAGAAACGAAAGCATCTAAAATCACCCAAGGAAGATACTTGTAATATTTGCTTAACATAAGTCTACACCTCCAATATCTATTTCAATTTTATTATAGCCCTTCAGGAAAAAAATGCAAGCGATTACACGTATAAAATATAGTATTCTCATAGGAAAAATTTTCCTGTTTTTTTAAATTCTTTACGAATAAAAGATATAGGAGGGATAAGGAAATAAATGTACTAAAAAATAATTCTAAAAAATTTTAGATAAGTAGTTGACAAATTTCAAAACAAATATTACAATAATGTTACAAACATATTTCCAAACATTTCAAAAATGTTACAAAAGGAGCATAAAATGAAAAATAAAACTTCTATCAAATTGATGGCCGCAACTGTACTCGCTTCAACCCTGCTATTGGGAGCTTGTGGTAATAAGAAAGAGAATACTGCAAGCGATAGTTCTAGCAAGACAACACAAGCATCTTCTAGTTCTAAGGCAAGTTCTTCAAGTAAAGAGAACAAGACTCAGAAGTCATCAAGTTCAGCTTCAACAGAAAAAGCTAAATCATCATCTTCTGACCAGTCAGCAACTACTGCTAATCAATCGCAAGCAACACCAGCGCCAGAAACAAGACAGGGGCAAGAAGTTTCTAACCAACAGGCATCTTCGCAAACTCCCTCAAATCAGCAAGGCTCTCAAGCACAGACAAGCCAATCAGCTTATGATCCAACTACTGATCGCAAACTTCAAGATAAGCAAGCAGAACACAACAAACGTTACAAGGGTGTTCTAACCATGGTTGATGGAGATTTCTCTGCTGCAGCTGGCAACTGGAAGGGGGCTAATGGCGAGACTATCACTGTTTCATCAGGTGGTCAATTTACAGTAGAATCTAGTGATGGTAAGAAAGAAAACTACTCTATCCAAGGCTATGCCTATACCCTTGATGATGGTAAATATAATGCCAAAATTGGTGGTGGAAAAATCATCCAAATTACAACAGGCGCAGATGGAACTGTATCTAGCGTTGCTTTGATTCAGCCATAGTCTTCAGTACTGAAATAATTTGTTTAAAAATAGTTCAGTTGATGAGTACCTACAGCATTTGAAGTTGATAAGACGTCATAAATGAACTTCAGAGATGAGATGAACTTAGGAGTATATGTAATCATATCTACCTGAACTGACCGTTTTTCACTTAGTTTCTTTCAGAGAAAGTGGTATAATGAAAAAATCAAAGGGAAACGAGTGATGAATCAATGCCAGATAAATTAATTTTACCTCAAAACACACGACTCATGGGAGTGTTCCTTGGCTTTATCGGTGGTTCTTTGGATGTGTTCTGTCATATCCAGTACCATAGTTTGGTGGCGACACAGACAGGGAACATTCTCCTACTGATATCAGATTGGCACGATTCACATGTCATCAATACTATGTTGAGATTCTGCTCGATTATATTCTTTTCCCTAGGCTTTCTTTTTGCCTTACACATGAAAGAATATCGCAAAACAGCCTATTGGCGAATTAAGATGCTACTTCCCTTATTTATCGGGACCCTTGTTCTTCCCTTCTTTTCCCGCTTTCCTCTATTAGAAGTTCCTTTTATTGCTTTTGGAACAGGCATGATGATGCTAACATTTACGGGTAGTTTGATTGAAGATCATCCCTATGTCATTTTTATGACGTCTGGAAATTATAGAAAGATGTTGACTGCTTTGTATCGCATCGTTAGAGGAGAAGGAGATGTTCAAGAATATCGTCGGCAAGCCTTGAACTATGGCATTGTTGTAGGCAGTTTCGTCGTGGGCGCTATTAGCTTGGCTGTATCTATGCATTTTCTCCATGAATGGTCTATCTGGATTGTCAGCTTCAATTTGTTTTTGATTATAGCATACTATATTGTTAGAGTGAAGCAGCTAGATTTGCAAGATGAAAATATATAAAACGGCAAATCTCTCAAATTGAGATTTGCCGTTTTTGGTATGATGGCCATGTCGTACATCTGAGGTGAAAGTCCTCCGTGGGCTCTCCGATATCGGTAACTCAATAGCGATTCCCAAGCCTGACTATCGTGAGGTAGCTGATTAAAACGATCTGGTGATAGAGCGTTTTAAGTCTGACACTTGAAAAAAGAATCATCAGAGGAAGGGATGGCTAAACCGTGGCGCTACGAACACAAGGCATGTATAGTGGAGTGGATAAGGGGTTGCAAACTCTAAAGTCCAAATAGGCAGGCCTAATCTATATATGTGAATCACGAGAGTAATTGAATTCGGACTAAGGTTTGTGTGAAAAAGTCATCATGAAGTTCGTAGAGTACCTAAATGGATATAGACCTAGGGAAATTTTTCGATACAGTTCCTCAAGATAGATTGACGTCCCTACTACATAACATGATTGAAGACGGAGATACGGAATCCTCGGTTCGTAAGTATCTTCATTCAGGTGTTATCATTGACGGTCAGCGTAATAAAACGTTATCTGATGGCACTAGATTATCAACCTTCTGTAGACCAAAACCGATCTGCCATAAATCACGCTTAGCTTCATAAGACAAGTTTGGATGGTCAATGTTGTAAGTTGGTTGCATAAAGAGTTCCTTTCAATTCTTTTTCTGAGTCATCGGTAAAGGGTGAAATTTAGTAGGAACTGTTTTAAATTATAAAAAGCATTCACAATAAGTTATACCCAACATCCCATGCACTCATCTGGAATGTCCTTTAGATGAATGGTTTGATTAAACGAATAATTCTAGCGCTCATACTTATCAAATTCATTGGTATACACCACTCTGAACTCGTTGGTCTGTTCAAATCCCAACTCAATTCCCCCAACACCTGAGAAGAAAGCTGAAATGTTGTACTTCTCAGGTCGGTTCGAACTTACAGAATTTGTTATGTCTTACCTGCTTTCTAAAATAATGACTTTTCTAGTATAACATTAAAAGTTCATTTACTTATAATTTTCACGCAAAAAGATCTAACCTAATCAAATATTGAAATTTATATTAAACCTAATTACTGTTGATTTATATTTTTCCTTTTCCAGTGAGGTATATTCATCGGTCTGTTATATAAATTAAAAAGAGGTATTTAGCACCGCTACCTATATCTGTATATTTTCTTATGAGCTAACTTACTCTGATTACTCTTTGTTTCAGTATTGTATAACAAATCATTTAATTTACGAATAATTTCTTCTTTTTGAAACTTAGAAACACTGTCTACGATTGAAACTTTTTTGGAGATTACTTCAACATACTCATCAATCATCATATTTTGAGTATTCAAAGTAGAAATCATTTTTCTTTTAAGGCCATCTATAAATTGACTATCCAAATATAAATCTTGATAAAAACTATCAATAGTTTTGAGGATATAAAATTCTAATATTCCTTTCCCACCGGACCAATAAAATGGACTATTAGAAGTTACAGCATCAAAAATTGTTCTACTAGTATAGCTGAAATATCGATTATAACGGTAGCCCCTATAGCTTAATATCCGCTCTAGACGTAATAAACTTGATACGGATAGATCTTCTATTACATTTGATATGTTAACTTTATTGGTCTTCAAAAGATATTCAATTGATAATTGTATATCATTTTGCTTGTAGGAATAAAAATCATTTGTGAGAATTGAATCTAACTTATCAGTAAGAAGGAAATATTCTCTACAGAAGTTATCCATTTTCTCTTTATTTCTAACACGTTTCCAATGTAATTTATTAACAGAGACTTTTATACATTTTTTACTGTTCTTCGCTCTTGTTACCACTTTACCAAAGCTGAATGAATCATATATAAAGTTAAATCTGCTTGAGAATGAAAATGTTTTACCTGACAATAACCATTGAACATATACAATTTTAAGTTCTGACATTTGATGACTTCTACCAAACTGATTAAACCAATAAAAATCTGTTATTTTTTCATTTCGTTTTGTCCATAATTTATCTAAAATTTCATCTGTAATACGATCACTAATATTTGTTCTTAAGATTATCTCTTTAGCTTGATAGAAAAGGTAATTTTGTTGTTCTTCATCGCAACTCATTAATTTTTTAATCTCAGCATCATAAAATTCAATGTTATCATCCCATTCTGTATAATCGGTATATAACAATTGATATAACATAAAAGCAAGACTGTATTCATTATTCATACTTAATATACAGTTTTTTTGGTATTGATTAAACTGCTCATAAGAATATTCTAAAGACTCAAATAACACTTTTGAATACTCATTAAGCGTTCGTTCTGAACCCTTAAAAATGTTTGTATTATAATTAACATTATTTTGAAATAAGTTCTTTTGCTTCCAAAGCTGAGACCATTTAAAATATTCAAATTCTTCCTCATAAAACTTAAAATTTCTGAATCTTTCAGAACTTCTTATATTATCCTTAATTCGATTTTCTTTCAATCTGGCATATTGAAAATTTAATAATTTTAATACCCTAGAATTTCCATTTTTCTTAACAGATATTTTATACAGATTATTACTATCTATTATTTTTTTTGTTGATATAATTAACCCGTCATATACTCTTTGCATATCAAGCTGAGGATGTCTAAAAATCAGTTTCCATAGAAAATTCTCTACAGTTTCATCTGAAAACTTCAAAGAATTTTTTCTTCCAAAAGTAAATCCTAAAAGCTGTCGTTTAATTTGTTTCACATAGTAATTATATATCAGTTCGTTGTCAAAGGTTTTGAACAATTCATTAAATATTTTGATATCATGATTCAATAAAATATACCATGATTTAAAGGGAAGCATTATATCTATATTAGATGGCTTCTTTCTAGTAATTCTATACATTTCATCATCTGAGACAAATAATCTCCATTTCATTTCCACAAACAATCTATAAAATCTATGAAATTCCTCAAGATTTTTTATTATCTGCTTGTTTTTATCACCTATTTTTTGATAAACATCTTTTTGTATTCCTATAAATACTAACTCTATAAATTCTTTCTTTTCAAATTCTGATAAATTCCTTGTATCATACTTTAGCCAATTATATAGGAATCTAGGTTCTAAATCATCACAAAGTAATTGTTTCCTCATAAATCGATGATTTCTAAAAAAACTTAATTTATAAAATAAACATTCAACTAAAGTATGTTCTCTATCTATTTTATCAATTTTTTTGATATATAATTCTTTTTGAAATTCTATCCAAAACTTTTGAATATATTCCTCTTGTATTCTTTCTCTTATTATACTTTGTAAATCATAGTCTACTCCAGAATTTATTCTCGATATAATACTAATCAAAAATAAACTCATTTTTAGAAGAAATACAAAAGCAATTAATAACAAAAGTAGTGAACTTTGCCATAGATAAATTAGATATAGATTCACTTCATTAGTTAGAAGTGATAACTTTATAATATTTGGGACTATTGTAAGAACTAGCAATGAAAGTATAAACGCTTTACTTTGACTAAAACGATACCAGAAAAAATCTTTCAACACATAGCTTGTTTTATTTTTTCCAAGATACTTCCCTCGTTCATTATTCTCTGTAGTATACTGTAAAAACCCAATATAAATGCCATACATTCCCAAAACACCAACAACAAAAGAAGAAATGTCAAGAAATGATAGTAAGGATAGATTTAAAAATTTTACATGAAATATTTTCTGAATCAAAACAGATGAAATATAATAAAAAATAACGCTCAGTTTGTACTGATCCCAAAAAGTTAGACAATTAATTTAAGCAAAGGATTTAGTTCTGTATTGTACAGGACTAAGTCCTTTTAGTTTTACCTTAATTCGTTTGTTGTTGTAGTAATCAATATAGTCTACAATAGCTTGTTCCAAGTGCTCAAGTGACTGAAACGTATTCTCATAACCATAAAACATTTCAGTCTTAAGAATGCCAAAGAAAGATTCCATCATGCCGTTGTCTGGGCTGTTGCCCTTACGTGACATAGATGCTCGAATTCCCTTACTCTCTAGGAACCGATGATAAGAATCGTGTTGGTATTGCCAACCTTGATCGCTATGGAGAATCGTATTCTCGTAGTGCTTCTCTGTGAATGCCTGTTCCAACATTGTTTGTACTTGTTCTAAATTAGGCGAACAAGAAAGATTAAAAGCAATAATTTCGCTATTAAAGCCATCTAAAACAGGCGATAAATACAATTTCTGCGTGCTATTTGGAATGGCAAACTCAGTCACATCCGTATAGCACTTTTCCATTGGTTTGGCTGCTTCAAATTGGCGTTGAATAAGGTTATCTGCTTTCTTACCAACGTCTCCTTTATGAGAAGAATATTTTCGTTTCTGTCGCATTTTAGCTTGTAAATTGAGTACTTTCATCAAGCGTTGAACTCTTTTATGATTTACCAGATAACCACGATTTCTTAGTTCTAAATGAATCCGACGATAACCATAATTTCCCTTATGTTCGATAAAAATGGATTGAATTTCAGCTTTAAGCTCTTGGTCCTTATCTGGTTTGTCTAGCTGTTTCAAGTGATAGTAGTAGGTCGAACGAGCTAGTTTAATGGCTTTTAGAAGAATATCTAACGAAAACTCAGTCATTAATTCTTGAACAATTTCTGTCTTTCTTCTTTCTCTTTTTCCTCCTTCAATCGGAGTTCTCTCAACTTTTTTAGGATGGCATTCTCCGCTCTCAGGTACTCATTTTCTGCTTGAAGACGTTCTAATTCTGTCCTCTCTTCAGGTCTCGTTTTTAGCTTATGTCCCATTTTAGGTATTCTCCCTCTTGTTTTCTCAACAATAGTATACCCGTTTTTCTTGTATTGTGCTAGCCAATTAAGAAGTATCGTACGACTTGGGAGGCCGTATTCAAGTGAAACTCTATCTTTAGTCCAGCCTTCATGTAAGACTTTATTAATCATTTCTTGTTTTAAATCAGGAGAATAGTAACGATTTTTTCCTTTTTTGACGAATTCTATTCCGTAACGATCAATCAATTTAATCATGTACCTAATATTAGAATTGTTTATCCCAAATTTATTTGAAAGCTTCTCTAAGCTATATCCTTGTTTTCTAAGTTCATAGATTTGAACTTTATCATCATAAGTTAATTTCATAATAAAAATACCCCAAAAGTTAGATTTTTATGTCTAACTTTTGGGGTGCAGTTCAGTTTGATTATGTGATGCAGATTTTTCTTGAAATATAAATTATATATATCATTTAACTTATTAGAAAATCCATTATATTTCAATAATATTTTTTCAAAATTTGTTCTAGGAAACTGTCCAATTCCGCCATTTAAAAGTCTGTTAATATTATTTATTACAATAGCTTTCCTTTTTTGAAAATATTTTATTATGTGGTAAGGAATAAAATATATTATAGATGAACATAATATGGAAATGAATAGTAATAGAATTAAATAAAAAAACATAAGATAATCCTTTTCATTTTTGAAACAGCATGTCAACTGTAATTATAGATATTATACCAAAAAAACACGGCTTATCACCGTGTTTCTATGTTTATCTCACCAACTTCTTCATTTCATCAATACGTGCTACGGTCGCGTCGTATTTAGCTTGGTAGTCGGCTTGTTTGTCGCGTTCTTCTTGGACGACTTCTGGTTTGGCATTAGCTACGAAGCGTTCGTTAGAGAGTAGTTTCTTATCGAGACGGGCCAGTTCACCTTTAACATTGAGGAAATCTGCTAACTGAGGTATATCTATAATTCCACATTTTTGAATCATGTAATATTAATTTCTACACACCCATTAAAAATTCGAATTTCAGATTTGTATATATTTATATCTGAAAACCAATTTGTTTAAAACAATTCTTAAATTCCGTCATATTGTCAATTTGACTTGCATTAATCAATACAACTAATTCTTCTTCAGCTCGGGAACAACCAACATAAAAAAGTTTGTAAGCTGTTAAAATAGATCTAACCGTATTATTGTTAAATATAATTTTTATATCTGCGAGACAAGTTTTCTCTCGAAGTTGTAGCGTATTTTGCTTCAAGCAGATAAACTTAAAGTAATCATTATCTAAATATTTGTTATAAATATTTTGGAAATCATCAATGTACTGTTTTCTATCCTCCGCTTGAATTTTACTTATTTTTTTTTCTAGTTTATCTTCTAGTAAGAAAATATCACGATTAAAGTTATAGAAAAACTGTTGAAAACTATCAAAATTAAATTTATTTTGTGTATAAAAATGTGTAAATAGGTTTAGAAATTCATATATCTTGATACCTGGATTACTTGAATTTTCAGCTACAAATAATATCTTTTTATGCCCTTCTCCTTTAACCCCATGTTGTGTTGACACCATAGGGTTTCTATTATATTCATCAATCAATTTGAATAATTCAATTGATGAAGAGAATAAATCAGTATAGAGAAAAGAGCCATTTCTTTCATATGAGGATATAAATTTATAGAAATCACTACTGATAATTTTCTCATTAACTAATTCCTGAAGTACGGTTTCTAGCGAAGAATCAGATTCTAATAATTCGATAAAGAAATTCATTTTTTCTTTCAGTTTTAACTTATCCTCATGAAGTTCAATTTTCAAAAGATGGTTATTAAAAACTGAAATAAATTTACCAAAAGATAAGTTTCTTTTGCTATTCTTTAAGATACGAATCACTTCACCATAATTTTTATTTTTATATTCATTCAACACTTGAAATAACAAACTTAAAAAAGACATTAGCACATCAGGATTTTCATCATAGTTGCTGTTTGTCAAAACATCCATTACACTAACACGACCATTATTAGGGTATATTTTCTGATATATTGTATAGATTTCTTCAGCAGACTTCCCACTATTATTGATGTTTTGAAACCTTTTTTTATTAATTGTTCTTAATTTATAAAACTCTTCGTAAGCCTCTCTATTATCAAATAAATATTTTTCAATGTTATCTGTGAAGACTAATTGAGGGAATTGACCTTTTTTGCCTTTGTAGGCGACTTGTTTTACTCTAGAAGAAGATTGGTATAAATTATTTAATAAATCAACTATTTCTTCAGAGGATCGGTAATTGGTGGTAAAGGTTTTTGAGAGATTACCATCAAATTCTCTAAATTCAGTTTCAAACGAACCATCATATTTATTATAGATTTCTTGCATCTTGTCTCCAAGAAAATAAACATTTGTTGAACTATCTTTAGCCGAATTATAAAAAAATCTCAAAATAACTGCATTTGTATCTTGAACTTCATCAATGAAAATATAATCATACATCTCACGTAACTTAAACCCAATTTTAGGAAATCTATCTATTAATTTAAATGAAAAGTTCAATAAATCATCATGAGATAAACCACCATTTAACACGGATGAGTATTGTCGTTCATTATAATAAATTTCATATAAATTTGATTTTATTGTCTCCTCAGAAACTTCACCCTCTACTTGAAATCTTTCTTTATATCTATTTAATTTTGTTTCTTCTTTGAGTGTAGTCTCAATTTCTTCTTTATAAATTTCAAGATAATAGTCTATAACTTTCTCATTTCTAAAGAATGGCTTTAAAAACTTATTTAAGAAACTATGAATAGTTGATATTTCAACGTTTGGAGAAACAATTCTTTCCTGCATTACTTGGGAGGCTCTATTAGTATAGGTAATAGACTTCCTGCGAAACAAAATATGATACAATAAAACTATGAATTATGAAGTAAGTAAACCATTAACTGATGCACGCTTTAAACGCCTTGTTGGTGTTCAGCGCACTACTTTTGAAGAGATGTTAGCCGTATTAAAAACAGCTTATCAACGTAAACACGCAAAAGGTGGACGGACCCCTAAGTTAAGCTTAGAAGATCTCCTCATGGCTACTCTTCAATACATGCGCGAATACCGTACTTATGAACAAATTGCGGCTGATTTTGGCATTCACGAAAGCAACTTAATTCGTCGGAGTCAATGGGTTGAATCAACTCTTATTCAAAGTGGCTTTACGATTTCAAAAACTCATCTTAGTGCTGAGGATACGGTGATTGTGGATGCAACAGAGGTAAAAATAAATCGTCCTAAAAAAATCAACTAGCCAATTATTCTGGTAAAAAGAAATGCCATGCTATGAAGGCTCAAGCGATTGTCACAAGCCAAGGGAGAATTGTTTCTTTGGATATTGCAGTGAACTATTGCCACGATATGAAATTGTTCAAAATGAGTCGCAGAAATATCGGACAAGCTGGTAAAATCTTGGCTGACAGTGGTTATCAAGGACTCATGAAGATGTATTCACAAGCGCAAACTCCGAGGAAATCAAGCAAACTTAAGCCACTAACTCTTGAAGATAAATCCTATAACCATGCGCTATCTAAAGAGAGAATCAAGGTTGAGAATATTTTTGCCAAAGTAAAAACGTTTAAAATATTTTCAACAACCTATCGAAATCGACGCAAACGGTTTGGATTACGAATGAATTTGATTACTGGCATTATCAATCGTGAACTAGGATTCTAGTTTCGCAGGAAGTCTAATACACAAAATTTTAACAAATGGTTCATTATTAAGAATATCGTTAATAGTCTTACTAATAAAGTAAGTCTTGCCACTTCCAGCAGGAGCATTTATTTTGTAGAAGTTATTTTGTTGTTGAGCCATAATAATCCCTCCTCGATATAATTAGGTAGTATTTCAGCTTCTTTGCCATTCATGATAATTGAATACATGAAGTCGGTTTTGTCCATACTATTTACAACATCTCTGATGCTGATTGCTAATCCCTTTTTAGTCGGGATAGAAAAATCTAATTTTGATTCAATCTTTATATCTTTCCAAAAATCTCTCCCATATTTTATAAATACACCTTTATTCCTATTCTTATTTGCTTGATTGTATTTTCTTGATTTTATATTTCTTTTGACTCTTTTTTTATTCACAAATGCTGTAATCATTTGTGAACGGTACTTTCTTCGATTTATTTCAGAATAAGGAGGGATAGGAAAAAGTAGTTTATATAAAATTGCTTCTTCTAAAGTTCTGGAATAACCATCATGACATGTTTGAGTGAAAACTTCTATATTTTTCCTTCTATTTTCTCTTTGTTGTTGATATATACTGCCAACATTTTTATTCTCACCAGATAATATTGAGTTTAAAGTCGCATTAGAAGATTTATCACTATCTATTCCCTCTAATTCCTCCCTTTCTTTATCGTAATCAATATCAGTAAAGACACAGGCCGTCATTCTCAATTCATTTAATAGTGGAAAATATTTATGTGCGTGAGCTCCACCACATTGACAATAACTTATATATTGACGAGTTAAATTGATATATTTTGAATGTTTCCTATTAATCAAACTTTCAAAATACATTCTCTCTGCATCACCCTCATAAAAGATAACAGCATCTGAAAAAATTAAATCTGCGAAATTCAATTTAAAAAATGTTTCATAAAATTTTTTATCTCCATTATTAACAATAAATTGATGCAAATCAACTATACGATTCATAAAATTATTTTCTGAACGAATGACTTTTATATCATTAACATCTACATTTTTTACAATTTCAGTTGAATGAGTTGTAATAATTCCTTGTAGATTTTTTTGTTTACTAAAAATAGTTTCAATATAACTAACTAGCACTTTCTGCATTTGTATATGCATATGTGCTTCAGGTTCTTCGATAACAAATAGATTAACAGTAGTTGGTTGAATTGTTCTTCTAAATCTATCAATTTGGAGGCTCATATAAATTAGATTACTAACCCCAAGACCTTGAGATTCTTCAGTTAAACTAAACAAAAATTCATCGGTACTATGTGAATAATTGATTAATAAACTATCCTTAATCAAGTTCAATAAATTCTTTTCGTTAAAATGAAATTTCGCTTCCAAAGCTTCAATTTCATTTTTTGATACATTGTCTAGACTATCTTTTAAGTCGGATAAAACTTGTTGTGCTTCTTTTTGAATACTAGAATCAATTTCTGATTCAGCTAAATCATTAGCTATTTTATTTTTTAATTCATCAAATTTACTATCCCATATAGAATCACGGTCAGTGGAATCAGATGATGAAATAATCGATGTAGTTATCTTTTTATTTTTAAGATTTTCATCATCTAGTTCTCTATCAGCAGATATATATTCAAAATGGAATAATTTTTTAAAATCTTTATATTCAATAATTTTCTTATTATTGAAATCTTTATCAGCATAAAAATAAATACTTTCTGTATTTTGTTCTATGATTTCTTGAAGTATTGTAGCTGATTTGATATCTTGTTTAATAAATTCTTCTTTTATTACCTCTGTATTGAGTTTATAATTGTATTCAAAATAAAAGTTCCGCATATCATCTTCTAGATCCATTAGGTAGTTTGCAAATAGACCTATGGATTCCTCCACATCATAGGACAATACAATTTGAAGTTTTATTTTTATATGTTCATTAATATAATTTATAAATTCAATGAACTTCTCATCATTAAAATCTGAGGAAAGATCTAATTCCTTAACTTTTTTATCCAACAAAGACTTTAATGAGATAGAAAAATCATTAAAATACACTGACTTTCTTGATTTATTATTGAAAACAATGTCTAACAGCTGAATAAGCGAAGTTTTTCCACTATTGTTAGCTCCTGCTAAAATAGCAAAATTTCCATGATTTAAATTTATTGTACTTTTATTAAAGCGTCTATATCCCTCAATAGTAATTTTATCAATTCTCATAAGAATTCTCCTTTTCACAAAGAAAGCGTTACCAACGAATGTTGAGAAATAAACCTAAATATTAAAATTTAGGTTTATGATTCAGATCTTATTTCACCAACTTCTTCATCTCATCAATACGTGCTACGGTCGCGTCGTATTTAGCTTGGTAGTCGGCTTGTTTGTCGCGTTCTTTTTGGACGACTTCTGGTTTGGCATTGGCTACGAAGCGTTCGTTAGAGAGCTTCTTACTTACCATATCCAGTTCTTTTTGCCATTTAGCGAGTTCCTTGTCGAGACGAGCGAGTTCTTCTTCGACATTGAGGAGGTCAGCGAGTGGCAAGTAGATTTCTGCTCCAGTGATGACGCTTGACATAGCGAGTTCAGGTGCAGGGATGTTTGATGCGATTTCCAAGTGCTCTGGATTTGTGAAGCGTTTGATGTAGTTGACATTACTGTTAAAGAAGGCTTCCAAATCGCTATCGCTTGTCTTAACAAGAATCGTGATTGGCTTACTTGGTGCAACGTTTACTTCCGCACGCGCATTACGAACAGCACGGATCAAGTCTTTGAGGCTTTCTACACCAGTGTGAGCAGCGAGGTCTTCAAAGGCTGGGTTAACAGTTGGGTATTCTGCTGTAACGATAGAGCCTTCTGAGATTTGCCCAAAGATTTCCTCTGTAACGAAAGGCATAATTGGGTGAAGGAGACGAAGGATTTTGTCCAAAGTATAAAGGAGAACAGAACGTGTGATGACTTTCTCTTCTTCGTTATCGCTATAAAGGACTTCCTTGGTCAACTCAACATACCAGTCCGCAAACTCGTCCCAGATGAAGTTGTAGAGGATGTGGCCAGCGACACCAAACTCAAATTTGTCAAAGTTTTCAGTGACTTTTCCAATCGTTTCATTGAGGTTGTGGAGAATCCAACGGTCAGTGACATTTCCAGCTTCCTTGTTAACAACTTTTTCGACATTAGCAGTTGCTTGCTCAAGGGTCAAACCTTCATTGTTCATGAGGATGTAGCGAGAGATGTTCCAAATCTTGTTAATGAAGTTCCATGACGCATCCATTTTCTCGTAAGAGAAGCGTACGTCTTGCCCTGGTGCAGAACCGTTTGAAAGGAACCAACGAAGGGCATCGGCACCATATTTTTCGATAACATCCATCGGATCAATCCCGTTTCCGAGAGATTTAGACATCTTACGTCCTTGCTCATCACGGATAAGACCGTGGATCAGAACGTTTTGGAATGGTTGACGGCCAGTGAATTCCAATGATTGGAAGATCATACGAGACACCCAGAAGAAGATGATGTCGTAACCTGTTACCAAAGTTGAAGTTGGGAAGTAACGTTTGAAGTCTTCTGAGTCGACATCAGGCCAGCCCATGGTTGAGAATGGCCAAAGGGCCGAACTGAACCAAGTATCCAAGACGTCTTCGTCCTGAGTCCAACCGTCACCTTCAGGAGCTTCTTCGCCAACATACATTTCACCCTCAGCGTTGTACCAAGCAGGGATTTGGTGACCCCACCAGAGCTGACGAGAGATTACCCAATCGTGGACATTTTCCATCCATTGGAGGAAGGTATCGTTGAAACGAGGTGGGTAGAATTCTACCTTGTCCTCTGTATCTTGGTTGGCAATGGCATTCTTGGCCAATTGGTCCATCTTAACAAACCATTGCGTAGACAAGCGTGGCTCAACTACAACACCTGTACGTTCTGAGTGACCAACACTGTGGACACGTTTTTCGATTTTAACGAGGGCACCGATTTCTTCCAACTTAGCAACGACTGCCTTACGAGCTTCGAAACGGTCCATGCCTGCAAATTCGAAGGCCAAGTCATTCATAGTTCCGTCGTCGTTCATGACGTTGACTTGTGGCAAGTTGTGGCGTTGACCAACCAAGAAGTCATTTGGATCGTGGGCAGGTGTGATTTTCACGACACCAGTACCAAACTCTGGATCTGCGTGCTCATCTCCAACGATTGGGATGAGTTTATTAGCGATTGGAAGGATGACGTTTTTACCGATCAAGTCCTTGTAGCGTGGGTCTTCTGGATTGACCGCAACGGCAACGTCTCCAAACATAGTCTCAGGACGAGTTGTCGCAACCTCAAGAGCGCGTGAGCCATCTTCCAGCATGTAATTCATGTGGTAGAAGGCACCTTCGACATCCTTGTGAATAACCTCGATATCAGAAAGGGCTGTACGAGCTGCTGGGTCCCAGTTGATGATAAACTCACCACGGTAGATCCAGCCTTTCTTGTAAAGGTCCACAAAGACCTTGCGAACCGCTTTTGACAAACCTTCGTCAAGCGTGAAACGTTCGCGAGAGTAGTCTACAGAGAGCCCCATCTTACCCCATTGTTCCTTGATAGTAGTGGCATATTCGTCTTTCCATTCCCAGACTTTATCAAGGAATTTCTCACGACCAAGGTCGTAACGGCTGATGCCCTCGCCACGCAAGCGCTCCTCAACCTTAGCCTGAGTTGCAATCCCAGCGTGGTCCATCCCTGGAAGCCAAAGCGTATCAAAGCCTTGCATGCGTTTTTGACGGATGATGATATCTTGCAACGTTGTATCCCAAGCGTGACCAAGGTGGAGTTTACCAGTTACGTTTGGTGGTGGAATCACGATAGAGTATGGCTTAGCCTTTTTATCGCCAGAAGGCTTGAAAACATCTTCGTCAAGCCATTTTTGGTAACGACCAGCCTCAACCTCGGCTGGATTGTATTTAGGTGAAAGTTCTTTAGACATGTGTTTGTCCTTTCTCTATTGTTTTCATTTTTTCTTGAATCTGCTTTGCAACTTCTTCTGCGGACAGATTCGTATTATCAATTTTAAGGTAGTGGTGAAGAGCACTCGGTTGCTTTTGAGAATTAAGTTGATTCGTTTTATCAGTCTCTAAAATCTCTCTTTCAGATACCTCAAAATACCGTTTCAAGGGTTTGTATTTCAACCGATTCTCCGTCCGATTGCGACGTAAGCGCTCCTCCAGAGACGTTTCTAATTCAACAAAAAGAATCTCTTGATGATAGTCATTCAACAAATCCTGAATTTGCTTCAAATACATCAGCTGGTACTGATTTGAAAAATCAATCACGTCAGTTAAAATTACTGATCGCTGATTTCTTGCACTTGCTCCAAGGAAAGAAAAGGTAATTCCACGAACAAATTCCCACATCTCCTCTGTAAAGTCCTGATAAATTTCTAGTGCAAAATCAATTGGTTGATGGTTGAAAAAGAGAGTCGCACCGGTGAGTTTTGAAAGTTCCTGACCAATGGTCATTTTCCCTGAGGCTGGAGCACCAATGATGAAAAGATGCATCAAATCACCTCCCACTCACTCCTCAGCAAGCCGTATCTCAAATCATCACAACGATTGCCTTGGGCATCTTTGCGATCCCTTATGCGAGCTTCAAGGGTGAAACCAAGTTTCTCAGCGACTCGTTGACTTTGGACATTGTAACCAAAACAAGTTAGTTCAATCTTGTGTAGGTTCAATTCTTTAAAAGCTAAATCAATCAAGGCACGCGCCGCTTCAGGAACATAACCTCGGCCCCAATAGTCTGGGTGCAAGGTATAGCCAATCTCTAGCACATCATCTTCGTGGCGATGGGGGAAATCGACAGAACCAATGATTGTATCGGTCCCTTTAATCACAATTCCATAGCCTGCTGGGAGATTATCCTTTTGATTACGCTCGGGAAGGATATGTTCTAGGTAATAAATCTCATCTTCCAAGGTTTTGACAGGTGGAAACCCTGCTGGGTAAGAGACTTCTGGACGACTGGCATAGCCAAAGATATCCTCAGCATCCGCCACTGTACGTACTCGCAAGACCAGTCGCTCCGTTTCGATTTGTTCTGGCAGTTCAGTTCTTGTCATTCTTCTTCCTCGCTTTCTTGATGAAGCTCCCCATAGGATCGACTCGGTCATCTAGATAACGATAAACGCGCTGATGGCCATCCCCCATAAAGTAAGTAGGCGCAAAGTGGTCATTTTTAAAATGGCCCTTGTCATCTAAGAGCTCTTGGTCAGCCAGTCGCTCGAGAATTTTGGCAAAGATATGACAGATGCCCTCTTCCTCGATAATCCGATCAACCTGGCAATCCAAAACGACTGGACAGGCCTCCAAAATCGGAGCCTGAGTTCGTTCAGAAATCTCGTAGTCAAGCCCTAGGTGTTTCAATTTCTCCCGATGGCTGATAAAGCCAGCCTGCTCCATCTGGATCATGAGTTTTTCGTCAGGGATGTTGACAGTGAACTGTTGGTAATGCTTAATCTGGTCAGCTGCATTTTCCTCAGCACCAACACCTATGACCAACCAATCTCCCAGACTATAAGAGGAACTGCAGGTCGTGATATTGTGCCCAAAGTTCTGGTCCTGATAGCCCAAAATGAAGATAGGAAAACCATAGTAGAGCTTACTGGTGTTAAAAGATTGTTTCATGGCAACCTCCTTTGGCTAGGGGTGTAAAAGAAAAATCGTCCCTGCCATCAATCTGACAGGGACGAATGTGTTAATCCGCGGTACCACCCAATTTCGGGCAGATGCCCGCAACTTACGTCTTTAAAACAAAAAGACATTATTATTTCATTTTCATCCATTAGCAACCAGTTTTGACACATTTGTGGACTTCTCAGCACCGCCACTTTCTGTAAAATGTTGGACTCAAAACACCTCTAATGGCTATATTTTAACAAGTTTTTGACGGAAAAGCAAGGAACAAGAAAGATTACTTGAACTTGATGCCATTTTCTTTCAATTTCTTAATAGTAGCTGGTCCGATTCCTTTCAAGGCAAGGAGTTCTTTTTCAGTCCAGTTTTTGAAATCTGAAGCAGACTTAATCCCTTCATCATAGAAAGTTTTGGCGCGATCTACTGAAAGTCCACCTAGGTTGGCTGCGAATTCCTCTACAGAGCTTGTAACTTTTTGAGCTTGCTCTTTGGTTGCTTCTACAGTTTTTTCAACCTTTTTAGAGACAGCTTTACCTGCATCGCTTGCTGCTTTTTCAGCATGTTTTACAACTTTTTTTGTTTCTTCGACAACCTTGTTTACAGTGTTTGAAAATGCACCTGAGCGACGGAGGCTGTTTCTTAATTGTTTTTTACGTTGGAGTGTCTTTGACATGATAAAATCCTTTCAATAAAAAATCCCTGTGGCTGAACAAGGATCGAATCTCTATGGTTTTATTGTATCAACTTTCTTTAGGAATTGCAAGGCTTGATATACTGAAAATATAGGAGATATATGGGAAATTTCACCGTAGAATGATAGACGATAATAGAAGAAAAATGAAAAATATGGTATAATGAAACGATAGATTTTGAATAGGAATACAATCATGTTTGGATTTTTAAAAAAAGATAAAGCAACAGAAGCCCCCACAATGGTGCCCGACCACATCGGTGTTATTATGGATGGGAATGGCCGTTGGGCTAAAAAACGGATGCAGCCACGTGTCTTTGGGCATAAGGCTGGGATGTATGCATTGAGAAAGGTAGCGATTGCTGCTAGTGATATGGGTGTCAAAGCCTTGACGGTCTATGCCTTCTCAACTGAAAATTGGACACGTCCAGACCAGGAAGTCAAGTTTATCATGAACTTACCTGTTGAATTTTATGATAAGTTTGTTCCCGAATTGCATCAGAAGAACATGAAGATTCAAATGATTGGGGAGACTGATCGTTTGCCGAAGCAGACTTTTGATGCTCTTAAAAAGGCAGAAGAGCTGACTAAGTTAAATACAGGATTGATTCTCAATTTTGCCCTTAATTATGGTGGACGAGCTGAAATTACACAAGCGGTCAAGTTGATTGCACAGGATGTTTTAGATGCTAAGATCAATCCTGGTGATATTACCGAGGAATTGATTGGGGAATACCTCTTTACGGGTCATTTGCCAAAAGTATTGCGGGATCCTGATTTAATTATTCGGACCAGCGGTGAACTTCGTTTGAGTAATTTCTTGCCTTGGCAGGCTGCTTATAGCGAGCTCTATTTCACGGATGTCTTGTGGCCTGACTTTGATGAGGAAGCCTTGAAAGATGCTATCATCGAGTACAATCGTCGCAACCGTCGTTTTGGAGGAGTTTAGGAGATATTATGATACAGGATTTACAAAAGAGAACCCTTTTTGCTATCTTGGCCTTGGCTATCTTTATCCCAATCTTGGCGATTGGTGGCTTATGGCTCCAGATTGCCATGGGGGTTGTGGCTATGTTGGGAGTACATGAGTTACTGCGCATGAAGGGTTTAAATACCATGACGCCTGAAGGTCTCTTGACTTTACTAGCGACTTTTGCTCTGACCGTACCTTTGGAAAACTACTGGAAGTTTTTACCTGTAGATGGGAATGTTGTAGCTTATAGTGTCGTGATACTGATTTTACTAGGGGCAACAGTCTTCAGCAAGAACTATACTATTGAGGATGCTGTTTTTCCGATTGCCATGAGTTTTTATGTTGGCTTTGGTTTTAATGCTTTGGTCGATGCTCGTATTGCAGGTTTGGATAAGGCGCTTTTGGGACTGTGTATGGTCTGGGCAACCGATAGTGGTGCTTATCTGGTAGGGATGAAGTTTGGTAAGAGAAAGCTAGCTCCGAGAGTTTCCCCTAACAAGACCATAGAGGGTGCTATGGGGGGTATCGTGGCTGCTATGCTAGTGACTTTGATTTTTATGCTAGTTGATAGTACCGTTGCTTTACCTTATGGAATTTACAAAATGATGGTCTTTGCTATTTTCTTTAGTATAGCTGGTCAGTTGGGCGATTTGATTGAAAGTGCTATGAAACGTCACTTTGGTGTCAAAGACTCAGGCAAGTTTATCCCAGGTCATGGTGGGGTATTGGATCGTTTTGATTGCATGCTGGCTGTCTTCCCTATTATGCACCTCTTTGGCTTATTTTAAGGAAAGGTAAATAGAAATTAAATGATAGGATTACTAACATTTATCCTGGTCTTTGGGATTACCGTAGTGGTTCACGAATTCGGACATTTTTACTTTGCTAAGAAATCTGGAATTTTGGTTCGTGAATTTGCCATCGGTATGGGCCCCAAAATCTTTGCCCACATCGGAAAAGATGGAACTGCTTATACCATTCGTCTCCTGCCACTTGGTGGGTACGTTCGCATGGCCGGTTGGGGTGAAGATACGACAGAAATCAAGACTGGAACTCCCGCAAGCTTAACATTGGCAGTGGATGGCAAGGTCAAGCGTATCAATCTCTCTGGTAAAAAGATTGACCAGACAGCTCTGCCTATGCAGGTTACTCAGTTTGATTTTGAGGACAAACTCTTTATTAGAGGCTTGGTCTTGGAAGAAGAGAAAACCTTCTCAGTAGACCATGATGCGACCATTGTGGAAGCTGATGGAACGGAAGTTCGTATCGCTCCTTTAGATGTTCAATATCAAAATGCGACTGTCTGGGGTAAAATGATCACCAACTTTGCTGGCCCTATGAATAACTTTATTCTAGGAGTCATCGTTTTTTGGATCTTGATTTTCATGCAAGGCGGTGTTCGTGATACGCAAACGAATAACTTCAATATTATTCCAGATAGCGCTTTGGCTAAGGTTGGTGTTGAAAATACGGCCCAAATCACTAAGGTCGGCAGTCACGAGATTTCAAACTGGGCAGATTTAATTCAGGCTGTTGATGCAGAAACCAAGGATAAAACAGCGCCTGTTTTGGATGTGACTATTGCTGAGAGTGGAACTGAAAAACAAGTGAGTGTGGCACCTGAAGAAAGTCAAGGTCGTTATATCCTGGGTGTTCAGCCAAGACTCAAATCAGATATCTGGTCCATGTTTATGGGTGGATTTACAAGTGCGGCTGACTCAGCCTTGCGTATTCTCAATGCTTTGAAAAGCTTGATCTTCCAACCAGATTTGAATAAGCTAGGCGGTCCTGTTGCTATCTTTAAGGCAAGTAGTGATGCTGCTAAAAATGGTCTTGAGAATGTCTTGTTCTTCTTGGCTATGATTTCCATCAATATCGGGATTTTTAACTTGATTCCAATCCCTGCGCTAGATGGTGGAAAAATCGTGCTCAATATCCTAGAAGCGATCCGTCGCAAACCACTAAAACAAGAAATTGAAACCTATGTCACTCTGGTTGGAGTTGTCATTATGGTCGTATTGATGCTCGCTGTAACATGGAACGACATCATGCGAACCTTCTTTTAAGAATTAGAGGAGTAATTATGAAACAAAGTAAAATGCTTATCCCAACGCTTCGCGAAATGCCAAGCGATGCTCAAGTTATCAGCCACGCCCTTATGTTGCGTGCTGGTTATGTTCGTCAAGTATCTGCAGGTGTCTATTCCTACCTGCCACTTGCTAACCGTGTTATCGAAAAAGCCAAGAACATCATGCGTCAAGAGTTTGAGAAGATGGGTGCCGTTGAGATGTTGACTCCAGCCCTTCTAAGCGCTGACCTTTGGCGTGAATCTGGCCGTTATGAAACCTACGGGGAAGACTTATATAAATTGAAAAACCGTGAGAAGTCAGACTTTATCTTGGGTCCAACTCACGAAGAAACCTTCACAGCTATTGTCCGTGATTCTGTTAAGTCTTACAAGCAATTACCACTGAACTTGTACCAAATCCAGCCTAAGTACCGTGATGAAAAACGTCCACGTAATGGACTTCTTCGTACCCGTGAGTTCATCATGAAAGATGGTTATAGCTTCCACGCTAACTACGATAGTTTGGATGTAACTTATGATGAGTACAAAGCAGCTTACGAGCGTATCTTCACTCGTAGTGGCTTGGACTTTAAAGCCATCATCGGAGACGGTGGAGCTATGGGTGGTAAGGATAGCCAAGAGTTTATGGCCATCACACCTGCTCGTACAGACCTTGATCGTTGGGTGGTGTTAGACAAGTCTGTCGCATCATTTGACGAGATTCCTGCAGAAGTGCAAGAAGAAATCAAGGCAGAATTGCTCAAATGGATGGTTTCTGGTGAAGATACTATTGCCTACTCAAGCGAGTCAAGCTATGCAGCCAACTTGGAAATGGCAACCAACGAGTACAAACCAAGCAACCGTGTTGTGACTGAAGATCAAGTGGCACGTGTGGAAACACCAGGTGTCAAATCAATTGATGAAGTAGCAGCCTTCTTGAATATCTCTGAAGAGCAAACAATCAAGACCTTGGTTTATATCGCAGACCAAGAGCCAGTTGTAGCTCTATTGGTTGGCAACGACCAACTTAATGAAGTCAAATTGAAAAACTACCTTGGAGCAGATTTCTTGGAGCCAGCAACTGAGGCAGGAGTGAAAGAATTGTTGGGAGCGGACTTTGGTTCACTTGGCCCAGTCAATCTTCCAGAACATGTCAAGATTATCGCAGACCGCAAGGTGCAAGATAGTCGCAATGCTGTTGCTGGTGCCAACCAAGATGGTTACCACTTGACTGGTGTCAACCCAGGTCGTGATTTCACTGCTGAGTATGTGGATATCCGTGAAGTTCGTGAAGGTGAAATTTCACCAGACGGACAAGGTGTTCTCAATTTTGCGCGTGGTATTGAAATTGGTCACATTTTCAAACTCGGTACTCGTTACTCAGCAAGCATGGGTGCAGATGTCTTGGATGAAAATGGTCGTGCTGTGCCAATCATCATGGGCTGCTACGGTATCGGTGTGAGCCGTCTCCTTTCAGCAGTCATGGAGCAACACGCTCGCCTCTTTGTCAACAAAACTCCAAAAGGCGAATATCGTTACGCTTGGGGAATCAACTTCCCTAAAGAATTGGCGCCATTTGATGTGCATTTGGTTCCAGTTAACGTCAAGGATGAAGCAAGTCTTACATTGACAAATCGTATCGAAGAAGCTTTGGTAAATAAAGGCTACGAAGTCTTGACGGATGACCGTAACGAACGTGTCGGTGTTAAATTCAGTGACAGCGATTTGATTGGTCTTCCAATCCGTATCACTGTTGGGAAGAAAGCAGCTGATGGTATCGTAGAAGTCAAGATCAAGGCGACAGGGGATACAATCGAAGTTCATGCAGATAACTTGCTTGAAACTCTTGAAATCCTAACAAACAAATAAAATCTATAATCAGAAGAAAAACAAGACAAAAATGTAACTAGTTTTTGCCTTGTTTTTTCTTTATAATGAGATAAAATAAACATAAAAAGAGTAAATAAAGAGGTAGAGCTATGCTAAAATTTCCAAAGGATTTTGTCTGGGGTTCCTCAACTTCTGGACCACAGACAGAAGGGCGAGTGCCTGGTGACGGAAAGGGAGATAATCTCTGGGATTATTGGTTCCAAGTAGAACCCAATCGCTACTACAATGGGATTGGACCAGACAAGACATCGGCCTTTTATGAAAATTGGGAAAAAGATATCGAACTATTGTTAGAAACAGGTCATACAGCCTTTCGTACTTCCATCCAGTGGTCTCGTATTTTCCCACAGGGTCGTGGAGAAGTCAACCCTCAAGGTGTGGCTTTCTACCGTCAGGTATTTGAAGCCATCAAGGCTAAGGGCATTCGTCTTTTAGTCAATCTTTATCACTTTGACTTGCCTTTTGCCCTTCAAGAAGATGGAGATGGTTGGGAAAATAAGGCAACTATTAAGGCTTATGAATACTATGCTCGCTTCTGTTTTGAGACTTATGGCGACCTTGTGGACCAATGGATTACCTTTAATGAACCTATCGTTCCTGTAGAGTTCGGCTATTTCTATGATGCCCATTATCCTCATAAGGTAGATGCCAAAGCTGCCGTTAAGGTTGCCTATCATACCCAGCTAGCCAGCACTCTTGCAGTTAAGGCTTGTCATGAAGTCTTAACTGGTTCTAAGATTGGAATTGTTCTCAACTTGACACCAGCCTATCCACGTAGCCAGCATCCTGCTGATGTGAAAGCTGCACGCATTGCTGATCTATTTCAAGCTCAATCTTTCCTAGATCCATCTGTCTTAGGAACTTATCCAGAAGAATTGAAGGAAATTTTAGCTGAGCATGATTTACTGCCAGATTCTACAGCAGAAGAATTGGAACTCATTCGCCAACATACAGTAGACTTTCTTGGAGTCAACTACTACCAACCCTTGCGTGTCATGGCGCCACGTTTTGCTAAGCATCCTGACAGTCCGCTCTTGCCAGAGCATTTCTATGAACCTTACGTCATGCCTGGTCGTAAGATCAATCCGCACCGTGGCTGGGAAATCTACGAGCAAGGAATTTACCATATCGCTCAAAATATCAAGGAAAACTATGGTAATATCGAGTGGATGTTGACAGAGAATGGGATGGGCGTTGAAGGTGAAGATAAATTCCGTGAGAATGGTATGATTCAGGATGATTATCGTATTGACTTTGTTAAAGGTCACCTTCGTGAACTTCATCGTGCAATTGAAGATGGTGCTAACTGTAAAGGCTACTTGATCTGGACATTTATCGATTGCTGGTCATGGCTCAACAGCTATAAAAACCGTTATGGTTTGGTCGAGCTTGATCTTGAAACTCAAGAACGACGCCTGAAAAAATCAGGTCACTGGTTCAAAGAACTCAGCGAAAATAATGGGTTTTAAACTACTTTTCAAATAGATTCAAAAAAACCATTGGACCTCAATTCTTTTCGAGTTTTTCCAATGGTTTTTCTTGTTCTTATAATAGTCCGATAAAAAGTAGTAAAGCTGATAAAGCAATAAAGGCTAGGATTGCTAGACCACGTTGGCCTGGTGTGTAAATTTTTCGTTCTCCTCGAACTGGGAAGACGATAGCCAGTAATGCACCCCCGACAGCACCCCCGACATGCCCAGCAAGGCTGATTCCAGGGATTAAGACACTACCTACTAGATTGATGACTAAGAGGGAGAGGTAGGATTGACCAAGTTGTTGGAGATAGGGATTGCGTGAAGCATATCGGAGAACAACAATTGAGGCAAACATACCGTAGAGAGCAGTTGAAGCACCTGCAGTAATAGCATTGGGATTAAAAACTAGGACAAAGAGATTTCCCATCATACCTGATAGAAGGTAGATAAAGAAAAACTGTTTAGAGCCAAAGATTTGTTCCATCTGACGTCCTAAGAAGTAGAGGGATAGCATATTGACTAAAAAGTGCTCCAAGCCAATGTGGACAAAGGTTGCGGAGAATAAGCGCCAGATTTGTTCAGGCATGGCCTTGATAGCAGGGGGATACACAGCTCCGAATTGATACAAGGTGGCTGCGCTGGTATAGTTGAAACCACTGGTTAGAAACATGAGTATGAAAACCAGGCTTGTCACAAGAAGAAAGAAGCTTGTGACGGGATAACGACGATCAAAAATCTCTTTCATAGATAAGTACCTCCTCAACGGGAATATCATGTGAATCAGGCTGGAAGTCCTGAATCTGACAAGAATAAAGTGTACTGATGGTGTGGTCTGGGAAATGCTCTAAGTAGCGATCATAATAACCACCACCGTAGCCAATCCGATAAGCAGAAGGATTGGAAGCCAAACCAGGAACATGAATCAGGTCAATCTGAGAGGGTTCAAGGATAGTGAAATCTCCTTGAGGTTCAAAAAGTCCAAAAGAATTTCTTTCGAGTTTCTCTGGTTCATATAGAACAAAGTCCATTTTCCCATGTGGATAGGTTTTGGGAATGAGGAGTGTCTTCCCATCTTTTTGAGCCTGTTCAATGAGTCTAGCTGTCTGAAATTCATGAGGAAAAGACAGATAAGTGGCGATGGTTTTTGCTTCCTTGTAGAAGGGATGTAGAAGTAGTTGCTCAGTCAACCAAACGTCCATGACTTCCTTTTCTTCGGTTGACAGAGATTTGAGTTCTTGCAAGACCTGCTTGCGTAAGCTTTTTTTCATAGTTTACTCCGCAGCTTTCTTGGCTAAAAAGCTTGATACAGCCTCGACTCCAATTGCCAGAGCTTCTTCCTTAGGACTCATCTGTGGATGGTGAAGAGCATAGGGACTATCAATTCCAAGCCAGAACATGACACCAGGAACCTTGGAGAGAAGATAACCAAAGTCTTCTCCTGTCATGGCAGGTTCGATGTCGATTAGTTCAATTCCCTCTTTTTCATCAAAGAAGGTCATCAATTCACGGGCTAGTTCAGGGTTGTTTTCGACTGGTAAATAACCTCCCTGCTTGAGTTCAACTTCCACATCCATATCAAAAGCAGCTGCGACACCTTCAGCGATAGCTTTGACACGTTTTTGAACCAAGAGGCTCATGCTGTGTGTGAGAGCTCGAATGGTTCCATGCAAGAAGGCTGTATCAGCTATGACATTATTGGTTGTCCCAGCTTGAAAAACACCGAAAGTGACAACAGCTCCCTCGATAGGATCAACATTACGGCTGACGACTGACTGGACTTGGGTCACAAAATAGCTCGCAGCAACCAGAGCGTCGTTGGCTTCATGTGGAAATGCAGCGTGACCACCTTTACCCTTAAAGCGAATCTTAACTTCACATGTTCCTGCAAAGAGTGTATGAGTATTGGTCGCAATTTGTCCAACTTTTAAGTCGGGGCGAACATGAAGTCCATAGAATTGATCAGGCAACCAGTCACCAAAGGCATCATCTTCATACATGAGCATACCGCCTGCCTCATTTTCTTCCGCAGGTTGGAAGAGAAAGAGGAGATTGTTTTTTGGTTGGTTTTCTAAGGCGCGTTCGAGACTTCCAAGGGCAATGGTCATGTGAAAGTCGTGCCCACAAGCATGCATACGGTCTTGGTGTTGAGAGGCAAAAGGAAGGCCTGTTTGTTCAACAATTGGGAGTCCGTCGATGTCTGTTCGCCAACCAATGGTACGTTCTGGCTGACTTCCTTGCAAGTAAACTAAAATACCTGTTCGCCAGGTACGAATCTGAACAAAATCCTTACCAGCTGTTAATGTTTCAATGACATTGAGTAAATAAGCGTGAGTTTTGAATTCTTCTAAACCAATCTCGGGAATTTGGTGAAGATCGCGTCGAGTTTGAATTAAATCTAACATATCTAATTTCCTTCTATTGATACGAGAAAGAGGCTGGAAATATTTCCGCCTCTGTTACTAATTACAAGGTGCGAAGCGCATCTTCTAGCGCTGTTTTTTGTTGGGTTTGGCTATCGATTTCTTTGATAACACGAGCTGGGACACCAGCTACCACAACATTTTCTGGAACATCTTGAGTGACGATGGCTCCTGCTGCAACAACAGAACCGCTACCGATTTGAACACCTTCGATAACCACAGCGTTAGCACCGATGAGAACATTGTCACCGACACGGACAGGCTCAGCACTAGCTGGCTCGATAACGCCTGCAAGAACAGCACCTGCACCAACGTGGCTATTTTTACCGACAATAGCGCGTCCACCAAGGATAGCTCCCATATCAATCATAGTGCCAGATCCGATTTCTGCACCGATATTGATAACAGCCCCCATCATGATAACAGCGTTGTCGCCAATCTCAACCTGGTCACGGATGATAGCACCTGGCTCGATACGCGCATTGATATCACGTTTATCAAGGAGAGGCACAGCAGAGTTGCGAGCATCTTGTTCAACAACATAGTCCTTGTTTTCTGTAAGTCCTTCAAGAAGTGGAGCGATATCTTTCCAGTCTCCAAAAAGAACATTCCCAAGCTTGATAACAGAGGCAGGGATAGCTCCAGCAAGTTGCCCCTCAAAGGTCACTTTTACACTTGTCTTTTTCTCAGCATTTGCGATAAATTGGATAATTTCTTGTGCATTCATTTTTGTAGCAGTCATAGGTGTCTCCTCACTCTTTGTAATGCTTACTATTCTACCAAAAAAGGCTTCAATTTTGAAGCCTTAAGTGTTAAAAGAAGGTGTTTAATTCTTGGATTTAGATTCTTCGATGGACAAGAAAACCATAGGAACGATAATCAAAATCATGGCCAGTACCAAGAAACTATCCAGAACCATGCCAAGGAAAAGAACGCTTAGAATAGCAGAGGATAGCGGTTCGCTTGCACTGACGACTGACACCACCAAGGGAGAAACGAGAGAGACAGCCTTCATCGATAGGAAAAAGGCAAAGGCAGTTCCCAAAAAGGCAATGGTCAAACAAATACAGATACTGATGGCATCAACCTGGAAGCTAATCTTATAAACAGGGTAGAGAAAATTACTAAAAAGTCCAGCGATAATCATTCCCCAACCAACAGTTGGCACAAAACCGTATTTTTTAGCAAAGCGTTGGGGTAAGATAACATTGAACATGACACCTAGGGCACTGAGAAGTCCTGTCAGTAAAGCAAGAGGAGTGATGGATAGCTTAGACAAATCGCCTTTGGTAGCCATCAAAAAGACCCCAATCATAGCAGTCAAAACATAGAAAATTGCTTTTTTAGAAGCTTTTTTCTTGTAGATGATGCGATTATATAGAAGTATAAAGACAGGACTGATAAATTGGAGGATGGTGGCAGTGGTAGCGTTGGAGTACTCCACACAGAGATAAAAGAAAAATTGTACGGAGAAGATCCCTAAGATAGCATAGGCCAGAAAAGGCAGGTAATTGTTTCGATTTTTCCAGATCTCGAAGAGCTGGGACCGGAGTTTTATACTAGATAAGACGATTACGAAACTACCAGCGACGAGTAGACGCATAGAAGTAATCCACCCTGAAGATACTTGATAATGTGAAAAAAAGTACTCTCCTAAAATTCCGCAGATCCCCCAGATCAGGCCAGATAGGAGAGAATAAATGGTTCCCTTAAAAATATTCTTTTGATATTTATTCATGTTGCTATTGTACCATGAAATGAAAAAAGAAAAAAGAGAGTGGAGAAAAATCATTTCTTTCAGAAATTTTCTTTCCCACTCTCAATGATTGTGCTGTTTAGTTAGCGCCGTTGATTGCTGCTTCTGTTCCCGTTACTATTAGAAGTATTATTACGATTATTATTGTTATTGCTATTGTTCGATGAGGAAGAAGATGCTTTAGGAAGACTTCCTAAAATGGTGTTCCAAGCATTTTGGTAGTCTGCATCGCTTCCACCAATAGCGAATTTATAAGTGGTAGTCGGAGCACCATTTTGGTTAGCCCAGTAACTTGTTACCATTTCACCAGTCACATTAATCTCTTTACCATTGATAGTAACCTTACCTGGTTTTTGACCAGTTGATTTGAGGACTTGTGATGAAGTGACACTTGGATCGAGTTTGAAACGTTCTGAACCCCAAGAAGAAGGGGCTGCTTGTTGAATGGCATTTACCAGATGAGCCATATATTTTGCATTACGGTAGTGTCCTGCACCTTTACCAAGTGGTCGGTTATCATCGTGACCAAGCCAACCACCAAGGGTTAATCTTGGAGTTGAAAGCATGAGCCACATATCGCCATCTTCATTGGTAGTACCAGTTTTACCAATCCAGTCAGCACCTGCCAAACTTGGGTTGATTGCAGCAAGATCGCTCTGGAAGCTTGAAGTCACTTGGGAAGAAATCACATCTCTTAGTAAGCTCTGCATAATGGTTGCAGTTGCTTTAGAGTAGACTTGTACAGGTTCGTCTTTGTGCTCATAGATAACCTCGCCGCTGGTCTTCTCGATTTTTGAAATCATGTATTTCTTATGGTAAACACCATTGTTAGCCAAGGTTTGGTAGCCGTTTGTATGCTGGGCTACAGTGACATCGATTCCTCCACCCATAGGAAGACTCTCAATGCCGTATTCTGGGATCTCGTAGCCCATTTTTTCCATGTAGGAACGGACATCAACTCCTTTTTGAAGAAGTAACTGATAGGTCCAGTAGGCTGGGATATTCCAAGAGTAATTCAGAGCTTCTTTCAGACTCATCATGGCAGTACCAGAACTATTGACATACATAATCGGATTTCCGTTAGAGAAGTTAGTTGGATAGTTAGATAAGACGCTTGCACTTCCCATAAAACCTTGGTCAATCGCAATACTGTAGGCTAGGATAGGTTTAGTAGTTGAAGCAGGAGACCGTTTAGTGTTAAAGGCGTGGTTGTTTTGATTACTTTGGTAATCACGACCACCGACAAATCCTAAAATGGCGCCTGTTTGGTTATCCATCAAGACATTTCCGACTTCTGGTTGACCAGTATCATCATCGACAAGGTAGCCATAGTTTGCAACTGCACCTTGCATGGCAGAATGGATAGCTTTATCGATTGTAGTTGTGATACGGTAACCGCCATTTTGAATCTCTTTTTCAGCCAATTCATGATAAGATTTTTGGATAGATTCATTTTTGAGCTCTTGTTCAGAAACGTTATCTTTTTTGATTAGATAATCATACATGAGGTTCGTCGCTTCATCGAGGGCAGAGAAGTAGAGGAAACCTTTAGCAGTTACGTTGACATTTTCTGCTGGCAAGAAGTCTTTCTTAATATCGTATGCTTTATAGGTTTCGTAATCTTCTTGGCTAAGGACTCCAGTTCTGTACATATTGTAAAGAACATCTTTTGAGCGCTTGATTCCAAGTTCAATATCTTCTTCGCTCTTCATCTCACCAGTAGACTCATAAGGTGAGTAGGAAATAGGGCTTTGTGGTAAACCTGCTAGGAAAGCTGCTTGAGGAATGGTTAGTTTACTAGCATCCACTCCGAAAATCCCAGTTGCAGCCTGCTGAGCACCTGCGATATTTTGCCCCTTGTTATTGCGACCAAAAGGTGCAACATTTAGATAGGTAGTCAGGATTTCATCCTTATTCATAGCACGTTCTAGGGCTAGAGCATCTACGATTTCACTAGCTTTACGAGCAAGCGTAGGAGTATCACCAACTACTTGTTGTTTGATGAGCTGTTGTGTTAGGGTAGAACCACCACTCGAAGAACCAAGGCTGATAAAGTTTCCTAGACTGGCACGAATGACAGCTTTAGGAACGACACCATTGTGCTCTGCAAAGTGTTCGTCCTCGGTTGCAACGATAGCTTGCTTGAGATTCTCTGAGATGGCATCGGATGCGACAGATGTTCGCAAAAGATCGCTCTCGATAGCCCCAATCATAGAACCATCTGCATAGCGAATCTCAGAAATAGATGAAATATTGTTGACCTGTTTAACCAAATCCTCCGTTTGAGGGACACTAACTTGATCAAAGAGAGAAACAGCATACCCCAAAACAACCCCAGTCCCGAGGAGACCGCCAATAAAAGCTAGGATGAAAAGTGTGTTAAAAGTTGCTTTTATTCCAAGTAAAATCTTGGCCCCAATAGTCCAAATGGTTAGTTTTGTTTTGACTTTCTTATTTTTATCTGGATTTTTTTTGGAAATTGTTAATTTTAGAGACCGAAGTAAGGCCAGTCCTTTTTGTTTGATTCTTGTTACATGTTTGTTCATAGAATTCCTCACTCTTTATTATTATACCATAAAAGCATCTCTTGCAAGAAATTAGGCTTAGAATGGGGGTTAGATAGGGATTGGTTCTTGGGATTTAGACATCAAAAAAGCCAGATTTAAACTAAATCTGACTGTTTGGTAAATTGTTTATTTGTCTCCTGAAAGTTCTTTTCCAAGATCAATCAAGTAGTCCTTCAAGTGGTCTTTGACTTGTGGATGTTTGAGAGCGTATTCGATGGAAGTCTTCATAAATCCAAACTTATCTCCAACATCGTAACGTGAGCCTTTAAACTCGCGAGCAAATACTCGTTGGGTTTTGTTGAGGGTATCGATAGCATCTGTTAGCTGGATTTCATTTCCTGCTCCTGGTGTTTGATTTTCAAGAATACTGAAAATCTCAGGTGTGAGAAGGTAACGACCGATAATAGCTAAATCACTTGGTGCATCTTCAGGTGCTGGCTTTTCAACGAAGGTTTCAACACTGTAAAGACCGTCATTTCCTTCTCCTTGAGGAGCGATAACACCGTATGAAGAAACTTCTTCGTGTGGGATAGGCATGACAGCGATAGTAGAAGCATGAGTCTTCTCATAATCATTCATGAGTTGCTTGGTCAATGGAACGGCCTTGTCATTTGTGATATCCATGAGATCATCTCCAAGCATGACCACAAAGGGTTCGTTCCCGACGAAAGCTTTGGCTTGTAAAACGGCATCTCCGAGGCCACGTGGGTGTGTTTGACGGATAAAGTGAAGGCGCATACCAGTTGTTTCATCAACTAGTTTCAAAAGGTCGGTTTTTCCTTTTTCCTTGAGGTTATATTCTAACTCGAAGTTTGAGTCGAAATGATCTTCGATAGAACGTTTTGACTTTCCTGTTACGACAAGAATGTCCTCAATTCCAGACTTGAGAGCTTCTTCAACGATAAACTGGATGGTTGGTTTATCCACGATTGGCAACATTTCTTTGGCCAAAGCTTTAGTTGCAGGTAGGAAACGAGTTCCAAGTCCTGCAGCAGGGATAACGGCTTTTCTAACTTTTTGCTTCATGAGCTTCCTTTCTAACGGTGACTAAGACCACTCGTTCTCTGCCTTGAACTCATTGCTCATGAGTTCAGAAACGGCATCCTTAATATTAACATTTTCATAAATAACTTGGTAGATGGCTTGAGTAATAGGCATATAAACTCCGAGTTCTTGCGCCAATTCGTAAGCAGCTTTGGTTGTTGAAATACCTTCAATGACCATTCCCATATTTGCTTCGATATCTGCCAAGGCTTCGCCACGCCCAAGAGCATCTCCTGCACGCCAGTTACGTGAGTGGACAGAAGTTCCGGTAACGATTAAATCTCCAACCCCAGAAAGTCCACTGTAAGTTAATGGATTTGCTCCAAGTTTAACCCCCAGACGGGTAATTTCTGCCAGCCCGCGCGTGATAATAGCAGCCTTTGCATTATCCCCAAATCCAAGTCCATGCAGGGCACCTGCACCAACAGCGATGATATTTTTAAGAGCACCAGCTGTTTCCACTCCGATCACATCCGTATTGGTATAAAGGCGGAAGTAGTGGTTGCTAAAGAGTTTTTGAACATATTGAGCAGTCTGTAAATCTTTAGAAGCAGCCGTAATCAAGGTAATGTCGCGTACAATTGTTTCTTCGGCATGGCTAGGACCAGATACGACGACGATCTCGCTTCTAAGTTCTTCAGGGATTTCTTCTTCAAGAATGGTTGAAAGACGTTTGTGACTATTTGGTTCGAGGCCTTTTGAAGCATGCATGACCACCACTTTATGATCCAAAACAGCAGCCACTTGTTGAGCTACCAATCTGGTCACCTTGGTTGGTACCACAAATAAGACGGCATCAACCCCCTTCAAGGTTTCTGCCAAATCATGATAGGCAACAATTTTTTCGTCTAATACAGTATCCTTAAAATAGCGTTTGTTAGTATGTTGTGTATTAATTTCATCAATTTGATCAGGAATATTTCCCCAGATACGCACTTGGTGTCCGTTGTCATTTAGAACTTGTGACAGCGCAGTACCCCAAGAACCAGGCCCTAAAACAGCGATGGTTTGTTTGTCCATATTTCCCTCCTTCTGAGAAAGCACTTTCCTATATTCTACCATAAAAAGCCCTATCTTGCATCTATATTATTTATGAAGAATTAATTGAATGATAAATTATATATATTAGAGAATTTTTAGAATTTATTTGTAAAATAGTCTAGTTTTAAAAGGGAGAAACGATAAAAAACACGAAAAGAGGAGCAATATTCCCCCTAAAAATGGTATAATAGGAGCATCACGAAAATTGGAGAGACAGCATGAGTTTTTACAATCATAAAGAAATCGAGCCTAAGTGGCAAAAATACTGGGCTGACAATCACACTTTTAAGACAGGAACAGACGCTTCAAAACCTAAGTTTTATGCGCTTGACATGTTCCCTTACCCATCTGGAGCGGGTCTGCACGTAGGACACCCAGAAGGTTACACAGCAACGGATATCCTCAGTCGTTTCAAACGTGCCCAAGGCTACAATGTCCTTCACCCAATGGGGTGGGATGCTTTTGGTTTGCCTGCAGAGCAATACGCTATGGATACAGGTAATGACCCAGCGGAATTCACAGCAGAAAACATTGCCAACTTCAAACGCCAAATCAATGCGCTTGGATTCTCTTACGACTGGGACCGTGAAGTCAATACTACAGATCCGAACTACTACAAGTGGACGCAATGGATTTTCACTAAGCTTTACGAAAAAGGCTTGGCTTATGAAGCTGAAGTGCCAGTAAACTGGGTTGAGGAATTGGGAACAGCTATCGCAAACGAAGAAGTTCTTCCTGATGGAACTTCTGAGCGTGGTGGCTATCCTGTTGTCCGCAAACCGATGCGTCAATGGATGCTTAAAATCACTGCCTATGCTGAGCGCTTGCTCAATGACTTGGATGACCTTGACTGGCCAGAGTCTATCAAGGACATGCAACGCAACTGGATTGGTAAATCAACTGGTGCCAATGTCACTTTCAAAGTAAAAGGAACAGACAAGGAATTCACCGTCTTTACCACTCGTCCTGACACCCTTTTCGGTGCTACTTTCACTGTTTTGGCGCCTGAGCATGACTTGGTAGACGCTATCACAAGTCCCGAACAAGCTGAGGCTGTAGCGGACTACAAACACCAAGCCAGCCTTAAATCAGACTTGGCTCGTACAGACCTTGCCAAGGAAAAAACAGGTGTTTGGACTGGAGCTTATGCTATCAACCCTGTTAACGGTAAAGAAATTCCAATCTGGATTGCCGACTATGTCCTTGCTAGCTACGGTACAGGTGCCGTTATGGCCGTACCTGCCCACGACCAACGTGACTGGGAATTTGCTAAACAGTTTGGACTTCCAATTGTAGAAGTCTTGGAAGGTGGAAACGTTGAAGAAGCTGCCTACACAGAAGATGGACTTCATGTTAATTCTGACTTCTTAGATGGATTGAACAAAGAAGACGCTATTTCTAAAATTGTGGCTTGGTTGGAAGAAAAAGGCTGTGGTCAAGAAAAGGTTACCTACCGTCTCCGCGACTGGCTCTTTAGCCGTCAACGTTACTGGGGTGAACCAATCCCAATCATTCATTGGGAAGATGGAACTTCAACAGCTGTTCCAGAAAGTGAACTCCCACTTGTCTTGCCAGTAACCAAGGACATTCGCCCTTCAGGTACTGGGGAAAGTCCATTGGCGAACTTGACAGACTGGCTTGAAGTGACTCGTGAAGATGGTGTCAAAGGTCGTCGTGAAACCAACACCATGCCACAATGGGCAGGTTCAAGCTGGTACTACCTTCGCTATATCGATCCACACAACACTGAGAAATTAGCCGATGAGGACCTTCTCAAACAATGGTTGCCAGTAGATATCTACGTGGGTGGTGCAGAACACGCTGTTCTCCACTTGCTTTACGCTCGTTTCTGGCACAAATTCCTCTATGATATCGGTGTTGTTCCAACCAAAGAACCTTTCCAAAAACTCTTTAACCAAGGAATGATCTTGGGAACAAGCTACCGTGACCACCGTGGCGCACTTGTGGCAACTGACAAGGTTGAAAAACGTGACGGTTCCTTCTTCCATGTGGAAACAGGGGAAGAGTTGGAGCAAGCACCAGCCAAGATGTCTAAATCCCTCAAGAACGTTGTCAACCCAGATGATGTGGTGGAACAATACGGTGCGGATACCCTTCGCGTCTATGAAATGTTCATGGGGCCACTTGATGCTTCCATCGCTTGGTCAGAAGAAGGTCTGGAAGGAAGCCGTAAATTCCTTGACCGTGTTTACCGTTTGATTACAAGTAAAGAAATCGTTGCGGAAAACAATGGCGCTCTTGACAAGGTTTACAACGAAACCGTTAAATCTGTTACAGAGCAAATCGAGTCTATGAAATTCAACACAGCCATTGCCCAACTCATGGTCTTTGTCAATGCGGCTAATAAGGAAGACAAACTCTATGTGGATTACGCCAAAGGCTTTATCCAATTGATCGCCCCATTTGCGCCTCACTTGGCAGAAGAACTTTGGCAAACAGTCGCAGCAACAGGTGAGTCTATCTCTTACGTGGCTTGGCCAACATGGGACGAAAGCAAATTGGTTGAAGACGAAGTCGAAATCGTCGTTCAAATCAAAGGTAAAGTCCGTGCTAAATTGATGGTTGCGAAGGACCTTTCACGTGAAGAATTGCAAGAAGTGGCTCTGGCTAACGAAAAAGTTAAGGCAGAGATCGATGGCAAAGAAATTGTGAAGGTGATTAGTGTCCCTAACAAGCTTGTGAATATTGTTGTGAAATAAAAATGAATCCTTCAGAGTAGAATCTGGAGGATTTTTATTTGACAAGAAGTTTCTATTTTGTTAATATAATTAACAAAGAAAAGAGAGATTATGGATAAAAAAGAATTTATTACATTTAATAATCGTTTCAATAGATTTATTTTAGCGTTTGAACAGTTAAAAAAAACACAACATAAAATTAGTATTGACAAATCCATTACGTTGAATGAGGTACATTTGATTGTTGTGATTGGGAAAAATCAGCCCTTAAATCTAGTGAAATTATCTGAATTATTAAAAGTTTCGAGAAGTGCAATAACTCAAAGTGTTAGGAGATTAATTCAAAAAAATTTAGTTGTTTTTGATTTTGCTCCGAATAATGGGAAAAATAAATATTTGAGATTATCTGAAAAAGGTATCGAAGTTTTTAAAATCCATAAGGAGCAACAAGCATATATTGAAGAATCGGTCTTTTCAGTTTTAAACAACTATAGCGAGGAGGAGCTTCAAACAGTTGTGAAATTGATGGATGATGTTGAAAAGGTATGGCGAGAATTACCGTGGTAAAAATCACGGTAATTTTAAAACTATATTGTTAATCATATTAACAAAAAGAGGAAGATATGAATATAAAAATTGAACTGATTTCAGAGTCTGATTTAGCAGACGAATCTTTTAATATTTTCATCGATGGCTTAAAACCAAGAGAAACCTATCGAGTCGAAATGTTTCTATCCGATTATTATTGTATCAATGCTCCCATGCTATTAGCTCATGATGTCTTATGGAAATCAACAGCGACTTTTGTATCAGATAAGAATGGTATTATTGATATTTCACAAACTCCATCTTGTTCTGGCTCTGATGAAGATATTGCAACAAAGGGGTTATTCTTTAATGCCAAGCCCTTGACCAATAAGAAAAAGAAACTGTCAAACTCTCTTTCTAAAATTCCCTTATTAGATCATTTTTTTGTGGAAGTCAAAATTATGCAAGGAAGTACTGTCATTGCAGAGAGAACTTTCACAAGACATTACATGAGTTCGCAAATTAGCCATCAAGATATTTACGGGCAACATTTTCAAGGGAGACTCTTTTATGATAAAAAGGCAATAAAAGCACCAGCATTGATTATTGTGAGCGGTAGTGAAGGAAGGATTGAAAAGGCACAGAATATAGCTCAGCTTCTATCTTCTAGAGGTTATATTTGCCTAGCAGTTGCCTACTTTGGTTTAGAGGGGTTGCCAAAACATTTGGAACGTATTCCTTTAGAGTGCCTTGTGGAAGCAAAGGATTATCTACGTCAGCATCATCAAGTAGATAGTGAAAGAATTGGAATCTATGGACGGTCTAAGGGAGCAGAGTTAGTTTTAGCTGAGGAGAGCATTTTTAATGACGTTCAATGTTTGGTACTAAATTCACCCTCTGATGTGGTGTATGAAGGGATAAAAGGGAAATGGAACTCCCATACTTCTTCTTGGACGTATTTGCAAAGAGAACTTCCCTATCAAAAGTTTCGACTTAGAGATTATCTATTCAGCAAACTTTTTAGAAAAAGCTTCCCTAAAGATCGTACTGCTAAGATAGATATTGGTCAAATGCATTCACCAATCTTATTGCTCGGAAGTACTGTTGATGAAATATGGGATGCCTCGTCAGCAATTGATGATATTGTCTCAGATTATAAAGGACACCACATTACATTTAAAAAATATCATGAAACAGGTCACATGTTGACAGTGGCTTATCAACCAAATCACCGTTATCGAAAAGATTGGCGTTTATTGATGAAAGAGAGTAAGGATTCTTGGTTGGCTACGATTCATTTTTTTGATAGGTATTTGAAGAAGCAATAACATAAGATTATAAATATGCTATAATAGTCCCAACTAAGATAAAAACACAGTTCTGGTTGGTAGTCCAGACGTAGGCAAGCCTATCAGTAACCTTCCTCCTTGGTAGTCCATTCTTAGGGATAGATTTAAGGAGGTGCTGTCGTGGAAACAATTTCAATTGGATTGACAGTTTATTTTGAAGATGGATTTTGGCATGGTTTGTTTGAACAAGTGTATCGAGAAACTTATCAAGTTTGTCGTGTGACATTTGGTCAGGAGCCAAAAGATGATGAAATTCTAGAGATTTTACAGACTCAGTTTACTCAATTATCTTTTAGTCCAGAAACTACAATTAAGCAACATGTAAAAATCAAGAATCCTAAACGATTACAACGAATGGTGAGGAAACAAGTAAATCAAAAAGTTTCTTCCACGTCGAAAGAACTATTGCAGTTGCAGTATGAGGAAAGGAAAAAGATTTCAAAACATCAATCTAGTGTCCAAAAACAATTGCTCAAACAAGAGAAATTCGAACGCAAACAGCAAAAACGTAGAGAGAAGCACAAGGGGCATTAACTCACTCGTTCCCATATTTGATCAATCCTCCATAATCTGGAGGATTTTTTGTAGATTACCTGTGAGATGTGATATACTATTCACATCTTTAAACTTATAAGAGTAAGACAAGGAGAAAGATATGCCAGTAAATGAATATGGTCAGATGATTGGTGAACCTGTAGACGATACACCTGGAGTTTTACCATCGCTTGTACGGATAGAGGGACAGTATACGATTATCGAAGCTCTGTCAGTGGAAAAGCATGCGGAGGATTTGCTGGCTGTTTATGGTCCAGATAGTCCTCGTGATATGTGGACCTATCTCTTTCAACCACCAGTAGAAAATCTTGAAGAATTAATCGTTGCTTTAAAGCAGATGATTGAGCGCAAGGATCGCTTCTATTATGCGATTATCGATAAAGTGACTGAAAAGGCGCTGGGGACTTTTTCTCTCATGCGTATTGACCAAGTCAATCGCACCATTGAAGTTGGCGCGGTGACCTTTTCTCCTGCTCTCAAACAGACCAGGATGGGAACAGAAGCCCACTATTTGCTTGCTCGTTATGTTTTTGAAGAGCTCAACTATCGCCGTTATGAGTGGAAATGTGATGCACTAAATCTACCTTCTAGAAAAGCAGCAGAACGTTTGGGCTTTGTCTACGAAGGCACTTTCCGTCAAGCTGTTATTTATAAAGGGCGTACTAGGGATACGGACTGGATGTCTATGATTGATAAGGACTGGCCAAAGGTCAAAGCTCGTTTTGAATCGTGGTTGCGTTCGGAAAATTTTGATGAAAATGGGCAACAGTTGAAATCCCTTAGAGAATGTTAGAAAGGTTTGCTATGATTAAGATAACAAAAGAAACATCTGTTTCACTTGATTACGTTTTGCATCTCTACCAGGCAGTTGGTTGGACAAATTATACCAATCAGCCCCAAATGTTGTCCCAGGCTTTGTCTCATTCGCTAGCGACTTATCTTGCCCGTGATGGTGAGGAAGTCGTTGGTCTAGTTCGCTTGATTGGAGACGGTTTTTCTTCGGTTTTTGTCCAGGATTTGATCGTCTTGCCTACCTATCAGCGTCAAGGAATTGGCAGCACCTTGATGAAGCAGGCTTTATCCGATTATAAGGATACCTACCAAATCCAACTAGCGACAGAACAAACAGAAAAAAACTTGGGATTTTATCGTTCTCTGGGGTTTGAAACCTTATCTAGTTTCCAGTGTACGGGCATGATTTTGGTGGACCGAGAAAATTTAAAATAATTTTTTTCACTTAAGCTAACTTTAAGTCTTATCCTGTATCATTTAGTTATTAATAAAGACCTCCTAACTTTATTTAATAGAAATCCTAAAACTTTTTTTCATCATAATCTCCTAATAAAGTCACCCAATTTGGTGGCTTTTTTTGTTATGTGACTTTCAGCGATATTTCATTGGTATTCGTTGTTTTGAACAAAAGTAAAAGTTCGTGTCAAGGATAACGCGGATATCCATATAATACAAAGATCGCCGAATCTTCTATTGTTTAGAAACTTGATGCCTTTAAAATTGGTGTTATTAAACTTTTTAATGACCTACTTGAGATCCTGATAAAAAGTATCTGATCTATCGTGGTTTTATCAAAAGGTATCGAAATATGAAAGAATTAAATTTTTCAAAAAGAAGATTGTCGAGGAAATCTCGTGTAAAAATATACTATCTAGCGAGGAGGTAAGGCTATGAGAAAAATACTTTTCTTGATGAAAATCTATATCTAGTATATAATCAATCTATATCGTATAGATTGGAGATATATCATGGCTATAAGCGTATCGAAACAATACAATTTCAAACTAAATGAAGCTACTATGGAGCAAGCTAGAAATATTATCAAGGAAAAGGGCATGACAATGACAGATGCTATTTCTTTATTTGTAGAGCAAATAGTTCTAGAACAAGATTTGCCTATTAAGACGGCCGAAGATTTGCATAGAGAGCAGTTAATTGCTGAACTACAAGCCCAATCTGAACGTGCCTTGAGAGAATATGAGGCAGGTGAAGGAACTTCCCTAGACAATGTGAGGGCACGCTATGGCTTATAAAGTGATTCTTTCAAAAGAAGTTGAACAAGCTATCGAAAATATACACGAATATATAGCTACGGTACTTTTAGCCCCTCAATCTGCGAAAAATACTGTAGTAAAAATTTTAGACGGCTTAAAAAGTCTAGAAGTCTTTCCTGAGGCTGGTTTTGATGCAGATGAGAAAATCGGTGTAAAGATTAATAGTAAGTTTCCTACACGAGGAAAAATTATAGATCAATACGTTTTGCTTTACTTTATTGATCAGACACAAAAGACTGTTTTTCTCTCCCATTTATTTCATACCAAGAGTGACTATGTTACCTTACTACAAAAAGATAATAAAAAAAGTTCAAAATCTTAAGCTAACTTTAAGTCTTGTCTTGTATCATTTAGCTATTAAATAAAGACCTCCTAATACTCTTCGAAAATCTCACCATACTTCGTTAGAGTCGACTTACCTAACTTTAGTTATGCTTGCGTCGCTCTGCCTAGTCTGATTTCGATTTTCATTGAGTAATCTTTATTTAATGAAATCCTAAACTTTTTTCATCATAATCTCCTAATGAAGTCACCCAATCAGGTGGCTTTTTTGCGTGGTGAGGTGCTAGTGATAGAAATTTTTTGCAGAATAGTAAAATTTGAGAAAAGTTAAGCTAGTTTTAAGTTTCGTCTTGTATCATGTAGTTATTAAATAAAGACCTCCTAACTTTATTTAATAAAATCCTAAACTTTTCTTTTTCATAATAATCTCCCTTAACTCCACCCAATCAGGTGGAGTTTTTTGGCTCTATTTCAGGCTTTTGGGAGTTTCCTAAACATCATTTTCCAATAAATTTCGGTATTTTTAGGATTTTGGTCGGGGAATTGGCGGGGATTTTTTAGTGAATATGACTAAGAAATAGGTCTATTGTCGTTTCAGTGAGTTCGTCCTCAACTTGGTTATAACGATCCGTCATATAGATTTTTGTATGACCTAGTGCCTGCCCAAACTGCTCGGTTGGGACTCGTGAAATAATAGACTTCCTGCGAAACAAAATATGATACAATAAAACTATGAATTATGAAGTAAGTAAACCATTAACTGATGCACGCTTTAAACGCCTTGTTGGTGTTCAGCGCACTACTTTTGAAGAGATGTTAGCCGTATTAAAAACAGCTTATCAACGTAAACACGCAAAAGGTGGACGGACCCCTAAGTTAAGCTTAGAAGATCTCCTCATGGCTACTCTTCAATACATGCGCGAATACCGTACTTATGAACAAATTGCGGCTGATTTTGGCATTCACGAAAGCAACTTAATTCGTCGGAGTCAATGGGTTGAATCAACTCTTATTCAAAGTGGCTTTACGATTTCAAAAACTCATCTTAGTGCTGAGGATACGGTGATTGTGGATGCAACAGAGGTAAAAATAAATCGTCCTAAAAAAATCAACTAGCCAATTATTCTGGTAAAAAGAAATGCCATGCTATGAAGGCTCAAGCGATTGTCACAAGCCAAGGGAGAATTGTTTCTTTGGATATTGCAGTGAACTATTGCCACGATATGAAATTGTTCAAAATGAGTCGCAGAAATATCGGACAAGCTGGTAAAATCTTGGCTGACAGTGGTTATCAAGGACTCATGAAGATGTATTCACAAGCGCAAACTCCGAGGAAATCAAGCAAACTTAAGCCACTAACTCTTGAAGATAAATCCTATAACCATGCGCTATCTAAAGAGAGAATCAAGGTTGAGAATATTTTTGCCAAAGTAAAAACGTTTAAAATATTTTCAACAACCTATCGAAATCGACGCAAACGGTTTGGATTACGAATGAATTTGATTACTGGCATTATCAATCGTGAACTAGGATTCTAGTTTCGCAGGAAGTCTAATGTGAAGAAGTGGTACATCATGTGTAAGCCTATCGTTTCATTTCGTGGATTAAAATGTTGGTTTGACTGATTTGAGTTGATGAGCGCCCATGTTCATTGATAGTGATGTAATCTTTTGTTGTTCCTTGATAATTTTTAACTTTCTCTTAATCTTGAAAGTATTATTGGACAAGGGAGTAAAACTTTGACAAAATTTGTGAACTATGGGATAATAAAAAGGAATTGAGTACTAGTTCTATATCATAGGCTAGAAAAGACCCCAAGCTCACGTCCAAATAAGCTAGGGGTCTTTTTTGACACTATTTGTCCTTGTTTAGCCATTTATCGACTAAGCGAAGAACGACACCGACCACAATTGGTCCGATGATAGTTTTGAGTACTAGTTCCATCATGGGCTATTTCACCTCATTTCGCAGGCGGTGTAGCAGTGCCGTAGAATATTATATCTAAACTCGGGAATCACCCAACCAGGTGGCTTTTTTGTTTGTGGCTTGGATTTTTGATATAATAGAGCCATGAGTAGAATTTTAGATAATGAAATCATGGGTGATGAGGAGCTGGTAGAACGTACCCTTCGTCCTCAATATTTACGTGAATATATCGGTCAAGATAAGGTCAAGGATCAGCTTCAAATCTTTATCGAAGCAGCAAAAATGCGTGATGAGGCGCTGGACCATGTTCTTTTGTTTGGCCCTCCAGGTCTCGGGAAAACAACCATGGCTTTTGTCATTGCCAATGAACTGGGAGTCAATCTCAAACAAACGTCTGGTCCCGTTATCGAAAAAGCCGGTGATCTGGTAGCGATTTTGAATGACTTGGAGCCAGGAGATGTTCTTTTTATTGATGAGATTCATCGCTTGCCTATGTCGGTGGAAGAGGTGCTTTACAGTGCTATGGAAGACTTCTACATCGACATCATGATTGGTGCGGGGGAAGGTAGTCGCAGTGTCCATCTGGAATTGCCACCTTTTACCTTGATTGGTGCGACGACACGAGCAGGAATGCTATCGAATCCACTTCGTGCACGTTTTGGGATTACTGGTCACATGGAGTATTATGCCCATGATGACTTGACAGAGATTGTCGAGCGGACGGCAGATATTTTTGAGATGGAAATCACTCATGAAGCAGCTTCGGAGTTAGCTTTACGTAGTCGTGGAACTCCTCGTATTGCCAATCGTCTCCTCAAGCGCGTGCGAGACTTTGCGCAGATTATGGGCGATGGCTTGATTGATGATGTGATTACGGATAAGGCTTTGACCATGCTGGATGTAGACCATGAAGGCTTGGACTATGTGGACCAGAAAATTCTTCGCACCATGATTGAGGTCTACGGTGGAGGTCCTGTCGGTTTAGGAACACTTTCTGTAAATATCGCCGAAGAGCGTGAGACGGTAGAGGATATGTATGAACCTTACCTGATCCAGAAGGGCTTTATCATGCGAACTCGTTCAGGACGGGTCGCGACAGCCAAGGCTTATGAACATTTGGGGTATGAATACATTGAAAAATAAAGCTGAAATTTTAGATTCTTTCAGAGAAAATCCTGACATGATGGCTATTCTGACTATTATCCGTGACTTGGAGTTGAAAGATTCCTGGTTGGCGGCTGGTTCGGTCCGAAATTTTATCTGGAATCTCTTGTCAGATAAGCCAGCCTTTGACCGTGAAACGGATGTGGATGTGATTTTCTTTGATCCAGATGTGAGTTATGAAGATACGCTGGCTATAGAAAGCAAGTTGAGAGAGGACTTTCCCCAGTATCAGTGGGAGCTGAAAAATCAAGTCTATATGCATCAGCATAGCCCCCACACACCTCCGTATAGAAATTCCTGTGATGCCATGAGTAAATATCCTGAACGTTGTACGGCGATAGGTCTTCGCTTGCATGCTGACGCAACTTTAGAACTCTTTGCCCCTTATGGTTTGGAGGATATTTTGAACTTTCAGGTTCGTCCAACTCCTCATTTCTTAGAAAATGAAGACCGAATGAAGCTCTATCAAAAGCGTTTAGCAAAGAAAAATTGGCAGGAGAAATGGAAAAATCTCACATTTAAAAATACTTAAGGAAACTTTAAGATAGGAGCTGTATACTTATCTCATAAGTTAAAAAGACCTTAACTTATACTCCTAAAACTTTTTCATAATAATCTCCCTATAAAAAATTAAGTCGCCCAATCAGGCGGCTTTTTTTGATGGAGCGATGATTCGATATATAGTAGATTGAACCTAGAATAGTACGCTACGGATTTTAAAACATTGCTAGAAATTGATCGGACTTTTCTTTCTGGTCAATTTGTTTATATTTTATTTCATCCTACTGATTTTTTACAATAATATTTGATTTTTTAAAGGTAAATAGATGATTATTGGATAAAAAAAGAATCTTAAATTCAGGTAAAATATAGAAAAAGAATAAGTCATTTGTATTAATATATTTTTTACACAAATCTTTGGACAAAGTGACCTCTAATGTGCTATAATAAGGCGTTATAGATTGAGCTGCATATCAAAAATTTTTAAGAGTACACCATTGGTTATCATGTTGAAAAAGGGAAAATATCCAAGTAACATGGCTGTTTGTCGTAAAATTTTTTGGTATTTAGTTTTTTATAAAAAATGAACTCAAGGAGAAAAAACCATGTTTTTTAGACGTCAAGAAGGACGGTATAGAGAAACTGATCGTGTTACCCGATATAAGTTGATTAAATCGGGAAAACATTGGTTGCGTGCCTCAACGTCACTATTTGGCTTGTTTAAAGTTCTTCGAGGTGGTATTGATACAGCCCAAGTTACAACTGAAGTTGTAGACGATCATGTGTCTACCTCTTTAACTGGACTAGATATCCTCAAGGGGATAGCCGCTGCAGGGGCGGTGGTTGGTGGTGGAGTTGCTACTCACACGCAAGTCCATGCCAATGAACAGGTTGCTGTAGAGAAGGTGGTTGATGGAACCGACAACCTAGTCAATTCTGATCAGGTCGTTTTGGGAACGGTCAATAAAGATGATGAGCAACAAACTTCTGTTTCAACATCTACCTCTGTCAGTGAGAGTCTCTCAATCTCTGCTTCAACAAGCGCCTCGATTTCGGCCTCAACAAGTGCATCAGAGTCCGTAAGTGCCTCAACCTCAGCTAGCACTAGTGCCAGTGTATCATCTTCAACTTCTGCTAGTACTTCGGCTTCATTGAGTGATTCGACCTCAACCTCGGCTAGTGCTTCGACTGTTGCAAGCAGTTCCCTCTCTGAGGCTTCGCATGTAGAAGGTTCACAGACGGCTACTAGCGAAGATGCTATCAGTAATGACGGAGTATCCGGAGTTACAGTCAAGGCTAGCGATGTTAAGGTCAACCCTAGCCTTTCTAGTGCTCTGTCAACTGCAGAAAACTTCACAAGTCAAAACGCGAGTCTGACAGCAACCACAACAGCGACTCTTGCTGCGACAACAACTGCAGAAGCAAGTGCTAAAAAGCAAGCAGAAGACCGTAAAAAACTAGTCGCTCTTTCTGCAGAGATGGGTGAATATCTGGCTAAGGTTGCTGGTTTACCTGATACAGATGCAGCAATTATCAAGGTTAAAACCGTGGTTGCTGAGATTGAGTCTGCTCTCAAGGATCCAAACGCAGATCTAGGAGAAGTGATCAATTCTGCCACTTCAGCTCGCAACTCTATCGCTAATGCGGTTTCACGTGCAACCTCTGGTCAACGTGACAGCCGTAACGGGCAAGCGATGCCAACAGGGGGAAATCTCAGAGGTGTTTCGATAAACGGTCACACCACAGCTGAACTTGGGCAAGGAAGTTATTCAAGTTCTAATCGTGAGGTTGTCTGGAAAATAAAAATGCACTCGCAGAGTCCGCTTAATTATGCTGGTCTGATCGCGCAAGTGGATAGAAATACAACCATCACTCGTGTTCTTTTTAATGGACAACCAATGGAAAAACGTGGTGGTTCTGGTAATGAGTATATATTCAACAAGCACCATGACTTGAATAGAAACCTTGAGGCGACTATATTGGTTTATGCGACTGTGAACAATAAGTCTAATGCAGCTACTTTGAGTGCGCGAGTGGCGACAAGTAGTCAACCGTTCACAAGCGCCAACACTTCTGGGAATTATAGTGGCTCAATGAGCTCAACTGTTTCGACTGGAGAAGCTGGTCATAACCGTGGAACATCTAAGCGCCCTACGATTACTTTGCCTGCAAATGTTACCTACTATAATGACGACTCTATTACCACAATCAAGATGAAAATGAGTGATGATAGGGGCTTGAAAACATTAGCTGCAGGATCTAATAATACAATTATCACTGGCTTATATGCGCCTGATTATCCAAGAAATGCAAGAAATGTCGTTGGTGATTTTGGTGTGTATCAAAATGGTAGGTTTGCCTATTATCCAACTACTTATACGGTAAATATGCAAGGTACCATTGGTCGAGACAAAGGAACATGGAAGCCGTTTGCTACTGGCGCGCACATTCTTGAATATGTTGTAACAGATAGTGACGGTCAAACAGATACGGCACATATGACTCTCACCATCAAAGGTTTCAACGAGCGTAACGAGCCTGTGAGTGGTGATACTGTTACGGTAAATAATCCGTCATCTTTGAGCGAGACTGAGAAAACTCAAATCCTTGCAAACTTTAGGAACAATAGTAAAAATGCCACTATCCTCAACAGTTCTGATTACAAGAAAAATTCTGAAGGTAATCATGAAATAACGGTGTCTAATACGGGTGAAATCACTATTACTTATCGTGATAACACTGTGGATGTCGTTCGAGCTAACGTAAGAGCGGAAACTGAGGTGCCTGTACCTGCTGTAACCGTGACACGTGGTGGTCAGCAGATTACAGCTACTCAAAGTCCCGACTCTAGTCGTGGGATGGAACATATTGTCTATGCAGGTGATGATTTCACCGTTAAATTTACTGCGACTGATAATAGTGGTAAATTAAGAGAGTTCAAGATTGTACCTAGAGCAGATGGGAACCAACCAGGGTTGAGAGAAAACTACTTTGAAGGTTCTAACTATGGTACAGGAACTGTAGGGCTCTTGACAGGAAATATCACAGCTACGCCAGAAAGTCCTGCGACTATCACAGTCGACGCTCATATGAATGATAATCTGGAGTGGAACTCAGGACATACTTGGCAACGGAATGCAGTTGCAACTGACCAAGTAGGCAACTTCAACAGAGTGAATGGTACTGGCAATGTTCGTATCACCCAAGGACAACTGAAAGACCGTCTTAAAGTAACAAATCCTGACTTTACACCTGTAGTAAATAAAAACAGTTTAACAGATAACGAAAAGACAGATGTCAAGACTGCCATCTACGCTAAGAATGATAAGACAGTTCACCGCATCAAAGACATTGAAGTTGCAAGCGATGGAACTGCAAAGATTATTTATAAGGATTTAACAAGCAATACTATTTCTCGAGATGTTACAGTCAATGAACGACCAAAACTGGAGATTCATTATGATAATGCTACAACTAAGGAAATCTATCTATACCGTGGGGAAGAAGTTAATGTAACCTTTAGAGCAACTGATGATTCTGGCAAGATTTCTTCATTGAAGTTTGAAATGCAAGGTACAGCTGACAATGCTAATGGTACAAACTATGCAGGATATACCGGTCTCAATCGTTCAACTCCAATCACAAATTTGACAGATCAGGCGGATGCAAAGATTACCCTTACAGGCACTCTAGCAAAAAATGTACCGTTAGCATCATTTGAACGCTATTTAATGGCAACAGATGACCAAAACACCTCTGATAGTAACCATGCAAAAAACGGTATAACCGACAATGGTTATGTCAAATTTGTAATCAAAAGCCAGACTGATAAATATACTGCTGTAGCGAAGGCGTCAACGGTCTATACTTATGTAGGTGAAACAGCAGATGATTTGTCAAATGCGGCTAACTTTGTTCAGCTTCAAGGTGGTAAGCAATTACCACAAGGTACCACTGTTACTTGGAAGACACCAATTGACACAACTGACTCTGGGGATAATAAAACAGCTGTAGCAACAGTCACATACCCAGATGGATCTACAGATGATGTTACTGTAACTTATAGTACTATGGCTTCTATCGAAGCAAAAGATCCAATCAATGATATACAAGGAACGACTCCTCATAATGGAACAAGCTGGATTGACTACATTAAAAAACTTGGTAGTCACTGGTTCCCAGGAGGATCTAGTCAAACATGGGAAAAAGGAGATGGAACTCGCTCGTCAGCTAGTCCAATCAATACAGCAGAAGTTGGGCAGCATCGCTTTAAATTAATCTTTACATATCCAAAAGGGCGTCTGGGTGAAACAGATAGCGCGAAATTGCTCAGCAAGACTGTAGATATTGTTCATAATGTGTACAAATTTGAGTCTAAACGTTCCTATAACTTTACTCAGGGACAGACAAGCGATGCTACGTATCAACAAGTTGTTGCAAATCCAAAAGACTCTATCACCAAGGTGACAGGAAGCCCTGATTACGATGCTAACAAGACTAACTTTACTTGGGTGAATGGTGCCCCAGATCTTTCAACTGTAGGTCGATTTACAAAAGATGTAGAAGTTGAATTGCCAGCAGATGGTACAGGTACACGTGTCAAACAGCGTGTTCCAATCACTTATACAGTTAATCCGCAAGCGCCAGCTATCTCAGTTGCTTCTACCAACGAAACAGGTGGTTTGCCAAATCGTTCAATTGTTGTGACCAATGTCACACCTGGAGCTCTTGTAACCTTGACTTTAGCTGGGCATACATTTACCAAGACAGCTAAAGATAACGAATCAAGTGTTACCTTTGAACCTGCAGAACTACAAAAAGCTTACGATGGCAACAATGGTCTCCTTCCGACTAGAGATGTGACAGCTAAGCAAGAAAAAACAGTAACACTTCCAAGTGGTGGAACTGAAACCTTGAGTTCGGCTACAACGACTGCAACGATTACCAAGGAAACTGTAGGACCTGAAGTAATTTTTGAACTTTATATTAAGAATGATAAGACTGGCCAATGGGAAAAACAAACGATCAAGAATAATGTTCGTCCAGGAGTCAGCGGTTACGAAGTCTTCGCAGGCGACAAGATTAAAGTTGTTCTAACTGCTAAAGATAATAGTGGTAAGATTAAAACTCTGAAATTAAACGATGGAACTTCTGATATCAGTCGTATTTTCCAAACTGGTTATTCTTCAGATGATGATGCACTAGGAATTAAGGATATTACCACTGAAGCTTCAACAACAAATCCAAAAGTATTAACGTACACTGCTACTTATGGAGAAAATGTCCAATATGTAGTTGGTAATAAATGGACCCGTGGAACTAGTGCTACAGATTTATCAGATAATACAGGTAGAGTCACAACTGTAGTTGCACAAGGTAAACTGAATGAAAAATTCCCAGGTATTAAACCAAGTAGTGCTATCCAAGTTTCTAATTTAACTTCATTGACACCAGATGATCTTAAGAAGATTCTTGCTGCAGTGAAGACAGTCAACCCTGAGTCAGATTTCCGTATTAAATCGTACGAGATTGCTAGCAATGGAACTGTAACGATTACCTACAAAGACGGAACAAAAAACACAGTAACTCCTGACTTGTCAGATTCGGATCATAAGTCAGCATCAGCGTCAACCAGTGCGTCAGTGTCTGCTTCAACCAGTGCATCAGTAAGTGCAATGACCAGTGCATCTGAGTCAGCTTCAACAAGCGCAAGTCAATCAGCAAGTACATCAGCTAGCCAGTCAGCATCAACCAGTGCAAGTCAATCAGCAAGTACATCGGCTAGCCAGTCAGCATCAACAAGTGCAAGCCAATCAGCAAGCACGTCAGCGTCTGAATCCGCATCAACCAGTGCGAGCCAATCAGCAAGCACATCGGCCTCTGAATCAGCGTCAACCAGTGCGAGCCAATCAGCAAGCACATCAGCTAGCCAGTCAGCGTCAACCAGTGCAAGCCAATCAGCAAGCACGTCTGCAAGCCAAAGTGCTTCAACAAGCGCAAGTCAATCAGCAAGCACATCAGCTAGTCAGTCAGCATCGACAAGTGCGAGCCAATCAGCAAGCACGTCTGCAAGCCAAAGTGCTTCAACAAGCGCAAGTCAATCAGCAAGCACCTCAGCTAGCCAGTCGGCGTCGACAAGTGCGAGCCAATCAGCAAGCACATCAGCTAGCCAGTCAGCGTCAACCAGTGCGAGCCAATCAGCCAGCACATCAGCTAGTCAGTCAGCATCGACAAGTGCGAGCCAATCAGCAAGCACGTCAGCTAGTCAGTCAGCATCGACAAGTGCAAGCCAATCAGCAAGCACGTCAGCTAGCCAGTCAGCATCGACAAGCGCAAGTCAATCAGCAAGTACATCAGCTAGCCAGTCAGCATCGACAAGTGCGAGTCAATCAGCAAGCACGTCAGCTAGCCAGTCAGCTTCAACAAGCGCAAGTCAATCAGCAAGTACATCAGCTAGCCAGTCAGCGTCAACCAGTGCAAGCCAATCAGCCAGCACGTCAGCAAGCCAAAGTGCTTCAACAAGCGCAAGCCAATCAGCCAGCACATCAGCTAGCCAGTCAGCATCGACAAGTGCAAGCCAATCAGCCAGCACGTCTGCAAGTCAGTCAGCGTCAACCAGTGCGAGCCAATCAGCAAGCACATCAGCTAGTCAGTCAGCATCGACAAGTGCGAGCCAATCAGCAAGTACCTCAGCTAGCCAGTCAGCATCGACAAGTGCGAGCCAATCAGCCAGCACCTCAGCTAGCCAGTCCGCATCGACAAGTGCAAGCCAATCAGCAAGCACCTCAGCGTCTGAGTCAGCATCGACAAGCGCAAGTCAATCAGCCAGCACCTCAGCTAGCCAATCGGCCTCAACCAGTGCGAGCCAATCAGCCAGCACCTCAGCTAGCCAGTCAGCGTCAACAAGTGCAAGTCAATCAGCAAGTACCTCAGCTAGCCAGTCAGCTTCAACAAGCGCAAGTCAATCAGCAAGCACAAGTGCATCTGAATCAGCATCAACCAGTGCGAGCCAATCAGCAAGCACGTCGGCAAGCCAGTCAGCGTCAACAAGTGCAAGTCAATCAGCAAGTACCTCAGCTAGCCAGTCAGCATCGACCAGTGCGAGCCAATCAGCCAGCACGTCTGCAAGCCAAAGTGCTTCAACAAGCGCAAGTCAATCAGCAAGCACATCGGCTTCTGAGTCAGCGTCAACCAGTGCAAGCCAATCAGCAAGTACATCGGCATCTGAATCAGCATCAACCAGTGCAAGTCAGTCAGCAAGCACATCAGCTAGTCAGTCCGCATCGACAAGTGCGAGCCAATCAGCCAGCACGTCAGCAAGCCAAAGTGCTTCAACAAGCGCCAGTCAATCAGCAAGTACAAGTGCTAGTCAGTCAGCAAGTACATCGGCTTCTGAATCAGCGTCAACAAGCGCGTCAGCATCAGCAAGCACATCGGCTTCTGAGTCGGCATCGACAAGTGCGAGCCAATCAGCAAGCACGTCAGCTAGCCAGTCAGCATCGACAAGTGCGAGCCAATCAGCAAGCACATCAGCGTCTGAGTCAGCATCGACAAGTGCGAGCCAATCAGCAAGCACGTCAGCTAGCCAGTCAGCGTCAACCAGTGCAAGCCAATCAGCAAGCACGTCAGCTAGCCAGTCAGCTTCAACAAGCGCCAGTCAATCAGCCAGCACATCAGCTAGCCAGTCAGCATCGACAAGCGCAAGTCAATCCGCAAGTACATCGGCTAGCCAGTCAGCGTCAACCAGTGCGAGCCAATCAGCAAGCACGTCGGCAAGCCAAAGTGCTTCAACAAGCGCCAGTCAATCAGCAAGCACGTCGGCTAGCCAGTCAGCGTCAACCAGTGCGAGCCAATCAGCCAGCACGTCGGCAAGCCAAAGTGCTTCAACAAGCGCAAGTCAATCAGCAAGCACGTCAGCTAGCCAGTCGGCTTCAACCAGTGCGAGCCAATCAGCAAGCACATCAGCTAGCCAGTCAGCTTCAACAAGCGCCAGTCAATCAGCAAGTACAAGTGCTAGTCAGTCAGCAAGTACATCGGCTTCTGAATCAGCGTCAACAAGCGCGTCAGCATCAGCAAGCACATCGGCTTCTGAGTCGGCATCGACAAGTGCGAGCCAATCAGCCAGCACGTCTGCAAGCCAAAGTGCTTCAACAAGCGCAAGTCAATCAGCCAGCACAAGTGCATCTGAATCAGCGTCAACCAGTGCGAGCCAATCAGCCAGCACGTCGGCTAGCCAGTCAGCATCAACCAGTGCAAGCCAATCAGCAAGCACATCGGCATCTGAATCAGCGTCAACCAGTGCGAGCCAATCAGCAAGCACGTCGGCTAGCCAGTCAGCATCAACCAGTGCAAGCCAATCAGCCAGCACGTCAGCGTCTGAGTCCGCATCGACAAGCGCCAGTCAATCAGCAAGCACATCGGCCTCTGAATCAGCGTCAACCAGTGCGAGCCAATCAGCCAGCACGTCTGCAAGCCAAAGTGCTTCAACAAGCGCCAGTCAATCAGCAAGTACAAGTGCTAGTCAGTCAGCAAGTACATCGGCTTCTGAATCAGCGTCAACAAGCGCGTCAGCATCAGCAAGCACATCGGCTTCTGAGTCGGCATCGACAAGTGCGAGCCAATCAGCAAGCACGTCAGCTAGCCAGTCAGCATCGACAAGTGCGAGCCAATCAGCAAGCACATCAGCGTCTGAGTCAGCATCGACAAGTGCGAGCCAATCAGCAAGCACGTCAGCTAGCCAGTCAGCTTCAACCAGTGCAAGCCAATCCGCAAGCACGTCAGCTAGCCAGTCAGCTTCAACAAGCGCCAGTCAATCAGCCAGCACATCAGCTAGCCAGTCAGCATCGACAAGCGCAAGTCAATCCGCAAGTACATCGGCTAGCCAGTCAGCGTCAACCAGTGCAAGCCAATCAGCAAGTACATCGGCATCTGAATCAGCATCAACAAGTGCAAGTCAGTCAGCAAGCACATCAGCTAGCCAGTCAGCGTCAACCAGTGCAAGTCAATCCGCAAGTACGTCAGCTAGCCAGTCAGCATCAACCAGTGCAAGCCAATCAGCCAGCACGTCAGCGTCTGAGTCCGCATCGACAAGCGCAAGTCAATCAGCAAGCACAAGTGCCTCTGAATCAGCATCAACCAGTGCGAGCCAATCAGCAAGTACATCGGCATCTGAATCAGCATCAACAAGTGCAAGTCAGTCAGCAAGCACATCAGCGTCTGAGTCAGCATCGACAAGTGCGAGCCAATCAGCCAGCACGTCAGCTAGCCAGTCAGCTTCAACAAGCGCAAGTCAATCAGCAAGCACATCAGCTAGCCAGTCAGCATCGACAAGTGCAAGCCAATCAGCAAGCACATCAGCTAGCCAGTCAGCGTCAACCAGTGCAAGTCAATCCGCAAGTACGTCAGCTAGCCAGTCAGCATCAACCAGTGCAAGCCAATCAGCCAGCACGTCAGCGTCTGAGTCCGCATCGACAAGCGCAAGTCAATCAGCAAGCACAAGTGCCTCTGAATCAGCATCAACCAGTGCGAGCCAATCAGCAAGCACATCGGCCTCTGAATCAGCGTCAACCAGTGCGAGCCAATCAGCAAGCACGTCGGCAAGCCAAAGTGCTTCAACAAGCGCAAGTCAATCAGCAAGCACCTCAGCTAGCCAATCGGCCTCAACCAGTGCGAGCCAATCAGCAAGCACATCGGCCTCTGAATCAGCGTCAACCAGTGCATCAGTAAGTGCAATGACCAGTGCATCTGAGTCAGCTTCAACAAGCGCAAGTCAATCAGCCAGCACGTCAGCTAGCCAGTCGGCTTCAACCAGTGCGAGCCAATCAGCAAGCACATCAGCTAGCCAGTCAGCTTCAACAAGCGCAAGTCAATCAGCAAGTACAAGTGCTAGTCAGTCAGCAAGTACATCGGCTTCTGAATCAGCGTCAACAAGCGCGTCAGCATCAGCAAGCACATCGGCTTCTGAGTCGGCATCGACAAGTGCGAGCCAATCAGCCAGCACGTCTGCAAGCCAAAGTGCTTCAACAAGCGCAAGTCAATCAGCCAGCACAAGTGCATCTGAATCAGCGTCAACCAGTGCGAGCCAATCAGCCAGCACGTCGGCTAGCCAGTCAGCATCAACCAGTGCAAGCCAATCAGCCAGCACATCGGCATCTGAATCAGCGTCAACCAGTGCGAGCCAATCAGCCAGCACGTCGGCTAGCCAGTCAGCATCAACCAGTGCAAGCCAATCAGCCAGCACGTCAGCGTCTGAGTCCGCATCGACAAGCGCCAGTCAATCAGCAAGCACATCGGCCTCTGAATCAGCGTCAACCAGTGCGAGCCAATCAGCCAGCACGTCTGCAAGCCAAAGTGCTTCAACAAGCGCAAGTCAATCAGCAAGCACATCGGCTTCTGAGTCAGCGTCAACCAGTGCAAGCCAATCAGCAAGTACATCGGCATCTGAATCAGCATCAACCAGTGCAAGTCAGTCAGCAAGCACATCAGCTAGTCAGTCCGCATCGACAAGTGCGAGCCAATCAGCCAGCACGTCAGCAAGCCAAAGTGCTTCAACAAGCGCCAGTCAATCAGCAAGTACAAGTGCTAGTCAGTCAGCAAGTACATCGGCTTCTGAATCAGCGTCAACAAGCGCGTCAGCATCAGCAAGCACATCGGCTTCTGAGTCGGCATCGACAAGTGCGAGCCAATCAGCAAGCACGTCAGCTAGCCAGTCAGCATCGACAAGTGCGAGCCAATCAGCAAGCACATCAGCGTCTGAGTCAGCATCGACAAGTGCGAGCCAATCAGCAAGCACGTCAGCTAGCCAGTCAGCGTCAACCAGTGCAAGCCAATCAGCAAGCACGTCAGCTAGCCAGTCAGCGTCAACCAGTGCAAGCCAATCAGCAAGTACATCGGCATCTGAATCAGCATCAACAAGTGCAAGTCAGTCAGCAAGCACATCAGCGTCTGAGTCAGCATCGACAAGTGCGAGCCAATCAGCCAGCACGTCAGCTAGCCAGTCAGCTTCAACAAGCGCAAGTCAATCCGCAAGCACATCAGCTAGCCAGTCAGCATCGACAAGTGCAAGCCAATCAGCAAGCACATCAGCTAGCCAGTCAGCGTCAACCAGTGCAAGTCAATCCGCAAGTACGTCAGCTAGCCAGTCAGCATCAACCAGTGCAAGCCAATCAGCCAGCACGTCAGCGTCTGAGTCCGCAAGCACAAGTGCATCGACCTCAGCATCAACAAGTGCATCGACTTCAGCGTCAGAGTCAGCGTCAACCAGTGCAAGTCAATCCGCAAGTACGTCAGCTAGCCAGTCAGCATCAACCAGTGCAAGCACATCAGCATCTGAATCAGCATCAACAAGTGCATCGACATCAGCATCTGAATCAGCAAGCACAAGCGCATCAACATCAGCATCTGAGTCAGCGTCAACAAGTGCATCGACATCAGCATCTGAATCAGCATCTGAGTCAGCGTCAACAAGTGCGTCGACCTCAGCATCTGAGTCAGCGTCAACAAGTGCATCGACCTCAGCATCTGAGTCAGCATCAACAAGTGCATCGACCTCAGCATCTGAATCAGCGTCAACAAGTGCAAGCACATCAGCGTCTGAATCAGCGTCAACAAGTGCAAGCATATCAGCATCTGAATCAGCATCAACAAGTGCATCGACCTCAGCGTCAGAGTCAGCGTCAACAAGTGCATCGACATCAGCATCTGAGTCAGCATCAACCAGTGCGAGCCAATCCGCCAGCACGTCAGCTAGCCAGTCAGCTTCAACAAGCGCAAGTCAATCCGCCAGCACGTCAGCTAGCCAGTCAGCATCGACCAGTGCAAGTCAATCAGCCAGCACGTCAGCTAGCCAGTCAGCTTCAACAAGCGCAAGTCAATCCGCCAGCACGTCAGCTAGCCAGTCAGCATCGACCAGTGCGAGCCAATCCGCAAGCACGTCAGCAAGCCAAAGTGCTTCAACAAGCGCAAGTCAATCCGCAAGTACATCAGCTAGCCAGTCCGCATCGACAAGTGCAAGTCAATCCGCCAGCACGTCAGCAAGCCAGTCAGCTTCAACAAGCGCAAGTCAATCAGCCAGCACGTCAGCAAGCCAAAGTGCTTCAACAAGCGCAAGTCAATCCGCAAGTACATCAGCTAGCCAGTCCGCATCGACCAGTGCGAGCCAATCAGCCAGCACGTCAGCAAGCCAAAGTGCATCAACAAGCGCAAGTCAATCCGCAAGTACATCAGCTAGCCAGTCAGCATCGACAAGTGCGAGCCAATCCGCAAGCACAAGTGCATCAGAGTCAGCATCAACCAGTGCAAGCCAATCAGCCAGCACGTCAGCAAGCCAAAGTGCTTCAACAAGCGCAAGCCAATCCGCAAGCACGTCAGCAAGCCAAAGTGCATCAACAAGCGCAAGTCAATCCGCAAGTACATCGGCTAGCCAGTCAGCATCAACAAGTGCGAGCCAATCCGCAAGCACATCAGCGTCTGAGTCAGCATCGACAAGTGCGAGCCAATCCGCAAGCACGTCTGCAAGTCAGTCAGCATCGACAAGTGCGAGCCAATCAGCCAGCACGTCAGCTAGCCAATCAGCATCGACAAGTGCGAGTCAATCCGCAAGCACATCGGCATCTGAGTCAGCGTCAACCAGTGCAAGTCAATCAGCCAGCACGTCGGCTAGCCAGTCAGCGTCAACCAGTGCAAGCCAATCAGCCAGCACATCAGCGTCTGAGTCAGCATCAACCAGTGCGAGCCAATCAGCCAGCACGTCAGCTAGCCAGTCAGCTTCAACAAGCGCAAGTCAATCAGCCAGCACGTCAGCTAGCCAGTCAGCATCGACCAGTGCAAGTCAATCAGCCAGCACGTCAGCTAGCCAGTCAGCTTCAACAAGCGCAAGTCAATCAGCCAGCACATCAGCTAGCCAGTCAGCATCGACCAGTGCGAGCCAATCAGCCAGCACGTCAGCAAGCCAAAGTGCTTCAACAAGCGCAAGTCAATCAGCAAGCACGTCAGCGTCTGAGTCAGCATCAACCAGTGCGAGCCAATCAGCCAGCACAAGCGCTTCAGAATCAGCGTCAACCAGTGCGAGCCAATCAGCAAGCACAAGTGCTTCTGAATCAGCGTCAACCAGTGCGAGCCAATCAGCAAGCACAAGCGCTTCAGAATCAGCGTCAACCAGTGCAAGCCAATCAGCAAGCACCTCAGCTAGCCAAAGTGCTTCAACAAGCGCAAGTCAATCAGCCAGCACATCAGCTAGCCAGTCAGCTTCAACAAGCGCAAGTCAATCAGCCAGCACATCAGCTAGCCAGTCAGCATCGACCAGTGCGAGCCAATCAGCCAGCACAAGCGCTTCAGAATCAGCGTCAACCAGTGCAAGCCAATCAGCCAGCACATCGGCATCTGAATCAGCGTCAACCAGTGCGAGCCAATCAGCCAGCACATCGGCATCTGAATCAGCGTCAACCAGTGCGAGCCAATCAGCAAGCACCTCAGCTAGTCAGTCCGCATCGACAAGTGCGAGCCAATCAGCCAGCACCTCAGCGTCTGAGTCAGCATCAACCAGTGCGAGCCAATCAGCCAGCACGTCAGCTAGCCAGTCCGCATCGACAAGTGCGAGCCAATCAGCCAGCACCTCAGCTAGTCAGTCCGCATCGACCAGTGCGAGCCAATCAGCCAGCACATCAGCGTCTGAGTCAGCATCAACCAGTGCGAGCCAATCAGCCAGCACGTCAGCTAGCCAGTCAGCTTCAACAAGCGCAAGTCAATCAGCCAGCACGTCAGCTAGCCAGTCAGCATCGACCAGTGCAAGTCAATCAGCCAGCACGTCAGCTAGCCAGTCAGCTTCAACAAGCGCAAGTCAATCAGCCAGCACATCAGCTAGCCAGTCAGCATCGACCAGTGCGAGCCAATCAGCCAGCACGTCAGCAAGCCAAAGTGCTTCAACAAGCGCAAGTCAATCAGCAAGCACGTCAGCGTCTGAGTCAGCATCAACCAGTGCGAGCCAATCAGCCAGCACAAGCGCTTCAGAATCAGCGTCAACCAGTGCGAGCCAATCAGCAAGCACAAGTGCTTCAGAATCAGCGTCAACCAGTGCGAGCCAATCAGCAAGCACAAGCGCTTCAGAATCAGCGTCAACCAGTGCAAGCCAATCAGCAAGCACCTCAGCTAGCCAAAGTGCTTCAACAAGCGCAAGTCAATCAGCCAGCACATCAGCTAGCCAGTCAGCTTCAACAAGCGCAAGTCAATCAGCCAGCACATCAGCTAGCCAGTCAGCATCGACCAGTGCGAGCCAATCAGCCAGCACAAGCGCTTCAGAATCAGCGTCAACCAGTGCAAGCCAATCAGCCAGCACATCGGCATCTGAATCAGCGTCAACCAGTGCGAGCCAATCAGCCAGCACATCGGCATCTGAATCAGCGTCAACCAGTGCGAGCCAATCAGCAAGCACCTCAGCTAGTCAGTCCGCATCGACAAGTGCGAGCCAATCAGCCAGCACCTCAGCGTCTGAGTCAGCATCAACCAGTGCGAGCCAATCAGCCAGCACGTCAGCTAGCCAGTCCGCATCGACAAGTGCGAGCCAATCAGCAAGCACCTCAGCTAGTCAGTCCGCATCGACCAGTGCGAGCCAATCAGCCAGCACGTCGGCTAGCCAGTCAGCGTCAACCAGTGCAAGCCAATCAGCCAGCACGTCAGCTAGCCAGTCCGCATCGACCAGTGCGAGCCAATCAGCCAGCACGTCAGCGTCTGAGTCCGCATCAACCAGTGCGAGCCAATCAGCCAGCACGTCGGCTAGCCAGTCAGCGTCAACCAGTGCAAGTCAATCAGCAAGCACATCAGCTAGCCAGTCAGCATCGACAAGTGCGAGCCAATCAGCAAGCACGTCAGCGTCTGAGTCAGCATCAACCAGTGCGAGCCAATCAGCCAGCACAAGTGCATCTGAGTCAGCGTCAACCAGTGCGAACCAATCAGCAAGCACAAGTGCATCTGAGTCAGCGTCAACCAGTGCAAGCCAATCAGTCAGCACAAGTGCATCTGAATCAGCATCAACCAGTGCGAGCCAATCAGCCAGCACAAGTGCATCTGAGTCAGCGTCAACCAGTGCGAGTCAATCAGCAAGCATAAGCGCATCTATGATTCATTCGACTAGTCAAGCTCCTCAAACTGATACAACTAAGACACGTAAGCAACTTCCAAATACTGGAACAGCAACTTCGGCTACAAATCTGCTCCTAGGAGCTGTAGCAGGTCTAACAGGATTAGGATTAGTAGCTAAGCGTCGTAAGCGCGATGATGAAGAATAAGCCTTGTTTTATAAAGTTGCTAAAAGACTAGGTAAGCTATGAGAAAGCCTCCAAGGATTGTAAAATTCTTGGAGGTTTTTGTCTATAGGAAGTGAGTATTAGCTGGTTGGAGTTTTGTTGATTCGTAAGACTCGTTTAAAATCAAAAAGAGTAGAAATTTCGTAACCGCCCCATAACAGAGTACCTAGCCAACTTTCCATTCCTCCGGTATACTGTTAGTAGAAAAAACAGTACTGGAGGTTATTTTAATGTCACACCTTATTGTCCCTTTGGAAACACCCCAATCTCGCCGTTTTGATAAGAAAAAGAAGAATAAGATGATTTTTCGTTGTCAGTTAAAAGAGCTTGATTTTTCCATCTATTGTAACCGTCCCATAATGATCTATAGTTGTATTCGCATTTTTCCTGTACGATTATAGCTTATGGTAAACAAGGCTTTAAGACCTCTTTTTGCTTGTGGATTAATATCCTTGAAAAAATGAAACTTCAATGGCATGACTTTAAATCGTGTATGATCATATTTCCGATTTGCTAATTGTATGTAAATTTATTAATTATCAATTTTTGGATAGCATTGATATTTTTATGTAAGTTGCTTTTATTATAAGGCTATTTGTGGTAAGATGTACATAATAACAGAATGCTATATAGTATCTCTATATTAATGGTAAATAACATTAAATTTGTATAAAAGTTTTAGTTAGATGACAAGTTATTCATATTGTAGGCACACTGATAGATATAGTCAATTTAGTTGGAGGGGGAAGTTTTAATTGCTATCTGGAAAATTCTGCATGTTTTCACATAAAAATAAGCAACATCAGCGCTTTTTTCAACTTTTACCTGATGGTCAAATCAAGGATATTGGTGGAACCGGTCATGATAATGAGCGGTTTTGGCATATGCAGGAGAAAAAACTTCAACTATTTTCTAGCTCGAAAGAGTTGACGGCAGTTTTTGACTGTTGTTATGAGGAAGTCAGCTATTCTTATTGGGAAGGTTTGCATCAGGAAACGATTCCTCTGGAAATTCGTGTCTATAATTCGCGTTCGGATCTGTTTGATTACCTGACGAAATTTACTAGTCGCTATTTGATTGACTACGGGGCCTTAACAGTGGGCAATCATACTTATGGTATTCCTCAATTAGTTGACTATGACCATGGAGGCCAGGTCATTATTGGTGATTATTGTTCTATTGGACAAAATGTTCAATTTGTAACAGCAAATCATGATGTGGAATTGATTACCACTTATCCATTTAAGAGTTTGGAGTTGTTTTACACAGATAAGACCCTGAATATGACGGATGACCATATCTTAAAGAATCCCACTCGTGTTGGGAATGATGTTTGGATTGGAAACAATGTTCAAATCATGGCAGGGGTAACTATTGGAGATGGAGCAGTGATAGCAACAGGTGCTGTAGTAACCAAGGATGTGGAACCCTATGCTATTGTTGGAGGAAATTCTGCTAAGCTTATTCGTTATCGCATAGCAGATCCTACTTTCCGTGAACAGATGTTAGAAATTGCGTGGTGGAATTGGCCGGAAGACATTATTTCTGAACGATTGGATAAAATCATGAGTAAGGATATATCAGGATTTATAAAAGAATACTTACCAAATGCTGGGAAAGTTAAACATGATTGATCTGTTCTCAGAAATATTAGAATTGATTTAGAATGTATCTTAAAGAAATCGCACTGTACTGAAATCGACTTTGGTTTTTAGATATTGCATCAGAAAAGGAGTATATGATTAAAATGATGGAAAAAATAAGTGTTATTGTTCCTGTTTACATGTCAGAACTATATCTTGAAAAATGTTTGGATAGTATCGTTCAACAAACCTATCAAAATCTTGAAATTATTTTGATTAATGATGGCTCAACAGATGGTTCAGCAGCAATTTGTCAACGTTATCAAAAGCAAGATGCACGTGTTAAAGTCTATCATAAAAGAAATGGTGGAGTTTCTTCTAGCCGCAATCGTGCCTTGGAAGTGGTAACTGGGGATTATATCGTTTTTGCAGATAATGATGACTGGTTGGAGTTGGATCATATCCAAAATCTTTATGATTTATTGAAAAAAACAGATGCAGATATTGCAATCGGAAACTTTACTCAATTTTTGGATGATCAAGCTAGTTTTTTGATTCATGTAGGAGCAGATGATTATTTTGAGAAGACTTATACGCCATTTGAATGGTTTAACCATCAATATGATAGTAAGTATAATTTCAGTCAATGCTTCACAGTTCCGTGGGCGAAGTTATACAAGACAGAGCTATTTAAAGATATTGTATATCCAACAGATAAAAGTGTAGAGGATGATTACACAACTTATAAAGTTTATCTTCAGGCAGATAAAATTGCTTTTATGAATAAGGCTATTTATATCCATAGAAAACGTTCTACAAGTGTTACAAGGACAGTCAATCTTGCAGATGTATATCCCTTAAAGAGTATTGAAGAACGTATGACTATTCTCCAATTAATTGGAGCTCCTCAGGAGTTATTAGATAGAGAAATTCAAGCTTATAAATGGCGGTTATCTATTCATGAAGAAGAAACTCTTAAACATGGGGACGTGGAATCTTATCAACAAATTTTGGTCAAAAAAGCAATTGCAGCTAAATATTTTGAAGGTTAGTCAAACACATTTTATAAATTGATTTTTCTCTATTTTTAGATAGAAAAAGTGACCTATACTCAAAAATTAGAATGTTATCTCGTTTTTGCTATAGGTTGCTTTTTACGTTTATCAGATAGCTATTCTATAGTAGATTGAATCTAGAATAGTACACCACAACTGCTAAAAATATTTCTAGAAATTAGTTTGACTTTCCTAATCTCTCTATTCGCATCTTATTTCAATCCACTATATAAACATTTTTTCAATTTTAAATTTATAGTAGATCAAATACAAAACGGTACACTGTGAATTCTAAAAAATGCTAGAAATTGACTTAACTACTCTGGTAAATTTGTTCAGATTCTATTTCATTTCACCATAATACTCAATTGTTTTCAAAAAACAACCTCGTCCATTGTCTGCTGACAGTGGACTTTAAAATACTTTTTTCCAGTCCTTGAATAACTTCTTGAAGCTTATCAATGACAGATTCCAATGTTTGGAAAGCCTTATTTTTAAAACCTCGTTTTTGAATTTCTTTCCAGACTTGTTCAATAGGGTTCATTTCTGGTGCGTAAGGTGGGATATAGTCGCTTAGTTTATAAAATACATGTTATAATAAAGTTATGGCATATAGTACAGATTTTAGACAAGGAGCATTAGATTACATCAAAGAGGGACACAGCCATGTCGAGGCAGCCAAAGTTTTTGATGTTGGCGTTAGAACTCTCTTTACTTGGGAAAAGAAATTACGTGAACAAGGGCACTTAGAACGGAAAAAGCGAGTCGCCAAAAGCCGAAAAATTCCTTTGGAGGAGTTGAAGACCTCTGTAGAGGCTCATCCAGATGCTTTTTTACGGGAAATTGCGGCACATTTTGATTGTGCTGTTCCTTCAGTATGGGCAGCTTTAAAGCAGATCAATGTCACTTTAAAAAAAGACGACTAGCTTTAAGGAACAAGATCCAGAGAAAGTCGCTGAATTTCTTGATATTTTGGATAACCTAAAAGATTTACCAGTTGTATATATTGACGAAACAGGAATCGATCGCTACCTCTATCGTCCTCATGCACGGGCTCCTAGAGGAGAGAAAGTCTATGAAAAGATTAGTGGACGGCGTTTTGAGCGGACTTCAATTGTTGCAGGACAAGTAGACGGAGAGTTTATAGCTCCTATGATTTACAAGGAAAATATGGCGAGCGATTTCTTTGTGGAGTGGTTCAAAACGCAACTTCTACCTGCTTTGAAGACCCCTCATGTCATTGTCATGGACAATGCTAGTTTTCATCCCAAGAACATCTTGGATGAGCTTTGCATTCAAGATAAACACTTTTTCTTACCTCTACCACCGTATTCACCAGATTTGAATCCTATTGAGCAGGCTTGGGCTATCTTGAAAAAGAAAGTGACAGATTTATTAAGGGAAGTCCCCAATATCTTTGAATCATTAGAGTGCTTTTTAAAACTAAATGACTATAACTCTTTTCTTTTGAGCGAAAATAAATAATCTGTAGACGTTTATGATATTTGGCGTACGATGAATCTCTTAGGAGTTGTTCAATTTTTTGTATTTCTTCATTTGTAAGTTTCATAACTACTATTATAAGATGTTTTTTTGATTTTAGTATAGTATAAAATAATAAGGTTATTTACATCGATAGATTCCTAAAATATACTTGAGATGAATTATAGTGAGTTGAATCTGGAATAGCACACCACAGTTCCTAAAATATTTTTATAAAGTGATTTAGATTTCCCAATTATTTTGTTCAGTTTTTAATTCATTTCACTGTAAAAATTTATCTTTAGGATTGATTATTCGAAAATGTTATCATATAATTACAGCGAGATTACAATATTGAATTTATTAAGCTATTTTACTTTTGTTTTTGTATAATTATTTAATTTGGAAAGTAATTATAATTTAACACTGTATGAGCGATACTGTCAATGAAATAAATATATTTTTGAAATTGAAATTCCTTAATAGCTCAAAAAATAGCAAAAAAAAATGTTATAATAGTAGGAAAGGAGAGCGACTACATGACTGAAAAAATTACTGTAATTGTACCCGTTTATAATGTTGAAAATTATCTAGAAAAATGTTTGGATAGTTTAATAAACCAAACTTATAAAAATCTTGAAATTATCGTTATCAATGATGGCTCTACAGATAATTCGGGCACAATTTGTCAAGAGTACGCACAAAAAGATAATCGAATTGTCTATATTGAAAAAGAAAATGGTGGTCAAGCGGAAGCAAGAAATATGGGCTTGGATCGAGTGACTGGATCTTATGTGAGCTTTGTTGATTCGGATGATTGGGTCGAGTTAGATTATGTAGAAACCCTATATAAAAAAATAACGGAGTATCAGGCTGATATTGCGGTTGGAAATTATTGTAAGTTTAATGAGTCTGATTCAAATTTCTATTTTCATATATCTGGAAATTATTTTGAGAAACTTTATGACAATGTCTCTATAGTGGATTGTTTAAATGATTCTAATAGATTATTAAATTCAGCATTGATAGTTGCTTGGGGAAAAATTTATAGAAAAGAAATTATTTCTAATTTTCGTTTTCCGGTAGGAATAGTGACTGAAGATACAGTATTTAATTTGAAAATATTATTAGCTTCTAAAAGTATTGTTTATATTAATAAAGCTTCTTATATCTACAGAGTTAGGAGTGGAAGTATTTCAAATACTTGGGATGAAAAATGGATTAGAGATTGCATATACGCTATAGAAGATAGATTGGCATTGTTATCAACATTAGGTTATCCAATGTCAGAACATATACATGCTTATAAATTTATTTTAAATCATATAACTTCTGAAAGTAAGAACAGAGGAATATCAGAATCTCATGTGTTAGATCAGATAAAAGAGAAGAAGATGTTATTAGATTTACTTCAGACTCAAAATCAGGAATTTAAGAAAGCTATTGTCCTCGCAGCTAACTATGCCTATGTTGAGCAGGTCATGACGACTATTAAATCTATTTGCTATCATAATCGCTCAATTCGTTTCTATTTGATTAATAGTGATTTTCCAAATGAGTGGATTAAGCAATTAAATAAGCGATTAGAAGTATATAATTCAGAGATTATCAATTGTCGGGTAACTTCTGAGCAAATTTCGCGTTATAAAACAGATATTAGTTACACAGTATTTTTGCGTTATTTTGTATCTGACTTTGTGAAAGAAGATAAGGCTCTCTATTTAGACTGCGACTTGGTAGTAACTAAAAATCTGGATAACTTGTTTGAAACAGATTTGCAAGACTATCCATTAGCAGCTGTTCGAGATTATGGAGGAAGAGTATACTATGGTAGGGAAATGTTCAATGCGGGTGTTTTACTAATCAACAATCGTTTGTGGAAACAAGAAAATATGTCCCAACGCTTGATAGATTTGACAAATGAGTGGCATGATAAGGTGGATCAAGCAGATCAAAGTATTTTAAATATGCTCTTTGAAAATAGATGGCTAGAGATGGAATTTGACAATAACCATGTTGTGATTCATAAGCAATTCACAGATTATGAGTTACCAGCAGATCAAGATTATCCTGGTATTATCCACTATCTCTCACATAGAAAGCCGTGGTTTGATTTAGCTGCGCAGACCTATCGTGATGTTTGGTGGTATTATCATAGTCTCGAATGGACAGAGTTAGGAAAAAATCATCATTTACATCCATTACAAAAATCACATATCTATCCTATCAGAGAACCGCTTACTTGTTTAATTTATACGTCTTCAGATCAGATTGAACAAATTGAGACATTGATTCAATCTTTGCCTAATATTCAATTTAAGATTGCGGCTAGAGTGATGGTCAGTGATCGTTTGAAACAATTGTTGGTCTATCCAAATGTAACTGTTTATGCTGGAATTAATTATTTAGCAGAACTAGATCAAGAATTAATTGAGACTAGTCAGGTACTTTTAGATATTAATCATGGTGAAAAAACAGAGGAAATGTTAGATCAATTTTCAGAAAGAGGAAAGTTGATTTTAGCTTTTGAGAATACAAAATATCGTGAAGTTGGACAGATAACCTACAAAGTAGAACAAGTTCAAGAAATGATTGAAAAATTAAGAGAAGTGGAAGAAAAACATGGATTTTAAAGATTCTGTAAAGTTATTAGGAGATTTTCATCATATAGAGATTTCCCCCACCAGTACTATTGAATTAGGAACAGATGTTACATTTCGTTCATTTGTAAGTTTAGAAGTAGCTAATAATGCTAAATTAACACTTGGAAATAGAGTTTTCTTTAATGACCATTGTACGATTCGTTGTGGTAAAGAAATTGAAATTGGTAAGGATACCATGTTTGGAGATGGGGTAAGGATTTTTGACCATAATCATAAATACTCAAATTACCATATCGAAAAAATTCAATTTACTGCTGATAAAATAACGATAGGAAAAAATTGCTGGATTGGAACTAATGTTGTCATTTTAAAAGGGGTGACGATTGGAGATAATGTCATTATTGGAGCAAATGCCCTAATTTATAAAGATATACCAGCTAATTCTATCGTTACTTCTCAGGAGGATTTAAAAATCATTCCTAGGAAACAACACCAATTTCATGTTTTTACTTTAACAGCTTCAGACACTTTAGAAAACCTAGACTATCTTGTTCAGAATCTTCCAGAGGTAGCTTTCCATATAGCAGCTAAAACAAATATTTCGGATTATCTTGAAAGTTTCAATCGTTATGAGAACGTGAATATATACACAAATGTTCATCATGATGATATTATTGAGGATTTGTTGAAGAAATCAGATATTTATTTAGATATTAACCATTGGGGAGAGGTGGATGGTATTGTTCATAGAGCAATAGAACAGAATAAGCCTGTTTATGCTTTTGAGAATACCAATCATGATTCAAGTGGATTTAGTAAAGTTTTTCGACAAGAAGATGCAAATGGAATGGTGACAGAGATGAAAAAATTTTTAGGAGAAGAAAAATTATAGTATGGAGAATGAATTAATCAGTATTGTAGTTCCAATTTACAACGTTGAGAATTACTTGCGAATGTGTTTGGATAGCATTCAAAATCAGACGTATCAAAATTTTGAGTGTTTATTAATCAATGATGGTTCTCCAGATAATTCAGCAGATATCTGTAGAGAATATCTTGCTAAAGATGCTCGTTTCCGTTACTTTGAAAAAGAAAATGGTGGCTCATCTTCAGCAAGAAATTTTGGGATTGAACGTTCGGAGGGGGAGTATGTTACGTTTGTAGACTCTGATGATTGGTTGGAACATGATGCTTTACAACTGTTATATGATGCATTGAAAAAAGAAAATGCGGATATTAGTATCGGACGTTATAATTGTTACGATGAATCACGTTGCCAATATTTGTTTTATGATTCTAATCCAGATGATTCTCTTGAGGTGATAGAAGGAAAAGAAATCATAGATAGAGAAGGTGTCGAAGAAATGAAGACTGGGAATTGGACTGTAGCTTATTTGAAATTAATTAAGAGAGAGTTACTACAAGATTTACCATTTCCTATAGGGAAAATGGCTGAGGATACATACTGGACATGGAAGGTACTTCTAAAAGCTTCGAAGGTGGTCTATTTAAATCGTTGTATTTACTGGTACCGCGTTGGTTTGACTGGTACTTTATCAAATACATGGAGCGAAAAACGTATATATGATGAAATAGAGGCTAGGGAAGAGAAAATCTCTATTTTGGCAAGTTTAGATTATGACTTGACCAATCATATTTTAGTTTATAAAAATAGATTACAAAGAGTGATAGCGAAGTTAGAAGTACAAAATATGCAGTCTACGGAGATTTATAGAAGAATGATGGAAAAATTGTCTTTACTACCGTAGTAATAAAAAATGAGATAATACAATATGAAACTACATTTAACAAACTTATACGGTATGGCTGGTGATAGTACTGTTATTCTAGCCCAAAATGCTGTACAAAAAATAGCCAGTCAACTGGGATTTAGAGAGGTTGGCATTTATTTTTACAATATTGCTTCAGATAGCCCTTCTGAAATGAATAAGCGTCTGGATGGCATTATGGCTAGTATCTCTATTGGTGATATCTTAGTCTTTCAATCTCCTACTTGGAATGGTTTTGAATTTGATCGTGTCTTATTTGATAAGCTGAAGGATATGCAGGTGAAAATTGTTTGCTTTATTCATGACGTTGTTCCTCTCATGTTTGATAGTAACTATTATCTCATGAAAGAATACATGTATATGTATAATCTATCAGATGTTTTGATAGTTCCATCAGAGAGAATGAAAGCACGCTTGATGGAAGAAGGCTTGACAACTAAGAAAATCCTCGTTCAAGGGATGTGGGACCATCCTCATGATTTATCCTTATACACTCCAGATTTAAAAAAAGAACTCTTTTTTGCTGGAAGTTTAGAGCGTTTTCCAGACTTACAAAATTGGTCTCAAGATACGCCTTTAAGAGTATTTTCAAATAAAGGGGAGGCTAGTTCTAGTGCTAGAAATCTTAGTATTGAAGGATGGAAAAAAGATGAGGAACTGTTGCTAGAATTATCAAAAGGTGGATTTGGTCTTGTCTGGGGAACTCATCAAAATGATGGAGAAAGTAACCAATATTACACCCTGAATATATCTCATAAGGTTAGCACCTATCTGACAGCCGGGATCCCAGTCATTGTACCAAGTAGCTTATCAACTGCTAAATTTATAGTAGATCAAGGCTTGGGCTTTGTGGCAGATAGCCTAGAAGAGGTTCATGAGATAGTTGATAAAATGAATCTACAAGAATATCAAGAAATGACGAATCGGATAAAGACCTTTAGTTATTTGCTAAAAGAGGGTTATTTTACAAAAAAATTACTGGTAGATGCCATCTATCAATTAGGAATTAACTAGGAGAAAATATGAAAAAAGCAATTGTACTAGCTGGGGATTGCATCTATACTTCCCAGCTAGAAACGACGATCAAGTCCATTCTCTATCACAATCGAGACCTTAACATTTATATTTTAAACCAAGATATCATGCCAGATTGGTTTCGGAAACCTCGCAAAATGGCTCGAATGCTGGGGAGCGACATCATCGATGTGAAGTTACCCGAGCAAGCCGTGTTTCAGCAGTGGAGTAAACAGGATCATATCAGTGCGATTGCCTATGCTCGCTATTTTATAGCCGACTACATTCCAGAAGATAAGGTTTTATATTTAGATTCGGATTTGATTGTGAATGATTCTTTAGAGGGATTGTTTACTATCAATCTTGGAGATAAGTGGCTGGCTGCTGTTAGGGATACAGAGGGTGTTACCTTTAATACTGGGGTTCTCTTAATTAACAATGCCAAATGGAAACAAGAGAATATTAAAGAGTTACTCATTACTCAATCAATTGAAACTCTAAAAATAGTAGCAGAAGGTCGTTTTAAAAATTTCAATGGTGATCAGACTATTTTTAATCAGGTTGTCAAGGATAACTGGCTAGAATTGGACCGTCGATTCAATTTGCAAGTTGGACATGATGTTGTCGCTTTTTATAGTAATTGGCCAAATTTTTTTGATGAATCATCCTACAGACCTGTTGTTTTGCATTTTTTATCTCATAGAAAACCATGGACGACATTGATAGCTAATCGCTACCGTGATCTCTGGTGGGATTTTCATGATTTAGAATGGACGCAAATTTTGCAACACCATATGGGTGAGTTTGAACTAGTTTCCCCTCAGAATCGAGGATTTTCTTGCTTGACGCTTACAACATCGCAAGATTTAGAAGGAATAGAAGAACTGCTTACAGCTTTACCAGACGTGATTTTCCATATCGCAGCCTGGACCGATATGGGCGAAAAGCTCAAAAGACTGGCAAGCTATGATAACGTCCGCCTCTATCCTCAAATTGTTCCTCCAGTATTAGAAAATCTTAAAAATCTAGCTTCAATCTACCTTGATATTAACCATGGCAATGTGGAGCAATCGATGTTGGAGTCCATGAAAAAACAAGGGAAACCAATGCTGGCTTTCCAATCCACCCAACATGGAAATTGTGGTCAAGTTTTATTTGAAACAGGGAAAACTGCTTTGATGATTGAGGCAATCAAAGATTTCAAGGAGAATGGGCACTTTACACGATTTTATCAAGTTCCAGAATTAACGTGTTTAACCTTTACGGCTTCTCAAGAACTAGAACAATTAGACTACTTAGCAGAACAATTGCCAAATGTAGCCTTTCATGTAGCAGCCTGGACAAGTATGGGGCCAAAACTTCATGACCTATCCAATCGTTATCCAAATATCCACCTCCATCCAGCAATTTCAAAAGAAAAACTCGAAGAACTAAAAGAGCAGATGGATGTTTATCTGGATATTAACCTAGAAACCTCAACTTCAGACATGGTTGCAGATGTAGTTCAACTGTCTAAGCCTGTCTTTGCTTTTTATAAATCTCAAAATGGCTATCATGGACAAAGACTATATTCGAGTGAGCACCCTGAACGGATGCTAGCAGACCTTCAAAAACTTCTTGATGGGGAACCACTGGCAAAACAAGAAGATCCTATTCAGGTTAAGAGCATTGATGAAACTCTGGATTATATCATTGAACACCAGTCGTCTTTAGTTCGCTTTGGAGATGGCGAGATCAATATGCTTGCTGGGCATTCAATTCCCTACCAAAACTATGATGAAGAGCTCGTTTCCACCATGCGAGAGATTATAGGTTTAGAAAGTGCGAAAGACCTAGTAGTCTGCCTTCCTGATGCTTTTACGGATCGTTTCAAATTTACATCATGGGCCATTCCCTTCTGGAAAGAACATATGGATCATTATATGGACTTTTATCGCGAACTCTGCACGGGTTCGTGGTATGGTTCAACCTTTGTATCACGTCCTTACATTGATTTCGAAGATAAGAGTCAGGCCAAAGGTCAATTTGATAAACTGAAAAGTATTTGGGAAAATCAAGACCTACTCATTGTAGAAGGGGCTACTTCACGTTCGGGTGTCGGCAATGATTTATTTGATGAAGCAAAATCGATTAAACGAATCGTTTGTTCATCTCATAGTGCCTATTCGCGTGTCGATGAGATTGAGCAAGAGATAGAAAAGCATGCAGCTGGGCGTCTTGTTTTATGCATGCTTGGACCTACAGCCAAGGTTTTGGCTTACCGTCTAAGTCAGAAAGGCTATCAGGTCTTAGATATTGGACACATCGACTCAGAATATGAGTGGATGAAGATGGGAGCTAAAACTAAGGTTAAATTTGCCCATAAACATACGGCTGAATATAATTTTGATCAAGATATTGAATTTATCGAAGATGAGACCTATACAAGTCAAATAGTTGCTGATTTATCAAAAGCAACTCAGTAAAAGGAGAACGAATGAAAAAACAGCAGTCAGTTATCTTTGCAGGAGATTATGCCTATATTCGTCAAATTGAAACTGCTATAAAATCAATCTGTCGCCACAATAGCCATTTGAAAATATATGTACTTAATCAAGATATTCCACAAGAATGGTTTATGAATATTCGGACCTATATTCAACAAATGGGTGGGGATTTGATTGATTGTAAGGTCATTGGAGCAAAATATAAGATGAACTGGACCAATCAGTTGCTTCATATCAATCACATGACCTTTGCCCGCTACTTTATTCCAGATTTTGTCGAAGAAGATAAGGTTCTCTATTTAGATAGTGATTTAGTTGTGACTGGTGATTTGAGTCAGCTGTTTGAAATAGAACTAGAAGAAAATTATTTGGCAGCAGCTCGTTCTTGTTTTGGTGCAGGAGTTGGTTTTAATGCAGGTGTATTATTAATCAATAATAAAAAGTGGAAATCAGATGACATCAGACAGAGATTGGTTGATTTAACTGAGAGAGAGCATGAAAACGTGGGAGAAGGAGATCAGTCTATTCTCAATATTCTCTTTAGGGATAGCTGCTATCAGCTAGAAGATACCTATAATTTTCAAATAGGTTTTGATGCTGGTGCAGCTGAAATGAATCATCGTTTTGTCTTTGATATTCCGCTAACACCTCTTCCAAAAATTTTACACTATATCTCTCCAGATAAACCTTGGAACCAATTCTCTGTTGGTCGTCTCAGAGACCAATGGTGGCACTATTCCATGATGGAGTGGTCATATATTGTATCTACTTGGAGAGAAAAGAATCTTGTTTGTACTGCAGATGTTTACAAACCTAAGTTAAGATGCATGAACCTAACCAATTCTTGGTGTGTTAAGAAAATAGATTATCTGGCTCAACACTTGCCTGAGGTCCATTTTTACATTGCTGCTCATACATTTATGGCAGATGAACTGAAGCGCTTATCAGCTTTTCAAAATGTGACTCTCTATCCAAATTCCTTCCCTCTTTTAGTGGAGAATGTTCTTGAACAATCGGATCTTTATTTAGACCTAAACATGGATCAAAAACTAACTTACATTTATGATTTGGTTCAAAAATACCAAAAGCCGATGCTCAGTTTTGATAGTAGTCGTTGTCCAGATTTGCCTGATACTTGCTATGCAGGTGTTTACTCTGAAAGTCGACCAGAAGAATTAGTAGAAGCAATTAAGTGCTATATGAAGGAGAGAGAATAGTGAGAAAGTCAATTGTACTTGCGGCAGATAATGCCTATCTCATCCAGTTAGAAACAACCATCAAATCGATTTTATATCATAATCAAGATGTTGATTTTTATATACTAAATAGTGATATCGCACCAGAGTGGTTCAAGTTATTAGCAAAGAAAATGACAGTTGTGAATTCTACTATTCATAATGTCCATTTGAACAAAGAGATATTTGAAGGTTATAAGACGGGGCCTCATTTAAATTACGCTTCATACTTTCGTTTTTTTGCTACGGAAGTGGTTCATTCTGAACGAGTTCTGTATCTTGATTCAGATATCATTGTGACAGGGGACTTGTCACCTTTATATACAATGGATCTTCAAGGCTATTATGTAGGTGCTGTCGATGATGTATATGCCTACGAAGGTAGGGAATCAGGATTTAATTCTGGTGTTTTAATCATGGATGTAGCAAAATGGAAAGAGCACTTAATTGTTAATAGTCTATTAGAATTAGCAGCAGAACAGAATCAGGCTGTGCATCTAGGGGATCAAAGTATTTTAAATATTTACTTTGAAAACAAATGGCTGCCCTTAGACCAAACTTATAATTATATGGTTGGTGTAGATACTTATCATCTAACCCAGAAGTGTCAACGTCTGGATGATCAGCCACCAGTAATTGTTCATTTTGCTAGTCATGATAAGCCATGGAACACCTATAGTATTTCACGGCTTCGTGAACTCTGGTGGACTTATAGAGATTTGGATTGGACAGAGATTGCTTTTAAACGTTCTAGTTTGAACTACTTTAAACGGAGTAATCAATCTCAAAAACAAGCGATGATTGTGACTTGGAGTGCTAATGTGGAGCATTTAGAGTATTTGATTAGTAGCCTACCAGATTGGCATTTCCATCTAGCAGCTCCAGTTTACTGTATTGAGTCGGTCACAAAGCTATCCTCTTATCCTAATATGACTTTGTACCAGTCTATCCTTCATCAAAGAATTGATTGATTATTGGATGATTCCAGTATTTACTTGGATATTAATAGGGGTGATGAAGTCTTGGATGTAGTTTCAAGAGCAAAAGAAAGAGGAAAGAAAATTTTTGCTTTTGAAGACACTCGAAAAAAAGCTGAAGATAGTATCTATGATGGCATTTTCTCTATCGATAAACCAGAGGACTTGGTAGCTGCTATGAAAAACTTGGATACTAACTAATTACCAAGTGATTGAGAGTTACCTGTAAGATTAGAGGATGAGTGAAGAATGATATAATTTTCAAATCTCATTTGTAACAACAGCTTGAGTGATTTGACTGCAACCTATAACTAATGAAAAGGAGTATTTCGTGAAACGATTTTTTTCATCTATAGCAGTAAAGAAAGGTCTAGGAACCTTGTTTCTGCTCTTTGTTTATGTATTAGGGAGTCGAATTACTCTTCCTTTTATCGATTTGAATAGCAGGGATTTCCTTGGCGGTGCTACCGCCTATTTGGCCTTTTCAACCGCAATTACAGGTGGAAATCTACGGAGCTTGTCAATCTTTTCAGTCGGTTTATCTCCTTGGATGTCATCGATGATTTTATGGCAGATGTTCTCCTTTTCTAAGCGTTTGAATCTTGCCTCTGGTTCGACTGAGGTTCAGGATAGGAGAAAGATGTATCTAACCTTGACAATCGCTTTGATTCAATCGCTAGCCTTAGCGGTAAATCTACCAATCAAGGACAACTATAATACACTTTTGGTACTCATACTCAACACGATATTGCTGATAGCTGGAACCTTTTTCTTGATATGGTTATCAGATATTAACTCGGTGATAGGTGTTGGTGGCTCTATTGTCATCTTGTTGACCAGTATGATTATCTATATTCCCCAAGACATTGTACAATCGATACAAAAATTAGGGATTCCTATGTGGATTGTTGAAATACTCGGAGCGATGGGGATCGTTTTTGCCTATCTCATTGCAATTTTTTATCGTGCTCGTTATCGGATTCCAGTCAATAAGATTGGTCTCCACTCTCGCTTTAAGCGTTATTCTTATTTTGATATAATGCTGAATCCTGCAGGTGGGATGCCCTTCATGTACGTGATGAGTTTAATTAACTTACCAACGTACTTGTTTCTTTTGTTGCAATTATTTGATCCAGGAAATCCAGTTTATCAACAAATAACGATCCAATATGCGATGGGGAAACCCTTGTGGATCTATACCTATATAGCGACCTTGTTTGTCTTTAGTATTGCCTTTGCTTTTGTCAATATTAGTGGAGAGCAGGTGGCAGAACGGATGAAAAAATCTGGCGAGTATATTTATGGCATCTATCCAGGTGAGGACACTAGTAAATATATCAATAATCTAGTATTCAAGTTTGCTATTGTAGGTGGTATCTTTAATGTGTTATTCGCAGGTCTACCGATGTTGTTTGTTTTAATGGATGAACAATTATTAAGAGTGAGTATGATACCAGGTTTGTTTATGATTTTAAGTGGTATGATCTTTAACATTAAAGATGAAATTAGAGCACTGAAGTTAAATGAAACTTATAAACCACTGATTTAGGAGAGTGTTATGTATTATTTTATTCCGGCTTGGTATGGTAGCCATCAGCAGTGGCATGCTGATATAACCCCTTGGTACTTTTCACAATTTAAATTAGAATTTGACGATACCTTTAATCAGATTCGTCTACTAGATAGGTTGGAACAATCGACACGTCTATTGATTTTGGCTTATCAGCCACATCTTCGCTATTTTTTACATCGTCATGGTGTATTAGAAGCTGAAGTATATTCTATTTTTGATGAGATGCAGGATATTACTGATATTTCTCCACAAGTCTTGAATATCAGAGATATCGAGTGGGATAAGGACTGTGAATTTATATACAGTCCTTTCGCCATTATTGTCCAAAAAGATGGAAATCGCTATGCTCAGATTGAGCATGGAGTGGAAGGATTTATTAGTGATATCCAGTATTTTGATATCCAAGGGCAAATGTCTAAACGCTATATTATGGATGACAGAGGCTTTGTTTCGAGTGTCATTTATTATCAGGACAATTATCCAGCTTGTCAAGATTACCTGAATCCTAAAGGGATTTGGCAATTCAGAGAGTATTTACAAGAGGATGGTAGGGTAGAGATTAATCCTATTTTTGCCTTTCGTTTTCATTCGCTCCATTATAGTGATATGGGGCAGTTGGTTGCTGAATTTTTTGAGAAACGACTCGAGAAGATTGAAGAGAGTAGTGATTTGTTTATTGTCCCATCTGATTCTCGGCATAACGATTTTGTTCTAAATCGTTTACCTGAAGCAAATCCGAAAATCTTGAGCCTTTTCATCGGTCGCAATCCAAAGCAGACTATGAGAGACCTTCTTGGTCCTATATCCAAAGTCGATTTGGTCTTGGTTGATAGGGAGGATAGCCTTCAGCTTTTGCAGGAATTGTATCCAGATAAATACAATCTGTTCAAACATTTATCGCCATTTGATACTCGTTTGAGATTGGGAAAAAGTCAGACAAAGAGGGAATCCATTATTTACTATCAACTTAATTTTGAAGAAGAAGTGGACAAAGAAGGACTTTTCCAAATATTATCCTTCCTTGCAGAGACCAAAGATACTGAGGTAATTTTCGGTGCTTTTGCTGCCAATAACGACCAGATGGAGAGAGTGGCAGATATAATTCAAGAGATCATAGATGAAAAATTCCCAGCAAAGAGTTTTGAAAAAGCGGTTGACTATGAAGGGGCTGAAAATCCTTTAAAGGAAAATGCACAGCAGAAACTCCGTTATCGCCTGTTAAACATCAATGATGAATTGGAAATGATTAAGACATTAGAATATGTGCGTTTGATTGTTGATTTGAATCCTCAACCTCATCTATATACCCAAATAGCAGGGATTAGTGCAGGAATTCCTCAGGTGAATCAAGTAGAGACTGTCTATGTTGACCATTTGAAAAATGGCTACCTGCTTTCTACCATCACAGAATTTAAGAAAGCGGCCCATCACTACCTGGATACCCTAAAAGAATGGAATCAGTCTTTAATCTACTCGATTGATAAAATCAAGGAACATACAGGTGAAAAATTTGTGGAAAAACTAGATCAATGGATAGAGGAGAGTACAAATGTCAAAGGATCTTAAAATCCTACAGATAGGGACGGGAAATTGGAAACATCGTTATGAGATCCCTAAGAAAATGGAATGGTATTATTTTTATCCTAATTCTCCTAAGGTACTTAAGGAAACGATAAAAATGGATGAGATTCGCAAGTTTAATGCCATTCTCATTGAAGACGGCCGTTACTTGGTTGACCTATTACCAATTATTAAAATGATCGATCCTTATACGATTTTTTATAACCAAGAGTTTCAAACAAGCAACCCTCTTATTTTAGATTTAATCAAGAAACGCTGTGCCCAAGCAATCGACTTTTCAGATCCACAGAGGCTATTAAAAGATTTATCAACTTCCTTATTTGGTGGTGGTTATGGAGATAAGTTGAATCCCTCTGCAATTGATGTCCATCCAAGTTTTAAGGGTTCTATTTCTTATCAAGGGTTTGAATATTTGCTCTTAGAGGGAGATTTTGGTTCTGAATTTTCCCAAGTAGCTAATTGGAAATACAACTTTGTATCATCAACAAAACTTCCAATCGAGGTGTGGTTAGAGTATGAAAAAAGTGAAGGTGTAGAATTTCAGTTTCGTGTTCGAAAAATGCCTGAAGGTTCAGTTTCGGATGTGGTTGAAGACTTGATGTATACAGAAGAGGAACTAGAAACGGCTCTAGTCATGGAGCAGGATTACAATGCCCACCTCTGTATGTCTATTGAAGCGCGTGGTCAGGGAAGCTTAAAATTGGGAAATCTACATCAGCGTTGGACCCGTAAACAATTTGGGAAATTTGTCCTTGGAGGCAATATTTTACACGATAGTAAGAGAGACGAGATTAACTACTTCTTTCATCCTGGGGATTTTAAGCCACCATTGGCTGTTTACTTTTCAGGATTCCGACCTGCCGAGGGATTTGAAGGATACTGGATGATGCAAAATTTCAAGTGCCCCTTCATTTTGTTCTCGGACCCTCGCTTAATAGGTGGAGCTTTTTACCTAGGTAGTGAAGAACTAGAAGAAAAAATCAAACAAACGATTGAACATTATCAGGAATATTTAGGTTTTGAAAAAAAAGATTTGATTTTATCAGGTTTATCAATGGGAACCTTCCCTTCTCTTTACTATGGCTCATTCTTTGAACCGAAAGGAATCGTTGTGGGTAAACCCTTAGCAAATTTAGGGACAATTGCTAAACGTGGTAGACTGGAAGCACCAGGTATCTTTCCAACAGGATTTGACGTGCTCCACCATCAAACTGGAGGGATCAGCCCGGCCCATATGGATGAGTTGGATAACCGTTTTTGGTCTGCCTTCAAACAAGCAGATTTTTCTCAAACGACGTTTGGTCTTTCTTACATGAAGGATGAGGATATGGATAGTCATGCCTATGATCAGCTAGTCACTACGCTCTGTCAAACTGGAGCGAAGATCTTATCAAAAGGAACAGCAGGTCGACACAATGATGATACAGAAACCAACGTTATCTGGTTTATCCATTTTTATAACATGATATTACAAGCAGAATTTGGAAGAGGTGAGACATGATTATAAATCAAAGAGAAGACATACTCTGGGGAGATATGGGAGCAACTTACCTGTATGGAACTCGAGTTCAGTTTTGGGAAGATGGCCATATCAGTCTTTCAAATCCATTACTAGCTCCAGGAGAAGTTCTCAAATCATGGCTTTCAAGCTTGAATTATCAAGGTGGTAGAAGTCAACCCAGCCTACCTCTCTTAAAAAGAAATCATCGCTATCAATTCACCATGAATATGACTTGTTATCCTGAAAATAGCATTTACATAAAACTAGTTTTCTTGGACCGTTACGAAGAAGTGCTAGAAGAAAAAGTTGAGAAAACCCTATCTTTTTCTTTCGTTTATCCTGAGGAGGCTTATACCTATAGAGTTTCTCTCATTGCTGCTGGGTTTGAGTCACTCGATTTTTATTCTTTCTCAATTAAGGAGTATGATCGTGTTTAATAGTTTGTATCAAAATAGAAAACTCAGAAAAGTCGGAGCTACTTTAAAAAAGATCAATGGTCTCAAAGATGAGATGGCAGCTCTTAGCGATGAAGCCTTGGCAGTAAAAACGGTAGAGTTTCGTCAACGTTTAGCAGAGGGGGAAACCCTAGATGACTTACTTGTTGAAGCTTTTGCAGTTGTACGTGAAGCTGATAAGCGAATCCTAGGGATGTTTCCTTATGACGTTCAAGTTATGGGGGGCATTGTCATCCACCAGGGGAATGTTGCGGAGATGAATACCGGTGAAGGAAAGACTTTGACTGCGACTATGCCTCTTTATCTCAATGCCCTAACTGGTAAAGGTGCCATGTTGATTACGACCAATGAATATCTAGCTAAACGTGACGCAGAGGAAATGGGGCCGGTCTATCGATTCTTAGGCTTAAGTATAGGGATCCCATTCACTGATGATCCTGAGGAAGAATTAAAAGCCGAAGATAAAAAGAAAATTTATAACTCAGATATCATCTATTTAACCAATAGTAGTCTAGGTTTTGATTATCTAAGTGATAATTTAGCTTCCAGTAGTAATGAAAAGTTTTTGCGCCCATTTGACTATGTCATCATTGATGAAATTGATGATATTTTACTAGATAGTGCACAGACCCCACTCATCATTGCGGGATCTCCTCGCGTTCAGTCCAACTACTATGGCATCATCGATACTTTAGTAACAACTATGGTTGAAAATGAAGACTATATCTTTAAAGAAGAAAAAGAAGAGATATGGTTGACTACAAAGGGGGCTAAAACTGCTGAAAGCTTCCTAGGGATTGATAACTTGTATAAGGAAGAATACGCGACTTATGTACGACATCTAGTCTATTCCTTGAGAGCTCATAAGTTGTTCACGAGAGATAAGGAGTACATCATTCGAGATGATGAAATGATTCTCCTGGATAAAGGAACAGGTCGTTTGATGGAAATGACCAAGTTGCAGGGAGGTCTTCATCAGGCCATCGAAGCCAAGGAGCATGTGAAACTCTCTCCTGAAACGCGAGCAATGGCCTCTATTACCTATCAAAGTCTTTTCAAAATGTTTAATAAGATATCAGGAATGACTGGGACTGGGAAGGTCGCAGAGAAGGAATTTTTGGAAACCTATAATATGTCTGTTATCCGAATTCCGACTAATCGTCCCTTGATCCGAAAAGACTATCCAGACAATCTTTATGTAACACTACCAGAAAAGGTTTATGCTTCACTTGAATGTATCAAGGAATACCATCTCAAAGGAAACCCACTACTAGTCTTTGTAGGATCGGTTGAGATGTCGCATCTCTATTCGTCCCTACTGTTGCGGGAAGGAATCGCCCATAACGTCTTGAATGCCAATAATGCTGCGCGTGAGGCACAAATTGTCTCAGAATCAGGTCAGATGGGAGCCGTGACGGTTGCAACATCCATGGCAGGTCGAGGAACAGATATTAAATTGGGACCTGGAGTTGCCGAGCTTGGTGGCCTAGTAGTTATCGGTACAGAACGAATGGAAAGCCAGCGAATCGATCTGCAAATTAGAGGACGCTCGGGTAGACAAGGAGATCCAGGTTTGTCGAAGTTTTTTGTATCATTAGAAGATGATGTTATCAAGAAGTTCGGTCCATCCTGGGTTCACAGAATGTACAAAGAGTACAGTGTTGCAGATATTACTCAACCACAAGTCCTTGAGGGAAGAAAATACCACAGACTGGTTGAGAAAGCTCAAAATGCAAGTGATAGTGCTAGTCGCGCCAACAGACAGAGAACACTAGAATATGCTGAGAGTATGAATATCCAACGTGATCTCATCTATAAGGAAAGAAATCGTTTAATAAATGGAGAGAGAGATCTTAGAGATGTATTATCTGAGATGATTGACGAGTATATTGAAACAATTTTATCTGAAAACATAAAAACTAGAGAAGAATTATTTCACTATATTGTCACGAATATCAGTTTTAATATTAGAGAATTACCTCTTGATCTAGTCATTGAAGATCAACAAGCGTTGAGAAATTTCCTGATTCAGATCATTAACAATGAGTTAAATGATAAGAAGACCTTGTTAGAACCTCATGATTTATATGACCAATTTTTGAGAGTTTCCATGCTTAAAGCCATTGATGATAACTGGGTAGAACAAGTGGACTACCTGCAACAGTTGATGATGGCAATTGGCGGACAATCAGCCAGTCAAACGAACCCTATCGTAGAATACTACCGAGAAGCCTATATGGGATTTGAAGCCATGAAAGAGCAGATTCGTTCAGATATGGTACGAAATATCTTGATGGGCTTGGTACAGATGGGACCTAAGGGCGAAATCGTAACCCATTTTCCATAAAAAGGGGACAATATGACAATTTACAATATAAATTTAGGAATCGGCTGGGCCAGCAGTGGTGTTGAATATGCCCAAGCTTATCGTGCGGGTATTTTTCGCAACCTGAACCTGCCGTCGAAGTTTATCTTTACAGATATGATTTTGGGAGATAATATACAACATTTGACTGCAAATATCGGCTTTGATGACGATCAAGTCATCTGGCTTTACAATCACTTTACAGATATCAAAATTGCACCGACCAGTGTGACGGTAGATGATGTGTTAGCTTATTTTGAAGGTGTCGAAAGCCGTCGTGAAAGAAATGGGAAAATTGAACGAATCTTCTTCTCAGATGAAGACAAGTTTATCACTTGTTATTTGGTAGATGAGGAAAAAGATTTTGTCCAACATGTGGAGTATGTGTATGCTGGTAAGTTAATCCGCAAGGATTACTTCTCTTACACACGCTACTGCACAGAATATTTTGCTCCTAAAGACAATGTAGCGACACTCTATCAAAGAACCTTCTACAATGAAGATGGGACTCCGGCTTATGAAATGTTCATGAATCAAGGGACCGAGGAAGTCTACCGTTTCAAGGATCGCATTTTATACGGGAAGCCTGCCTTGATCCGTTATTTCATGCAGACACTTGGGTTAAGTAAATCAGATCTAGTGATTTTAGACCGTGAGACAGGAATTGGTCAGGTGGTCTTTGAAGAAGCGCGTGCTGCTCACCTTGCTGTTGTCGTTCACGCTGAGCACTATAGTGAAAATGCGACCAATGATGATTATATCCTTTGGAACAACTATTATGACTACCAGTTTACCAATGCAGATAAGGTCGATCTCTTTATCGTTTCAACGGATCGTCAAAAGGAAGTTCTAGAGCAACAGTTTGCTCACTATACCACACATGCTCCTAAGATTGTGACCATTCCAGTTGGAAGTGTTGACCAATTAACAAAACCGCAAGAGAGCCGTAAGCCATTTTCTCTCATTACAGCTTCGCGTCTAGCTAAGGAAAAACATATTGATTGGCTTGTCAAGGCTGTGATTGAGGCTCATAAGGAATTGCCAGAATTAACCTTTGATATCTACGGTAGTGGTGGCGAAGAAGGACGTCTACATGAGATTATCGCTGCAGGTCAGGCAGAAGAGTATATTAAACTCAAGGGCCATGCAGAACTTTCCCAAATCTATTCACAGTATGAAGTTTATCTAACTGCTTCTACAAGTGAAGGATTTGGTTTGACTCTCATGGAAGCAATTGGTTCAGGATTGCCATTGATTGGTTTTGATGTTCCTTATGGAAATCAAACCTTCATCGAAGATGGCGAAAATGGTTACTTGATTCCAAGTTCATCTGACCATGTCGAAGATGAAATTAAGAAAGCTTATGCAGAAAAAATCTGCCAACTGTATTTGGAAAATCGTTTGGAAAGTATGAGAGAAAAATCCTACCAGATTGCTGAGAAATTCTTGACTCAAGAGATTTTGAACAAATGGGAAAAAACAATCAAGGAGGTAGTGGATGATTCAGTTATTTGATCTATATAATCAAGAAAGCCAAGATTTGCACTATAGTCTGACTGAGGCAGGCCTGTCTGATTTGGCTGTGGTTATTGAACCAGATGGATTTTTGCCAGATGGAGTTGTCTCACCTTTCACCTATTATTTGGGTTATGACAGCGGTAAACCCTTGTACTTTAACCAAGTTCCTGTACCAGACTTTTGGGAGATTGCTGGGAATAATCAATTTGGAACCATCAATGACCTCAATCAAGAACGAGCAGTGATACATTTTGCAGATGGCTTACAGGCTCGTTTGGTAAAAAAAGTCGAATGGAAAACACCAGCAGGCCGCATCTTCCAAGTGGATCACTACAATCGTTTTGGAGCTTGTTTTGCTAAGACTACCTTTGATGGATCTGGTCAAGCTATTATGACTTCTTATCGGAATGTAGATCAAAAAGAAGTTATTTTGGAAAACCATGTCACAGGTGATATTCTCCTGACCTTGGAAGGTCAAGGATTGCGCCATTTTTCTGGTCGAGTGGCCTTTATCATAGACTTCTTGCAAGGTTTGAAAGTGAATCTTGACCACATTCTCTTTAATACCCTATCTACATCGTTTTTGACTTCCTTCCATTTCCCAGACAAATCAGGTCAGGATATTCTAGTTTGGCAAGAACCATTACATAATGATATACCAGGAAATATGCAGCTAATCTTGGAGAATGACCAGCTTCGAGCTAAGACCATTATCATTCCAGATTATGCGACCTATGAACACGCTTTGCAGTTGACGGATGAAAAATTCCATCATAAGTTTAGTCATTTAGGCTATCATTATCACTTTAAGCGTGATAATTTTGTTCGTCCTGATGCCTTGATAGTGACCAATTCGGACCAACTAGAGCAAGTCGAAAAACTGGTGGAAAGTTTACCAAGGGTTACTTTCCGAATCGCAGCAGTGACAGAGATGTCATCCAAGTTGCTGGATATGCTCCGCTATCCCAATGTCGTACTCTATCAAAATGCCAGTCCCCAAAAGATTCAGGAGCTTTATCAGTTATCAGATATCTATTTGGATATCAACTATGGGAATGAACTACTTCAAGCTGTTCGTCAGGCTTTTGAACACAACCAACTGGTCCTAGCTTTTGAGGAAACAGCCCATAATCGCCGCTATACAGCTCCAAATCATATTTTCGCTAAGGAAGCAGTTGATGACATGATTCATACCATTGAGTTAGCCCTTTCTCATGTCAAAGAGATGGGTCGAGCTCTTGGAGATCAAGGGTACCATGCCAATTATGTGGATCCAATCATGTATCAGGAGCGGATGGAAACCATTTTAGGAGAAAGCCATGACTAAAAAAGATCTATTTTATCAGGATGTTGAAGGTCGTATGGAAGAGATGAAACAAGAACCCATCAAAAAAGAAAAATCTACACGTGGTGAAAAAATCAGTAAAACATTCTCTTTCTTGTTGGGATTGATTATTTTGATAGGTTTGCTGTTTACTTTAATAGGACTTTTGAGGTAGTTAAATGACTGAATTATTGATAATTTTAACCATTATTTTAGCTATTGCCTTAATCATCCTTGTGACCATTCAACCAAGACAAACTCAAATTTTTTCTATGGATGCAACTAGTAATATCGGAAAGCCCAGCTATTGGCAAAGCAATACGCTTGTTAAAGTTCTAACTTTGCTCGTTAGCTTAGCCTTATTTGTGATGCTACTCCTCTTTATGGCCTTAACATTTTCATGATCTATATTTTTTAAAGAGACAATGCTTGATTTTAACAGTGAAGATTTAAAGAAATTTAAGTTTGAGGAGAAAAGTTTAAGAAAACTTTTAGGAATCTAGCTTATACTATAAGCATAAGTTAAGAAGACCTTAACTTTAACTCCTAAAAATTTTTCATAATAATCTCCCTATAAAATAAAGTCGCCCAATCAGGCGGCTTATTTTTTTGTTCTAAGTCTATGCTTTTTCATGATATAATAGCTTTATGAGATTAGATAAATTTTTAGTTGCCTGCGCTGTCGGGAGTCGGACTGAGGTTAAAAACTTTCTAAAGGCAGGGCGCGTGACGGTCAATGGTAAAAAGGAAAAATCTGCCAAGCTACAAATCAATGAAGAGACAGACGAGATTTGTTTTGACGGGCAAAAGCTAGAGTACGAGGAGTTTGTTTACTATATGATGAACAAGCCCCAGGGGGTTATCTCAGCGACTGAAGATCCTAAACATAAGACTGTGTTGGATTTGTTAGATGATTTAGCTCGATCAAAGGAAGTTTTCCCAGTGGGACGTTTGGATATCGACACGCATGGACTCCTACTCTTGACCAATGATGGCCAACGGGCTCATGCTCTTCTTTCTCCTAAACGTCATGTGGATAAGACTTATCTGGCACAGGTCAAGGGAATCATGACGGATGAAGACATTGAGACATTTGCACAAGGGATTCCGCTAAAAGACTTTACCTGTAAGCCTGCCAAACTGGAGCTTGTGGCTCTTGATAGAGAAAAAAACCAAAGTCTAGTTCGTGTGACTATTGCCGAGGGGAAATTCCATCAGGTTAAACGCATGGTAGCCTACTGTGGCAAGGAAGTGATGGACTTGCAACGTCTGACCATGGGAACTTTGACCTTGGATGAGGATTTGAAACGTGGAGAATGGCGTCGCTTGGCCAAAGAGGAATTAGAAGGCTTGCTCGAAAGTGTTAGGTAAACTGTGGAATCTTTGAAAAAGGTGAGGAAAATATCCTTGCCTTTTTCAGTTTTTGGTTGCTTCCTTTGTGAAAAGAGTTATAATAGACTGTAGAATAAAAGGAGGATTTTATGAACGCGATTCAAGAATCATTTACAGATAAATTATTTGCTAATTATGAAGCAAATGTCAAATACCAAGCTATCGAAAATGCTGCCAGCCACAATGGAATCTTTGCAGCCCTTGAGCGTCGTCAAAGCCATGTAGATAACACACCTGTTTTCTCACTTGATTTGACAAAGGACAAGGTCACTAACCAGAAGGCTTCTGGTCGCTGCTGGATGTTTGCGGCCCTTAATACCTTCCGCCACAAACTCATCTCTCAATACAAACTTGAAAACTTTGAATTGTCACAAGCTCACACCTTCTTCTGGGACAAGTATGAAAAATCAAACTGGTTCTTGGAGCAAGTCATTGCGACTGCAGACCAAGAATTGACAAGTCGCAAGGTTAGCTTCCTACTCCAAACTCCACAACAAGATGGTGGTCAATGGGATATGGTTGTGGCTCTCTTTGAGAAATATGGTGTCGTTCCTAAGTCTGTTTATCCAGAGTCTGTTTCATCTAGCAGCAGCCGTGAACTCAATGCAATCCTTAACAAATTGCTTCGTCAAGATGCTCAAATCTTGCGTGACCTCTTGGCTTCTGGTGCAGATCAAGCGACTGTACAAGCTAAGAAAGAAGACCTTTTGCAAGAAATCTTTAACTTCCTTGCCATGTCACTAGGACTTCCACCACGTCAATTTGACTTTGCTTATCGTGATAAGGACAACAACTACCAAAGCGAAAAAGGCATCACACCACAAGAGTTTTACAAGAAATACGTTGACCTTCCACTAGAAGACTACGTTTCTGTGATCAATGCTCCAACTGCTGACAAACCTTACGGTAAATCTTACACAGTTGAGATGTTGGGAAATGTCGTTGGTAGCCGTGCAGTTCGCTACATCAACGTACCGATGGAACGTTTGAAAGAATTGGCGATTGCCCAAATGCAGACAGGAGAAACTGTTTGGTTTGGTTCAGATGTTGGCCAGCTCAGCAACCGTAAAGCCGGAATACTTGCGACAGATGTCTATGACTTTGAATCAAGCATGGACATTCAACTCACTCAAGACAAGGCAGGACGTTTGGACTACAGCGAAAGCTTGATGACTCACGCCATGGTCTTGACAGGGGTTGATTTGGATGAAAATGGCAAATCAATCAAGTGGAAAGTTGAAAACTCATGGGGAGACAAGGTCGGTACAGATGGATACTTTGTTGCCTCAGATGCTTGGATGGACGAATACACTTACCAGATTGTTGTTCGTAAAGAATTACTAACAGCAGAAGAACAAGCTGCCTATGAAGCAGAACCAATCGTCCTTGCACCATGGGATCCAATGGGTGCCTTGGCTGAATAAATGAGATATAAAAAGAACGGTTCTATAATTTTTAGGGTTGATGGAAATTTTCCACCAACCCTATTTTAGTGTATACAAAAAGGCCAACATCCATTATATTAAAAGCGCTGAAACCTAAAACAAAAGGATGATGACCATATGAACAATATACTAGAAGCTACACTACAAATCAAAGATAAAAACATTATTTGGGATAATAAAGTTCAAGAGAAGATATTTAAAAAGAGAAAATCTTTATTTTATGCAGCTACTTATACGCATAAACCAGAATTTTGTGCCGTTTGTGGGTGCGTTAGCCAAAATAACAATATAGTTAAAAACGGGACGAAAACTTCTCGTATCACTCTCTGTTCTGTTTCAGGCCTTCCGGCCTACTTAAATCTACGAAAGCAGAGATTTCTCTGTAGAGAATGTGGTTCTTCATTTACTGCAGATACTAGTCGAATTGTAGAAAAATACTGTCATATCTCGAAACGATTAAAAAATGAAATTAAGGCAAAAATAAGTGAAACAGTATCTGAAACATATATTGCCAAAGAAACAAATGTTTCAATTCATACCGTTAGACGTATCATAGATGATACAGCACGATTATTAACGATTAAACCATTACATGATTTACCTGAGCATTTGTGTTTTGATGAATTTAAATCTGTTAAATCTTCCGATAGCAATATGAGCTTCATTATTTGTGATAGCACTACACACAAGTTGGTCGATGTTGTACGAGGTAGAAAATCTTACAGTTTGAAACAATATTTTTATCGTTTTGAGCCTGAGACTAGATTAAAGGTGAAAACTATCTCCATCGACATGTACTTACCGTACATTCAATTAATAAAAGAAATGTTTCCTAACGCTAAAATTATCATTGATCCTTTTCATATCGTACAAGCCTTAAATAGAGAATTAAATCGAACTCGGGTACGTGTCATGAATAAGCATCGCTATAAAGACTCTAAATTATATCGAAAGTTAAAACATTATTGGAAGTTAATTTTAAAGAACTCTAATGAACTTCAGAACTATAAATATAATCGTTATAAGCTTTTTGAAAGCTTCATAACAAGTAAAGGAATCGTAGATTATATCTTAGAAAAAAATCCATCTCTTAAAAATGATTATGAGGTTGTACATTCACTTCGTGAATGTATACAGGATAGAGATTATATAGAATTCAAGGAAACGATTGAAGCAGCTACGCAATTAGACCTATCTCCTGGTTTAAAAAGAGTATTAAAGACTCTTATGACTTACTTGCCATATATTCAAAATACTTGTGAGTATCCAACTAGAACAAATGGCCCTATTGAAGGAATAAACAATAAAATAAAAGTGCTTAAAAGAAATGCCTACGGCTTTAGAAACTATTACCATTTTAGAAATAGGATTATTTTAATAACAAAAATGTTTGGCCCAAAACAAAAAGGAATTAAGCAACAATTAGTTGCTTAATCCCTTCCTAAATTTCTTCATCAACACTATTTGACAAAGAGCCCTTTTTTAGTGCTCAAAATAGCACTCAATTTTAAATGGATTTGGTGTTCAAAAAATATAATCAAATGCAACAAACTAATTTCATTTTTAATAGGCACAATTAATTTTAGAAGATAGTACGAAAAAATATTGACTATTTTCTTTAGAATGTGTAAAATTTAGATAGATTATTTAAAGTGAGGTTTTTTTATCTTGTCTATATTAAAGAAGAAAGTTAATATGTTTAGTGTACTATTGAATGTGGTATTAATAGCTATTATAGCTATTGGAGTGCTATTTTTCTTACCTAAGGAACATAAATCAGAAGTCAAATCGTCAATTAATATCGAAAGTATTGAAAAAGTGAATGAAGTTGTATTTTTGAATGCGGGAATTAATGAAATTATTTCTGAAACAAAAACAACTCAAGTTTTTGGGTTTGATGTGCCGTTCTCTAAAAAAGCAGCATTAGTAATTTTAAATTATAAAGCTAAATTTGGAATTAAAAGTAGTGTAAAGGTTGAACAAATAAGCGAAAAAGAATATAAGGTTATTGTTCCAAAATTGGAAGTAATTGGTGTTGAACTTTCAAAAGATAATCCTTATGATTTATATGATAGTCATGGAGAGTTATTAAGTGGAACTACAGAAGATATTGATACTGGGAAATTGGTCGCTAACCAACTTTCTAGTGATAAACAAGCAGAGTATTTAGATAAATTTAAGAGTGAAATTAAAGAATCTGCAATCAATTATTATAAAACAATATTTTCTTCAATGGATTCTGAAGTAAAAGTAACTATAGAATTTACAGAATAATTTTTGAAATACAAAACCCTGGCCATCTCTGGTCAGGGTTTTGTGTGGTTCTATAATTTTTAGGGTTGATGGAAATTTTCCACCAACCCTATTTTAGTGTATACAAAAAGGCCAACATCCATTATATTAAAAGCGCTGAAACCTAAAACAAAAGAATGATGACCATATGAACAATATACTAGAAGCTACACTACAAATCAAAGATGCACACAATGAAGGTGTTACATTCCATTTCTTAGAGAATATTAAAGAAGTATTGCGTGATGAGAGTGGGAAAGTAACTGGTGTAAAGGTTATTACAATGGAACTTGGTGAATCAGATGAAAGTGGAAGAAGATCAACGCATGAAGTGGCAGGTAGTGAACATATTATTCCATGTGACCTTGTCGTTGCAGCAATTGAACAAAAGTAGACTTTAGTGTTCTAGATGAAAGGTAAAAATTTGACTTTCGGTCAACATCAGAATACAATAGAAATGAACTAATAACAGGGGATGCATATTTAGGTCCTCAATCTATCGCAACCGCAATTAAAGGCGGGTGAGAAGTTGCGACAGAAGTACATGAATCGTTTAAAGAAAACACATAAATAACTTGTGGTGCCTTTCGTTTTTTTACTGGGAAAATTAAGGAACTATAGTTATAAATCCTTAAAGATATTAATATATTAACATGCGTATATTTATGGGAAGAAGGTTATGTCATCTATAGTTGTACTTCTGACGATAAGGTTGTTCGTGTACCAAAGGAAATTAAAGGTAAACCTGTTATCGCAATTGGAGAACGTGGTCTTGCGAACTTGAAACATTGTGAGGCAATCGTTTTACCAGATACAGTACGATATATTGGAAAAGGTGCGTTTACGATTGACAATAAGTTAAAGTATGTCCACTTTGGTAAGTCAATAGAAACAGTAGAAGATGATGTTTTCAACTCTGACAGTTCATTAGAATCAGTTGTATTCCCAGAAGGAACAAAGAGTATTGGAACATTAGTATTCTGGGGGACATCATCAATTAAATCTATTACAATTCCAGCAAGTGTAACAGAAATTACAGAATACTTCTATTTTGTGGATAACTGTAACCCAGATGTAGAAATCCATACACCTAAGGGATCAAAGGCAGAAGAAGTAGCTAAAGCAATGCAACTTAAAGTAGTAAATGACTAAAGGAGAATAGTATGAACAAGAAACTATTATCAGGCTTAGGGACTGACCCCAAAAAGTGAGAATTTAATAAAAACACCCTAGGGCTACCGTCTTCGGAATTCAACCGGAGACAGGTAGTCCAATTTTTGTTGGATTCTTTTTTCATTAGGTTCTTCATCAACACTATTTGACAAAGAGCCAAAAGAATCAGGTGATGAACCTGATTCTTTTTTTGTTTGTACATTCTCACCGAGATTACATGATACCGAAGAAACGAGCTGCGATACCAACTGCAAAGAGAGCAAGGATGATTGTGATTGGAGATACTTTTTTCTTAAGTAACCACATGCAAAGGAAAGTAAGGAGAAGTCCCATCAATCCTGGAATCAATGAGTTCAACTGACCTTGAAGCGTTTGTGGTTGAACGCTATCCAAGCTCATACCACTAAGTGCTTGACCAAGAATACCCTTCAATTCTCCACCTGTAACAGGACCTTCTGGGAAGACGATGTAGGCACCTTCTGACAATTGTTTACCTGGAAGGTTGATAGTGAAGTTGATGGATACCCAACGTTGTACAAGAACGGCAAGGATGAACATACCAAGGATAGAAGCTCCTTTAGTGATGTCTTTCAAGATACCACCTGACATGTCTTTGGTGATTTCAGATCCAGCTTTGTAACCAAACTCTTGTGTATACCAAAGGAAAGACATACGGATTGCATTCCATCCAAAGAAGAAGAGAAGTGGTCCGACGATATTACCAGTTGCAGCAAGTGATGCACCAAGGGCACCAAGGATAGGACGTACTGTAAACCAGAAGACTGGGTCACCGATACCAGCAAGAGGTCCCATCATACCAATCTTAACACCTTGGATAGCAGCGTCATCGATTTCAGTACCGTTTGCGCGTTCTTCTTCAAGTGCAAGAGTAACCCCCATGATTGGAGCAGCTACGTATGGGTGAGTGTTGAAGAACTCAAGGTGACGCTCAAGAGCAGCAGCTTGGTCTTCTTTTTTAGTGTAAAGTTTCTTGATAGCTGGGATCAAAGAGTAAGCCCAACCCAAGTTTTGCATACGTTCGTAGTTCCATGAACCTTGAAGGAATTGTGAACGCCACCAAACTTTTTGGCGATCTGATTTTGATAATTGAATTTTTTCAGCCATGATTGTTCCCCTTTCTAGTAGTCTTCTAGGATATCACCGATTGGATCGTTAGAAGTTGCAGCTCCTCCACCACCGTTTCCACCTTGTTTAGAAAGGTTGAGGTAGATGAAGGCAAGGGCAACACCGATGACACCAAGGGCAATCAAAGTCAATTGAGAGATTGCTGCAAGAGCAAAACCGATTGCGAAGAATGGCCATACTTCACGAGTAGCCATCATGTTGATAACCAAAGCGTAACCAACGGCAACAACCATAGCACCACCGACAGCCATACCACCTTTAAGCCATTCTGGCATAAGGTTCAATACGCTTTGAACGGCTTCAGTTGGCATTGCAAGCAAGAGTGCAGCTGGGATAGCAATACGTAGACCTTGAAGAGCAAGGGCAAAGTAGTGAGCGCGTTCAACAGCAGCAATGTTTCCTTCTTTAGCAGCGTTATCTGCAGTGTGAACCAAACCAACTGAGATGGTACGAACGATCATAGTCAAGAAAAGACCAGCTACGGCAAGAGGGATAGCAGTTGCAGTTGCGACTGCGATACCTTCAGTAGTAAAGTTACCACCTTTGATCATGATGATTGCAGCAGCAACAGAGGCAAGGGCAGCGTCAGGAGCCACGGCAGCGCCGATGTTAGCCCAACCAAGGGCGATCATTTGAAGAGATCCACCAAGCATAACCCCTGCTTCGAGGTTACCAGTTACAAGACCGATAAGGGTACATGCTACGATTGGTTGATGGAATTGGAATTGGTCGAGGATACCTTCAAGACCTGCGAAGAAGGCAACAACTACAACCAAGATAGCAGAAATGAATGAAATATCTGACATGGTTTTATTCCTTTTCTATTTAGTTTTAATTATTGAACATTAGCTTTGCTAATTAAGTCAAACAAATCTTTTTTAGTGTCGTTTGGTACTTTACGTACGTCAAATTCAACACCAAGGTCACGCATTTTTTCAAACGTAGCAACGTCGTCTTTGTCCATTGATAATACGTTGTTGACCATTGTTTTACCAGTTGAGTGAGCCATTGATCCAACGTTAAGAGTTTTGATTGGCACACCACCTTCGATAGCACGAAGGGCATCTTGTGGTGTTTCAAATAAGATAAGGGCATGTGTTTCACCAAAACGAGGGTCTTTTGCAACCTCAATCAATTTTTGGATTGGAACAACGTTAGCCTTCACTCCGTTTGGAGCTGCTTGTTTGATCAATTCTTTACGAAGGTCATCTTTAGCAACGTTATCTGAAGCAACGATGATACGGTTAGCTTTTGAATCTGGTGTCCAAGCAGTTGCTACTTGTCCGTGAAGGAGACGAGTGTCAAGACGTGCAAGATTGATTTTCAATTTACCGTCTCCGATAACTGTTCCTTCTGGAATAGCGGCTTGGGCAACTGGAGCAGCTGCAGCAGTTGCTCCAGTTGCAACTTCCTCAGCTGGATTTAGCTCTTCTGGAAGCGCCTTGATGCCATCTTTGGCTTCTTTAATGATGTTCGCAGCAACTTTAGCCACTCCGGCATTAGCGTCCATCAGGCGCTCGGTGTAGGCTTGGATTAACATCGGCAAGTTAAGTCCTGTGATGATGGCAAATTTACGCTCAGGATTTTCTCCCATTACGCGGCTAGCTTGGTTAAATGGAGAACCACTCCAAAGGTCAGCCAAGACTAGAACCTCATCTTCTGCGTCAAATGCAGCCACAGCATTGTTGAACTTGGCGTATAAATCATCTGGACCTTCGTTTGGCATAAAGGTTACAACTTGAACCTTTTCTTGTTCACCAAAGATCATAGATCCTGACTGATGAATACCCGCGGCAAATTCGCCGTGACTCGCAATAATGATTCCGATACTCATTATTGTCATTCCTCCTTATAAAATGTTTGACTCTTAGTTTAAGAAAACTTTAAGACTCCTTAAGTATAAATCGTTTTCAGAAAAAAAGCAACTAATTATAATAAAGAGTGAAAAAAATCTCAAAGCTTTATCTTTACAGATATTGATATATAAACTTTTTGTAAAATCGTCTATAAAATGGTAAAAAAATTTAATATAAAAAATGGGTGGGCAGAGATCGATGAATTAACTCACGACTTTCTAGTCCGGGTCCCTGATGTTTCAACAATCCGCTGTTTGCTTGTAGAATTTGTCTAGAAAAATGACGTTTTCTTCACTAGTGCTCTTGGGCATCTAAAAAATGCCCCAAGTCCAATTAGTTGTCGTATCAAAATGTTATACTCAATGAAAATCAAAGAGCAAACTAGGAAGCTAGCCGCAAGCTGTACTTGAGTACGGTAAGGCGAAGCTGACGTGGTTTGAATTTGATTTTCGAAGAGTATTATTGCTAAAAAAACGAGGTGGGATTTTCTGTCCCTACCTCGTTTTGGCATTTATTATTTATCTTAATGGGTAAAGTCTAGAACCATGCGGCCTTGGATGGTACCGGCAGCCATTTCATCAAAGACAGCAATGGCATCTTCGACAGGACGTTTTTGAACGACTGGAACAACGAGACCTTCAGCACCAAATTGGAAGGCTTCTTCCAAATCTTTACGTGTTCCAACAAGGGAACCGATGACCTGAATACCGTCAAGAACTGTTTTGACAATGCTTAGATCCATCATTTCTGAAGGGAGTCCGACAGCTACTACACGACCGCCTGCACGAACAGAGTCAACTGCTTGGTTGAAGGCAACTTTTGATACAGCTGTTACGATAGCTGAGTGAGCACCACCGTTTGTTTTTTCTTTGATAAGACCTGGAACATCTTCGACTTCAAGACCATTAATCACGATATCAGCACCAACTTCTTTAGCTAGAGCAAGTTTATCGTTGTTAATATCTACTGCGATAACGTGAGCGTTGAATACTTTTTTAGCATATTGAACAGCTAAGTTACCAAGCCCTCCAGCACCATAGAGTACAACCCATTGGCCTGGTTCAACTTTTGCTTCTTTGATAGCCTTGTAGGTAGTAACACCAGCGCAAGTAATTGAAGAAGCTTGGGCTGGATCGAGACCTTCTGGAACCTTAACAGCATAATCTGCAGTTACGATACATTGTTCTGCCATACCACCATCAACTGAGTAGCCAGCATTTTTCACTGTGCGGCAAAGAGTTTCGCGCCCAGTTGTACAGTATTCACATTTGCCACAACCTTCAAAGAACCAAGCAACACTAACACGGTCGCCAACTTTTAGGCTCTTAACATCAGGAGCAACTTCTTTGACGATACCGATACCTTCGTGACCGAGAACACGTCCTGGAACTTTTCCAAAGTCACCATGGGCAACGTGGAGGTCTGTGTGGCAAACACCACAGTACTCAACTTCAACAAGTGCCTCCCCAGTTTCGAGCGGACGGAGCACTTTTTCTTCAATAGCAACACCAGTGCTTTCTGGATTTACAACAACAGCTTTCATAGCTATCCTCCTTGGTTAGTAGTTGAGGTGCAGAGGAAAAGGGGCTTGCCTTGACTCATGATTCAAGTGAAGTCGAATTTGAACTGCCCTCTTTTTTGTCTATATGTGAATTGTATCACTATATTTAATATAGTACAAGGGATTTGATGCAAAAACATATGTAATCGCTTAACCAGTTGATGAGACTGTGAAAATTGAACAATGATATCTGACGTCTTGTCATAAAATTCCATATAAAGAGGAAGTTATTTGGTCTTAAATCTAGGGAGCGAGCTTGAAACAGACTTTCTAAGGCCCTTCTCTAGGACTTTTTGATATAATAGAGAGTAATTTGTTTTCTAGTATGAGAAATTAGAATGAGAGGTATGTATGTCCCCTTCAGTTCAGTTATTAAAAGACCGCTATTTAAAGAATATCAAAGAAAATCCAGAGCTCTACATCGGTATTGAGTTGGAGTTTCCTATCGTTCATACGAAAGGCCAACCTACAGATATTGAAGTCAGCAAGGAATTGATGCGTTTTTTAGTTGACGCTCTCAGTCTGGAAGTTGAAAAGGAGGACCAGGATGGAAATCCGATTCAGCTTGTAGAACCGGTGAGTCAAGATCGTATTTTGTTTGAGGTTTCCTACACAACACTTGAGTTTGCCTTTGGTCGAGCTCGGAATATCCAAGAGATCGACCAACGCTTTCAAGCTTATATGAAGGTGATTCAGGAAAAGCTTGGGGAAAAGGATCATGCGATTCAGGGTTGGGGGATTCATCCTAACTGGAATATCAATGATAATCTGCCTGTCGCTTATCAGCGTTACCAGATGTTGATGGACTATCTGAAGATGGGCAACAATCAGGAGTCCGTTTCTTTGCATGACTTTCCAGCCTATGGTGCATTTATCTGTGGGAGTCAAGTTCAGTTAGATGTCTCGAAGTCAAACTACTTACGAGTTATCAATGCTTTCACTCAGCTTGAGGCAGCCAAAGCTTTCTTATTTGCCAATTCTGAGTTTTCAGGAGCAGACTGGGATACTCAGATTTCACGAGATATCTTTTGGGAAGACTCCATGCATGGGATTTATCCAGAGAATGTTGGTGTCAATGCCAGACTCTTCAAAGATGAGGATGATTTCTTTGATTATCTCGACCGCTCTGCGATTTTTACAGCAGAACGAGATGGGGAAACCTACTATTTTTCTCCGATTCGGGCTAGAGATTACCTAGCTACTGATGAAATTTTTGCCTATACTCTAAATGGAAAAGAAACTCTGCTTGTCCCTCAAGAGAAGGATTTTCAAACGCACCGTAGTTACCAATATCAAGACTTGACGACTAGAGGAACGGTCGAATTTCGTAGTGTTTGTACACAGCTACTAGACCGTACTTTTGCGTCGGCTGCCTTTCATCTAGGTTTGCTGGTGAATCTAGACAAGCTTGAAGCTTACCTAGAGACAGCTCCTTTCTTTGAGAGATTTAGTCGTGACTACAAATCTTTGAGACGTCAGTTTTCTAAGAAACAGCTTTCAGACGAGGAGACAGCTGGGATTGTCCAGTTCTCCAAAGACTTGCTAGCAATAGCAGAGCAAGGTCTTGAAATGAGAGGTCAGCAAGAAATGAGCTATTTAGAGCCTTTGAAAGAAAAATTGACTCTATAATTTTCTTATAAAGGAAGAATTTCCTGAAAAATCATGTTATAATGGATGAGACTATAGATAAAGGATAGAGATTTATGACATTAGTTTATCAATCAACGCGAGACGCAAAAAATACCGTAACAGCCAGCCAAGCGATTTTGCAAGGTTTGGCAACTGATGGAGGTTTGTTTACTCCAGTTAGCTATCCAAAGGTAGATTTGGATTTTGAAACATTAAAAGATGCTTCTTACCAAGAAGTGGCTAAGCTTGTCTTGTCAGCTTTCTTGGATGACTTTACAGCAGAGGAGTTGGACTACTGTATCACCAACGCCTATGACAGCAAGTTTGATACACCAGCTATTGCTCCTCTTGTCAAACTTGATGGCCAATACAACTTGGAACTTTTCCACGGTTCAACCATTGCCTTTAAAGATATGGCCTTGTCTATCTTGCCATACTTTATGACAACAGCTGCCAAGAAACATGGCTTGGAAAACAAGATTGTCATTTTGACAGCGACATCTGGGGACACTGGGAAAGCTGCCATGGCAGGATTTGCGGATGTTCCTGGAACTGAAATTATCGTCTTTTATCCAAAAAATGGTGTCAGCAAGGTACAAGAGTTGCAAATGACCACTCAAACTGGGGATAATACTCATGTCATCGCTATCGATGGAAACTTTGACGATGCTCAAACCAACGTCAAGCATATGTTCAACGATGTGGCTCTTCGTGAAAAATTGGCAGCTAACAAGTTGCAGTTTTCATCAGCTAACTCTATGAACATTGGCCGTTTGGTCCCACAAATTGTCTATTATGTGTATGCCTACGCTCAGCTTGTTAAAACTGGCGAGATTAAGGCTGGTGACAAGGTCAACTTCACCGTTCCGACAGGAAACTTTGGAAATATCTTGGCTGCCTTTTACGCTAAGCAAATCGGTCTACCAGTTGGTAAGTTGATCTGTGCTTCAAATGACAACAATGTTTTGACAGACTTCTTCAAAACTCGTGTTTATGACAAGAAGCGTGAGTTTAAGGTAACCACTAGTCCGTCTATGGATATCTTGGTATCTTCAAACTTGGAGCGTCTCATTTTCCACCTTTTGGGAAATGATGCGGTTAAGACAGCTGAACTCATGAACGCCTTGAACACTCAAGGTCAGTATGAATTGACAGACTTTGATGCAGAGATTCTTGACCTCTTTGCAGCAGAGTATGCGACAGAAGCGGAAACAGCAGCAGAAATTAAGCGTGTCTACGAGTCAGATTCTTACATTGAGGATCCTCATACAGCAGTTGCTTCAGCCGTATTTAAAAAATACCAAGCAGCGACAGGTGATGCGACTAAGACTGTGATTGCGTCAACAGCTAGTCCATACAAATTCCCAGTCGTTGCTGTGGAAGCTGTAACTGGACAATCAGGTCTTAGCGACTTCGAAGCCTTGGCTCAATTACATGAAATCTCAGGAGTAGCAGTGCCACCAGCAGTGGATGGGCTTGAAACAGCTCCAGTTCGTCACAAGACAACTGTTGCAGCAGCAGAGATGCAGACTGCAGTAGAATCTTATCTAGGACTTTAAAACAGAGGAAGTAAACTCGGTTGGGCAACTAACTGAGTTTCTTTTCATCAGGAGGAAGGATTGTTTAAGAAAAATAAAGACATTCTCAACATAGCTTTACCTGCCATGGGTGAAAATTTCTTGCAGATGCTCATGGGAATGGTGGACAGCTATCTGGTAGCCCATCTAGGTTTGATAGCCATTTCGGGTGTGTCTGTAGCGGGTAATATTATCACCATTTATCAGGCTATTTTTATTGCTCTAGGAGCTGCGATTTCCAGTGTTATTTCCAAAAGTTTGGGGCAGAAGGACCAGTCTAGACTAGCCTACCATGTGACAGAAGCGCTCAAGATAACCCTGCTACTGAGTTTAGTTTTAGGGGGCTTGTCCATCTTTGCCGGTCAAGAGATGATTGGTCTTTTGGGGACAGAAGCGGCTGTGGCTGAGAGTGGTGGACTATACCTAGCTTTGGTTGGTGGGACAATCGTCCTCTTGGGCTTGATGACTAGTTTGGGTGCCTTGATTCGCGCCACCCATAATCCGCGCCTTCCCCTTTATGTGAGTCTTTTATCCAATGCCTTGAATATTGTCTTTTCAAGTATCGCTATTTTCATCCTTGATATGGGGATAGCTGGTGTTGCTTGGGGGACCATCCTATCTCGTTTAATCGGGGTTGTGATTTTGTGGTCACAATTAAAACTTCCATATACGAGACCAAGCTTTGGACTGGACAAAGACTTACTGACTTTGGCTTTACCTGCAGCGGGAGAGCGTCTCATGATGCGAGCTGGAGATGTGGTTATTATTGCCTTGGTTGTTTCTTTCGGAACTGAGGCAGTCGCAGGAAATGCAATTGGTGAAGTCTTGACTCAGTTTAACTATATGCCAGCCTTTGGTGTCGCTACAGCAACAGTCATGCAGATAGCTCGAGCAGTTGGGGAAAATGATTGGGCAAGGGTAGACAAGCTCAGTAAGCAAACTTTTTGGCTATCCCTCTTTCTTATGTTGCCTCTAACACTTGCTATCTATGCTCTCGGAACGCCCCTAAGTCACCTCTACACTAGTGATCCTGTGGCCATTAAAGCCAGTGTTTTGGTGACGCTGTTCTCACTACTAGGAACTCCTATGACGACGGGGACAGTCATTTATACAGCTGTCTGGCAAGGGTTGGGAAATGCACGCCTCCCCTTTTATGCGACAAGTATCGGGATGTGGTGTATCCGTATCGGAACAGGGTATCTGATGGGAATTGTTCTTGGTTGGGGCTTGCCTGGTATTTGGGCAGGAACGCTTTTGGATAATGGTTTTCGCTGGTTCTTCCTGCGCTATCGTTATAAGCAATATATCTCTTTGAAAGGATGACACATGAACAAAATTGGATTTATTTGGGATTTAGATGGAACTTTATTGGACTCTTATGAGGCTATTTTAGCAGGAATCGAAGAGACCTTTGCTCAGTTTGACATTCCTTATGATAAGGCTGAGGTTCGTGCCTTTATTCTAAAAACTTCCGTTCAAGATCTGTTGGAAAAGGTGGGAGAAGAAAGAGGCTTGGATGCTGATATGCTCAATCAGGTTCGTGCTCAGAGTTTGGCTGAGAAGAATGCTCAAGTTGTTCTGATGCCGGGGGCGCATGAAATCTTAGCTTGGGCAGACCAGCAAGGAATTGAGCAGTTTGTTTATACCCATAAAGGGGACAATGCTTTTACAATTTTGGAGAATTTGGGTTTGACCCACTATTTCACAGAGATTTTAACCAATCAAAGTGGCTTTTCTCGGAAGCCTAGTCCAGAAGCTGCGATTTATCTTCTAGATAAGTATGAACTAGATCCACAGCAAACTTATTATATAGGGGATCGGACTTTGGATATAGAATTTGCTCAAAATAGTGGGATTCAGAGTATCAATTTCCTTGCCTCACCTATACCTTGTAATCAACAGATAGAGCATTTAGAAGACATTAGTTCGCTTTCCTTCTAGAGTTTTTTTAGGAAGAATGTGTCAGCCTGATGACAAGAAACTAACAAACTATTTCAAGTAATGTAATTTGTTACAACGAATGTACAGTTCTGTTAAATAGCCCCAAAAGGGCTTTTTTTCTATTTTCTTTGTGTTATGATAGACAGGTACTACATTTGAAAAGGAGTTTGATAGTATGAAGAAAAGAATTATTTTAGCATCAACAGTAGCCTTGTCCCTTGCCCCTGTATTGGCAACTCAAGCAGAAGAACTAGTATGGACAGCGCGTAGTGTTGAGCAAATTCAAAATGATGTTACCAAGAGTGAGAATAAAACAAGCTATACGATTCAGTATGGTGATACCTTAAGTACCATTGCCGAAGCTTTGGGAGTGGATGTGAACGTTCTTGCTAACTTGAACAAGATCAGCAATATTGATTTGATCTTCCCTGAGACAGTCCTTACAACAACTGTAAATGAAAAAGAAGAAGTGACAGAAGTTGAAATCCAAACCCCTGACGTAGTTCAAGGTGGTGAAGGAACAACTGCAACAGCAGATTTGACAACCAACCAAGTCACTGTAGATGACCAAACTGTACAGGTTGAAGATTTAACTCAACCAGTTGCAGAAACAACTGTAGCTGAGCCAGTCGCAGAAGCAGCTGTTACAGAAGTTGTAGCACCGATAGAAGAGTCAGTAGTAGAAACCACTACTGAAGTTGCAACACCAGCAGAAGAATCTGCAGCAGAAACAACAACAGGAGCTGTTGCAGAAGTTTCAGCACCAGTAGAAGAGCTGGTAGCAGAAACACTTGTAGTGAAAGAAACGACTACAACAGAAGCACTAGTTACAGAAACTGTAGCAGAGACTCAATCAACACCATCAACTTACCAAGCTGAAGCAAGTAAAGGTTCATCAGCGACTTATGCAGCACCAGCAGCACCTGATTATGCAAGTATTGCAGCTTCAAAATCAGAAAATGCAGGTCTTCAGCCACAAACGGTTGCCTTTAAAGAAGAAATAGCAAACTTGTTCGGAATCACATCATTTAGTGGTTACCGTCCAGGAGATAGTGGAGACCACGGAAAAGGACTTGCCATTGACTTTATGGTTCCAGTAAGCTCTGCTCTTGGAGACCAAATTGCAGATTATGCTATCCAAAATATGGCTAGCCGAGGCATCAGCTACATCATCTGGAAACAACGTTTTTATGCACCATACGATAGCAAATACGGACCAGCCTACACTTGGAATCCAATGCCAGACCGTGGTAGCGTTACAGAAAATCACTATGACCACGTTCACGTTTCTATGAACTAATAGGAGAGAAGTTGGAAACTGATTTAGTTTCCGCTTCTTTTTTTATTTTCAAACTCTTAGATAGCGTAAATAAACTCCAGGCATAAAATAGAAAAACATAGCCTTGAGGGATTGTGACTAGGAGACTAATTTAACGGAGTAAGCAAAAGACTTGCAAAGTCAATTTATTTGTATTATACTTGATAAGTCAACTATTGATAAATCAAATATAAAAGAAAGGAGAAAATACTAAAAATGCATGAATTACTGTACCAGCTCCATTTAACAGATCAGACCATCACTCAACTTTTTGAGAAACAATTGGGAATTAGTTTGACCCGCTATCAAATCCTGCAGTTTTTACTACAAAACTCACCCTGTAACCAGATTGCCGTTCAGGAGAAGTTACAGATTGACCAGGCAGCCTTGACTCGTCATTTTAAGATACTGGAGTCAGAAGGCTATGTCAGTCGCAATCGGAATCCAATCAATCAACGAGAAGTCTTAGTTGAATTAACCCAAGAAGCCAAGAATCAACTCTTGGTCAATCCGCCTAAACATCACTTGCGAGTGAAGGAGCAGATGGAGAACATCTTATCCTCTACTGAGCAGCAAGACCTGACAGCTTTGTTGACAAAACTAGTATCAGGATTAGAAAAAATAGAATTTTAAGGAGAAAACGATGTCAATCATTACTACTATTTTAGCAACTATTGTTGCCCTCGAACATTTTTATATCTTTTATTTGGAGAGTATGGCAACCCAATCAGACGCCACCAGTCGAGTCTTTAATATGGAAATGGAAGAGTTGACTCGACCATCTGTCACCTCACTGTTTAAAAATCAAGGAATTTATAATGCCTTGATTGGGGTATTTATTATTTACGGAATTTATTTCTCACATAGCTTAGAAATCGTAACAATCTTTGTTTTATTTGTCATAGGAGCAGCGACTTATGGTGCCTTAACAGCAGATAAAAAAATCATTTTCAAGCAAGGTGGACCGGCAATCTTAGCACTCTTGAGTATCCTTTTCTTGAAATAAAAACAACCAGCACTTTCTATTGAAGGTGCTGGTTTTAATCATTCACATTAAACTTTTCTCCGCTTGATTTCGAGTAATCTTTGATAAAAGAAGAATTGACTACTATAGATATAAGGGAAAGTAGGGATGCTCGCAATTCCGAAGCTGATCCAGATAAGGAGATACCAAGGAAGTAGCTGTAAATCAAGAACGAAGCGTTGGAACTTATAGCCTTTCATAAGGAAGCGACTGGTTTTGAGTACGCGGCTTGGCTTGGCAATTCCAATTGCAAGGGTATCACATAGGAGCAGCTCTACTTGGGAATAAGCGTAGTATTGCGGCAGATAGGCAATGGTTCCCAAAATCATCAGAAAGACGCTACCAAAGAAGTAGAGTGCAAAAGTAAGTAGGAAGTGTTCGATATCTGAATTGGTGACGTCGACAGCTGGAAATTCGGGATGAAGTTCTACAAATTTACGAGCCATGGCACTGCTATAAAAGAGCAAGTAGACTCCAAAAAGATTAGGGATGCTCCACAAAAAGAGATAGAAACGCTTGAGCAAGAGAGTCAGAAAGGTCTGGGTGAAGAAGCGATTGTCAAGTAAGGACAGACTATCTTTAAAAGAAAGCTCTATCTCGGAAATTCTGTAAAGATTAATGGTTGTAAAAAGAGCACCAGCTAGGATAATAGAACTTGTGAATCCAACTGCTAGAGGAAAGAGTGAGGACTGGATCAAGCTCATCAAAAAAGTAAAGAAGGATTGCTCAAGAATCCCCTCATCAAGTAGGGATAACGGACTTATGAAGCTGGATAGAATCAGGAAAATGCTTGGTAATAAAAAGACAAGCAATAAACGTGGATGTTCAGCTTGAAACTGTTTAGCTTGTTGACGAACTTCTTTTAAATCAATTTTTGGGTATTTCATTCTTTCATTATACCATAAATAGTACACAGCTTGCTAATCCTTTGAAACCAGTGGACTTCTAGCGTGTTAAGCAAAAGTGAATACGAGATTGAATACGACTTTACTTTTAGCTGGAGTGGATGAAATCCATGAGCTGGTCAACGACTTCAACACGTTGATTATCATTGATGTGGGTATACATATCAAGGGTGATTTGAACATTATTGTGACCGAGTCTATCTGAAATGATTTTTGCTGCAACACCAGCTTCAAAAAGGAGAGAAGCGTGTGTATGCCTAAAACCGTGAGGCGAAATTTTTTTAAGATCTTTGTGTTTACAAAAGAATCTGCTAAGCTTCACTTTCATAGTTGCAGCTAGAAGCCATCCCCCTATGTCATTCGTAAAGATATAATTCGAATCATGTTTGTAAGGCACACCAGCCTGAAAATATTCTTTTATCTGCTGACGTTTCCAGAGCTTCAGTACATTCAGGGTTTCATCATTCAAGGTGATAACTCTCTTGCTTCTTTTGGTTTTAGGGTCCTGAACAGTTTGTTTTTTGCCAATCACGACAGCCGTGCGAGAAATGCTTAACCGTTTATTTTCAAAGTCAACATCTGACCACATGAGACCGATAGCTTCTCCAGTTCTCAAGCCAGAAAAAGCGAGTAAGTGGAAAAAAGTGTAGTCTACAGGTTTAAAATTTGCTTTGGAAACTTTAAGGAATTCGGTCAGTTCCTGCTTTGTATAGTAGTTTTCTTTGCCCTTTAAGGGTTTATTTTTAGGCTTGATAATCTTGTCTAAGGGATTTGACTTAATGATGTCAAGAGAAGTGGCATACTTGAAAATACGGCTAATAACAGAGTAGTAATTGGAATAGAGGACATAGCGATTGCTTAACTTTATAGCAACCTTCTGACAATAAGCCACACTTATCTGCTTAATCTTCATATCTGTAAAATATGAGTCAATCATAACATTAAGTTTTTTCTTAACGTTCTGATATGTTGTTGGTTTTACAGTACTTTTAAAGCTATCAAGCCATAACTCAGCGACTTCAGCGAAAGTAGGGTTCTGGAAATCCTCATTGTTTGAAAAACCATTTTCTTCAACATCTAAGAGAAGGTCACGTTCGGCAGCCTTAGCCTCTTTAATGGTTTTAAAACCACGGCGTGTTGTACGTTTTTCTTTTCCAGTAGCTGGATCTATGCCCAGGTATGTTTGAAAGAGGTATCTAGTCTCTCCTTTTTTTGTAATGTATTTTTTTATCATAAAATGTCCTTTCTTTTCGATTGCTTGCCCGCATAGTAGAAAAGGTGTAGAATTTATGATAAACTAGAACTGTATTTTTTTATCATCCTTTCCATTGCTTGTCACACGGAAGGTCGAAATCTCACACTCAAAGATGGCCGTCGGAGAGTGTGGGGATTTTTTGTTTTTAATTCAACAAAAAACGGTAACTAAATTTATAGTTACCGTTTCTGCGTGGCAGCTTGTGCCAACCGGATTATTTGCACTAGGATTTCTCCTAGGTTAGTAACTATATATTATCAAATATATTTCATTTTGTCAAAAATGGAAAGTTGAAACCTCACACTCAAGATTGCCGTCAGAGAGTGTGGGGATTTTTTTATTTTTTGTTAATTATTCCTCAAGCAATCTTATAAAATCATTTTCTGTCATGATTTCAATATCTTGACCTTTTTCTAACAAGGTTTGTGCTTTTTTCATTTTACTACTTAACCCATCTGTGCCGACAACTCTCCAATCTTGCTCCCCTACAACTAAGATATTAGTATTTTTGGTCACTCCTTTTTCAGGAATGCCACCAACTAACGCAGCAGCTTTGTTAGCTTCTTTTCTAGTCATTCGCTCGAGTTTTCCAGTAAAGCAAAAGTACAAACCGTAAAAGTAATGGTCTGGATTCATTGCTGCTTTTTCTTCTTCTGTTGGCTGATAGATAAGATTTTCCTTGTATTGATAACTTTTTTTCCTTTTAAATCCATACTGACCAAGTAAGCCAGTTTTATTGTATCTAAATTCTTTTAAAAAAGCGTTGAGATCGGAAAATGAATTAGTAGATAGTAGATATTCTAAAATCAATCCGCTTGCTCGCGCATCTGATAAAGCGTTGTGGTGGTCTAGCTCAATCTTCAAATTTTTAGCCAGTCTTTTTAATTTGTAATTCAATTGTCCAGGGAGAGCAACCTTGGCTAATCGATATGAACAAATATATTCTATGTTATCAAACTCCAGTTCGTATTTTTGGTATACATCCTTAAGAGCTCCCATATCGAACTGTGCAAAGTGGGCTACAACTATATCAGAACCAATAAAATCAACAATGGACTTCCTTACTTCTGGAAATGTAGGTGAATCAACAACATCTTCAGGAGTAATGCCATGGATGAAAATATTGAAATCATCAAATTCTTCTTCTGGATTGATTAAAGTGTAAAATGTATCAACAATATTTCCATCTTTAAATTTTACTAATCCGATAGAACAAACGCTACCGCGAAAATCATTCGCAGTTTCAACATCTAAAGCAACATATGAGTAAGACATATAAGTTTCCTTTCATTCCAACAATGTTAAGTATTCCTCTTTAACCATGATCTCACTTGTCATGGTTTTTAGAGAATTTTTTGTTATTCGGATTTTTTTGATATGTGTTGTTGAATAATTAAGGCTACGTTGGCTTTTTCTTCTTCGGTCATAGGAGGTTCATTTGGATCGTCTACCGAAAACTCGATAGCATGCCACTTATCATTGACTCTAATCCACTCTCTTCGTCTATGACATTGACAATCTAGGTTGTGTTTAATCACTTCCATTGGTATGCTTTCACTACTCATATTATCCCTCTCTATACAAATCCACGACTTCACCGATAATTCGGAAGTCGGTCTCTGGTGTGATTGGCATATCTTTGTACGCTGGGTTTAGGCTATGTAGGTATGCCTGTTCTTTGTCAATGACAAGCTGCTTGATATAAGCATCGCCGTTGTAGTTGAACACTCCGATAACTCCGTCATTTAAGTCCACACTGGTCTGGATAAATACCAGATCACCATCGTGATAGTCTGGCTCCATGGAGTCCCCTTTGATTGGAATGACAAAGTCGGCATCGATATCTACTGGCAACTCAATCCGTTCAACTCGTACGTCGTTCAAATACTGGCCTGTACCTGCAGAAGCTGGGTGGTCGTAGTAGTCGTAACTATAAAGTTGGATGACTTCCGATACTTCGTTTTTCTTCGTTTCTTCTTTCCTCTGCTCGTCCCGTTGCCTCTCTGCATAGGTCAAGACTTTGGCTTGTCTTGGAGGTTTTAGTTCATCGTAGATGGTTTGGATGGAGGAAGTGGAATAGTTAGGTGTATTCGATTCTCCCACGATAGAGTAAACCACAGGGTTAGCAGTGACAAATCTCGGATCTAGAGTAGATTTTGGGACTCCAAAAAAATCAGCAATTTTTTGAACATTGCCAGGGATTGGCAAAGAAGTTCCTTTTACATATCCTGTCAATGTGCTAGGCGGTATCCCTGTTGCTCGAGACAGCTCAGCTTGTTTACAATTTCTATCAGATAAAATAGAGTTAAGATTTGCAGAAAAGACTTTCATATCCTCTTTATCTTGAGGAGTTAATTTCCCTCGTCCTCTTGCCATGTTTTTTCCTCCTATCTTCTTTACTATATAATACCGTTTATTTTCGATTTTGTAAATAAAAAATTCGAATAAATTACGAAAAAAATCGATAAAACCATTGACATACGATTTAATTCGTAGTATAATATAATCAAGCTTAAGGAAATAAGAAAAACAAACCGGAGGGAAACACCATGAACACATTAAACGAGAAAGCCATCAACATCTTCAAAGCAGTGGTTGCAGAAACCTTGCTTCAAAACACATACGAGGAACGTTTCCTCTATGGTCAGCTTGAATCATTCTGGAACAACTGCCGTCAGTTTGCTTTCGGATGGACAGAGTTGCCAGAAGAGATCGAACGTCAAGAGCGTTACCTTCTTGATGCTGGTTTCACTCAAGACGAAATCGATGACATTCGTTTCGATGCAGCCTTCGCAGGAATGCAGGACAAAATGAATGTAGCCTGATCGGTAGCACCAGGGTTCGACTCCCTGGCAGGTTGTTGCTCATAGAGCGAAAAAAGAAATAATAGAAAGGAGAAACATTGAGACCAAGACGATATCCGTATAGTGGGAAAAGAAAAAAGCCTATCAAACAATCGATAGACTTTATGATAGACAAAGATGCTATTCTTCAGTCGGATCTTCGAATTTCCCAATCGAAACACCCAATATCTGATCTAGAAATAGACAAACGTATGGCATTTTAAACGGTCCACCTATTGAATCGGTGTGAACTTCAACATCTACTAAAAAGATTGCTGTTGGATTTTTGGGGTCGTATTCAGAAACTCGAAGTTCTTTTATGTTTTGAGCAACTGCAGATACGTCAGGATAATCAGAGCTATCAGGATTATAAGCTTCTCCAATGTATCGCCCTGCAGCTGTTTGGACTATCAACTTGTGACCTGTATTTTTAGCGATAATAGCATGTGCTAGTAGAATGTCATATTTTTTGAAGTTGTTACTCATAACTTTACCTCCTTTCTGTTGAATTTTTGACTAAAACGGTGAGAGGTCATAGTCAAGATTATTATAGCAATTTAGGAGGATATTACATCAGTCTTGGGGCTGATATAGGAGGTATTGATGGAAGATAAAATCATCGAACTTGCTGATCACTTCATCAGCGAATCTAAAACGTACAGAGAAGCTAAAATAGCGTGTGAGAAGCTATTAAAACAAGTCAGCCATGAGATAGAACTCAGGGCGCTGGAAAGTGAGACGGTATGAAATGAGACCAAAACGTTATCCGTATAGTGGAAAAATAAAAGCCTCGACTACGGAAATAGTCAAGGCGTGGGAAAATGCTTACTCAGACTTTATTGCCAAAACTCAAAAAAAGCAAGAAAAATCTGAGAAGGAATTAGATGATGCTATTTTGAGAGTTCATCGACTTGAGACTCTAACTCATCAATGCGCTTCAGCAAATCATTGATTTTTTGGTTGGTAAATGTTTTTTCTAGATCTTTTGCTTGAGCTTGAAGCAAAGTTTCTATAATTCCTAAAACGACATTTACATCACCAGAAATCGTAGTCTTTAAAGTAGCGTAGGTAGAATTTTTAAAATCATCAAAATTTTTACTCATATTTTCACCTCCTTTCTAGCTTTATTATAGCAGAATTGCGAGGAATAAATAGAAAAATAAGGAGGTAGGAACGTGCCGAAAATGACTTTGAGAGCAATAAGAACAAATTATAACTTATCTGCAAAAGAAGTTGCCGATAAACTTAATATCCATCAACAAACACTGTTGAAGTATGAGCATGATAGTTCAAAAATTCCAATGGATCTTTTAGAAAAACTTGCTCGACTATACAATGTTGAAAAGGATTTTATTTTTTTAGGCAATAAATACGAATTAAATCATAGTTTAGGAGAAGTATGAATGAATAAGCGAGACTCACAGAAAGGGGATTAAATATGAACGAAAAGAAACAAAATAATGATCTCATCAAAGAAATTATTGAGAAACATTTTTAAATATGGTTGATGATATTTTGGAACACACAGAGACCTACTATGAAGCTTTAGGAGCTATTAGTAGCATCAAAGGAAGCAAGATCCCGAATGTGCTTCACTTAGCTGATTGTTTGAGGAAAGATATCAGAAAACGTGCTATGCAACAAAAAACACCTAATCACAAAAATTAGATGCTGAAGGAGAGGAATATGAACGAAATATTTAATTTTCACGGACAGGAAGTCCGTACTTTGACAATCGATGACGAGCCGTGGTTCGTTGGGAAAGATGTTGCAGACATCCTAGGATATAGCAAGGCTAGAAATGCAATTGCTCTTCACGTTGATGAAGAGGACGCCCTAAAACAGGGCATCCCTACTAGTGGTGGAACACAGGATATGTTGATCATCAACGAATCTGGTCTTTACTCTCTTATCTTATCCAGCAAGTTGCCCCAGGCTAAAGAGTTCAAGCGCTGGGTAACATCAGAGGTATTGCCAGCTATTCGCAAGCAGGGCGGATTTATCCGCGAGGACTTGGATGAGGATGCCTTTATTGCTTTATTTACTGGGCAAAAGAAATTGCGTGAGCAACAGGCTAGCATGATTGAAGACATCGACTATCTCAAGAGTGAGCAACCGATTCATCCGAGCTATGCTCAGTCGCTCCTGAAGAAGCGTAAGGCTAGGGTTGTGGCATGCCTGGGTGGTATTGATAGCCCAGCTTATGCTGATAAGATTTTTGCTCAGTCAGTCTTTAGACAAGCTGAGATTGATTTTAAGGATCATTTCAATATTAGTCGCTATGACTTGCTACCCAAGAAGTATGCGGATGCAGCTCTAGCTTACTGGATGACGTGGGAGCCAAGCACTAATACCAAGATGAAGATTATGGAACTGAACGCTTTTAGTCAAGCGTAGGGAGGAGTAGGAAAATGGAAATCAAATACATTTATAACAAAACGCCTCTTGGGTGGGTATGGCAGTTAGTAATTGATGGGTACGAGTTTTTTTATCCATGTGGCGATTTAAAAGCGTTAAAAAAATTCGTCAAATCAGAATTAGAAGTTTTGTTAGACAAAAAAGAAAGTGATAGTAATTACGGCTTGGCATTCCATGCGTGTGGATATAACGGACAAGCACAACAAGAGTACATAGATTATTGGGAAAAACAAGGAGTTAGTGTTTTTTAGAAAGGGGGATTAATAGAAAAATTAAGTGCAGAACCAATTTATTTCGTGAACGAAAACGAGATATGCAAAAAGCACCTGACGGCAATCAGGCGCATACTTAAATAATTAAAACCATTATATCACAAAAATGCTTGCCCGCATAGTTGAGAGGATGTAGAAAATGGAAGGTATAACATTACAATTACGATTGGACGGCGAAAGTGCTGAATTGTTCACGAATCAATTATTGGCCTTTGCTGAAAAGCAGGTCAAGGAGCAGTTAGAGAATGATCGCATGCCAATCAATCAACAAGCTTTGATGAAGAAGTTCGGCTTCACTCACGGATATGTTAAGATGCTAGAACGAAAAGGCTTAAGATTTCGTAAGCAAGGGAAAGATACTATGTACGATGTCAATGATGTTTATGAGATTTTAGAGTTAGAAAAACAAGTACGAAAATTAAGAGCATAAGGAGATAAAAATGTTTGAACCAACTTTATCAAGCCAGCTGCTTGGATTAGTGTCAATCTTTATCGGGATCTTTATTCTGATGTTACTGACTGTTAAAAATGAAGAAGAAACTAAACAAAAAACAGTGATCATCATTGAAGAAGCTGAAGATTTCAGAGAGGTTGCAAGAAGAAACTTGAAAAACTGTGATAGAGGATTCACCTATGATTCTCAACCTCCTGTCGGCCTTCCTTCAACGATTGAGGACGTGTCACAAGTTTTTCGGACATGTATCGAAGACTATGACAGGCTAGCTCAGGATTACCTGGAAGAAGCAGGTAACAATGATCTTCTAAGAAGTCAAAATGCGAATCTTTTAGAAGAAAATGGGCGCTTGCTCTACAAAGAAATGACCATGGATTTTCGTAGAAATCAACGAAAATGGGGAGCTAGGGCATGATGCAGATTGGAGGAAATTATGTCTGAAATCAAATGGATTAAGATTACGACTGACATTTTTGACGATGAAAAAATACGTCTTATTGATGCACTACCAGATCATGATGCCATTTTAGTTATATGGTTTAAAATCCTAGCTCTCGCTGGTAAACATAATCGCAACGGGCTTTTGATGATGTCAGATAAGGTTCATTACACTGATGAAATGCTTGCTACAATTTTTCAAAGGCCTCTAAACACTGTCAGAATGGCCCTGGGAGTCTTTGAGCAATTTGGGATGATTGAGATTATTGACGGTGTCATTACTTTGCCAAATTGGGAAAAACATCAAAATATTGATGGCATGGAAAAAATCAAGGAACAAACACGGAATCGTGTGGCAAGACACCGAGAGAAGCAGAAAAATCTTGCTCTTGGTAACGTTACATGTAACGTTACAGTAACGGACGGTAACGCACTAGAAGAAGAAGGAGATAAGACTGAGAATAGATTAGATAAAGATAAGAGTATAACTACTACTACTAGTAGTAACGAAAATATTCTTGAATTATTCCAATCTGAGTTCCGTAGATTGCTATCAGGTTTTGAGATTGAGGAAATCAATCATCTTTTGAACGAAAATGATGTCGATTTAGTAAAAGAAGCATTGAAGATAGCTATTAATTTAGGTAAGCCTAACATCAAGTACATTGGTGGAATTTTAAGAAATTGGCAGCTGAATCAGGTTACAACAGTTGAACAGGTTCAACAATCTCAAAAACAACATCAAGAAAAAAAATCAGGCAAGGAGGCGACAGACGAATGGGGATTTTAGAACTTATCGAGCAATTTGAAGATGACTTTTATCCGATAAGCGAGGAAAAGAAGTCACTGCTTGCAAAACAATCTCTTTCTACCGTCACTGCTTGCTTGTCAGATATGGCCAGCTGGCAGGCTTGCGGAGGTAAGGTATCATGGTAACTGATGCACTAGAGGAGATGGCCTTATCTTACCATAGAAATACTGAACAGCAGGCTGAAATTTGCGAAAAGCATGGGATTCCCTTGATCAAAATCCTCCGGACAAATGATGTCCTTTGTCGATTATGTGAATCAGAACGGATCCATGCAGAGAATCAAATAAAGGTCAATGAGTTGGCTGAGGCTGAGCATGAACGAGAGCGGAAGTTCTATCTTGAGAGATTCTCTCTCTATGATGATGTACTGAAAAATGCTACTCTTGATAACTTTGACACACCCACTGAAAAAGAGGCTGAAAAGTTGAAGTTTGCCAAAAAAATTTGTAGAGAGTGGGCATGTGGAGCGAGAAACAATGTTGTTTTTCAAGGAGAAGCTGGAACGGGTAAAAGCCACCTTGCTTTTGCAATGATGAAAGCTTTATCAGAAGCTACAAAAGAAATTGCTATTTTTATCAATGTCACTGACTTGTTAATGAAAATCAAGGCGGACTTTAGTCAGGAAGAGTTTCTGGTCAATAAAATCGCTAGTGCAAAGTTTTTGGTATTGGATGATCTTGGTATGGAGAAGGACAGTGAGTGGTCCTTTAGTATTCTTTACAACATTCTCAACAAAAGGGCCAATACGGTTATCACGACTAATTTGACTGCACAAGAAATTCAGAAACGCTACGGTCGGCCGTTTATGAGTCGGTTGATGAAGGGTGTGGACAATGATCATCTGATGGTATTTAATGACTTGAAAAACAAAAGGAAAGATTATTTTTAGAGAGGTGGGACACCTTGTTATTAAATCTCTATTTCGTCTACAATGGGCACTGCAAGTTTTTTCCTTGGGAGTTTTAACAATGTGGATGAACTTATCGAACGGATGAAAGACCATCAATGGGCTTTCTCAGGTATTACCAGACCAAAATTCAAAAAATATATCGGAAAAGATGATGTACGTTTTGATTATGGTGCTGTAGATTGCTATTATTTGGCGACAAAATCAACGTGCCGCGAACCACGTTAAAAGCGAGCTAGGATATGCGTCAGACTTGGACGAATGGCGTATAAAGAATTTGCTAGCTCTTGTGTCTTCGAGCCATGAGGGGCAAGAGCTGGATTTTTAGAAAACAAGTTGGAGGAAGCGAAGATGATGGAAGATTTAAAGAAAAAAGTTAATGAAGTATACGGCTGGTCGGTAGAAGAAGGGAAGCACAAGCCTCCAAAACAAGATTTACCACAAGCAGTGAAAGACAGGGCGGACTATTTCTGGGAAATGACAGAAGATGGCATGATGTTTATGGGAGCGATGGAATGTATCTTCGCCGATGAAAAACCTAAAGACTATGATTTTGGTGCTACTAAGGATTGGTTGCCAAAATCTAAGGAGTTTGATGATTGGGTTGGCTATTCACCAAACATGTCACAGTTAGTTATTGCAGTTTATTTGATTTATGGAGGAAGGGAAGATGAACATACAGGGACTAATTGAACGCTATGAAAAATTTAAAGCTAGCAAGAAGAAAGTGACCTCGGTTGATTTGGTTTTGAAAGACTTACGGTCTTTGGACGAACCAGAGGCATTGCCGTTCAAATTAAAAGATGTTGTTGGTCGAATTAGAGGGTTTGACCCAACGACACAGGCCAGATGGCTTAATGACATTCTAAAAGAATTAGGGAGCGACTACGGTTCGATGAAATATCGTGAGGGCTACGAACAAGGAAAACTTGAGGGAGCATGGGTTGGTAATCAATTGAAAGATGCTGATAAGATTCGACAAGAATTGAACAAACCAGTGATTCCACAGTTTGTGGCGGAATTTATCACAGAACAGAAAAATTTGTGTTACACACTTTCCGAATCAATAGACGGGAACATGTCTGACAGAGTCGCAGAATGGTACTATGATAATTCTGAACTCTTCGCTCGTGCATGGCTTGACGGTTACGAGGTCGAGAAAGAGAAGCGGTATTTGGTGAAAGTGAAAGGTATTTGTGGAAATCACGAAACTTTGAACTGCGAAAAACATTCAAATGAATGGCTTTTTTCAAGTTCAGAAGAAAACCGTACTTACAAAACAAAGTTCACCCGCAAAGAACTTGAAGACGCAGGCTTCGGCTGGGTGTTCGATTGTGAGGGGATTGAGATTGAGGAGGTGGAGTGATGAGGAAAATTATAGTTAATTTGCCAGATGATCTTTTCGCACACCTCCAAGCATTAAAACTATACTATGGGTATTCCACTAGATATGAAGTTATTGAGAAAGCACTAGACGAATTGATTGGAAAATGCGCTGGTAATATTGTTTTTCAACATTATCTAAGCGAAGTAAGAAATGATCTGAAAGAGGTGGAGTGATGGAAGAAATTATTATGGATAAATACTTCATTACTGAACTGATTGAAGATGAAGATATTATCTTCAACAAAGATAGCGATTATCTCAAGCAGAAGAAAAAAGAAAAGAAGAATCCTATATTCAAAAGAAATAAGTCCAAAAAAGGCTGGGCGCTTTGAGGAGGTTACAGATTGAAACGATTCATCGCAGTATGGATTCTGCTATCTGCTGGATTGAACATTTGTCAGAGCATCCATATTAAAAAACTAGAAGAAAAGAAGCCGATGGTTATCTACAAGGCTGATAACGCAGGAGCTGAAATATTTGGTAAAGTCGTCGAAAAAGGACGACATGGCAAGCTGTACACAATCACAATTCGTGATTACGGCATTTTCGTAGTTACGAAGGAAGTTTATGATACGGTGAAAGTTGGGGATGAGGTGAGGATTTGAAATTTCTTGATCTATTCGCAGGAATTGGTGGTTTTCGTCTTGGGATGGAATCCGCTGGTCATGAATGTATAGGATTTTGTGAAATAGATAAATTCGCTAGAGCCAGTTATAAAGCGATACATAACACAGAAGGAGAAATAGAGCTACATGACATCACAACAGTATCAGATGAGTCTATTCGAAGAATCGGACGTGTGGACATTATCTGTGGAGGATTTCCGTGCCAGGCTTTCTCAATTGCAGGAAACAGACGAGGTTTTGAGGATACACGAGGAACTTTGTTTTTTGAAATTGCACGGTTCGCATCTATTCTCAGACCTCGATATTTATTCCTTGAGAACGTCAAAGGACTTCTCAACCATGACGGAGGAGCTACATTTGAGACCATCCTCGGAGCCTTGGATGAATTGGGGTACAACATGGAATGGCAAATGCTTAACAGCAAAAATTTTGGAGTTCCCCAAAATCGAGAGCGTGTGTTCATTGTCGGACATCTTAGAGGAGAACGTACCAGAAGAATTTTTCCTCTCGGCGGAGAAAGTCAGTCAACTAGTAGCCAATCAGTCGTGAAAATAGGAAACGTTAACCCATCAGGAAATGGTATGAATGGAGAAGTCTATCAAGCTGACGGCTTGGCTCCTACGCTCACAACGAATAAGGGAGAGGGGCAAAAAATAGCCATAAAAAGTAATACTATAAAACAATTTGGGATATTACAACCCAATTTTAATCAGTGTGGAGTGGTTTACGAAACAGACGGCATCGCACCAACTATCAGAGCCTATCAAGGGGGAGGGCTCGAGCCTAAAATTATTCAACGTGGTCATGGCTATAATCAGGGTGGAGTGTATGAAATAGCTCCTACACTGACAAGTAATAGCTATCACGAAAATAATCATTTATCATATGGTTATCGTATTCGCAAGCCAACACCTCGTGAGTGTTGGAGATTACAAGGCTTTCCTGACTGGGCATTTGACAAAGCTCAAGAAGTAAATAGCAACAGTCAATTATACAAACAAGCAGGAAATAGCGTGACAGTCAATGTTATCGCTGCAATAGCAAAGGAATTGGAATGAGGTGATGACTTGAAATTATTTCTTAACGAAGATTGCATGGACGTCATGAAAAGATATCCTGACAACTATTTTGATTTAGCTATTGTTGATCCACCGTATTTTTCCGGACCAGAAAAAAGAAAATTTTACGGACGAAAAGTCAGTCCAATAGGTGTAAGCAGACTGTATGGCGAAACCTCAGAGTGGCAAATTCCAAATGGAGATTATTTTGATGAACTTTTTAGAGTTTCAAAAAATCAAATCATTTGGGGTGTGAACTACTTCAACTACTCTTTTGGGCCTGGTCGAATTGTGTGGGATAAAGTTAATGGCCAGTCAAGTTTCTCAGATTGTGAGATAGCGTACTGCAGTTTACATGATAGTACACGGATGTTTCGCTATATGTGGAACGGTATGATGCAAGGGAAGTCAATATCTGAAGGACATATCCAGCAAGGAAACAAGGCTTTGAATGAGGTTAGAATTCATCCAACTCAAAAACCCATCAATCTTTATCTTTGGTTGCTGCAAAACTACGCAAAATCTGGAGATAAGATTCTTGATACTCATGTCGGTTCAGCAAGTAGCTTGATTGCTTGTCAGGAGTTAGGTTTTGAGTATGTCGGTTGCGAGCTTGACAAAAGAATCTTTAACCATGCCAAACAGAGACTTGATACTTATGAGAATCAAATAAAATTATTTTAAGGAGAAGAATATGAACAACACAGAATTAGAAAACAAGGTTCAACAATGGTTTGTTGACCGTGACCTTGAAAACGGAGGAGAATAATGGCTAAAGATATTTTAATGGATTTAGCATTTGAAAATGTACACAAATGCCTGGGAATTCCTGATTGGAAAGAATCTGATGAAGTAATTCTTGTTAGTTCAGCTAATAAAGAAGAAATTGAAGCGGATGAAAGTTACCGTTCAACTGAAAATTGTAATTATTTTGGCAAACGAATTTGTATCTTCTGCGAACAGGTGAAGAAAAATAATTACATCACGCTACACAAATCCATGTTAGAAAAAATTATTAAGACTATGGAATTATTTAAAGAAGTGGAGGAAAAATAAGATGAATACAAAAATGAATTTGGAAGAAAAGGTTCAACAGTGGTTTGTTGACAGAAATCTACATGAAGCAAATCCAGTCAAGCAGTTCTTGAAGTTGATGGAAGAGTCAGGAGAATTGTTCGAAGGCATTGCAAAGGATAAATCTGAACTGATTTACGATGCGCTTGGAGATATCCAGGTAGTATTGATTGGGCTTGAACAACAGATCAAGAACGGTGCTCAGATTTCAGCCAATCAACAGGAACTTGAATTGTTGCTGATGGTTTCTAGTCTGGGTAATATCGCTCAGAAGCTATATGCTCATGTCAGTCACAATGAGACACAGATTCCTTTAATCAAAGCAGATTTGATGTTTCTTGATAGTGTGATTAGTACGGTTTCATTTTGTAATGGCACTACAGCTGAAAGTTGCTTAGGAGAAGCTTATGAAGTTATCAAGGACCGAAAAGGGAAAATGATTGATGGAGTGTTTGTGAAAGAGGAGGATTTATAAAATGGTAGTGCCAAAATTTAGAGCATGGGACAAAGAGTTCAAAGAAATGGTTCAAGTTGATGCAATAGTCTTGGATGATCAAGTCATCAAAGTAACATATAAAAATGGCAACGTTGTAAAAGAGGATATCAAATACTATGACCTCATGCAGTCAACGGGCCTTTTGGATAAAAACGGTAAAGAAATCTTTGAGGGGGATATTATTACCGATGGTGAAGACGTCTCGGATATAAAGAGACATCCAACTTTGGGATTCTATACAGTTGATAATGGTAGAGAAACATTTGTTTCAGACGGAGTTGATGTTGAATATTTCGAGGAATACGCTGAAGAATTTTCTGAAACAATTGAAATCATTGGCAACATCTACGAAAACCCAGAGCTTTTGGAGGAGAAAGAATGAAACCTAAAAAATACCCATATTTAGGCTCTCAAAAGACAGACAACAAACAAGATAGAGTCAAACTCGCTGAAGTTTTAAATTACGAACCAATTAATGTGTCTATTGTTGTTAGAGAAGGTGAAAACAGTGATATATTAGCAAAATGTGTAATTCGTGCTTATGGCGAAACATTATCGTTTATAGCAACATTACCAGTAAAAGGAACTAGGTTTTCGAAACAAAATCAAGCGTTGTTTAAGATTAGGCTTTATCAAAGAATTGAAAAAATGGGGAGCGAGAAACTTTTAGAAACCAATCGTTTTATTTGGTCGAACATGTGTCTGGAAGAATTTAACAAAATAATTACTTAGGAAGGAAGTCCATAGCATGGAACTAAGATTAAAAGAACTTAGAGAGGACCTAGGTATCTCTGTCAAAGATATGGCTAGGGATACGGGTGTTTCACAAAACACAATTCATTTGTACGAACGAGGTGGATATCCATCCATTAAGCAAATTGAAATGATTGCTAAAACCTATGATGTAAACCCTGCTTGGCTTGTTGGGTGGATAGATGATGAAATGATGCCTGCAATCCAGGTAGTCGAAAAAGCGGTCTACAAGGAAAGTTCAACAGAAGACTACCAGACTATTTCAACAACGATGGTAAGATCATTAAATGGGTTAAATCTAAAAGATACATGGGAGGTAAGGTTTGGTCAAAAAGAACTTAACAAAAACACGAAGGGATTATCTCGAGTTTGAACTCGATGATAAATATTTAAAGATTGACAAGATTATTGGCCAACGAAGGCATGAGCTAGAACGATTGTACGAGGTTAAGCATTTAACTGTACCAGGCATTGATGATACTGGAGCAAGTGGCAGTGGTACGTTTGTCAACAGATCAGAGAACCTAGCAGTTGCTTATGCAAGCGATCCTATGATTTTAAGGCTAGAAAATCTCCAAAATGCTATCTACCAATTACTAGAAAATCTAGAACCAGATGACAAAAAAATCTTTTATCTTCGCTGGGGAGAACATACTGGATATGACTGGATTCAAGTTTGGCACATCATGGAAAATGGAGAAACTGGATACTTGTACAGGCATAGCAAGCAGATTTACAGAAGACGTGAAGTCATTCTTGATACGCTCGCAAATTTGCTCTTTATGTGAAGTTGTCAAAAAAACATATAGAATTGACAAAAACAATGTGGTAAATTAGTATCATGAAGAATAGCAGAGAGAAAACCTCTGCTTTTTTGTGCACTAAAAAGGAGGTGAGGATATGTGGTAGTTGTTGAGCCAATCAGAAATAGAGATGATGTTCAGCTTATGATTGAATGGCTGACGAAGCATAGCGCAGTCAAAGAGTCAGATAGACAACGTAACCTCATGCTCTTCTTGTCTGGTGTTAATCTGGGATTTCGTATCGGTGATATTGTTAAACTGAAAGTAAAGCATGTTAAAGGTTGGCATGTCCAGATCGTCGACGAAAAGACAGACAAGCCAACCAAACGAAAGATGCCAAAGAAATTCAAGAATGCTATGAGGCAGTACATCAAAGATAAGAAAGATGAAGACTTCCTCTTTCCAAGCCGAAACGGAAAGCATCAGCATATAAAACCTAATACAGCTTATAAGATTATCAAAAGAGCTGCTGAAGAAGTTGGTCTGGAAAACATAGCTACTCACTCGATGAGAAAGACCTTTGGTTTATTCATGTACGAGCAAACAAAGGATGTCGCTCTGATAATGGATCTACTGAACCATTCGAGTCAGAGTATTTCACTAAGATACATAGGCAAAAACCAAGATTCACAAGACAGAGCCATGACGAAGTTTCAGGGCTTTTAATTTTTTATTTTGACATCAATTCATTGTTTTGAGGTTATGATGATTTCATTTTATGTATGCAGGATAAACGCTTGATAAATCTGAGTTAAAACTCATGTAGCGAGTTCACTAGAATATGTAAAACAAGGAATTGAGAGAGTAAAATTAGCGAGGTTTACAAAAGTATGTTAGGTTTGCTAAGAGAATGAATTGATAAGATAAAAGATACAGATGGACTATATGAAATCGCGAGGATGATTCATTGAAGATTAAAGTTTCAACTCGAGAAGAACGAAACCAGTTTTACAATTCCAGCGAGTGGAGATCGATAAGAAGGCAAACACTTAAACGAGATCATTATGAATGTGTATGGTGCAGAGATGAAGGCAAGGTCACGACTACTAACTTAGAGGTTGACCATATCAAGGAACTAGAGTTCTATCCAGAGTTTGCGCTTGATATCGATAATCTACGAACACTGTGCAAAGCATGTCATAATAAGAGGCATGATCGTTTTGATAAGAATGACAGAAATTTCCGAAAAGATGAATGGTGGGGTTAGGTGAACGAACCTTAAATACCCCCCGGTCAAAAAAATCGGAAATTTTCAAAGACGTCGGTAAGCGGTCTGCACTCGACTGTCCAAATTTTTAACAAAAAATTAAGGGGGTGGGGGGTAATGGAAGAATACTCAGAAAAAAATATAAAAGAATTAGAAAATCAGCTACTTTCTAAAATCGGCTACTTTAGTCCTAGAAAAAAGGATGCGATCCAGTACGAAAAAGTGAATCGATATCTTTATCTTGTCAGGTTGTTTTATAATATGACAGCTCGCCTGAATGAAGAAGATCTAATTGACATTGTTCGCAACGGTCAGCAAATGTTCACAAAATCGCATCCTCTCGTCGGGGAAATCAACAAAATAAACAGCGAGCTTTTGAAAATTGAGCGGTCGTTTGATTTTGAGGTGGAAAATTCTCCTGTTGAGAAACCTACGTCTGGAAGTGATCTGTTATGATTTCTCATCCGTTGGTTGATGACTACATCAAAATGGCCGAACGTGGAGAAATCGTTGTCAACAAGGAAAGGAAGCTGTTGTTTAAAATCATCAGGGAGAAAATCTATCCTCGTGATGATCTATATTTTGATAATGACTTAATTGACAAGTTCATTCGTTTTGCGGAAAAGAACTTTTTCCCTTTGGCTAAGTATCAACTTTTCTTGACTCCGTTCATTTTTCTTTTTCGAAAGGAAGACGGGGAGCCGCACTTTGACGAGTATCTATACACTCTTGCTCGTGGGGGTGGTAAGAATGGTTTTATGTCAGCCAGATCCTCGTTCTTTATCAGTCCTATCTACCCTATCAGAGATTATGATGTGACTATCACTGCCAACTCTGAGAAACAGGGGAAGGTTTCGTTTGAGGAAGTCTATGAGACCATTCAAAGGCGTGGTCTTGAGGACCATTTTTATCTAACTAAAATGTCTATTACAGGTCGAGCTAACAACTCGGTCTTTTCTTTTCGGACGAATAATCCGAAGACTATGGACTCTGCTCGTGATGGCTGTCTTGAGTTTGATGAGATTCACCAATTTGAAGATGATAAAGCTGTTAAGGTCCAAAGGTCTGGTCTTGGTAAGATTGCTCATGCTCGAACATTCTACAACGGGACGAATGGATATGTACGTGAGGGATTTTACGACAAACTGATAGAGAAGTCTATGCAAATCTTGAATGGAGAGGTTGATGACTTTAGGTTGTTCCCTTTTATCTGCAAGCTAGACAATGCGGATGAAGTGGATGATATGAAGAACTGGCCAAAGGCAAATCCGATGTTGGATGAAAGTACTCCTTATGCTAAAAGGCTACTTGCTAGAACCAAGGCTGACTATGACGACCTTGAGTTGGAACCGTCTGGCCGTCAGGAGTTTATGACAAAACGGATGAACCTTCCTGAAGCAGACCTTGAGAAAGATGTTACCTCTCGAGAAAAGCTAGTTGCTTGTTTGCGGTCTCCTGGTATCGACTTGAAAGGTCGGTCATGTGTGGCTGGGTTTGACTATGCGAGCATCCGAGACTTTGCGAGCGTTGGGTTGCTCTTCAAAAATGGTGATGAGTTCATCTGGAAGCAACATTCATTTGCACGAAAATCATTTTTAAAAGCTTTTAAGCTGAAAGCCCCTATTCAGGAATGGGCAGATAGAGGCTTATTCACCATTGTGGACGGTCCTAGTATTGACCCTCGTTTATTGGTCGAAAAACTAAATGAATGGAGCAAAGACTATCAAATAGAGCTAGTTTGTGCCGATGGTTTTAGAATGGATTTGTTAAAACCTCTTTTGGAAGAGGCTGGGTTTGAATATGAGTTCTTGAGAAATCCAGGGGCTATCCAATCCAAGGTTGCGCCAATTATCGAAGATGGATTTGCGAATGAACGGTTTGTCTTTGAGAATGATAACTCTATGATTTGGTATACGGATAATACCTACGTCAAAGAGGACAAGGATGGCAATAAACGTTTCTTGAAGAAAGAGCCTGTCAGAAGAAAGACGGATGGTTTCCATGCCTTGATCGCTGCTCTTTACAAGAGAGAGTTAGTGCAAGAGTCGAATGTCGGGAAATTTCTCGACATGATTGATAGTTGGGAGTTTTAATTAAAAATTAATTTGGGTGGGTGGTCGGCAGAAACTAAAAGAAAGGAGGAAGTGCATTGGGGTTACTGAATTTATTTAAGCGTGAAGTGCCAGAGGTTGGTTTTGAGTTTGAGGATCTTGAGCGGATGTTTGGGAACCTCCAACTTAAAAGCTTAGCGATTGATAAGTCAGCTGAGTTCATCGCTCGAATTTTCGCTAAGTCAGTATTTAAGTATCAAGAAAACGGTAAGGCTAAGTCTTCTGATTGGGACTATCTGCTGAATGTAAGACCGAACAAGAACGAATCTGCGTCAGAATTTTGGCAAAAGGTTGTCTACAGGTTGATTACTAAGAATGAGGTCCTAATCTTTCTTACAACTGATGACCAGTTGTTGGTTGCCGACTCTTACACACGGACTAAATATGCTGTTTATGATGATGTGTTTGAGTTTGTAACTTGTAGAGGATACACCTTTGAGAAGCGTTTTCGGATGAGTGAAGTCATTTTCTTACAGTACAACAACAATCGACTGCAAGATTATATCTCTGACTTATTCGCTGATTACGAGAAATTGCACACTCGTTTGGTCGAGGCCTTGGCTAGGAATAATCAAATCAGAGGAACTCTGAAAACCAAAAACAATGGGAGTTTTGATAAGCAGATGCGTGATAAACTCCAATCATATGCAGATGGTCTTTTTAAATCGTTTAGTACTAAAACGATTGCGATTGTTCCAGCTCAAGATGGAATGGAATACACTGAGCATACGAATACAACAGGGACTTCAAATATCTCTGTTGATGAGTTGAAGAAACTTCGTCGGCAATTTGATGATGAGGTCGCTGATATCTTAGGGATTCCAACAACCTTAATTCATGGAGACATGGCCAATCTTGAAAATAGCCAAAAAATGTTTAATAGTTATTGCTACCAATCACTCGTTAAGAAAATGAGTGATGGGCTTAATTTTGCTTTAGTGTCAAGACGGAAATACGAGCGCGATAATCTATTTGTAATCATTGGCGAAGGTCAGAGAGATAAGTTTGCACTTGCTGAAAACATTGATAAGCTTATTTCTTCTGGTGCGATGACTCGAAACGAGGTGCGCTCTGAACTTGGCTTAGAATCTGTCCCTGGTGGCGATAAATTCCTCATCACCAAAAACTATCAACTTGGTGAACAGTTAGAGAAAGGAGGTGAGAAAGAAGATGAAAGTAATTCCGATTAAGGGTACGATTGTATCAAACAATGACAGATGGCTTTACGATTGGCTTGAGTGGGATGCAACCGCTCCGAAAGATGTTGTCCTTCCTGAAAGTGGTGAACCGATTGAGGTTCATATCAATTCGGGTGGTGGAGACGTTTATGCTGGTAGCGAAATCTATACTGCTCTACGCTCGTATCCTGGTGACGTGACCGTGAAGATTGTCGGTATTGCAGCAAGCGCAGCAAGCGTGATTGCAATGGCAGGAGATACGGTTGAAATCAGTCCGACCGCCCAAATCATGATCCACAATGTTTCAACGCAAGTAAATGGAGACCATAATACCCTGCTTCATGAAGCTGGTGTACTAGAAGGGTTTAACAAATCTATTGCTAGTGCCTATGTTCATAAGACTGGTAAAGCTTTGGATGATTTGCTTGCTTTGATGAACAAGACTACTTGGTTTGATGCTGAATCAGCTTTGAATCACGGATTTGTAGACAAGATTATGTTTACAAACGAAGTCGCTCCGACTTTGGTTGCGAGTGAAACTCCTATGATTCCAAGTGATTTTATTGAGAAAATGAGGTCAGCAATGACACCGGATATCGATAAAATCGCAGAACTGGTAGCTGAAAAACTAGAAGCTAAACTGCCAGATACACAAATTGAAAAAGAGGCTTTCGAAAATAGCGAATTTGTACAGAAGAAATTCAATCTTCCAGAAAGTCCAGAAAATAGCACAAACAAGGCTGTACCTAAAGGGTTCGGTCTTTTTATGTTTTAAGAAAGGAAAAACAGAATGACAATGACATTATCTAATCAATTTGAAAAACAACGTCAGGCATTTTTGGATGCCGTTACAAATGGCGCTCCTCAAGAAGAACAAGCGAAGCTATACAATGACATGATTGAGTCCATGACCAATGAAATGATGGCTCAAGCCCGTGATGCTGCTCGCGAAGAAGTTTCAGCTTTGAATCCATACGATGCTAAGCTGACTGCTGAAGCTCGCGATTTTTTCAATAATATTGAAAAGGCAGCACCTGAAGGGATTGAAAAATTCATCCCGCAAGAAATTATTGACCACATCTTTGAAGATCTGGTGCAAGCTCGCCCACTCCTTCAACATATCGGTCTTAAAAATGCTGGTATCCGCTTGAAATTCCTCAAATCAGAGCAAACAGGTCAGGCTGTTTGGGGTAAAATCAACGGAGAAATCCAAGGGCAACTCAAACAAAAATTCAACGAAGAAGAAGCAATCCAACACAAATTGACTGCTTTCGTTGTAATTCCAAAAGATGCTGAAAAATTTGGACCAGCCTGGTTGGCAAAATTCATCTCTATTCAAATCACAGAAGCCTATGCAGTCGCACTTGAAGCTGGTTACTTGAACGGCGATGGGGACAATAAACCTATCGGACTTACTCGTACTCTTACAGGAACTGTTTCAGGAGACCATACAACTCATGCTGAAAAGGAAGCTCAAACTACTAAGTTGACTTTCGCCGACTCAGCAACCGTAGTCAAAGAATTGACAAAAGTATGTAAATACCATTCAACAAAAGCTGATGGAACTACTCCAGTTGCAGTTGAAGGCAATCTTGTAATGGTTGTTAATACAGCCGATGCTTGGGATGTGAAGAAACAATATACTTCATTGAACGCTCAAGGAACCTACATCACTGCGATGCCATTCAACATTATCTTGGTAGAATCCGTGGCACAGACGGCTGGTAAAGTCACTACATTTGTCAAAGGTCGCTACGATGCCTTTGTAGGTGGTGGTATTTCACTTGGTCGTTACACAGAAACCTATGCTTTGGAAGACCTGAACCTTTACACTGCTAAGCAATTTGCTTATGGTAAGGCTCACGATGAAAAGACTGCAGCAGTCTGGACTCTACAACTTCCTCAAGCATAGTCTAGGTATTAAACCATGACTAGGGAAGAACAACTTCATCAACTCCTTAATTCATTTAAGGAGCGGATGAGGATTTTTCATAGTGGTGAGGATAACAACCTCTCCCAAATGTTGGAAAGTTCTGAGGTAGCAATCCTCAGTCTGGTCGGTAGTAAGGACTCTACCGACCCACGAGTGAGAGAGCTTATCTTAGAACGTGCTCGATATGTCTACAATGACCAAGTTGAGTTCTTTTATGGGAACTTTCAAGGAGATTTGATGGCATTGTCACTAGAAAATTACAAACTGGAGGAAAAACATGATTAAGGTTTTGAAAGGCTTTTACGACCTCAAAGAAGGGGTGTTTCGTTCTGTTGATCAAGAATTTGAAGCGACAAAAGAGCGCTTCGATGAAATCAATGAAGCGCTGCCTGGCTTTGTTGAATGGTCAGAAAAACAAACAGAAGTAACAACGTCTGATGTCTCATTATACTAATCGTCCTAGCTATCGTTACAAAAAGCCTGAGTCTCAAAATGGAGATTTGAGAACTCCCTTCACTTTCTATACTTCTAAAGTTGAAGAGGGGGTTGATGGCCGTGATGTGAGTTACAAGAAGGCTTTTTATACGATGGGGCAAGTTTACTCTCCTAGTTTCAAAGATATTGAGATTGCGACAGGAAAAGCGATGAAAGCTAAGATGACTTTGAAAATTCGTGATCCTTTGGATGATTACCAACCTGACAATCGCCACTTTGTCGAAGTTGAGGATTTGCGCCTAAAAGGTAAAAAATGGCAAATCATCGATGTGCGTCCTGATTATGATAATCGGGACTTTTTGATAGTTATTATCGGAGGTGGTCGTGATGTCTAGTGGAGCTAATCTAAAAGGCTTTGATGATGTTTTGAGGAATATGGAGGCTCGTTTAGGAGAGCCAGTGGTTCGTAGAAAGGTCAACAGGGCTTTGAGGGAGACGGTTGAGGAGTTTGAACCGACTTTCAAACGGGCTATGGCAGTTTACGCTGACACTGGTAAGACGGTCGGTGCCGTCGTCCATGGAAATGTGACTGGTACAGCTAGTGGGGTTCCAATGGTTAAATTAGGTTTCAAAAGCCCTCGCTGGACTCTTATTCACTTGAATGAATTTGGATACGCAAAGAAAGGACATCCTCGTGGCTTCGGTATTATGCGTCGCTTTTTTGAAGGTAGCAAACCAGTCTTCAAATCTAAAGTCGGCATGAAATTAAAACAGGAGTTTTTGTAATGATTAAGGACAAATTAACTGAACTCTACAACGCTTTGGAAGAGGATGATTCTTTATCTGGTATTAGTATCAAGTCATTTGAACGCCCTGAGAATTTAGGAGATGATAAAACAAGTATTGTCATTATCCCTGTCGGTCCTCCAATGCAGACGGCTCGTGGGAGCAATACTAGTCTAGCTAAGACTTTTCTCTATCAAATCAATGTAGAGTCTACTAATCGAGTGGAGTGCAAAGAACTCCAAAGAAAAATTGAAAAGATTATGGAAGACCAGGGATTTTATCAAACCGCTGGTGGTTTGGATGAATGGATTCCAGAAATCAAACGCTATGTAGATGCTCGTACCTACAAGGGTCAGAGTGCTCTATACGAAGAATACTAAATTAAAGAAAGAGGTGCTATAAATGGCATTGGTTGGTTTTAAACGTATGACAATTCGTGTGTTGGATGGAGAGGCCACTCCAACACTTGGGAAAAACCTTTTTGTGGTTGAAGGGAAAACTGGCGAGGGTGCGACTCGTACCGCTAAGATTTCAGGTCTTGCAAGTGATCCAGTAAAAACCTATGGTAGTGATGTCGCTTATTACACATCAAAACGTGGTGTAGGTGATGTGAAGATGGAAATGACAGCAGTTGATATTCCTCACATGGTCCTTGCCAAAATCCTTGGGCATGTAGTCAAGGACGAAATTGTTTATATTGGTGAGGATAGCGATGCTCCACTTTGTTCAGTTATGCTTGAATCTAAAACATCAAACGGGACAAAAGCGCAAGTTGGTTTCTTTAAAGGCAGCTTCTCAATGGATTCTGAAGAGTTTGAAACTCAGAAGGATAAGCAAGAGGAACTTCCAGATGATAACTTGAGTTTTTCAGCCATCGCAAGTGATGATGAAGGAATCAAAGGTAATTACTATGGCAAGTACATTGGTAATGATGAAGAAAAAATCAAGAAACTAAAAGGGCAACTTAAAATGGTTGCTGCAGGGTAGGAAGAGGGCACAAGCTCTCTTTTTATCTTTTTTCTAGAAAGGAAAGTAAATGGCTAAGGTTAAATTTTTAATTAAAAACGAAAAGGGTCAAGATGTTCAAAAGACAAGTAAGGAAATTACTACCAAGGACTATCGCGACTACTTGATTCTCAATGAAGCACTATCATCTGATGTGTCAGAGGTAGAGAAATTAGACAAGCAATTGGAATTTATCGCCTCACTGTTTGAAGATTTGGAAGTGGAAGAGCTTTTGAAATTCACGGATATGGCAGATATTTTTGCGGTATTCGCAGACATCTACTCTCATCTGGTGGGTGATGTTGACCCAAAGGAGAAAAAATAAAGCCGAGTGAAGCACTAAAACGGTTTTATGGTTTTGTCAAACAAGCTACTGAGGGCCCATACGGTATGAGTATTCGCGATGTTATGGATACGAGCTGGGAGGACCTGATGGGTGTTCTTGGTGAAACCGAATCTGCTAAAACTGAGGAAGTCATGGATCTTGCTGACTTTCTCCAGCTTATCTAATGCAAAGGCTTTACAAAACACTTCAATAGGCATATAATAAGGGTAAGGAGGTGAGTAGGATGAAGATGGTAGAACAAAATCGCAGGCGGTGTCTATTTTGGACACTAACTTTTGTAACATATATCTGTTTTGGTATTTACTGTGTTTGTACGAACTTTGGGAATACGATTGGGCAGATATTATTGTCGCCATTCATCATCGCTTCTTTGCCTTTATATGGATATGGCCTCCTAGGTGTTTTTATATGGGCAATGATGTCTATGGCTTTTAATGATTATAAGAAATAAAAATAAGAAAAGTCCGCAAGGGCTTTTTTCTTTTACCTGAGAGGTTAGGAAGGAGAACAAAATGGCAAGTGGTACGCCGTTAGGAGCAATGTATATCGAACTAGGGCTGGACGTGTCAAAGTTCAACCCTACTCTGAATGGTGCAAAAAACGCTGTAAAGTACTTTCAAAACAATGTCCGTTCTTTGGATAGTACTTTAAAAGGGAATGAAAAAAATGCTGGGTTGCTTCAAGCTAAATACAAGACTTTAGGGCAAGCTATTGATTCACAACGTAAAGTTTTGGATGAGATGAAGAAAAGTTTTGATAAACTCGACCCTGGAACAGCTAACTTTGATAAAGCTGCTGCTGATATTCAGCGTGAGAATGCTAAGTTGGCAGCAATGGAAAACCAGCTACGTGGAGTTGAAAAAGCTTTGAAGGATGTTGGTCGCGAAAATAGCTGGGCTGGGAAGATGGACAAGCTAGGAGATACCTTTAATCGGGGTGGTGAAAAACTCCGTGCGATGGGTGATGCTATGAAGCCTGTATCTACAGTTCTTACTGCTGGTTTTGCTTTGTCAACTAAGAAAGCTATAGACTTTGAAAGTCAAATGAATACGACCAAGTCGCTCCTAGCAGATACCATCCCAACTGCGGATGAACTGAATAGTACCACACAAAAATTAGGTGAGAGTTCGAAAGGTTGGGCGAAGCAGTATGGTATCTCAACATCCTCGATCAATGAGGGAATGCAAGAAATTATCAAAAAAGGGTTTGATGCTAATCAGACTATTGCTGCTATGCCTGCTATCTTAGATGCTGCAAAGGCATCGGGCGATGATTTTAACGTGGTAATGAATGCTTCGACTAACATCTTGCGTCAGTTTGGGCTAGAGGCTAAGGATACGAACCGTGTTACAGATAGCTTGACTTATGTGGCCAATAAGACATCGGCTGGCTTTTCAGATATGGGGCTAGCCATGGAGTATATAGGTCCTGTAGCTCACTCTTTGGGGATGTCTATCGAGGAAACGTCCGCAGCTATCGGTCTTCTTTCTGATAATGGTATAGCTGGTGAGAAGGCTGGTACGGCATTACGTGGTGCTTTATCAAAATTATTGAAACCTTCTAAATCTAATGCGAATGCAATGCGTGAATTAGGATTTAGCGTTGAAGAATTCCAGTCTGGTGCATTGAAGTTGCCAGATATCATTGATCGCATCAAGGAATCGACAAAAGGGTGGACAGATGCTGAGAAATCGTCTGCTATTGCTCGTGCCTTTGGTGTTGAAGCTCAAACTGGGATGAATGCCCTTATCAACCAAGGAGGAGATGCGCTACGTAATCTTACTAAAGAAACTGAAAATGCTCGTGGGTATACTAAGAAATTGGCGGATGAGCTGTCTAAATCATCTAAAAATGGAGTAGAGCGATTCAAGTCAAGCTTGGAAGTGCTTCAAATCAATATCGGTCAGAAACTCTTGCCTCTACTCACGCCTCTCCTTGAAAAGGCAAATGAGTTTATTGAATGGCTAGATAAGGCACCCGAAAGTACACAGAAGTTAGTACTTGGTTTAGGTGGTTTCTTAGCTTTGGGGTATCCATTGCTGAATATGATGGGGAATGCATCAACAGGATTAGGCTATCTATTTAAAGGCGGTAGTAAGGTTGCGAGTCTGTTTTCTAAGGGGTTAAGCCTTGGGAAAGCGGGTACGGAAGCGGCTGAGCTGGGAGTTCAGGTAGCCGAGACTGCTGGAAAAACTGGGCTACTTAAGACAGCTTTGGCTGGATTGACGAGTCCAGTTGGGCTTTTAGTTGGAGGGACGGTTCTGCTGGCTGGTGGTCTAGCCTATCTAGCTAATGAGAAAGACAAGGCTCGTATCAAGACGGAAGAGTTTGGCTCTCAGTTGAGCGATACTGCTCAAGGAGAATTACGAAGCTTTCAAAAGACTGTTGACGAAACCAGCACAGCCGTCGCAAACTTCGGTACTCGTGCTGGAGATGCTGAAAAGGTATCTGGAGCCTTTAAAAAACTTTATGAAGAAATTGCTGCCGCTGCTGATAAAACCAACAAACGCATGGAGGAGTTAGGCTCTAAGTGGGGTCTCAGTGAAGAGGATATTGCGAAAGCAAAAGAAAAAAATGCCCAGGTCGTATCTAATACTGAGTCCATGATGAATCAAATTAATGAGATTTATCAACGTCATAACGGAGATGCGAGCAAGTTCTCTCAAGAGGAGAAAGAAATCATCCTGAACAATCAGAATGAGATGATTAAGGCCAAACTCTCGATGATGGACTTGTCAGCTGAGCAACAGAAGGCAGCTTTACAAGCTTTGAATGGCGATGTCAGAAGTCTAAATGAAACCCAATTGAAGCATACTAAAGATGTTTTGAAACAAGCGCTGGATGAGGAAAAGAAACTCTACGAGAATTCAAAGAGTGAGCTGAAAGAGTTGCTTGCTGGGAAAGCAATTGATCAAGAAACTTACAATAAGAAAATGCAGACTTTAGAAGCAAACCATACTCAAACCATGGAAGCTTTAGGAAGTAAGTACTATCAGGTCATGCAAAATCTCGATGCTAAGGTAAAGGCTCGAACTGGTCAAAGTTGGAACTATTGGGAAGAAGCCAAGAAGGTTCTGGAAGAATACGGCCTGTCCTATGAAGAAATTGGAAAGAAAGCTGCTGAAGCTTCTCAAAAAGTAGGGAATTCGCATAGTATCCTTGCTAACTATACTAGTGAGATGAGCAAGGAAGTGAAAGAGGCTAACGATGCCTGGTCATTGTTGGTAGGTAACATTGATAAGAATGGGAATTTCCAAGTAAAATCCAATGTTAAGGAAGTCATCGGAGAGGCTGCTAAATCTGCTGAAAGTTGGGAACAATTGCAGTTTATCGCTAAAACTGCGGAAATCAATTCTAACGCTCGTGCTACTATTGCAGAGGCTCTTGTCGAATCCGGTAAATGGAAAGACATGACTCTGGAAGAAAAGCAAGTGATTGTCAAGAACCAAGCGGGTCTACAAGCTATCTTTGATAGCGAAACCCACCTTAAGACCTGGAATAGTATGCCATCGGAAGTCAAAGAACTTCTTATGAAGAATACAGACATCATGTACAAGGCGGAGGAAGCATCAAAGGCTCTGTCTAACTATGAAGCTCTGACACCAAAACAGAAAGAGTTGCTGGCTAATGATGAAAGTGTCCGAAAAGCAGTCGCTCGCTCAACTGATACTCTGACAACCTGGAATGTTACGACGCCATTCACAAAAGATTTGAAGGCAGATCCTACGAATGTTTTGAACAATGGGCAATTGTCAATAGATAAAATTATGGCTTGGAATCTATCTAATCCAGAGACTAAATCATTAAATGCTACTGATAATACTAGTGAAGCAGTTTCAAGCGCGCAAGTTAGTGTGAACTCACCTAAACAAGAAACTCCAATTGGTATTAACGCAACGGATTTGACAGGCCCAGAATCTGCATCTGCAAGCGCTGGAATCAATGCGATTAAGCAGTATGACCCTGTTAGTATTTTGGCTCAAAATAATACTCAAGGAACTGTTAACCAGGTTCAAAGTGGAGTTGATTCTATTCGTGACAAAACTGTTACTATCAACGCTCGAGACAATGCTTCTGGGGTGCTTTCGGGCATTAGAAGCTGGATTGATAGTGTAACTGGTAATTTCTTTACCAATATTTTTGCAAGCAAGCATGCCCACGGAACCAATTATCACCCTGGCGGTCTTGCTATCGTCAACGACCAAAGAAATAGTAATTATAAAGAGCTTGTTACTCTTCCAGACGGCAGAAGTTTCATTCCTGAAGGAAGAAATGTCCTTCTTCCACTCCCTAGAGGATCTAAGGTATTGCGAGCAGATAAGACCAGACGTCTGATGCATGAAATGGGCGTTCCTAAGTACGCTTCAGGTATCGGGATTCCGAGTGACGCTAAATTTCTTAGAGAAATGGAACAAGCACAACAAAATATTGTTGTTCAACACCAATACACAAATAAGAGGCAAGATACAGATAAAGTTGTGTCTGAGATGAGGATTCTGAGAGCAAGTATGGAGAAAATCCTTACTGCTATCCTTAACAAGGACACAGATACTTATATGGATAGTTCTGTAGTGACGGATATTATAACCAAGAAGCAGAGAGAGCGGGAAAAAATGACACTGAGAATGAAAGGAGTGCTTGAATGAGTGAAGTGACAATGAATTTCAATAAAACAGATTTAAGTGATCTGATTGAAATTCATGATATTCAACGCGATGTAGGGAATAATCGTTCTATTTTAATTGACCGTGCACCAAGAATTGGCGTGAATATCCAGCAACAAACCATTGATGCAAAATATATCAAGGTGGACTTTTCCATCTGGTCTAAAGACAGGAATACCCTCAAGCATAAGCTTGCGGGTATTTTTAATGTTGATGCTCCTAAAGAATTGACATTTTCAGATGAGCCCGATAAGTATTATCTGGCCATGGCAATCGATGATATCTCTATGCAAGAGGTAAGCGGGAGACGTTCAAACGGCTCTATTAAGTTCATCGTTCCAGACGGTGTAGCCCATAGCTCAGCTTATAAGAATTTCAATAGTGATTCAAATGCACAAACTACAACCGATAAAATGGTTTTTGATTTAGTAAACAACGGAACCGTTGAGGCATTTCCAATTATCAGAGTTAAGCATAATGCTGAAAATGGTTATATTGGTCTTGTCAATAATAATACGGCTTTTGAGATGGGAAACCGTGAGGAGGCTGATACTGAACCAGTCAAACGGTCTGAGGTCTTGCTTGATTTTAGAGGAGACAAAATCGCTGACGGCTTTGCTAGAGCAGTGAAAAATACCTCAGTGACCAATAGCAGATGGGACAATATAACGGGAACATCAGAACTGACCACAGTAGATGGAAAAAAACGTATAAAGGTAAGAGAGCAGGCCAGCGGGGCTTACAATGAGAATTATGGCGCAGGGCTTTCATGGGAGATACCTGCAGACTCAACAGGTCAGAAAGGCTCACTCAATGATTATCTATTTTGTAAATTGGTCTATCAGCTAGAGTCAATCAATCAATGTGGCTTTATTAAGGTAGCTGTATCTGACACAGCAGGTCAGTTTTTGTATGGAATTGAAACCTATAAGCGCTATAACGGTCTATACTGTGGATTTAATGTCTTTGCGACAGATAACGCTGGTGGATATAACTTTTTAAAAACTTTGCTTTTTGACTCTTCTAGCGACAAAAATACAAATCCGTTTGCACTTTCAAAAGGTCAATTTGAACTACAAAGAAACGACGAGAGAGTTCAAGTTTATTATAATGGCTCGCACTATGACTTTATTGTCCCTGAAATCAAAGGCAAAAAGTCAGCTAAGATACATGTTACGATAGGTGCTTTTCGTGGGAAAGCAATCATCCCTCACTTGTATCTCGATGAGTTGATGTATCGTAAGGACTTTGTACAAGCATCAAGAGACATTCCTAACCGTTATCCTATGGGTTCAAATGTTGTAATCAACAGTGAAGATGATACGGTCTATATTGATGGTATCGCTAAAGCTGGAGAGGTTGTCGATGGTTCACAATGGCTATCTATACCGCCTGGAGAGTCTAAAATTGAGATGTATTTTTCAAGTTTTATAAAGAAAAAACCAACCGTGACAATCGAATTTGAAGAAAGGTGGCTATAATGCTATTAACAATTCATGACGCGAACTTGCGAAAGGTTGCTTTTGTTGATAACAGCAAGCAAAGCACACTTAACTTTTACAACGATACCTGGACTAGAAGTTTACAAACAGGATCATCCACTTTTGAATTCACTGTATTTAAAAAGTCTATCAAGTCAGACACTCCAACCCAAAAAGCCTATTCTTATCTGAATGAACGGGCGTGGGTATCTTTCAAATATCATGGAAAGAGCTTTATTTTCAACGTTATGCAGGTTGAAGAAAATGAGCAGACAATTAAATGCTATTGTGAAAACCTCAATCTTGAGTTAATCAATGAGGTAGCTAATCCTTACAAGGCTACAAAGGCTATGAGCTTTGCTGAGTATTGCGAAGCTATGGATTTATTAAACTATACCCATCTTGTTATTGGCATCAATGAAGTATCAGATAATAAACGTACTCTTGAATGGGAAGGGCAAGAAACCAAACTAGCCCGTCTATTGAGTCTTGCCAAACGCTTTGATGCTGAGATTGAGTTTGATACACAATTAAACGCTGATAGCACAATCAAAAAGTTTAGTGTCAACGTCTATCATGAAAATGATGACGCACATCAAGGTGTAGGTCGTATCAGAAACGATATAAGCTTAAAATATGGCAAGAATATCACTTCTATCACCCGTAGAGTTGATAAGACAGGTCTTTTCAATTCAATCCGGCCAACTGGTAAAAGACGATTAAAAAATGGATCTGGTGAAGAAGTTGAAGAAGTAGTTACAATACAAGGTCTTGATGAGTGGAAAAAGTACAACAAGGATGGAATTTGTGAATTTTATCAATTAGGGGCTCATCTTGTTGCTCCAATCTCTATGCAGCTATATCCATCAACATTCACACATTCAACAGGTGAACTAGACCAGTACACAAGAAAAGATTTTAGTTACGATACCGACGATCCAAAAGAATTGCGACGTCTAGCATATAATGAACTAAAAAAACATTGCTATCCAGCAATCACTTATGAAGTTGATGGCTTTGTAGATGTCGAAATCGGCGACACAGTCAAAATTCATGATGAGGGATTCAACCCACTATTGATAGTTCAAGCTCGTGTTTCTGAACAAAAAATCAGTTTTTCAAACCCATCAAGCAACAAAACAATCTTTTCAAACTTTAAAGCCCTGGAAAATCAGTTATCAGACGGCATACAAGAGGTACTTGAGCGCTTATTTGAACAATCTAAACCTTACACAATCAAACTTTCAACTAGTAACGGTATCATTTTTAAAAATCAGATTGGCCAGAGTCTAATAACCCCAACCTTATACAAGGGAGGAAAACCAGTTGTTGCTGGTGTTACTTGGCGTTGGGCGCTCGATGGAGAAGTGACAACAGGGATGACTTACTTAGTTAGAGGCTCAAATGTAACAGATACAGTCACTCTGACAGTAGCGGCTTACATTGGAAATAAAGAGGTTGCTGTTGATGAGATATCGCTTGTTAATGTTGTTGATGGAAAACTTGGTACACCTGGAACTCCAGGGCGAGACGGTCGCACTCCTTATGTGCATACAGCGTGGGCTAATAATGCAACAGGAACAGATGGATTTAGTCCTGACAGCTCAATCAATAAACTCTATATTGGTATTTATACCGACTTTGAACCAAATGATAGCACAGACCCTAAAAAATACAAGTGGGCTAAAGTAAAAGGGGACAAGGGAGAAAAAGGCGATAAAGGAGAACCAGGACAACGTGGTTTAGATGGCTTGCAAGGGGCACGAGGTGAACAAGGGTTACCTGGTCGCAATGGTGCAGATGGCCGTACTCAATACACTCACATAGCTTACAGTAATAGCGCTGATGGAACTAAGGATTTTTCTGTAAGTACCTCTGATAGAGCTTATATCGGGATGTATGTTGATTTTAATAGCGCTGATAGCAATACTCCATCTGATTACAATTGGACACTTGTAAAAGGCTCTGATGGTGCAAATGGTGTGGCAGGTAAGGCTGGCGCAGATGGTAGGACGCCATACTTACATATAGCTTACGCCACATCAAATAACGGATCGCAAGGTTTCTCAACTACTGACAGTACAAATAAAACGTATATAGGAACATACACAGATTACACTCAGGTAGATAGTACAGATTACAGAGTGTATAAGTGGACGTTGATAAAAGGGGAAGATGGTACTGGTATTTCTAATGTAACTAATTACTATTTAGCTACTACAGTCTCAACAGGTATCACAAGAGCAAGTGCAGGGTGGACAACTACGCCACAGCCTATCACATCAGACAAGCGTTATTTATGGAATTATCGAGTTGAGCTATACACAAACGGTACAAGTAAGACAACAGACCCTACTGTTATTGGTGTACGTGGGGGAAAAGGAGACCCTGGACCCCAGGGAGCAATAGGTCCTAAAGGTGATAGAGGAGAAAAAGGCGAAAAGGGAGATCGTGGCTTACAAGGGCTCCAAGGCTTGCAAGGTGCTAAGGGTGACCAAGGGATTCCGGGGCCTAAAGGAGCTGATGGACGTACACAGTACACTCACATGGCCTATGCTGATAATGCAACAGGTAGTGGATTCAGTCAAACAAACACTGATAAAGCCTTTGTTGGGGTGTACATTGACTTTAATCCAACAGATAGCAGAAATCCTACTGACTATCGCTGGACGAGATGGAAAGGTCGTGATGGCGCCGATGGACTACCAGGCAAGGCCGGAGCAGATGGAAGAACGCCTTATGTTCACTTTGCGTATTCTGATAATGCGGATGGTTCTGGTTTGACAATGACAGATAACGGACAGCGTTATTTTGGTCATTATTCAGATTATGAGAAGCCTGATAGCTCAGATAAAACTAAGTACAAATGGGCTGATCGTTGGGCTAAAGTTGAGGTTGGTTCGCAGAACAGGTTTGTTCAAAACACTTCTGTTGCAGGGTATTTAGGGAATGCAGGGATTATTTATCCAGCTAATACAGTGAACAAGGAGAGAACGTCCGATTTTATTGAAATCGATGGAGCATCTAATCTCATCTATCAGCTTTGGGTGACTACACCTTCCGGAGGAATACCTTGGCATGCTTGGCAATTTTACGATGCTAATAAATCACCTATCGGAACTCGACTTACAGGTAAGGATAGTTATACAGTTAGGGCGCAAAAGTGGCATATCGTCAATAATATTACAGTACCAGCTACTGCTAAATTTATTAGACTATCTGCTAGAACTTACGAAGACGCCAAAATTAAATTAGAAATAGGCACCATCCCCACAGACTGGTCTCCATCTCTTGAAGATATTCAGAGAGACATTGACTCTAAAGCAGACCAAGGGCTGACTCAGGAACAACTCAACGCTCTAAATGAGAAAACTGGAATTATCCAGGCTGAGCTTGAAGCTACGGCTAGCGCTGATACGCTTGATAACTGGATAAAGGCTTACAAGGACTTTGTCAAGGCCAATGAGGCTGCAAGAGCGCAGGCTGAGAAAGATTTGATTTCAGCTAGTCAGCGTGTCTCTAATATTGCTAAAGATTTGGGAGAGTTATCTGACCGCTGGGATTTCATCGATAGCTATATGAGCTCATCTAATGAGGGTCTTGTCATCGGCAAGAACGATGGTAGCTCTAGTATGATGTTCAATCCTAACGGACGAATTTCAATGTTTAGCGCTGGTGTTGAGGTTATGTATATTTCTCAAGGTGTTATCCACATTGAGAACGGGATTTTCTCTAAGACTATCCAGATAGGACGTTTTAGAGAAGAGCAGTATCACATTAACCCTGATATGAACGTTATCAGGTATGTAGGATAGGAGGAAGTATGGCAAAGTTTAGTAATTCAAGTGGGAGCTTGTATCTCAATGTCTATGTGGAGCAGGGATCTCAGAGTATCACGACTAACACCTCAACTGTCAACTGGCGGATGACAGTTAGTCGTTCTGGTGGTTATTACACATTTAACCATCAAGGGGACAGTACGCTGTCTCTTAGCTTAGATGGCCAAAATGTGCATAGTAGCCGTCCAACATGGCAGACATCAGGCGAGGAGTACACGCTTGCTAGTGGTTCAAGCACAATCAGCCACAATGCGGATGGGACTAAGACCTTACCTATATCATGTACGTTCAATCCGAATAATGGCCTGCATGGGACTATCACAGTATCAGCAAGCCTTAGCCTGACAACTATCCCACGTTCAAGCTCTGTAAATGTTGGAGCTGGTACTATTGGTAGTTCAGTAACTATCAATATCAACCGTCAGAGTTCAAGTTTTAAGCACACGGTACGCTATGCTTGGGCTGGCAAGTCAGGGACGATTGCAACGAATGTAGACACATCCACAACGTGGACGATCCCTCTTGACTTTGCAAACGACATTCCCAACTCTGCTAGTGGTACAGGGACTGTCTATGTAGATACCTACTCAGGATCTACTAAGACAGGAACACAGTCCACTACGTTCATGGCAAGCGTACCAGGAAATGTCAAACCTACTTTCACAGGTATCACATTGTCAGATTTGAACTCTGCAGCTCAGAACCTTATCCCAAGCGGCAACACGTTCATTCAGGTAATATCTAACATCAAAGTAGCGTTTAATGGCGCGGTTGGTTCCTACGGCTCGTCTATCACTGGATACTATGCTGAAATTGTTGGTAAAAACCAGTCTACGAGTTCAAACGGTGGCAGTCTGGGCATTATGAACTATCACGGCACCATCAAAATCAGAGCGAGCGTGTCTGATAGCCGTGGGCGTTGGTCTGATACTAGAGAGGTATCTGTGACCGTGCTTGAGTATTTTGCCCCTGCTCTTAGCTTCAGCATAGCAAGAACAGGATCAACTTCTAGCACTCTGACAGTTACACGAAACGCCAAAATCGCCCCTCTTACAGTCTCAGGAAGTCAAAAAAACTCAATGAGATTGACATTCAAGGTTGCTCGACTAGGGACTAACTCTTACACAGTCGATAATGGACCAGCCACTGGCTCCTGGACTAGTATCTCTAGTTTCATCAACTCACAGGCTAATCTTGCTGGCAATTATCTAGCTAATCAGTCATGGGTTGTAATCGGCACGCTTGAGGACAAGTTCACACGGTCTGATTTCATGGTCAACGTGGCGACAGAAAGCGTGGTCTTGTCTTATGACAGGTCAGGGGTGGGCGTTAACAAAATCAGAGAGCAGGGCGCCCTGGATGTGAAAGGCAATATATATGCTAATGACCAGCCTATTCAGCAGTATCAACTGACTTCTAATTTCGGCGGTGCAATTCCTCCTCACGGTTCTTTTAATAAAGACTTAAATAATATGAAAATCCCTGGTTTGTGGCAAGTCGGGGCAGACTTTGCTAACAATCCTTTAGGAGCTTTTTGTATTTTAGAATGCTATAAATTACATACCACTAACGAGTGTATCCAGAGGGTTACTTCTTCGAACGGATATATGGCAGTCCGTGAGTACGGATATGATAACGTTTGGAGACCATGGCGCTATGTAGTGCAACAATCAGAATCAACTAATAACTCTGACTATGTAGCATTGTTAAAATCAGAAAGCGAGCCCACACCTTGGAGGGACTTATCTTTGCAAAACGGATGGCAGCATCATCAGCAATACAATGATGTTCAATATTCAAAAACGTTTGACGGCGTTGTTTATTTTAGAGGTTCAGCGTACAAAGGGAAAACTACGATTGAGACAGTGATAGGGACTTTACCAGTGGGGTTTAGACCAACACAGACACTGTACATCTCAACGATCAATAACAACTATAATGTAGCTGTTTTAGGTATCTACGGAAATGGCAATATAGTTGTAAAAGGTAACGTAGACTCAAGCTGGCTTAACTTTGATAACATTTCATTCAAAATTTAGAAAAAGGAGAACATATGAAATTAGAGTACGGGACAAAGTCCCAAGAATTTGATGCAAGCGGGAAAGAATCCGCTACAAAGGTCACGTTAGTCAATGCAGATGGCGCTATTGTGCCAATCTTGCTACCAGCTGATAAAATCAGCCTATCAAACACAGAGCTTTTCGAGCTTGCTCTGGAGGCTCTCTATCAGGAGAATTTCCCACAGCGTGCTGAGAAGGAGAAATTTAACCAGGTAGAAGCTCAGTTGCAACAAAACAAGGAAATGGCAGCCAAGGTGGAGCAAGCTACCACTGAGAATAAGGAAAATCTTGATGCGGCCTCAGAGATCCTTGAGATCATGATTGCTTTGTCAGTATATCAAAATGGAGGTATGCCTACATTTGCTTATAGCAAGGTTGCTAATTTCATCAAGCCTCTTGTTAAAGGTACACGCTACTCAAATGGAGACATCATTGCCATGCCTTATCCATTTGAAACCAATGCCAAATGGCCAAAAGGTACGCAAACTATCTTTATGTTTCAAATGAGAGCAAACGAGGGGTTCACATACAAAGACCAAGCACTCTCTGACATGCTGCAGCAAGGTGTGCTTACTGTAGTTATGCCACGGATCGATTAAGGAGGATATATGCAAATCGAATTTTTCAATTTTTTAAGAAGTGTCGTCCAGACTGAGGACGGACTGGTCTTGTACGCTCTAGCTTTGATTGTCTCGATGGAAATCATTGATTTTGTTACAGGGACAATTGCTGCTATCGCAAACCCTGACATCGAGTATAAGAGTAAAATCGGCATCAATGGGCTCCTTCGTAAGATTTTAGGAGTCCTCTTGTTAATGATCCTTATCCCAATGTCTGTTCTACTTCCTGAGAAGACAGGCTTCGCATTCTTGTACTCGATTTATCTCGGGTACATTGCATTTACTTTTCAATCCCTCATTGAAAATTACCGGAAACTAAAAGGAAATGTCACTCTTTTTCAGCCGATTTTAAAAGCGTTTCAGCGATTACTTGAAAAAGATGACGACAAAAACAAAGGAGAATAACACATGATTAACTGGAAATTGCGTTTGCAAAATAAAGCAACACTTATTGCCCTTTTGGGGGCAATCTTTTTGATGGCTCAACAATTCGGTCTTGAAATTCCCAAAAATATCCAAGACGGTGTGAACACATTCGTTTACATCCTTGTATTGATTGGTGTTGTTAACGACCCAACAACAGCAGGGATTTCAGACAGCAAACGTGCGCTAGAATATTACGAACCAAGCGAAGATTAGGAGAAAACAATGAAGAAAAACGACTTATTCATCGACGTATCTAGCCACAATGGATACGATATTACAGGTATTTTGGCTGACATGGGTACACAGAATACCATTATAAAAATTTCTGAAAGTACAAGCTATATCAACCCTTGCCTGTCCGCTCAAGTGGAGCAATCCAATCCGATTGGCTTCTATCATTTTGCTTGGTTTGGTGGTGACATTGAAGAAGCTGAGCGAGAGGCACGCTACTTCCTTGATAATGTGCCCCAAAAAGTAAAATACTTGTGCCTTGACTACGAAGATCACGCTAGCGGAGATAAACAAGCAAATACAGATGCTTGTATTCGCTTTATGGAAATTCTCAAAGAAAATGGCTATGAGCCAATCTATTATAGCTACAAGCCATTCACGCTCAATAATATTTATTATGAGCAGATTCTTGCGAAATTCCCAAACAGCCTTTGGATTGCAGGCTATGGTTTGAATGATGGTACAGCTAACTTTGAATATTTTCCATCAATGGATGGTATCCGCTGGTGGCAATACTCTTCAAATCCGTACGACAAAAACATTGTTTTACTAGATGATGAAGATGCTAAGCCAAAATGGAAAAGAAACGATACTGGATGGTGGTATGAATACCCTGACGGCTCTTATCCAAAAGAAGAATGGGAAAAGATCGATGGTACCTGGTACTACTTCGACGAGAGAGGTTATTTAATAGCTTCTCGCTGGTTGAAGGATGATGGTAAATGGTATTATCTCAAAGAAAACGGCGCCATGGCCATTGGTTGGGTGTTTGTGAATGGCAAATGGTACTATCTTGATACTTCAGGATCGATGGTCACTGGTTGGGTTCAGTACAAAGACAAACTATACCATCTCAAAGAAGAGAATGGTGCAATGTCTTCAAAAGAGCTTGTCCAAGTTGAAGGTGGCTGGTACTACGTCAACGAGGATGGCAGTCGTTCAGACAAACCAGTGCTTACTGTCCTCCCCGATGGTTTAATTGTTACCACAAAATAAAAATAGAAGGAAAGGACTTTCAAATTAGATTACACTAACCGCAGGCAATAGCTTGCGGTTTTTTGTTTGCTCTGAAAATGTTGGATTTAAAATCCAAGAAATGTAAATCTAATAAACACATTTCAAATCCGTAAAATCATCTTTTCGGAGGAATAGTAATTTTGTCAAAAATAAAAACAGTGACATTACTCACTGATTCTTTTGTAAACTATTAGAACTAAATTGCAGCCTTCTCAACTATACGGGCAAAGGTGAGTATGAAAATGAATACGAAGATGAATACGATTTAAAAAAATGACGAAAATCAACAGAAATGATTTTAAATAAAAATAAGCAAAAACTCAACTAACGATAAGCAACGGAAATCAATTGTAAACACAAAATTCTTATACCATAGTTCGTGACAGTTCCTGTTTTTTTTGATAGAATCATACAGTATGCCCTTGGGCACAAAGTAAGAACTGGGACTGTCTTTCCCAGCTTCGGAGGTAAAAAATGTCAGATTCACCAATCAAATATCGTTTGATTAAAAAAGAAAAACACACTGGAGCTCGTCTGGGTGAGATTATCACACCCCACGGAACCTTCCCAACTCCTATGTTTATGCCAGTTGGGACACAAGCAACGGTCAAAACCCAATCACCAGAAGAGTTGAAAGAGATGGGTTCAGGGATTATCCTCTCTAATACTTATCACTTGTGGTTGCGTCCTGGAGATGAGTTGATTGCTCGAGCAGGTGGGCTTCATAAGTTCATGAACTGGGACCAACCTATCTTGACAGATAGTGGTGGTTTCCAAGTATACTCTCTAGCGGATAGCCGTAATATCACAGAAGAAGGCGTTACCTTCAAGAACCACCTCAATGGTTCTAAAATGTTCCTATCACCTGAAAAGGCTATTTCTATCCAGAATAATCTAGGCTCAGACATTATGATGTCCTTTGACGAATGTCCTCAATTTTATCAGCCTTATGATTATGTGAAGAAGTCAATCGAACGTACCAGCCGTTGGGCAGAGCGTGGATTAAAAGCTCATCGTCGTCCCCATGACCAAGGTTTGTTTGGGATTGTACAAGGTGCAGGATTTGAAGATCTTCGTCGTCAGTCAGCTCATGACCTTGTCAGCATGGACTTCCCAGGATATTCTATCGGTGGACTAGCAGTTGGAGAAACCCACGAAGAGATGAATGCAGTTTTGGACTTCACCACTCAACTCCTTCCTGAAAATAAACCTCGCTACTTGATGGGAGTGGGAGCGCCAGATAGCTTGATTGATGGGGTGATTCGTGGGGTCGATATGTTTGACTGTGTCTTGCCGACTCGTATTGCTCGTAACGGTACTTGTATGACCAGTCAAGGACGTTTGGTTGTCAAGAATGCCCAGTTTGCGGAGGACTTTACCCCACTTGATCCTGAGTGCGATTGCTACACATGTAAGAACTACACCCGTGCCTACCTTCGTCACTTGCTCAAGGCCGATGAGACCTTTGGTATTCGTTTGACAAGTTACCATAACCTTTACTTCTTGCTCAACCTTATGAAGCAGGTTCGTCAGGCTATTATGGATGATAATCTCTTGGAATTCCGTGAGCATTTTGTTGAAAAATATGGCTACAATAAATCAGGTCGTAATTTCTAAGATTAGTAGACCAAAGCTAAAATCCTAAGTTTTCTCTTAGGATTTTTCTTCTTTTTTTGATAAAATAAAAGTAGTATGGAATGAACATTAGATGGTTTTTTTACTACTCTAATGAACGGAGAATAAACTCGTATGCGTATAAAATGGTTTTCCTTGATTAGGATTACAGGCTTACTCTTGGTACTTTTGTACCATTTTTTTCAGACGGTTTTTCCAGGAGGTTTCTTCGGGGTTGACGTCTTCTTCACCTTTTCAGGTTTTCTAATTACGTCACTCCTGTTAGAAGAATTTGGACAAAAAGGGAAAATCGATATCTTAGGATTTTTCAGGAGACGTTTCTATCGTATTTTCCCTCCAGTCGTCTTGATGATCCTCGTCGTTATGCCCTTTACTTTCTTGGTTCGCCAAGATTATATAGCCGGGATTGGTAGTCAGATAGCTGGTGTTCTTGGTTTTATGACTAACTTCTATGAAATGTTAACAGGGGGAAGTTATGAATCTCAGTTCATTCCTCATTTATTTGTCCATAATTGGAGCTTGGCTGTTGAGGTTCATTACTATATCTTGTGGGGTTTGGCGGTTTGGTTCTTGTCCAAGCGGGTAAAATCATCTGGACAATTAAGAGGTCTAGTCTTTCTTCTATCATCAGCTGTCTTTATCATCGGTTTTCTTTCAATGTTTATCGGTAGTTTTATCGTTAGCTCCTACTCGACACTCTACTTTTCTAGCTTTACTCACGTCTATCCTTTCTTTCTAGGCAGTATTTTGGCATCTTTGGTAGGTGTTCGTCAAACGACTACTCTTGTTAAGCGTTTAAATAATACCTGGGATTTGAAAAAGACCTTGCTAGTATTCGGGGCAGGTCTCGGAGTTTTACTCTTATTAACTTTCTTCGTGAAATTTAATTATCTTTTTGCCTACTTGCTTGGCTTCTTGTTGGCAAGTTTAGCTGCCCTTCTGATGATCGTTGCAGCACGACTTTTGCATGAGAAAACTCCGACGATTGAAGAACCAAAGGTAATTAGCTTCTTAGCTGACACCAGCTATGCCGTCTATCTTTTCCACTGGCCGTTTTATATTATTTTCTCTCAGTTGATGAGCAATTTACCAGCTGTGATTCTCACCACTATCTTTTCTTATCTCTTTGCAAGCCTTTCCTTCTATGTGATTGAACCTTTCATTGCTGGGAAGAATAGTAGCTTATTGCAAAAGGTAAAAGAAATTCCGCATATTCAACCAATCTTTGCGGGTAGCGTCGGTTTTCTTAGCTTGCTAACACTGATTGTGATGTTCATAGCTCCCCAAGTCGGTGCTTTTGAAACGGATTTGATGGTAAATGGCCTTAATCAAGCTCAAACCAATATCACCCGTACAAAAACCATGGCGGATCAGGCAGAAGCCAGTCGCTACAATATTGCCGAAGGTGTATCCATCATTGGAGATTCTGTAACCTTGCGTGCAACACCTGAACTTAAAGAGGTTCTACCAGACGCTCAGACAGATGGTCAAGTCAGCAGAAATACCAAGCAAGCCAATGCTATTATGCTCAATCACAGTCAGAATAAAGTCCTCCCTAAAATAGTCGTTATTGCTACTGGAGTGAATAACCCTGAGGATTATAAGGCTGATATCGATTCTTTGATAACAAATCTACCTAAGGGGCATCAACTTGTACTTATGACACCTTATGAGGGTGATATAACTCAAGCAACTCAGCCTTATGTAGAACAGTATGCTAGCTATGTGCGTGAAGTGGCTCAAAAGTATCCTTACATTGAGGTTGCTGACTGGAATCAGGTATCTAAGGATCATCCAGACATTTGGAAAGGAACGGACCAGGTTCACTTTGGAAGTGATAATGCCAAACTAGAAGAGGGAGCTAAGCTCTACGCAGAAACGATAGCATCAGCTATAAAGGCCTTGGCAGATAAACCTGTGAAGTCAAAATAATATCTAAAAAGTAGAGATGACCTTTCTCTACTTTTTCTGATTAGAAAGTATGTCTTAGAAGCTCAAGCATTCTCTAAGCTTCTCTCTCTAACCTATGGCAATATCGTCTTACTCTAGGTTGTTAGATCTTTGGGTAGTTTGTCTCAACTATGGCAATCACTAGGCTTTCGTTTTTATGGCGGATTACGTCTTGATTGGGAAAAACTTGCCAAATTGTCAGAATTATGAGAAAATAGGTGCAGTTTACAAATGGAGGGAATGCAATGAGAGAAGATATCAAAATCAATGATCGTGCTTTAGCATTAGAAGATCAAATCATTGACAAGCTAGAAAAAGTTTACGATACAGATGTGGAACTAGATGTCTATAATCTTGGCTTGATTTACGAGATTCATTTGGACGAGGCTGGTCTTTGTACAATTGTCATGACCTTCACCGATACTGCCTGTGACTGTGCAGAAAGTTTACCAATCGAAATCGTGGCAGGTCTGAAACAGATTGAAGGAATTGAGGATGTCAGGGTTGAGGTTACCTGGTCGCCTGCCTGGAAGATTACACGCATCAGTCGCTATGGACGTATAGCACTTGGACTACCACCGCGCTAAAAAACAAGAGCTCTCTGCTAATAAACAGAGAGCCTTTTTGTTATTAGATTCCTCTAACTGCGAAATAGTGTCCACTTGGATTTGCAAAGTTAAAGTGAGGGAAAGGTTGGGTACTGATCGGACTAGTGGTGTCAGTCACTGCAGCTAGGCGTTTATGAAGACCGTGAAGATCTGCTGTCTCAAAGAGTAGGCTGGGTTTCATATCAACTACCTCTGGTGATACCTGACGAATAAAGTCTTTGGCGTAGACAGTAAAAGTCAGTGTACTGTCCGTTTGAGGTTTCATTTCAAAACCCATAATTTCTGATTGATTATAGTGAAATGAAATAGAATCTGAACAAATTTACCAGAGTAGTTAAGTCAATTTCTAGCATTTTTTAGAATTCACAGTGTACTGTTTTGTATTTGATCTACTATAAATTTAAAATTGAAAAAATGTTTATATAGTGGATTGAAATAAGATATGAACAGAGAAATTAGGAAAGTCAAACTAATTTCTAGAAATATTTTTAGCAGTTGTAGTGTACTCTTCTAGATTCAATATACTATAAAAACTTCAAAACCGATAGCAGACCAAAAGTCTCTCTCGGCTGCTACATCATCTACGTAGAGCATAATTCCTGTATTTTGTAAAAACATTGTTTCTCCTTCATAATCATAGTTAGAGCAATTATCTTATCACATTTCACGAGATAACACAAAGGATTAGAAAAAGCAGTCATTTAGCGACTGCTTATTTTCTAGTTATTTTTTACCTGACTTGTCCATATTCCAGAAGTCTGTCACGGCTCCGCGTGAAGCAGATGATACGGTATGGGCATACTTACCGAGGACACCACGACTGTAAAGTGGTGGCAAGGTTGTTTCTGCCTTGCGTTTTTCAAGTTCTTCTTCAGATACGGCCATGGAAATTTCTTTGGTATCTTGGTCAACTGTAACGATATCGCCTGTACGAAGGTAGGCAATTGGTCCACCATCCTGAGCTTCAGGAGCGATATGTCCAACAACCAGACCATAAGTACCACCAGAGAAACGTCCGTCTGTCAAGAGGGCCACCTTATCTCCCTGACCTTTACCAACAATCATTGATGAAAGTGACAGCATCTCAGGCATACCAGGACCACCCTTAGGTCCAACGAAACGAACAACGACTACATCGCCATCAACGATTTCATCTGTCAGAACAGCCTGAATAGCATCTTCTTCTGAGTCAAAGACCTTAGCTGGCCCAACGTGACGACGCACTTTCACACCTGATACCTTGGCAACCGCACCGTCAGGAGCAAGGTTCCCGTTCAAGATGATAAGCGGACCATCCGCACGTTTAGGATTTTCAAGTGGCATGATAACTTTTTGACCTGGTGTGAGGTCTGCAAAGTCAGCCAAGTTCTCAGCTACAGTCTTACCAGTACATGTGATGCGGTCTCCATGAAGGAATCCATTTGCCAACAAGTACTTCATAACCGCAGGCACACCACCGACTTCGTAGAGGTCTTGGAAGACATACTGACCAGAAGGTTTCAAATCGGCCAAGTGAGGCACACGTTCTTGGATGGTATTAAAGTCCTCAAGTGACAAGTCAACATTGGCAGCATGGGCAATGGCAAGCAAGTGAAGAGTGGCGTTAGTAGAACCACCGAGAGCCATAGTTACAGTGATAGCATCTTCAAAGGCTTCACGAGTCAAGATATCTGAAGGTTTGATACCAAGTTCAAGCATTTTGACCACGGCACGTCCAGCTGCTTCTATGTCTTCTTTCTTATCAGCAGATTCTGCTGGGTGAGAAGAAGAACCTGGCAAGCTCATCCCCAAAACTTCGATAGCAGTCGCCATGGTGTTGGCAGTATACATACCACCACAACCACCAGGGCCAGGGCAGGCATTACATTCGAGACGTTTGACGTCTTCAGCCGTCATATCACCGTGGTTCCATTTTCCGATTCCCTCAAATACAGAAACCAAGTCGATGTCTTTGCCATCCAGTTTTCCAGGGGCGATAGTACCACCGTAGGCGAAAATAGCAGGGATATCCATATTGGCAATGGCAATCATAGAACCAGGCATGTTTTTGTCACAGCCGCCGATAGCCACAAAGGCATCCACATTGTGACCGCCCATAGCAGCTTCGATTGAGTCCGCAATGATATCACGTGACGTTAGAGAAAAACGCATACCAGGCGTTCCCATGGCAATCCCATCTGCTACCGTAATGGTTCCAAATTGAACAGGCCAAGCACCAGCAGATTTGACACCTTCTTTAGCCAATTTCCCAAAGTCATGTAAGTGGATATTACATGGAGTGTTTTCTGCCCAAGTTGAAATCACTCCCACAATCGGTGTTTCAAAGTCCTTATCTGTCATCCCAGTTGCACGAAGCATGGCACGGTTTGGTGATTTAACCATGCTGTCATAAATGCTACTGCGGTGACGTTTATCTAATTCTGTCATTAAGTTCCCTCCCAATTCAGTTTGTATCATTATAGCACATTTTAAAAGCAATGAACAGAAGAAAATTCTTGAATTTTCAGACAATTCTATACAGAAATATTTTCTTTAAAAATTTTGCATTTATTTCTTGACTTTATAAATTAAAGTGATATCATTTAGATATCAAATACAGGAGGTCATTCTGATGACTGAAAAACTAATCAATTCAAAACCAAATGGTGTAGTAGCATTGATTCTCATTGAGTTGGCACTCGTACTTGGCATTTTTATATTTGTAATCGGTGCTGGTTCAGAAAATATTTTTGGAATTATTATCGGACTTTTATTAATCTTAATTTCAGTTCTAGCTCATGCTGGTTTAAAAGTTGTCAAACCTCAGGAAGCTCTGGTTTTGACCCTCTTTGGTAACTATACTGGGACTATCAAAGAACCTGGTTTTTACTTTGTCAATCCCTTCAGTATAGCGGTCAATCCTGCAATCCACACCAGACTCGGACAAAGTGGCGATGTTAGCACAAAATCTCCTTTTTCAGGAATGAAATCATCCAATGGCAATGATGTAAATATTGAAATTGGCAAGAAACAGATTTCTCTCAAAGTTATGACTTTGAGTAATTCTCGTCAAAAGATTAACGATTGTTTAGGGAACCCTGTTGAAATCGGAATCGCGGTAACTTGGAGAGTTGTTGATACAGCCAAAGCAGTCTTCAACGTAGATAACTACAAAGAATATCTTTCATTGCAATGTGATAGCGCCCTTCGTAATATTGTCCGCATTTATCCTTACGATGTATCTCCTAATGTGGATACTACAGGTGATGGGCAAGCCGATGAAGGAAGCCTCCGTGGTTCTAGTGAGATTGTAGCTAAACGTATTCGTGAGGAAATTCAAAGTCGCGTAGAGGACGCTGGTTTGGAAATCCTTGAAGCACGTATTACATACCTAGCTTATGCACCGGAAATTGCTGCCGTCATGCTTCAACGTCAACAGGCATCTGCTATTATTGATGCACGTAAGATGATTGTCGACGGCGCTGTTGGAATGGTTGAAATGGCACTGGAACGTCTCAATGAAGGAGAGTTGGTTGAACTAGATGAAGAGCGTAAAGCTGCCATGGTTTCAAATCTCCTAGTCGTTCTCTGTGGCAATCATGATGCACAACCAATTGTCAATACAGGAAGCCTTTATTAGAAATGGCAGAAGCTAAAAAAAAGCAAATCCCCCTTCGACTTTCGAATAAGTTATATACTGCACTCGCATCATGGGCAGAAGATGACTTCCGATCAGTCAATGGGCAAATCGAATATCTTCTCACCGAATGCGTCAAACAACGGAAAAAAGACGGAAAATACGTCTCAGAAACCATTGATGAACCATTCGAGATTGATATTTAGTCTATTTTCCTATCCATAAGATTGGATAGGAAAATTTTTTAATCTTTTTTTGTCAAGTAACTTTACTTTACAAAAAAGTTTTGATATACTATTAAAGTTGATGAAAATCAAACCTAACTGAATTATATCTTAAAAGGAGAAATCAAAATGGCAGTACCTGCACGTCGCACTTCAAAAGCGAAGAAAAACAAACGTCGTACGCACTACAAAGTAACAGCTCCATCTGTAAACTTTGACGAAACTACTGGAGATTACTCACGTTCTCACCGTGTATCACTTAAAGGATACTACAAAGGACGTAAGATCGCTAAAGCTGCATCAGCTGAATAATAGAAGGGAGATACCATGCGCGTAAATATTACACTTGAACACAAAGAATCTGGTGAACGCTTGTACCTTACTTCTAAAAACAAACGTAACACTCCAGACCGTCTTCAATTGAAGAAATACTCACCAAAACTTCGCAAACACGTTGTGTTTACAGAGGTTAAATAGTGGGTCATTACGTTTCAGTAGAAACGAAAAAACCTTGATTTAACGCGATTCTTGAATTTTCCAATTTCAATGTATTGCAATAAAAATCAACCGAATGACTACATTTTTGACTACATTTTTTGTGAAATAAATTAGATGTTCGGATATATAGAAAACGCTCTAGTCATATTTGTACTGATCCCAAAAAGTTAGACAATTAATTTAAGCAAAGGATTTAGTTCTGTATTGTACAGGACTAAGTCCTTTTCTACCATTTGTCAAGTATATCAAGGTATTTGATGAAAAATAGTTTGATTTCCATAGTCAAACTAAGGAAATTGTCTTTTTCTGAACTAAAGTTTAGTGAAAAAAGTGTACACTAAATCAACACCTTATCTGGTGATTTTTTTGATAAGGCGTTACAATAATATGGCATAAACAATTTTCTACCATTTGTCAAGTATATCAAGGTATTTGATGAAAAATAGTTTGATTTCCATAGTCAAACTAAGGAAATTGTCTTTTTCTGAACTAAAGTTTAGTGAAAAAAGTGTACACTAAATCAACACCTTATCTGGTGATTTTTTTGATAAGGCGTTATAATAATATGGCATAAACAATTTTACCGATTTTGGGTAGAAGTATAATCATAAAGTTTGTTATGCGTTATGAGGTAATACATTGTTCTAATGAGACGATGTATAGAGGCAATCGTGTGTGGTTTAGTTGAAGTCACTTGCGATTGTCTTTTCCGTTTCTCATAGAAGTCTGCGATATGACAAGGATTGGTGTGGCTAGCTGAAGCTATGTTATGAATGCACTTAAAAAGAATCTTTCTGGCATAGGGATTCCCACGTTTAGTGATATGTTCCTTAGCTAGAAAATTTCCAGATTCATAGTGTCTGAGGTCAATGCCTATAAAAGCATTGATTTGATTGGCAGAGTGAAATCGACGAATGTCACCAAGTTCGCCAATAATACTTGTCGCTGTGGTTTCGGCTATTCCAGGAATAGAGAGAAGAATCTCGTATTCTGGCAAAGATTGAGCTAATGTTACCATCTCCTCTAAAACACCTTGTCTGTGTTCCGAAAGCCTAAGTAACTCCCCTGCATAGTATTTGACCTCTTCTATCACTGGAGAGGTTTTCTTAACCGCACAATAAGACTGATTAGCTAGTTTTGTAAGCTTATCTACTAAGTAAGTCACACGTTTTTCAGAGATGCGTTTTGCCGTAGACTGACGGATGATAGCTGTTAATGTGGCGTCATCTGACTCCAGTACAAAACTATTACATGGAAAAGTCATGACCAAGTTCCAATATTGTTCCCCAGTTGGTGCCGACAAGATGTTTTCCAATTCAGGAAAAGTGACCTGTAAAACCTTGTGCAGACGGTTTTTAGCGCAGACGATATCCTCAGTAAGATTCTGATAGAAACGGCTGAGATCGCGTAATTCTTGATAAAGCGCTTCTTGGACATAGCTTGGTTTACGATTGAGGATGAACTGAGACGCAGCTAGTTTTTCAGCGTCAATCTTATCGGTTTTACGTACTCGTAAGCTATCTAGTTGTTTTTTGGATTCTAAGGGATTGAGCCGTGTATAAGCGTAACTATTATCCTCAAAGAAGGCCTGAAGACGACGAGAATAGACACCAGTCGCCTCGAAGATAATCTCTGGCTCGTGAACAGTCTTCAAGTCCCCAAGTAGTCGATTAAATCCGATGGCATCATTGGGAATGGTATAGCCATGTACTTTTTCTCCATTGACCAAGATGGCCACTTCTGAGCTTGCTTTACTCACGTCAATCCCAAAAACTACTCGCATGATATTACCTCTTTGTCTTGAATGATTCCTTGCTTTAGTGATGTCATTTTCAATACTCGACGTTTTTCGTCCCACATACTTTGATAACATTCTTCCTAAAACAGGTGTCTTGTCAGTTTTAGTTACGACGTCTAGCGCCAAAGGACTTATCGACTTAACAAGACACCACTACTTTAACATAACGAAAAAGTAGTGAGTACTTTCTCCCGTCGGAGATTTCCTCACTACTAATCTTAGTATGTTTTAGTTTTACCTTAATTCGTTTGTTGTTGTAGTAATCAATATAGTCTACAATAGCTTGTTCCAAGTGCTCAAGTGACTGAAACGTATTCTCATAACCATAAAACATTTCAGTCTTAAGAATGCCAAAGAAAGATTCCATCATACCGTTATCTGGGCTATTCCCCTTACGTGACATAGATGGTTGGATTCCCTTATTCTTTAAAAAATGATGATAAAAATCGTGTTGGTATTGCCATCCTTGGTCACTATGGAGAATCGTATTCTCATAGTACTTCTCTGTGAAGGCCTGGTTTAACATAGCTTCCACTTGTTCTAAGTTTGGTGAAGTTGAAAGATTATAGGCGATAATTTCGCTATTAAAGCCATCTAAAACTGGTGATAAGTAGAGTTTTTGACTGCTTGCTGGAATGGCAAATTCTGTCACATCTGTGTAGCACTTTTCCATTGGTTTGGCGGCTTCAAATTGGCGTTGAATAAGGTTATCTGCTTTCTTACCAACGTCTCCTTTATGAGAAGAATATTTTCGTTTCTGTCGCATTTTAGCTTGTAAATTGAGTACTTTCATCAAGCGTTGAACTCTTTTATGATTTACCAGATAACCACGATTTCTTAGTTCTAAATGAATCCGACGATAACCATAATTTCCCTTATGTTCGATAAAAATGGATTGAATTTCAGCTTTAAGCTCTTGGTCCTTATCTGGTTTGTCTAGCTGTTTCAAGTGATAGTAGTAGGTCGAACGAGCTAGTTTAATGGCTTTTAGAAGAATATCTAACGAAAACTCAGTCATTAATTCTTGAACAATTTCTGTCTTTCTTCTTTCTCTTTTTCCTCCTTCAATCGGAGTTCTCTCAACTTTTTTAGGATGGCATTCTCCGCTCTCAGGTACTCATTTTCTGCTTGAAGACGTTCTAATTCTGTCCTCTCTTCAGGTCTCGTTTTTAGCTTACGTCCCATTTTAGTTGGTCTCCCTCTTGTTTTCTCAACAATAGTATACCCGTTTTTCTTGTATTGTGCTAGCCAATTAAGAAGTATCGTACGACTTGGGAGGCCGTATTCAAGAGAAACTCTATCTTTAGTCCAGCCTTCATGTAAGACTTTATGAATCATTTCTTGCTTTAAATCAGGAGAATAGTAACGATTTTTTCCTTTTTTGACGAACTCTATTCCGTAACGATCAATCAATTTAATCATGTACCTAATATTAGAATTGTTGATCCCAAATTTATTTGAAAGCTTCTCTATGCTATATCCTTGTTTTCTAAGTTCATAGATCTGAACTTTATCATCATAAGTTAATTTCATAATAAAAATACCCCAAAAGTTAGATTTTTATGTCTAACTTTTGGGGTGCAGTTCATTCCAAGCGTTTTTTTCTTTTGTTAATTTTACTATATTTCAGTTCAATCTCTACCTTTTTCACTACCTTTTTTAGATAAATATATCATTTAGATATTGAAATTAAGCCCTGCTATCATTTCGATGGCAGGGCTTTTTAATGTTTGGTACACTACCTTCTTATCTATATTTTGATGGAGCTGAAGTTGACATCTATAAAGTTTAATGTTAAAATATATTCAAAAATATATTTGAATGAGGTATTTTATGATTCAAAATGTTGTTACTTCAATAATCCTGTATTCTGGGACAGCCGTAGACTTACTTATTATCCTAATGTTATTTTTTGCCAAAAGAAAAAGCAGAAAAGACATCATTAACATCTATTTAGGACAATTTCTAGGCTCTGTTAGTCTAATATTGCTAAGTTTACTTTTTGCATTTGTCTTAAATTATATTCCTAGTAAAGAGATTTTAGGTTTGCTCGGTTTGATTCCAATTTTCCTAGGATTCAAAGTTTTGCTTTTAGGAGATTCTGATGGAGAAGCTATTGCAAAAGATGGTTTGCGCAAAGATAATAAAAACCTGATTTTTCTAGTCGCTATGATTACTTTTGCAAGTTGTGGTGCTGACAATATTGGTGTTTTTGTCCCATATTTTATTACCTTAAATTTAGCGAATTTGATAGTGGCTTTACTTACTTTTCTAGTCATGATTTATCTCTTGGTTTTTTCTGCCCAAAAATTGGCACAAGTCCCTTCTGTTGGAGAAACTTTGGAAAAATATAGCAGATGGTTTATTGCCGTTGTTTATTTAGGATTGGGGATGTATATCCTGATTGAAAACAACAGCTTTGACATGCTATGGACTATGTTCGGCTAGGAGAAAATATTATGAAAAAAGATAGTATCTGCCAAGTGAATATTATAAATCAACAAAATGTTACAACCGCAATGAACTACCTTGAAAAGGAAAAAGTCCAAAAATCACTTCGCATTTTAACAAAGTTTACCGATAATAAACAGATAAATATCATCTTTTATCTCCTTGCTGTTGAAGAACTCTGTGTCTGTGATATAGCCTGTTTACTAGATCTCAGTATGGCATCTGCCTCCCACCATCTTCGTAAACTAGCCAATCAAAACATCTTGGACACTAGAAGAGAGGGGAAAATTATATATTATTTTATAAAAGATGAGGAAATCAGAGATTTTTTTAATCAACTAGGATAACAACTATTTTTACGTCTAGAGCGTTTTTGTGTTGTTTAAGAAAAATAGATAGAGGTTTTAGATAACTACACATATTAGTTTTTTAAAATGAGATTTAATCGATGATAACTAGAAAGGATTATTGCTAAATATCTTGTTTATTGCCAATTAAAAGACGGTAGAATCGTCATCCTACGGTGTTGTTGCTTTTTAAATGCAAGAAGTGACAGAAGGAAAATATAGAAAACAACTTTTACATTTAATAGGCAGGCGGAAGGTTTCAAGAGGAAAAACTTGGAACTTTGAGTGTACCAATTGGGTAAATTACTAGTACATTAGATATTTTATAGATTTCGAAAGTAAATTGGAAGGATTTTCAAATTATCCCCTCAGCAAAAAAGCTGGAAACATTTGTCAGAGCTATTGACAAATGCAAAAGAATCAGATAGAATAGTAAAGTATGTTTAGTAACTGATCACTTTATAGCCGGCTAAACGAATACAAAATCTATGAGGAGGTATTCATCGTGAAACGTACTTATCAACCAAGTAAACTACGTCGTGCGCGTAAACACGGATTCCGTAACCGTATGTCAACTAAAAACGGTCGTCGCGTATTGGCAGCTCGTCGTCGTAAAGGACGCAAAGTTTTGGCTGCATAATCCAAACGAATTCAACAAAGAAGTCAGTAGGAACTCGAGTCTACTGGCTTTTGTTTTGCTCTAAAATAATAGTTTGTATAAGCTTTCTATTTTTTCTATAATAGTGTATAATATTTCATATACTATATAAATGGAGAATATTTATGAAAAAATCAAAAGCTCTCTTACTAGGGGCTGGAATTTTGAGTGCTAGCTTCTTGATGGTAGCTTGTAGCTCGACACAGTCAAATGCATCTGATAAAACCTACTCTTATGTATTTGCTAGCAATCCAGATACACTAGACTACATTACTTCGACACGTGGCTCGACATCCAGCATTACGACAAACTTGATTGATGGTTTGTTGGAAAATGATAAGTATGGCAATCTGGTTCCTTCCATGACTGAATCATGGACAGTATCAAAAGATGGTTTGACCTATACCTATAAAATCCGTCAAGGTGTCAAGTGGTATACCTCTGAAGGGGAAGAATATGCAGAGGTAACAGCTCATGACTTTGTGGCAGGCCTAAAGTATGCGGCGGATAAAAAGGCAGAAAACTTGTACTTGGTGCAAGACTCTATCAAAGGTTTGGCGGACTATGTTGAGGGTCAATCATCAGACTTTGAAACTGTCGGTATCAAGGCAGTCGATGACTATACTCTCCAATATACTTTGAACAAGCCAGAGTCCTATTGGAATTCTAAGACAACAGGTGGAATTTTAAGTCCAGTTAGTTAATGAAGCCTTTTTGAAATCTAAGGGGGATGAATTTGGAAGTGTAACTCCATCTAGTATCCTGTCAAATGGGCCATACTTATTCAAATCATTCACATCAAAATCTTTGATTGAGTTTGAAAAGAATCCTAATTACTGGGACAAGGATAATGTGAAGATTGAGAAAGTAAAACTTTCCTTCTATGATGGTTCAGATCAAGACAGTTTGGCTAGAGGATTCTTGGAAGGCAACTATACAGACGGACGTATCTTCCCGACAAGTTCTGTATTTGACCAGCTGAAAAAAGGGAATGAGGACAAGATTACTTATACTCCTCAAAATGCTATAACCTTCTACTATCTTTTCAATGTCAATCGTCAAAGCTACAAGCAAACCATGAAACAGACGGACAAAGAAAAGAAGGATTCTCGTCTAGCAATGCAAAACAAAGACTTCCGTCAGGCTATTAACTTTGCCTTTGACCGTCATGCCTATGCTGCCCAGACGAATGGAGAAGATGGAGCTGACCGAATCCTTCGAAACACAGTCACACCAAGTAACTTTGTTCAAATCGGTGGCAAAAACTTTGGAGATGCTGTCAATGAAAAGATGGTCAACTATGGTACAGAGTGGTCTAACATCAATCTAAACGATGCCCAAGCAGCTTTCTTGGATCCTGAAAAAGCCAAGGCTGAATTTGCCAAGGCTAAAGAAAGTTTGCAAGCAGAAGGCGTGACCTTCCCTATCCACTTGGATATGTTGGTAGACCAAACTGCTAAGTTGGACGTTCAGCAGGCAAGCTCCTTCAAACAGACAGTTGAAGCAACGCTTGGATCAGATAATGTGGTTATTGATATCATTCAATTGTCTCCAGATGAGAAAGACAATGCCACCTTCTTTGCGGATACCGCCGATCAAAAGGACTATGACATTGATATCTCAGGATGGAGCGGAGATTTCTCAGATCCGAAGACCTATCTTGATCTCTTGGATCCAGACTCTGGTTCTCAGTTGAAAAATCTTGGCTTGACTCCAGGAAAAGACAATGAAGTCAAAGAAAAACTTGGTCTAGCTACCTACAAGGAGTTGTTGGATGCAGCAGATAATGAGAATGAAAATACGCAAACACGTTATGAAAAATTTGCCGAAGTTCAAGCTTGGTTGACAGATAGTGCTCTCTTCCTACCAGTTCAAAGTGCAGGAGCTAATCCAATCTTCCGTAAGACTGTACCGTTTACAGGGGCCTTCTCATTTGTAGGACACAAGGGAGATGCGGATAACTACAAATATGTTGAATTGCAAAAGGAACCTGTGACTGCTAAACAGTATCAAGAACTTTATGAAAAATGGCAAAAAGAAAAAGCGGAGTCTAATAAAAAAGCCCAAGAAGGTTTGGCTAACCACGTTCAATAGAAGAAGGTTATCAATAAAATTTTAATACTCTTCAAAAATCTCTTCAAACTGCGTCAACGTCGCCTTGCTGTAGGTATGTTACTGACTTCGTCAGTTTCATCTGCAACCTCAAAACAGTGTTTTGAGCTGACTTCGTCAGTTTCATCTACAACTTCAAAGCAGTGCTTTGAGTAGCCTGAGGCTAGTTTCCTAGTTTGCTCTTTGATTTTCATTGAGTATAAGTCTAATTTTAGGGACTAGATTCAGAAAAAAGGCATTACCGGAAGCTTGTTCTGGTAATGCCTTTTCTTTATTCTTTCAAATGATAAGAGTAGCTAGCAACGACGACATCTTCGTGCCATCTGAGAGCATATTTTAATTTGAGGCTCATTTGATTGTGTAGGATATTTTGCCAAGGTTTGTTAGGGATAAATTGGGGAACTAGAACTGTAACCGTATAGTTCTTTTCCTTGGCTTCTTGAGAGATTTTTCGAACATAGCGGACTGTAGGAGTAATGATATCGCGATAGCTAGTATTAATGTTTTTTAGAGTAATATTTGGGAAGTAGTCGGCAAATTCTTGGAGGATTTCTTGGTCTTTTTCCTCAGTTTCCTTGGTGGAAATGTGCATGGCCAAAACTTCATCTCCAATACTTTGAGCATAGTTAATAGCTCCGACGCTTACTCGAGTAACATTTCCTACTAAGACAAGGACGACATTGCCATCGTAGGTTTTCTTTTGAATCCCTTCATAAAGTCGAAGTTGTTTGGCCACTTTTTGGTAATGACTGTGGATGGACAGAAATAGGAAGGTTAGGATCAGGATAATTGGGAAGAATGGCCAGATATCTCCAAGTCTGAAGAAGAGTAGGATAAGAACGATAGCGTAACAAATGATAGCGCCGAGGATGTTAGCAAAGGCAGATTTTAAGAAATGAGAGCCTTTTTCTTTTTTCCAGTGGCGAATCATACCTGTTTGAGAAAGTGCAAAGGGGACGAAAACTCCGATAGTATAAAGAGGGATCAAGCGTTCTGTATTTCCGTTGAAAATGAGCAAAAGGATCATAGCGCCAAAGGCTAAGGTCAAAATACCGTTTGAATAACCAAGGCGGTCTCCTTTTTCCATAAAGAGATGGGGCATGTACTTGTTTTTAGCCATATTGTAAGCCAACATCGGAAAGGCAGAAAAACCAGTATTTGCAGCAACGGCTAGGATTAGGGCAGTTGAGAATTGGAAGAGATAATAAACAATCTGACCGAGAGTTGAATCCCCTAAAATTCCTTTAGCCATTTGTGAAAGGATTGTTTCTCCGTGTTGAGGAGTAATGCCCATCCAGTAGTTTAGGAAGGTAATTCCTGCAAAGAGAAAACCAAGAATCAGAGACATGATGGTCAGTGTTTGAGCTGCATTCTTCTCTTTGGGAGTTTTGAAAAATGGAACGGCATTTGAGATAGCTTCAACTCCAGTTAGTGAAGCTGAACCGCTGGTAAAGGCTCTTAAAATCAGGACGATTGAGAGACTCGGGACAGTTTGACCAATTGCAGAAGTTGCATGATAGCTGAGAGAACCTGTCAATAGTTGGAAAATACCAAACAATAAGAGGAAGACCGTACTAAAGATAAAGAGATAGACAGGGATCATCAGAGAACTAGCAGATTCCTTCAAGCCTCGCAGATTTAAAAGCATGAGTAAACAGACCAAAAAAATGGAGATGTGGAGGTTGTAGGGATGGAGAGCAGGAAGTGCTGCTGTGATCGCATCCGCACCTGCAGCCACGGATACGGCAACTGTTAGCATATAGTCAACAAGCAGACTTCCCCCAGCAATCAAACCTAACTCAGGGGAGAGGTTTTCTCGAGTAACCATATAGGCACCCCCACCTTGAGGGTAGGCGTGAATGATTTGTCGGTAAGAAATGGTTAGACTAGCAAGTAGCAAGAGGACAAAAATGCCGATAGGAAGACTCCACCAAATAGCGAGGGGAGAAAGACTAGCCAAGACAAGAACGACCTGCTCAGGTCCATAAGCAATAGAAGATAGGGCATCACTTGAAAGCATTGCAAGTGCCTGTGTTTTTCCAAGTAGTCCTCCCTCGCCTTCAGTCAAGGACTTAAGGGGACGACCAATAAAGGTATATTTTAATTTTGTAAACATTTTCTTTCCTTTTCTGAAAATTTCAACAAGTGTTATTATACTGCTATGAAAAAATACCGTCAAGAAAAAATGAATGATTTCAAAATATTTTTTCCTATAAGAATGAGACTAGTTTTTTGGTATAATAGAAGGTAGAAAAAACGAGGGAATATAAATGATTTTTGATACACATACCCACTTGAATGTGGAAGAATTTTCAGGAAGAGAAGCAGAAGAAATAGCCTTAGCAGCTGAAATGGGTGTGACTCGGATGAATATTGTTGGTTTTGACAAACCAACCATTGAACGTGCCTTGGAATTGGTGGAAGAATATGACCAACTTTATGCGACGATTGGTTGGCATCCGACGGAAGCAGGGACTTATATAGAAGACGTTGAGAAATACCTGTTGGACAAGCTCAAACATCCTAAAGTGGTAGCCTTGGGTGAGATTGGAATGGACTATCACTGGATGACAGCGCCTAAAGAAGTTCAAGAGAAGGTTTTCCGTCGTCAGATTCAGCTATCAAAGGAATTGGACTTACCTTTTGTAGTTCACACTCGTGATGCGCTCGAAGATACCTATGAAATTATCAAAAGTGAGGGAGTCGGTCCCCGTGGTGGCATCATGCACTCCTTCTCAGGTTCTCTGGAATGGGCTGAAAGGTTTGTGGAGTTAGGTATGACCATTTCCTTTTCTGGAGTGGTGACCTTTAAAAAAGCGACAGACATTCAAGAGGCGGCCAAAGAATTGCCTTTGGATAAGATTTTGGTAGAGACTGATGCCCCTTACTTGGCACCCGTTCCCAAACGTGGTCGCGAAAACAAGACAGCATACACGCGCTATGTAGTGGACTTTATTGCAGATTTGCGTGGCATGACAACAGAAGAATTAGCTGCTGCGACAAGTGCAAATGCAGAACGAATTTTTGGACTGGAACGTAAATCATGAAAAAGAAAATTTCCCAAGTCATCGTAGTCGAAGGGCGTGATGATACGGCCAATCTCAAACGTTATTTTGATGTGGAGACCTATGAGACTCGTGGCTCCGCTATCAATGAGCAAGATCTTGAACGAATCCAACGTCTACACCAACGTCATGGGGTGATTGTCTTTACAGATCCTGACTTTAATGGGGAACGCATTCGCCGGATGATTATGACGGCTGTTCCAACAGTTCAACACGCTTTTCTCAAACGTGATGAGGCAGTGCCAAAGTCCAAGACCAAAGGACGTTCCCTAGGAATCGAACATGCCAGTTATGAAGACTTGAAAACAGCGCTGGAACAAGTCACAGAGCAATTTGAAGCGGAAAGTGACTTTGATATTAGCCGCAGTGACTTGATTCGATTGGGATTTTTGGCTGGATCAGATAGTCGAAAACGCAGAGAATATCTAGGAGAAAGCCTTCGTATTGGTTATTCCAATGGCAAACAACTTCTCAAGCGTTTGGAATTGTTTGGTATCAGTTTAGCTGAAGTTGAAGATGCCATGAAATCTTATGAGGATTGAGAAACTCCCCCAAAATGTAGGGGGAATATGATACAATAGAAGTAATCATATACGGTTTAATCAGGCTTGGTAGCAAGCATTAGAAAAGTGACTCCATAGGATTTGCGCTAAGTGGAGACAATGAGGAAAAGTTATGGGAATCTTTGATTTTTTAAAAAAGACAGAAACTGCAGAGGCAACTGAAATAAGTGAAGCACAGAAAGAAAGAGAAGAATCTAAAAACAATGCATGTATTGGAGTTCTAGATTTGTTCCCGATGAAGGAAAAGAATCAATTATTGATCGTTGGGAGTTTAGAAGGGACTCTCAAGGTTGGCGAACAGTTGCAATTTTGCAATCCTGACCAAGGAATGGAAGCTCTCGGCTCTGTAGAGGTTAAAAAGCTCAGCAGTCAAAACAAAGATGCCGATAGTCTTACTGATGAAGTTCTCGCGCATCTAGTGGTTGATAGGCTTTCTTCTTTGGATAAATTGAAAAAAGGAAGTGTGATCTTTAGTTCAGGTGTTGAGGAAGAGCAAAAATTATCAAGCTATTCAGATGCTCTGTATCGTGCTTTTGTAGCCATTCAAGAGGGTCAATTGACGAATGAAGACTATTTGGCAGCTAGTCTTGATGATAGCGTAGAGATTTTACGTCTCTTTTTATGGAAATGCCGTCAAAATCAGGAAATTGAAAGCGAAGAAAGCTATCAAGCCAACACTCGCAAGTTGGAACGTCTAGCGGAAATCGTCAAAGACAAGTTGTTAGCAGCAGATTCGGTTTATGCAGTTTATTCTGAAAAAACGGGCGAACCTTACCTTTTCTCCACGACCTATGACAGGGGCGAAGAAGGATATCTCTGTACGGATCCCATGATTATGCTTTTGACCCCATCTTGGTATCGCCAATTTCAGGAAACCATCGATAGTCGACCAAACTCAGTTGTAAAACTGATTGAAAATACGGAAGATAAAAAAGGGATTGAGAATTTCCTTGGGACAGCCTTTTACTTAAATGGTGCCTTGGGAGCAATCTTTAATTCCAAGGAAGTCAGCATCAGTGCTTCAGCCTTAGTCCAAAAACCAGATTTTTCTGATTTACCAGAAATACAAGTTCCTGTAATGAATCCTGACCTAGTAAGATGGATGTTGTTGATGGGACAATTGGATAGCCCGACGACAGAAGATGAAGAAGTAATTTATAAGCTCTATTATAAGTTCTTTTCAGAAGCTATGCCGAAAGCTAAATTCCTAATTCCTCTAGATGCGGCTTCGGAATTTAAGGGCGATAGTCAGGAAGGAAATTCCTTCGTTTTAGAAAAAGATTCTAGTTTCAACATTCCAGTTAAAGAAGGAAAAGATGGGCGAAATTCTGTGCCTGTATTTACTGATTGGAAACGTCTGCGAATGGTCTTTGATGAAAAATGGAATGGCATGATTGAAGAAGCAGGAGGCATGATTGAAGTTTTTGACTATGCCATTAATCCAACGGAATACTATGAAGCGGGTGCCTATGTTAGCCTAACAGCTTTTAAAGAGATGCAAAAGCTTGGTGAGGAACTAGAAGGCAGCGCTAAAGATTAGAGAGTTTCTTTACATTGGGAAACTATATAGTTTTATCTACATCCTACTTGAACCACTAACCTTTTTCAAAGGTTGTGAAAGGAAATGATATGGCAAATAGAAGTTATATTTACTTAAAAAACAGAGATGAAGCTCGTATCTTAACAGAAGGCATCTACACAATACCCTATTTTTGGCAATTGTTTTGGGATGAAGAAGATTTAAAAGCTCCGATTGCTCTCTGGGAAACAGCAGAAAAACTGGAAGAAGATGAAGAGCAAGCAGAAAGATTTTACCAAGAGCAGAATGTAGCTATCTTGCTTTCTATTGAAAAATTCCAGCAGAATGCCCTCAAAAACCGATCTTTTTTAGAAGAAAATGCCCCGCAATCCGTGCAACTATATGATGCCTTTGTTCGTTATATTCTTGCAAACGTAAAAGATGGTGATGTGCTCGGATTTGATCCTTTAGATGTTGTTTTTATGGACCAAGTGTCTGTTGTTTCTGATAAACTGTTAAAAAATATACGGGCTATTCGGGAAAATCAACCCAAAGATTTAGATTTTTCTTTGACTGAAAAGAACTTAATTGGTCTTGCTATGGGTTTTCCTGACTATTATGCTTCAGAATTATTGCCAGAAGACAATATTCTAGATTCGGTTGCCTATCAGGATGAACTGAAGAAAACGAACCCCCAAGAAGATAAGAAAGTGCTTGATATGACTGGATCTGATTCAAAAGGGAACAAGCCTCGTGTTCTTTTAGTGTTTTGGATTTTGTTGGCACTAGGAATTATGTGGGTTTTATATATTATTTTTAGCTAATAAATAGAAAAGAGAATAAATGAGAATTGCAGATTATAGCGTGACCAAGGCAGTGCTGGAGCGTCACGGTTTTACATTTAAAAAATCCTTCGGACAAAATTTCCTGACGGATACCAATATTCTTCAAAAAATCGTGGATACGGCTGAAATTGATGACCAGGTCAATGTTATCGAAATCGGGCCAGGTATTGGTGCCTTGACCGAGTTTCTGGCTGAGCGTGCAGCTCAAGTTATGGCCTTTGAGATTGACCACCGTTTAGTACCAATTTTGGCAGATACCCTGCGTGATTTTGATAATGTGACCGTAGTCAACGAGGATATTCTCAAGGTTGATTTGGCGCAACATATCCAGAATTTTAAAAATCCTGACCTGCCAATTAAGGTAGTAGCCAACTTGCCTTATTACATCACGACGCCTATTCTCATGCACTTGATTGAAAGTGGCATTCCGTTTAGTGAGTTTGTGGTCATGATGCAGAAAGAAGTGGCGGATCGCATTTCCGCTCAACCGAATACCAAGGCATACGGAAGTTTATCGATTGCAGTTCAGTATTACATGACAGCTAAGGTTGCCTTTATCGTGCCTCGTACAGTCTTTGTCCCAGCGCCAAATGTGGACTCAGCTATCCTGAAAATGGTACGCCGTCCAGAACCGGCGGTTGCGGTCGAAGATGAGAACTTCTTCTTTAAGGTTTCCAAGGCTAGTTTCACTCATCGTCGCAAGACCTTGTGGAACAACTTGACTGGTTACTTTGGGAAAACTGAGGAAATCAAGGATAAGCTGACCAAGGCTTTGGACCAGGCAGGCTTGTCACCAAGTATACGTGGTGAAGCTCTTGGCTTAGAAGAATTTGCTAGTCTAGCAGATGCGCTTAAAGGACAAGGACTCTAAGATGCAGGGACAAATCATTAAAGCCTTGGCTGGCTTCTACTATGTGGAGAGTGAGGACCAGGTTTATCAAACACGCGCTCGTGGGAATTTTCGAAAAAAAGGCCATACGCCCTATGTTGGAGATTGGGTAGATTTTTCTGCGGAGGAAAATTCCGAGGGTTATATCCTCAAGATTCACGAACGAAAAAATAGTCTGGTTCGTCCACCCATTGTCAATATTGACCAAGCCGTTGTCATTATGTCCGTTAAAGAACCTGACTTTAATAGCAACTTGCTGGATCGCTTCTTGGTTCTTTTAGAGCACAAGGGCATTCATCCCATCGTCTATATTTCCAAAATGGATTTGTTGGAAGATAGAGGAGAACTGGATTTTTATGAACAGACTTATGGTGATATCGGCTACGACTTTGTGACCAGTAAAGAGGGACTCCTTCCTTTGTTAACAGGCAAGGTTACAGTCTTTATGGGGCAAACAGGTGTTGGGAAGTCAACCCTTCTTAATAAAATTGCACCTGACCTCAATCTCGAAACAGGAGAAATCTCAGACAGTCTGGGTCGTGGTCGCCATACTACTCGAGCTGTTAGTTTTTACAATCTCAATGGTGGGAAAATCGCAGACACGCCAGGATTTTCATCGCTGGATTATGAAGTGACAACAGCAGAAGACCTTAATCAGGCCTTTCCAGAAATTGCTTCTGTTAGCCGAGACTGCAAGTTCCGTACTTGTACTCATACCCATGAGCCATCTTGCGCAGTCAAACCAGCAGTAGAAGAGGGGATTATTGCTACCTTCCGTTTTGACAACTATTTGCAATTCCTCAGTGAGATTGAAAATCGTAGAGAAACCTATAAAAAAGTCAGCAAAAAAATACCAAAATAAGGAGAAACCTATGTCTCAATACAAGATTGCTCCGTCAATTCTGGCAGCAGATTATGCCAACTTTGAACGTGAAATTAAACGCCTAGAAGAAACTGGGGCAGAATATGCCCATATCGATATCATGGATGGTCACTTTGTGCCACAAATCAGCTTTGGTGCAGGTGTGGTCGAAAGCCTTCGCCCCCATAGCAAGATGGTTTTTGATTGCCACTTGATGGTCTCTAATCCTGAACACCATCTAGAAGATTTTGTGCGTGCAGGGGCGGATATCATCAGCATTCACGTAGAGGCAACACCTCATATCCATGGCGCTCTTCAAAAGATTCGTTCTCTCGGTGTTAAACCTTCGGTTGTTATCAATCCTGGAACACCTGTTGAGGTTATCAAGCACGTGCTTCACTTAGTTGATCAAGTCTTGGTCATGACGGTTAACCCTGGATTTGGTGGACAAGCCTTTTTGCCAGAAACCATGGATAAGATTCGTGAGTTGGTGACCCTTCGCGAGGAAAAAGATTTGAACTTTGAAATTGAAGTCGATGGCGGGATTGATGATAAAACGATTGCTCAAGCCAAGGAAGCTGGTGCAACAGTTTTTGTAGCAGGATCCTATGTCTTTAAGGGAGATGTCAATGAACGAGTGCAAGCTCTCCGAAAACAACTGGACTAAAGTTGCAGTTTTTGCTGGTGGAGACTGTGGACATTATAGGATAGATTTTGATTGCTTTGTCGGTGTGGACCGTGGCTCACTCTGGGTACTGGAGGAAGAACTTCCTCTTACTATAGCCGTTGGGGATTTTGATTCTGTGACTGTAGAAGAACGTCAGTTGATTCAAAAGCGTGCTCATCACTTTGTCCAAGCCCAGCCAGAAAAAGATGATACGGATCTGGAATTAGCACTTTTAACGGTTTTTGAAAAGGATCCTCAAGCTCGAGTGACCATTTTTGGTGCCCTAGGTGGTCGCATCGACCATATGCTGGCCAATGTCTTTCTGCCTAGCAATCCTAAATTGGCGCCCTATATGCGTCAAATAGAGATTGAGGATGGGCAAAATTTGATTAGCTATTGCCCAGAAGGGACCAGTCAGCTAGAACCACGTTCGGACTATGATTATTTGGCCTTTATGCCTGTGAGGGATAGTCGTTTGACAATACTCGGTGCCAAGTATGAACTGACAGAGGAGAATTTTTTCTTTAAGAAAGTTTACGCTTCTAACGAATATATAGATAGGGAAGTGTCAGTGACTTGCCCAGATGGCTATGTGGTTGTCTTGCATAGCAAGGACAGGAGGTAGGATGGAGATTGTATTACTACTGTTATTAATTGCTAACCTAGCCGGGCTTTTTCTGATTTGGCAAAGGCAGGACAAGCAGGAGCAATATTTGACCAAGAGTTTAGAAGATCAGGCAGATAATCTCTCAGACCAGCTGGATTATCGCTTTGAACAAGCTCGACAAGCTAGTCAGATTGATCAAAAAAATCTTGAAGTGGCTGTCAGTGATCGCTTGCAGGAAGTGCGTATCGAATTGCATCAGGGTCTGACTCAGGTTCGACAGGAGATGAATGAAAACCTCCTCCAAACAAGAGATAAGACTGACCAACGCCTTCAGGCCTTGCAGGAATCAAATGAGCAACGTTTGGAACAGATGCGCCAAACGGTTGAGGAAAAGCTAGAAAAGACCTTGCAGACACGCTTGCAGGCCTCTTTTGAGACAGTTTCCAAGCAACTGGAATCTGTCAACCGAGGACTTGGAGAAATGCAGACGGTGGCGCGAGATGTCGGTGCGCTTAATAAAGTCCTTTCTGGAACTAAAACGCGAGGAATTCTAGGAGAATTACAACTGGGACAGATTATCGAAGATATCATGACACCTGCCCAGTATGAACGAGAATTTGCAACAGTTGAAAACTCTAGTGAACGTGTGGAATACGCCATCAAGTTACCTGGACAAGGTGACCAGGAATATGTCTATCTACCGATTGATTCTAAGTTTCCACTGGCAGATTATTACCGTCTGGAAGAAGCTTATGAAGCAGGTGATAAGGAAGAGATTGAGCATTGTCGTAAGTCTCTCCTAGCAAGTGTTAAACGTTTTGCTAAAGATATCAAGAGCAAGTATCTGGCACCGCCACGGACAACCAATTTTGGAGTCTTGTTTGTTCCGACAGAAGGACTCTATTCGGAAATTGTTCGCAATCCTGCTTTCTTTGATGAGTTGAGACGGGAGGAGCAGATTATCGTTGCAGGACCAAGTACCTTGTCAGCCCTCCTAAACTCCCTATCGGTTGGTTTCAAGACCCTTAATATCCAAAAGAGTGCGGACCATATCAGTAAAACCCTTGCTAGTGTCAAAACCGAATTTGGCAAGTTTGGTGGTATTTTGGTTAAAGCGCAAAAACACCTCCAACATGCCTCTGGCAATATTGATGATTTATTAAACCGTCGTACTACAGCTATCGAGCGAACGCTTCGTCACATTGAGTTATCAGAAGGTGAGCCTGCGCTTGATTTGCTCCAATTCCAAGAAGATGAGGAAGAATATGAAGATTAGTCACATGAAGAAAGATGAGCTTTTTGAAGGCTTTTACCTGATCAAGTCAGCTGACTTGAGACAGACACGTGCTGGGAAAAACTACCTAGCCTTCACCTTCCAAGATGATAGTGGAGAAATCGAAGGGAAGCTCTGGGATGCTCAACCCCACAATGTTGAAACCTTTACAGCAGGGAAAGTAGTCCATATGCAAGGTCGTCGTGAAGTGTACAACAATACGCCTCAGGTTAATCAAATCACCCTTCGCTTACCACAACCTGGGGAACCCAATGACCCAGCGGACTTCAAGGTTAAATCTCCAGTAGATGCCAAAGAGATTCGTGAGTATATGGCGCAGATGATTTTTAAAATTGAAAATCCAATTTGGCAGCGAATTGTTCGGAATCTCTACACCAAATATGACAAGGAATTCTACTCCTATCCAGCTGCTAAGACTAACCATCATGCTTTTGAGACAGGTCTTGCTTACCATACTGCCACTATGGTTCGTTTGGCAGAAGCAATTGCAGATATTTATCCTCAGCTCAATAAGAGCTTGCTCTATGCGGGAATTATGTTGCACGACCTTGCCAAGGTTATTGAGTTGACAGGTCCTGACCAGACAGAGTACACAGTAAGAGGAAACCTTATCGGTCATATCGCTCTGATTGATAGCGAAATTACCAAAGCGGTAATGGAACTTGGCATTGATGATACCAGAGAAGAGGTTGTACTTCTTCGCCATGTCATTCTCAGTCATCATGGTCTCCTTGAGTATGGTAGTCCAGTTCGTCCTCGAGTGATGGAAGCAGAAATTATTCATATGATTGATAATTTGGATGCCAGCATGATGATGATGACAACAGCTCTGGCCCTTGTTGATAAGGGAGAAATGACCAATAAAGTATTTGCTATGGACAATCGTTCCTTCTACAAGCCAAAATTAGACTAGAAACTAAAAAAATGAACTTTATTTAGGCAATAAAGTTCGTTTTTTTGCTTTAGTGTGATATAATGAGAAAAAGACTAAATAAAAAAGAATGGTAAAAATATAATGAAATTAAGAAGAAGTGATCGGATGGTTGTCATTTCCAATTACTTGATTAACAATCCATACAAATTAACCAGTCTCAACACCTTTGCGGAAAAGTATGAATCTGCCAAATCGTCTATTTCTGAAGATATCGTCATCATTAAACGTGCTTTCGAAGAAATTGAAATCGGTCATATTCAAACGGTGACAGGTGCTGGTGGTGGTGTTATTTTTACACCATCGATCTCTACCCTTGAGTCTAAAACGATTATCGAAGAGCTTCGTGATAAACTTTCAGAGAGTGACCGCATTCTGCCAGGTGGCTACATTTATTTATCTGACCTATTGAGCACTCCAGCTATTTTGAAAAATATCGGTCGCATTATTGCTAAGAGCTTTATGGATCAGAAGATTGATGCCGTTATGACTGTTGCGACCAAAGGGGTTCCGCTTGCGAATGCGGTAGCAAATGTCCTCAACGTACCATTTGTCATTGTCCGTCGCGACTTGAAAATCACTGAAGGTTCAACTGTTAGTGTCAACTATGTTTCAGGTTCTAGTGACCGTATCGAAAAGATGTTCCTTTCAAAACGTAGCCTCAAAGCAGGAAGTCGTGTCTTGATCGTCGATGACTTCTTGAAGGGTGGAGGAACCATTAACGGGATGATTAGCCTCTTGTCTGAGTTTGATTCAGAGTTGGCTGGTGTAGCTGTCTTTGCTGATAATGCACAGGAAGACCGTGAACAACAGTTCGACTACAAGTCACTCTTGAGAGTCACGAACATTGATGTGAAGAACCAACAAATTGCTGTTGAAGTTGGAAATATCTTTGATACAGAAAAATAAGAATTGACTTGAAATACAAAGGTTGGAACTTTCGTCCCAGCCTTTCTTTGATAATGAATATGAAGGAGTCCTATGAAAACACCATTTATTAAACGTGAAGCCTTAGAAAAGATTGTTGGGGAGTTTCCAACCCCATTCCATCTTTACGATGAAAAAGGGATTCGTGAGAAAGCACGTGCAGTAAACAAAGCCTTTTCTTGGAATAAGGGCTTTAAAGAATACTTCGCAGTTAAGGCAACGCCAACTCCAGCCATCTTGAAAATCTTACAAGAAGAAGGATGTGGAGTGGATTGTTCCAGTTATGTTGAACTTTTGATGAGTCACAAGCTTGGGTTTTCAGGGGCGGATATGATGTTCTCATCTAATAACACCCCAGATAGAGAATATGCTTATGCGCGAGAATTGGGGGCGACTATTAATTTGGATGCCTTTGAAGATATTGACCATTTGGAACGTGCAGCAGGCATCCCTGAAATTATCTCTTGCCGTTACAATCCTGGTGGAGTATTTGAACTGGGTACGGACATTATGGATAATCCTGGTGAAGCTAAGTTCGGGATGACTAAGGAACAGCTTTTTGAAGTCTTTGCCATCTTGAAAGAAAAGGGAGTTAAAACCTTTGGGATTCATTCCTTCCTAGCTTCCAATACAGTGACCCATCTCTACTATCCAGAATTAGCACGTCAGCTTTTTGAATTGGCAGTAGAAATCAAGGAAAAGTTAGGTATTTCACTGGACTTTATCAATCTTTCAGGTGGTATCGGGGTCAACTATCGCCCAGATCAAGAGCCTAATGATATCGCTGTAATCGGTGAGGGAGTTCGTCAGGTTTATGAGGAAGTCCTCACACCAGCAGGTCTTGGTCAAGTTAAGATTTTTACAGAGCTAGGACGCTTTATGTTGGCACCTCATGGAATTTTAGTCACAAAAGTAACCCACAAAAAGAAAACCTACCGTACATATTTAGGAGTAGATGCCTCAGCTGTTAACCTTATGAGACCAGCTATGTATGGCGCCTATCACCACATCACCAATATGATGCATCCTGATGGTCAGACTGAAGTGGTTGATGTTGTTGGTTCTCTTTGTGAAAACAACGACAAGTTTGCAGTTAATCGTGATCTACCTCAAACAGAAATTGGTGATTTGTTAGTCATTCATGATACAGGTGCGCATGGCTTCTCTATGGGTTACCAGTACAATGCCAAGCTTCGTTCGGCAGAAATTCTATATACAGAGGATGGTGGAGCACGCTTGATCCGCCGAGCCGAGCGACCAGAGGACTATTTTGCGACTCTCTATGGCTTTGATTTTGACAAGGATTAATAAATATTTTGAAAATCATGAAAGTTGAAAGTGAAAAACAGATTGTTTTCTAAAAAATAGGCAAAATCTGTGGTTTTTCTTTTCAGTCATGGTATAATAAAGACTATAAAACGTTTTCAAGGAAGGTAACGATATGTCTGAGGAAATAATTGACTATGGACAAGTGACAGGAATGGTGCATTCGACAGAGAGTTTTGGGGCGGTAGATGGCCCTGGGATTCGTTTTATTGTCTTTTTGCAAGGCTGTCAGATGCGTTGCCAATATTGCCATAACCCAGATACTTGGGCTATGGAAACAAATAAATCTCGTGTACGAACAGTAGATGATGTTCTAGAAGAAGCGCTTCGTTATCGTGGTTTCTGGGGTGACAAGGGAGGTATCACAGTCAGTGGAGGAGAAGCCCTCTTGCAGATTGATTTCTTGATTGCCCTCTTTACTAAGGCAAAGGAAAAAGGTATCCACTGTACCTTGGATACTTGTGCCCTTCCATTCCGTAACAAACCACGCTATCTAGAAAAGTTCAACAAGTTAATGGCCGTGACAGACTTGGTTCTCCTTGATATCAAGGAAATCAACGAAGCACAACACAAGATTGTTACCAGTCAAACCAATAAAAATATTCTGGCTTGTGCTCAGTACTTGTCAGAAATCGGTAAACCTGTTTGGATTCGTCACGTGCTAGTGCCAGGATTGACAGACCGCGATGAAGATTTGATTGAACTTGGTAAGTTTGTAAAAACTCTCAAAAATGTTGATAAGTTTGAAATCTTGCCTTATCACACTATGGGTGAGTTCAAATGGCGTGAGCTTGGGATTCCGTATTCACTTGAAGGAGTTAAACCTCCAACAGCAGATCGTGTTAAGAATGCTAAGGAATTGATGGATACAGAAAGCTATCAAGATTACATGAAACGTGTACATGGATAAAATGAAAGAAGAGGTCGGAATTTTTTCTCGGCCTCTTTTTGACTATAGAAAAGGCTCAGCATTTAAGCTAAGCCTTTTATTTTTTATCTAGAATGTTGTTTACCAGCATTGCGCTTTTTGTTTTTCTTCTTATTAGAAGTTGTGATAGCTGTTGCTGGTTCAGGGGTTACATCTTTACGAGTGCTTGAAGTTTTGCTTGCTTTTGGTGGGTTCTTAGCAAATTCTTCGCGTACTTTTTTACGAAGTTTTGGACGAACGATGTAGTTGATGATAAATTGTTGAAGAATCATCATGAAACCACCGACAACCCAGTAAAGTGTAACGCTGGCTGGTGAGAAGACAGAGAACACGACAATCATGAGAGGGCTCATATAGAGCATCTTCTTGATTTGTTCTCTTTGAGTTTCATCCTCAACTCCATGTAAAGAAAGGAGTGATTGAAGATAGTAAAGGATACCAGCAAAGGCAACCAAAATCATACTAGGTGAGCCTAGAGGAATTCCTAGGTAGCTTGCTTGGGCAACTCCTTCAGTATGTTGGGCAGCAAAGTAGATAGCAGAGAAGAAAGGCATTTGAATGAGGATAGGGAAACATCCCACGCCGCCAAACATGCTGATGCCGTGCTCTTTTTGAGCAGCAAAGAGAGCTTGTTGAGCTTCTAATTTTTCTTCTTGTGTCGTTGCTTCTTTCAGGCGAGTCTGATGTGGTTCAAGGACGTGCTTGAGAGCATTCATCTTTTCAGAGTGAAGGGTCGCCTTCCATGATTGGTAGATACCAAGTGGGAGGATAATCAAGCGAACGATAATGGTTACGATGATGATCCCAACACCGAAACCGAGACCTTGATCATTAGCGAAGTATTTGATAGCTTCTCCCATTGGAGCACCCAAGAAATCCCAAACGGGTCCAGTTGGGAGTCCTGTTGATTTATCAACCTGGACACAACCTGTCAAGACTAATAGCATAGCCACTCCCATGACTGAGAGAGCGATTCGTTTAATTGATTTCACTGTTTTTATTCCTTCTTTAAAAATTATACCTTTCTATTCTACTGTTTTTTTGGAAAATATACAATAGTTCTAGAGACCTAATTTGCGACTTTGAAGTCTGAATAAGATGGAAAGTTACTCAATTGAACATCAAGATAGGTTACTTTAGAGAATGGGGTAGGGCCTTTTCGGATCTCTTGGATAAATTTAGCCATGATGGCTGAAGACTCTGCTTGGGCAAGAATTTCAACGGTTCCGTCATCGTTGTTCCAGACACGACCCGTAATGCCACCTAGTTCTAGAGCTAGGGTATAGACACCCCAGCGGAAGCCCACTCCTTGGACGCGACCTTGGGCGATCATTTTAACCTTTTGCATACCAAACCTCCTTGATTGTGTTATAATATTTCTATGACTATTATAACCTCTAAAGCCAATTCTGTGGTGAAAAATGCCAAAAAATTACATCAAAAAAAATACCGGAAAACCTCATATCTGATTGAGGGATGGCATCTGTTTGAAGAAGCCGTTCAGGCTGGTGCAAAGATTGAGAAAATATTTGCCCTTGCAGAGTATGATGAGAAATTAGTAGCCTATCCTCAGACTGTTTTTGTAACCGAAGAAATCTTGCTCGATTTAGCAGATTCCCAAACACCTCAGGGCATTGTTGCCATTGTTCAAAAGGAGGAGGATCAGTTACCAGATTTGAGCCAAGGAAAGTATCTCTTTTTAGAAGATGTGCAGGATCCTGGAAATGTGGGGACTATGATTCGGACGGCAGATGCAGCAGGTTTTTCTGGAGTCATCGTTTCAAGCAAGTCGGCTGATATCTACAGCCTCAAAACACTTCGTTCCATGCAGGGTAGCCATTTTCATTTGCCGATTTATCGTATGCCTGTTGAAACATTTGTTGAAGAGGCTAAAAAGAATCACTTGCCCATTCTAGCCACCACCTTATCACAAAACTCTAAAAATTATCGTGAACTGGCTCGTCAAGAGGATTTTGCCTTGGTCATGGGAAATGAAGGTCAAGGCATTAGTTCATTCATGACAGACCAGGCAGACCAATTGGTCCACATCAGCATGAAAGGGCAGGCAGAAAGTCTCAACGTTGCCATTGCTGCAGGCATACTCATGTTTTATTTGAGTTAAAATAGTTTATTTTTGTTATAATCAGTAAAAAGATTTCATAAGGAGAAAAAGATATGAATCAAACAATTATTCAAGAACGTTCAGGTTTGAATCAATTTTATGCAAAAGTTTATGCTTTTGTAGGAATTGGGATTGCCTTATCCGCACTTGTTTCAGCCTTGATGTTAACAACCTTCCAAGACCTTCTTGTTCAGTTGATGCTTAATGCCCGCATATGGCTAATCGTGACAGGAGTAGTTGAAGTTGCTCTTGTCATTGCAGCAAGTAATATGGCTTATAAAAATAGCCCAGCAGCTCTTCCGATGTTTCTCATCTATTCAGTAGTGAACGGTTTTTCACTGAGTTTCATCGTGTCGCTCTATCTACCAGGAACGGTTCTAACGGCTTTCATTTCTAGCGCTGCCCTCTTCTTTGTCATGGCAATTATCGGAGTTGTGATTAAAAAGGACTTGAGTGGTATCGGACGTGCTTTGATTGGAGCCCTGGTGGGTCTTATCTTGGCTATGATTGTCAATGTATTCTTAAACAGTGGTCTCTTCGACTACATTATCAGTATTGTCATGGTTCTTGTTTTTGCAGGTTTGATTGCTTGGGATAACCAAAAGATTCGCTATGTTTATGAAGAATCAAATGGTCAAGTCGCTACAGGTTGGGCAATTTCATTGGCGCTTAGCCTCTACCTCGACTTTATCAACCTCTTCCTCAGCTTCTTGCGTATCTTTGGAAGTGACGATTAATACTTTTAGAGCTCAAATGAGCTCTTTTTTAAATTTTTACTTTTATTTTTACTAGCAAAAGGGTATAATCATCTTATTATTTAAAAGGAGAGATGTATGAAGAAAAGTTTTATCCATCAACAGGAAGAAATTTCCTTTGTAAAAAATACCTTTACCCAGTATTTGAAAGATAAGTTAGAAGTTGTAGAAGTGCAGGGGCCAATCTTGAGTAAGGTTGGGGACGGGATGCAGGATAACCTTTCAGGGATTGAACATCCAGTTTCTGTTAAGGTTTTGCAAATTCCAGATGAAACCTATGAAGTAGTGCATTCCCTTGCTAAGTGGAAACGCCATACCTTAGCCCGTTTTGGTTTTGGTGAGGGAGAAGGCCTCTTCGTTCACATGAAGGCTCTTCGTCCAGACGAAGATTCCCTAGATGCGACTCACTCAGTCTATGTAGACCAGTGGGACTGGGAAAAGGTCATTCCAAACGGACAACGCAATCTTGCCTATCTTAAAGAAACGGTAGAAAAGATTTATAAGGCTATTCGTTTGACAGAGTTAGCAGTAGAAGCTCGCTACGACATTGAGTCAATTCTACCTAAACAAATTACCTTTATCCATACAGAAGAGTTGGTAGAACGCTACCCAGACTTGACACCTAAAGAACGTGAAAATGCTATCTGTAAGGAGTTCGGTGCGGTCTTCCTAATTGGTATCGGTGGAGAATTGTCAGATGGAAAACCTCATGACGGACGTGCACCAGACTATGATGACTGGACAACTGAGTCTGAAAATGGCTATCATGGCTTGAATGGGGACATCCTTGTTTGGAATGATAATTTGGGTGCAGCCTTTGAATTGTCTTCAATGGGCATTCGTGTCGATGAAGACACTCTCCGTCGCCAAGTAGCTATCACAGGAGACGAAGACCGTCTAACTTTAGAATGGCATAAGGCTCTCCTAAACGGACTCTTCCCTTTGACAATCGGTGGAGGAATTGGCCAGTCTCGTATGGCTATGTTCCTGCTTCGTAAGAAGCATATCGGTGAAGTCCAAACCAGTGTTTGGCCACGAGAAGTGAGAGACACCTACGAAAATATTCTTTAATCAATCGAGCCGTAAGGTTCGATTTTCTTTTTTTGATAAGAATTTGGTATAATATACGGTATGAAAATCGTATCAGGAATCTACGGAGGGCGTCCGTTAAAGACGCTGGACGGTAAAACAACTCGACCTACTTCAGATAAGGTAAGGGGCGCTATTTTTAATATGATTGGTCCCTACTTTGAAGGTGGGCGTGTGCTAGATCTTTATGCTGGCAGTGGTGGTCTATCCATCGAAGCAGTCTCAAGAGGGATGTCCAGTGCCGTTCTGGTTGAGAAGGATCGCCGAGCCCAGAATATAGTCGCAGAAAATATCCGAATGACTAAGGAAACCTCCAAGTTTCAATTATTGAAAATGGAATCCAGTCGTGCATTAGAACAGGTTGATGGTGTCTTTGATCTTATTTTTTTGGACCCTCCCTATGCAAAAGAACAAATCGTGTCAGATATTGAAAAAATGGCGGAGAGAAATCTTTTTTCAGAGGATGTCATGGTGGTTTGTGAAACCGATAAATCAGTAGAACTTCCAGAAGAAATCGCTTGTTTGGGCATCTGGAAGGAAAAAATATATGGGATTAGTAAGGTGACGGTTTATGTCAGATAAGATTGGGCTATTTACAGGTTCCTTTGATCCGATGACCAATGGACATTTGGATCTCATTGAGCGTGCAAGTAAGCTCTTTGATCAATTGTATGTAGGAATTTTTTATAATCCACATAAAACGGGATTTTTACCGATAGAGAGCCGAAAGAAAACTGTTGAAAAAGCAGTGGCACATCTGAAAAATGTCCAAGTCATAGCTTCTCACGATGAATTAGTCGTTGATGTTGCTAGAAGATTAGGTGCAGAGATCTTGGTGCGTGGCTTGCGTAATGCAACAGATCTTCAGTATGAAGCCAGTTTTGATTTTTACAACCATCAAATAGCGGGAGAAATGGAGACAATCTACCTCCACAGTCGCCCAGAGCATGTTTACATCAGCTCTTCAGCTGTGAGAGAACTATTGAAATTTGGTCAAGATATCAGTGGGTATGTACCAAATGCTGTCCTAGAGGAGTTAAACAATGAAGAAAAAAACTAGATGGCCCTTATATCTCATTATTGGGCTCATTATCACTTTTATCGCTTTTACGGTGCCCCTGCCTTATTATATCGAGGTGCCAGGAACTTCTGAAGATATTCGAAAGGTTTTACAAGTTAATAACCAACCTGACCAAGAGGAAGGTTCCTACCAATTTGTGACGGTTGGAGTTAAGCACGCTAGACTGGTTGACTTAGTCTATGCTTGGCTAACACCTTTTACGGACATACATAGTGCCAAAGAGATGACTGGTGGTTCGTCAGATGCGGAATTTATGCGAATCAACCAGTTTTACATGGAAACTTCGCAAAACATGGCCAAATATCAAGGTTTGAAGACGGCTGGTAAGGAAATTGAACTCAAATATCTGGGTGTCTATGTTTTGACTGTAACAGATAACTCGACTTTCAAGGGAGTTCTCAATATTGCTGACACCGTAACCGCTGTTAATGATAAGACTTTTGAGAGTTCCAAGGAGATGGTTGACTACGTTAATTCTCAAACTCTAGGTGATCAGGTTAAGGTTACTTATGAGGAGGATGGAAAAGTCAAAACTGCCGAAGGGAAAATTATTACTCTGGAAAATGGGAAAAACGGTATTGGAATCGGTTTGATTGACCGCACAGAAGTGTCAAGTGATGTGCCAATCAAGTTTTCAACGGCTGGCATTGGTGGTCCGAGTGCTGGAATGATGTTTAGTTTATCCATTTATACGCAAATTGCAGATCCTACTCTTCGAAATGGACGCATCATTGCTGGTACAGGAAGCATCGATAGAGATGGTAACGTAGGTGACATTGGTGGAATTGATAAAAAAGTGGTTGCCGCAGCTAAAAAGGGAGCAACTGTATTCTTTGCTCCTAACAATCCAGTAACTGAGGAAGCTAAAAAGGCAAATCCAAATGCCAAGAGTAACTATGACACAGCTCTAGAAGCAGCTCAAATGATTAAAACAGACATGAAAATCGTTCCAGTCAAAACGCTTCAAGATGCGATTGACTATTTGAAAAACAATCCTTAAACAGTAGGCGAATCCCTAAACTAGCGTAGAAAAAAAGAAGATGGTATAATAGGCAAATGATTCAATTGTTTTTTACCCTTAGTAGTCATATGTTTTTTGTCTACCTAGTCTTTCAGCTCTTGAAAGATTTGGTCAGATGGGATCAAATTTTGAAGGTGACAAAGGATAATGCGAAGAAGGTTCGACTCTTGGTAGTATTGTGTAGTATCGGTTTAGGATATCTGATTAGTTCCTTTTTCCTAAATCTCTACCAACTTTGGCAAGAAGCAGTTAGAACGTTATTCTAAAATTGTAAGTGAAGGAAAATACTCTATGGAAAAAATTGTAGTTCAAGGTGGCGATAATCGTTTGGTTGGAAGTGTTACCATCGAGGGCGCAAAAAATGCAGTTTTGCCACTACTTGCAGCAACTATTTTAGCAAGTGAAGGAAAAACGGTCTTAAAAAATGTTCCTATTTTATCGGATGTTTTTACCATGAATCAGGTGGTTCGTGGATTAAATGCGAAAGTAGACTTTGATCAAGAAGCACATATTGTTGAAGTTGATGCAACCGGTGATATCACAGAAGAAGCTCCCTATAAGTATGTCAGCAAGATGCGTGCTTCTATTGTGGTATTGGGGCCAATCTTGGCTCGTGTAGGACATGCTAAAGTTTCGATGCCAGGTGGCTGTACGATCGGTAGTCGCCCTATCGACCTTCACCTAAAGGGACTCGAAGCGATGGGGGCTCAAATTACTCAAACGGCAGGATATATCGAAGCTAAGGCAGAACGCTTGCACGGAGCTCACATTTACATGGACTTCCCAAGTGTAGGTGCTACTCAAAACTTGATGATGGCAGCAACTCTTGCTAACGGTGTGACTGTCATTGAAAATGCTGCGCGTGAACCTGAGATTGTCGACTTGGCTGTTCTCCTAAATAAAATGGGTGCCAAGGTCAAGGGGGCAGGAACTGAAACTGTGACGATTACTGGTGTTGAGCAACTACACGGTGCAACCCACAATGTTGTACAAGACCGTATTGAAGCAGGGACCTTCATGGTAGCAGCTGCTATGACTGGTGGAGATGTCTTGATTCAAGATGCCATCTGGGAACACAATCGTCCCTTGATTGCTAAATTATTGGAAATGGGTGTTGAAGTCATTGATGAGGACGAAGGAATTCGTATTCGTTCTCAACGTGAAAAATTAAAGGCTGTCCACGTTAAGACACTTCCACATCCAGGATTTCCGACAGATATGCAAGCGCAGTTCACTGCTCTAATGACCGTTGCTCAAGGTGAGTCAACCATGGTAGAGACTGTATTTGAGAATCGTTTCCAACATTTAGAGGAAATGCGTCGTATGGGCTTGCACTCTGAAATCATCCGTGATACAGCCCGTATCGTCGGAGGACAGTCTCTCCAAGGGGCAGAAGTTCTATCGACAGACTTACGTGCCAGTGCAGCCTTGATTTTGACAGGCTTGGTAGCTGAAGGCGAAACAGTTGTAGGAAAGCTTGTCCATTTAGATAGAGGTTACTACCGTTTTCATGAAAAATTAGCCCAGTTAGGAGCTAAGATTGAACGGGTAAGTGTGGAAGCTGATGAAGATGAATAAACGATCCAAATATGTCTTACGTCGCTTTATCCTAGTAATTGTAGTATTACTACTAGGATTCTTAGCTCTTGCTATTGGTTTGATGATTGGCTATGGTATTTTAGGAAAAGGTCAAGATCCTTGGGCTATTTTAGCGCCAGTAAAATGGCAAGAACTCATCGCAAAATTTACAGGAAAATAGACTGGGAGACCAGTCTTTTTCTAGGAAGTGAATGTAATACTCAATGAAAATCAAAGAGCAAACTAGGAAGCTAGCCGCAGGCTGCTCAAAACACAGTTTTGAGGTTGTGGATAGAACTGACGAAGTCAGTAACACATATACGGCAAGGTGAAGCTGACGTGGTTTGAAGAGATTTTCGAAGAGTACAAGGAGAAAATATGAATAAAAAAACAAGGCAGGCCCTAATTGGTCTCTTGCTCTTTTTGCTCTTGTCAGCAGGAAGCTACTATATTAAACAAATGCAGTCTTCCAACACTGCACCACAAACACAAGTAAAACAAAAATCACAGTCGTCTGATACTCCAAGTCAAGAACTGGCAGAAAGTGTCCTAACAGATTCGATTAAAAAACAAATTAAGGGTACTCTAGAGTGGAATGGCGCAGGAGCCTTTGTCGTCAATAACAATAAAACCAATCTGGATGCTAAGGTTTCAAGCAAACCCTATGCAGATAACAAGACAAAAACGGTAGGAGGAGAGACAGTTCCCACAGTAGCGAATGCGATCATGTCAAAAGCAACAAGGCAGTACAAGGACCGTGAAGAAACTGGCAATGGTTCAACATCTTGGACGCCTGCGGGTTGGCATCAGGTTAAGAATCTAAAAGGAAGCTATAACCATGCGGTCGATAGAGGACACTTGTTAGGCTATGCCTTGATAGGTGGTTTAGATGGCTTCGATGCTTCTACCAGCAATCCTAAAAATATTGCCGTACAGACAGCTTGGGCCAACCAAGCGCGTGCCGAAGATTCCACAGGCCAAAACTACTATGAGAGTTTGGTTCGAAAAGCCCTAGATCAGAATAAACGAGTGCGTTACCGTGTGACGTTGCTCTATGCGTCTGAGGAAGACTTGGTGCCGTCTGCATCGCAGATTGAAGCTAAGTCCTCTGATGGAGAATTGGAGTTTAATGTCGTTATTCCAAATGTCCAAAAGGGAATTCAGTTAGATTACCGAACAGGTGAGGTCACAGTCACAAAAAACAACTAATTGATCAAGAGGTTGAGGGAAAATCCCAACCTCGTTTTTTATTAGTCATGAACTGTTGACAGGATTGGTTGTTTTTTGCTCTTCTGATTTTAAAGAGCTTTTTTGAAAATTTACAAGGTTTGAACTAGGGCGTCGGGACTGGGATTGCAGTTCTCTATTCAGCGACCCTTTATCATAGAAATTGAAAATTAATGTGTAGAAATTGGAAAATATGGTATAATGGTTTCAATTATACTTTTTAGGAGAAGGAAAATGGAAGACCCGAGCAGTCAGGATTTGTTACTGCAATTTGTTTTATTAGTTGTTTTGACCTTTTTAAATGCCTTTTTCTCTGCAACAGAAATGGCCATGGTTTCACTTAGTCGTTCACGTGTTGAGCAAAAAGCTGAGGAGGGAGATAAACGCTATATCCGTTTACTAAAGGTACTTGAAAACCCTAATCACTTTTTATCAACCATTCAAGTTGGTATCACCTTAATTACGATCTTGTCAGGGGCTAAACTAGCAGATTCACTTGGAGAGTTGATCGCCTCTTGGATGGGAAATAGCGAAACTGCCTATGCGGTAGCTAGCTTCTTATCATTAGCTTTCTTGACCTATATTTCTATTGTTTTTGGTGAGCTTTATCCTAAGCGAATTGCTCTAAATCTTAAGGATGCCTTGGCTATCCGAACAGTACCGTTTATTATTGGACTTGGTAAGATTGTGAGTCCCTTCGTTTGGATGCTCTCAGCATCAACTAATCTCTTGAGTCAATTGACACCGATGACATTTGACGATGCAGATGAAAAAATGACTCGTGATGAGATTGAGTACATGTTGTCTAAGAGTGAAGAAACCTTGGATGCTGATGAAATTGAAATGTTACAAGGGATTTTCTCGCTAGACGAGCTCATGGCGCGTGAAGTCATGGTTCCCCGAACAGATGCCTTTATGGTAGATATTCAGGATGACACTCAAACCATTATCCAAAGTATCTTGAAGCAGAACTTTTCTCGTATTCCTGTTTATGATGGAGACAAGGATAATGTCATTGGTTTGGTTCACACCAAGAGCCTCCTTAAAGAAGCCTTTGTCAGCGGGTTTGACAATATCATCTGGAAGCGAATCTTGCAGGATCCACTCTTTGTACCTGAAACGATTTTTGTGGATGATTTATTAAAAGAGTTCAGAAACACTCAAAGACAGATGGCTATCCTACTAGATGAGTATGGGGGAATGGCTGGTTTGGTCACTCTTGAGGATTTACTTGAAGAGATTGTTGGTGAGATTGATGATGAAACTGACAGAGCTGAAGTCTATGTTCATACAATTGGAGAAGATACATATATCGTCCAAGGGACAATGAATTTAAATGACTTTAATGACTACTTTGATGTCGAACTTGAAAGTGACGATGTAGATACGATTGCAGGTTACTATTTGACTGGTGTGGGAACTATTCCAACATCAGAAAAACTTAGCTATGAGTTAGAAAGTAGCAATAAGCATATCACTCTAACCAATGATAAGGTCAAAAATGGACGTGTAACCAAGCTTAAGGTTCAAATCCAAGAACTCGAATCAGAAGAAGAAACAGAATAAAAAAAAGGCTTTATCAGAGTAGAACTGATAAAGCTTTTCTAGTCGTAAAAAAGAAAAGACTCCTGTAGGAGCCTTTGATAATATAGAGGCGGTAGACGGCTGGTACTACCTGAAACCAGATGATAGTATGACAGACAAGCCAGAGTTTACGATTGAGCTTGATGCTTGATTACGACCAAATAAAATGTGATATAATAGTTGTGGAATAACGGAGGAAATGATGGATCATGAAAAAATTGGTCAGGTTACTAATGAAGTAAAAGAGATTTTTAATATTGTTCTTGAAGCGAGCGACATCAAGGGCAACAAAGAAGGGCTGAGAAGTCATATGATGAAACGCCATCATAATGATGTGATTCAGCATATTGAAGACTTGGAACTCATACTAAGTAATCCAGATTTCGTTGGGATCAATCCACGAGAGAAAGGCGCTAGTTTTGAATATGTAAAAAGATTTGATGATAATGTACTTGTTGCTATCAAGTTACATAAAAGTGGCGATTTCTTTTACGTCCCGATCATGTATCGTATACAAGATTACAAGTTACAAAGTCGTATTAAGTCTGGTAGATTGAGAAAAATTGACAAAAAAAGTAGATAGTGCTAGAATAAAATTAACGGAAGACATTTGAGGGCAGAAAGGTTCCTGCCGCACCTTGAAAAAGGTACCTGAGATGCTGGGTACACCGACCAGCCAAGTGTCCGTTATTTCAAAAGAGGGGCTGTAATGCTCCTTTTTTCATTCGAGAATTTTAAAATAGATTACACAAACCGCAGGCTCAGGCTTGAGGTTTTTTTGAAATAATACAAGCAGTGACCAAAATCACTGCTTGTCAGATATGGCAAAATCATAAAGTTTTTCTGCTGTGAGAAGGGCCATTTTGTCCATGCTTGTTTTTCCTTTTCTAAGGTCAGAAACAGTAGTCCACGGAACTCCAGCGCCTTGCGAAATAGCAGATGTAGATATCGAACTGTCTAATAATTCTTGAATACCTTTTCTCATTTTATTTGTCCTTTTTATTTTTGAGATAAATGTATACATTGATTGCAATTATAAAAATAGCTATTGCACTAACCATTGCTTTTCCTCTTTTCGTTTGATAAAATAGAGGTGTAAGGGGCTTTCGCCCCGACCTCTTAGCGTTTACCTTTTCTTTTGTCAGAATTTTGGGTTACGCTTTTTGTTTTGCCTTGCGACCGTTATCGCGGTCATTAGACTTGCGATAGCAGTTCCTGTTTCAGGGATATTGTCTATCGCTAATCCAATCTTCTTTGTTCACTTTCCCCCTTTCCTTTGCTTGATTATATCATGTCACGGGGAAGTGAGAAAATCAAGACTTTTAATGAAGTTTTTAAAACGTCCTCGCCCCAAACTCGCCCCAACAGTTTTTTAAAGTTATCCTTTTTTATCATGAAATAAAAATAAAAAAGCCCTATTTTATGGGCTTTTTGTCTGGATAAATTCCGATAAAATCGGTATTATAAGGCGGTAGACGGATTTGAACCGACGATCAAGCTTTTGCAGAGCCGTGCCTTACCACTTGGCTATACCGCCTTAACTTTTATTATTATACCTTTTAAATTAAATCTCGTCAATAGTTTCTTTTCTGAAAATGTAAGTTTTCCTGCTTTCAAAAGGCATGCGACAAAATATTCTGAAAATTCGTTTACTTTTGAGAGGGATTATGGTATAATCAACAGTATCTCATTAATTTTAATAGAGGAGTTAATTAAACATGAAAAAAAGTCGGATTCTTGCAGTAGCGGGGGTGTCCTTGCTTGCGGCAGGAGTGCTTGCTGCATGTTCAAACACGAATTCAAATGCAGGTTCAAGCAATGCAAAATTAGCATCAGATTATAAATACGTTTATTCAGTTGATCCAGAAACATTGGATTATGTTGTTAACAACGTTGATTCTACTTCTTTTGTAACTACAAATGCAGTAGATGGTTTGCTTGCTAATGATAAATATGGCAACCTCGTACCATCGATTGCTGAATCATGGACAGTTTCACAAGATGGTTTGACTTACACTTATAAAATCCGTAAGGATGCTAAGTGGGTTACTGCTGAAGGAGAAGAATACGCTCCAGTTAAAGCCCAAGACTTTGTGACAGGGTTGAAACACGCGGTAGAAGGAAAATCAAAAGGGCTGTCTGTTATTAGTTCTTCAATTAAAGGACTCAGCGCTTACATTAACGGTGAAACAAACGACTTTTCAACTGTTGGAGTAAAAGCAGTTGATGATAACACTCTGGAATATACCTTGAATCAGCCAGAGACTTTCTGGAATGATAAAACAACAAATGGCGTGATGATGCCAATCAATGAAGATTTCCTTAAATCTAAAGGGGAAGGCTTTGGTGCACCTACAGATCCATCTTCTATTTTGTATAATGGACCATTTGTTTTGAAAGCAATCACAGCTAAGTCTTCAATCGAAATGGCTAAGAATGATGCCTATTGGGATAAAGATGCAGTTAAAATTCAAAACATTAAATTTACATACTGGGATGGGAAAGACCAAGATGTTGTTGCTAAAGGATTCTCAGAAGGACAATACAGTAAAGCTCGTATTTATCCTACTAGCTCAACATACGAAAAATATGCGTCTGAGTTCAAAGACAACATCTACTTTAGCGAACCAGGATCAGCCATCGCTACTGTCAGTGTGAACTATGGTCGTTCAACTTATAACCACACTTCAAAAACAACAGATAGCCAAAAAGAATCTACAAGAAAAGCCTTGCTAAATAAAGAATTCCGTCAAGCCCTAAACTTTGCGGTAGATCGTAATTCTTACTCAGCACAGACAAATGGCACAGAAGGAGCTGCAGTTGCAATCCGTAATACTTTCACACCATATAATCTTCCAGTTGGTGACAAACAATTTGGTGAACTTGTAGAAGAAAGTCTTTCGAAGACAAACTCAGGCACATGGTCAAACATTTCACTTGCTGATTCGCAAAATGGTCTCTACAATGAAGAAAAAGCTAAAGCAGCCTTTGCAAAAGCAAAAGAAAGCTTGAAAGCTGAAGGGGTAGAATTCCCAATCCACTTGGATGCTCTAACAATCCAAGAATCTACAGCTGTTGTAAACCGTGTTCAATCACTTAAACAATCTATTGAAAACGTACTTGGATCAGACAATGTTGTAATCGATCTTCAACAAATGACTCAAGCAGAAGCATTACCACTTTCATTCAGTGCTCCAACAGCAAAAGAACAAGACTGGGATATTCATACTTTGACTGGATGGAATCCAGATTATCAGGATCCATCAACTTTCTTAGACCAGTACACGATTAAAGGCGGAAATACTCGCTTGCTTATGGGTATTGACAAAGATACTGACGCATCAGTTATCCAAAAACTTGGTTTGTCTGACTATGAAAAATTAGTTGATGAAGCAAATAAAGAAAATCAAGATGTTCAAAAACGCTACGAAAAATATGCCCTTGCTCAAGCTTGGTTAACAGACAACGGTTTGACAATTCCTGTGATGGCAGGTCCAAAAGAAACCGCTGTATCATTTGTATCTAAAGTTATTCCATTTACTTCTTCTTACTCAGCTGCGGGTCTTAAAGGAGAAACCTCAGGTTACTTGAAGTACACTGAGGTTGGTGAAAAACCTATTACAAAAGAAGAATACCAAAAAGCTCGTGAAAAATGGCTCAAAGAAAAAGCTGCATCAAACGAAAAAGCTCAAAAAGAATTAGCGAGTCATGTGAAATAAATAATGCTCATCAGAACTTTCTCTCCTAAAGGAGAAGGTTCTTTTGGGATTTTAAAGGAAATAATATGAAAAAATATGTTTTTATGCGTATCTTGCGGTCGTTGGTTTCTATTTTCTTAGTAACGACCTTGATTTACACAATCATCTATACGATGGTTCCACGGAAGTTGATCTTCAAACAAGATACTAACTACAATAAAATTGCAACCACAGCTGATAAACGTGATAACTATGAAAATACCGTCTTTGAGCGTATGGGTTATATCGAATATTACGATACGAAAGAGTTGCAGGAAAAAGCTAGTAGCATTGACTCTTCTGTTACAGTAGATGCAAATGATACAAATAAAGCAATCTATGAAAAATATATCCAACAACTTGGGAATGGTTGGACTCTAGGTGAGTTTACAGAGAGTGGACAATTCTATGCTACACGTGAAATTCCTATTTTTGAGCGTGTGTTCAAATTCTATGCAAACTTGCTTGATATTGACCATACAAACAAGATCCAAGACCCTGAGAATCCTAACTTAGAGCGTTATTTGCGCTTTGAGAATGACCCTGCTATCGGTTGGTCTCTTGTGGGTTCTGGTACTAAACACAAATACCTCTTGTACTTCAATAGTCAGTTTCCATTTGTTCACCAAAACTTTGTCAACTTGAACCTAGGAGATTCTTATCCAACTTATGCAAATACTCCTGTTCTTCAAGTTATTACACAAGGACAAGGACAAACGAAGACTTCTGAAGTTCAATTCCCAACTGGTAAGAAAACATCATCAGTTAATATTTACTCAAGAACTTATAAATCTCCGAGTCAAGCTGATGCTCGTGAAGTAGCCAACTACGGTAAAGATGATCCATATACAGCTACTGAGAGCAACTATCAATACCCATCAATGATTGCAAGTTCTGCTATCACTGGTTTGATTGGTCTTGCGATTTCATATGCGATTGCAGTTCCTCTTGGTTCAGCAATGGCTCGTTTCAAGAATACTTGGATTGACAGCCTATCTACAGGTACTTTGACCTTCTTGATGGCCCTCCCAACGATTGCTCTAGTTTATATCATTCGTTTGATTGGTTCTTCTATCGGATTCCCAGACTCATTCCCAATCTTGGGTGCTGGCGATTGGCGATCTTATGTCCTTCCATCAGTCATTCTTGGTTTACTTGGAGCACCTGGTCTAGCTATCTGGATTCGTCGTTACATGATTGACTTACAATCTCAAGACTTTGTCCGTTTTGCTCGAGCTAAAGGTCTTTCTGAAAAAGAAATTTCTAACAAACACATCTTTAAAAACGCTATGGTACCACTCGTTTCTGGTATCCCAGGCTCAATTATTGGTGTTATTGGTGGAGCAACTCTTACTGAAACAGTCTTTGCCTTCCCAGGTATGGGTAAAATGTTGATTGACTCTGTAAAAGCATCAAACAACAATATGGTAGTTGGTCTGGTCTTCATCTTTACATGTGTTTCAATTTTCTCTTACTTGATTGGAGATATTTGGATGACTATTATTGACCCACGTATTAAATTGACAGAGAAAGGAGGCAAATAATGTCTACGATTAGTAATGATAAATTTCAATTTGTAAAACGAGATGATTTTGCCTCTGAAGCAATTGATGCTCCTGCCTACTCATATTGGGGTTCTGTCTTTAGACAGTTTTTGAAGAAAAAATCAACAATCATCATGCTTGGTATTTTGATTTCCATCGTATTGATGAGTTTCATCTATCCAATGTTTTCTGATTTTGACTTCAATGATGTAAGTAAGGTAAATGATTTTAGCGCTCGTTACATTAAGCCAAATGCTGAACATTGGTTTGGTACAGATAGTAATGGTAAATCTCTCTTTGACGGTGTCTGGTTTGGAGCACGTAACTCTATCTTGATTTCCGTAATTGCGACCTTTATAAACGTTGTTATCGGTGTTATTGTCGGCGGAATCTGGGGTATTTCAAAATCAGTTGACCGTATCATGATGGAAGTTTATAACGTTATCAATAACATCCCTTCACTTTTGATCGTTATTGTTTTGACTTACTCTATCGGTGCAGGTTTCTGGAACTTGATTTTTGCCATGAGTGTAACTACTTGGATTGGTATTGCTTATATGATTCGTATCCAAATCATGCGTTACCGTGATTTGGAGTACAACCTTGCTTCACGTACACTGGGAACACCAACCCATAAGATTGTTATTAAAAATATCATGCCTCAATTGGTTTCTGTTATTGTTACAACTACATCACAAATGCTTCCTGCATTTATCTCATATGAAGCCTTCCTGTCATTCTTTGGACTCGGCTTGCCAATCACAGTACCAAGTTTGGGACGTTTGATTTCGGATTATTCTCAGAACGTAACAACCAATGCTTACCTCTTCTGGATTCCATTGACAACTTTGGTCTTGGTATCCTTGTCACTGTTCGTAGTTGGTCAGAACCTAGCGGATGCTAGTGATCCACGTACACATAGATAGGAGTAGACATGATAAAAGGAAAAAATGTAATTTTGACTGCTCAAGATATTGTCGTGGAATTTGATGTTCGTGACAAGATTTTGACAGCTATTCGAGGTGTCTCCATCGATCTGATCGAGGGAGAGGTTCTCGCTTTAGTTGGAGAGTCAGGTTCAGGTAAATCAGTTTTGACAAAAACATTCACAGGAATGTTGGAAGGAAATGGTCGTATTGCACGAGGTAGTATTAATTACCGTGGCCAAGAATTGACCAGCCTTACATCTAATAAAGATTGGGAAAGTATTCGTGGTGCCAAGATTGCAACTATCTTCCAAGATCCAATGACCAGTCTAGACCCAATCAAGACAATCGGAAGTCAAATCACAGAAGTTATTGTTAAACACCAAGGCAAGACTGCGCAAGAAGCTAAAGAATTGGCTATCGACTATATGAATAAAGTTGGTATTCCAGATTCTGAGAAACGTTTTGACGAGTATCCTTTCCAATATTCTGGGGGAATGCGTCAACGTATCGTTATCGCGATTGCTCTTGCCTGTCGTCCAGACATTCTTATCTGTGATGAGCCGACAACAGCTCTTGACGTGACCATTCAGGCACAGATTATTGATTTGTTGAAGTCACTTCAACACGAATACCACTTTACAACAATCTTTATCACCCACGACCTAGGTGTCGTAGCAAGTATCGCTGATAAAGTAGCGGTTATGTATGCTGGTGAGATTGTCGAGTATGGTACTGTTGAAGAAATCTTCTACGACCCACGTCATCCATATACATGGAGCCTCTTGTCAAGCTTGCCTCAACTTGCGGATGACAAAGGTGAATTATACTCAATCCCTGGAACACCTCCATCGCTTTATACTGAATTGAAGGGAGATGCTTTTGCTCTTCGTTCAGATTATGCTATGAAGATTGACTTCGAGGAAAAAGCACCTCAGTTTGCAGTATCTGATACTCATTGGGCTAAGACATGGTTGCTTCATGAACAAGCTCCAAAAGTTGAAAAACCAGCGGTGATTGCAGATTTACACGACAAGATTCGTGAAAAGATGGGCTTTACACATCTTGAGGACTAGGAGGAAGGAAATGTCTGAAAAATTAGTAGAAATTAAAGACTTAGAAATTTCCTTCGGTGAAGGAAGCAAAAAGTTTGTCGCTGTTAAAAATGCGAACTTCTTTATCAACAAAGGAGAAACTTTCTCACTTGTTGGAGAGTCTGGTAGTGGTAAGACAACAATTGGTCGTGCTATCATCGGTCTTAATGATACCAGCAAAGGTGATATCATCTTTGAAGGTCAAAAAATTAATGGTAAAAAATCACGTGAACAAGCTTCGGAATTAATTCGTCGTATCCAAATGATTTTCCAGGACCCTGCTGCAAGTTTGAATGAACGTGCAACGGTTGACTATATCATTTCTGAAGGTCTTTATAACCACCATTTATTTAAAGATGAAGAAGAAAGAAAAGAAAAAGTTCAAAATATCATTCGTGAAGTGGGACTTTTGGCTGAACACTTGACACGTTACCCACATGAGTTTTCAGGTGGACAACGTCAACGTATCGGGATTGCCCGTGCCTTGGTTATGCAACCTGACTTCGTTATTGCGGATGAGCCTATCTCAGCCTTGGACGTTTCTGTACGTGCTCAAGTCTTGAACTTGCTCAAAAAATTCCAAAAGGAATTAGGCTTGACTTATCTCTTTATCGCCCACGATTTGTCAGTAGTTCGTTTCATTTCTGATCGTATCGCGGTAATTTATAAGGGTGTTATTGTTGAAGTGGCTGAAACTGAAGAATTGTTTAACAATCCAGTTCATCCATACACGCAAGCACTTCTATCAGCTGTTCCGATTCCAGACCCAATCTTGGAACGTAAAAAAGTTTTGAAAGTCTATGATCCAGATCAACATGACTATGAAACTGATAAGCCTTCTATGGTAGAAATTCGTCCAGGTCACTATGTTTGGGCAAACCAAGCTGAGTTGGAACGCTATAAAAAAGATTTGAAATAAGAAAGAGTTTTGTAATCTTGATAGAACAATTCTATTAAGATTATGAAACTTTTTTATTTTTGTAAAAGAATATTATACTCAATTAAAATCAAAGAGCAAACTAGGAAGCTAGCCGCAGGTTGCTCAAAGCACGGCTTTGAGGTTGCAGATAAAGCTGACCTAGTTTGGATTTGAGTATAAGCCTAGTCTTCAATGACTCTTGGAGGAGAGAGAAAAGAAGCTGTTATTCTTTGAAAGTGTATTGAATTTATACAGAATGGAATGGATAAAACTACTTTCAGATAAGCTTTTATGAATCTTCAAAATTAAAATCACTTTCTATTTAAAATATCAGTCTTGCATTGCCTTCCTTTATGTGCTAGAGTTATGGTAACGTTTACAAAATTAAGGAGGGTTTTATGAGAAATTCAGCACTAATAGAAGAAATGAAAACTTACAGAGGGCGAGATGAAGTTCCGCAAGACTTTGACGATTTTTGGGATGGGGAAATAGAGAAGGTTTCGGTCTTGCCAGATTACCAACTAGAAGAACGTGATTTTCATATTCCAAATGTGAAGTGTTATGAGCTAACTTTTAAGGGCACTCGGGAAGGTCTTGTTTATGCGCGTGTGGTCTTACCAAAATCTGAACATAAAGTACCAGTTATTTTTCACTTCCATGGCTATATGGGACGTTGTTGGGATTGGACAGATATGTTAGCCTTTACAGTCGCTGGTTATGGTGTCGTATCTATGGATGTCCGTGGTCAGTCTGGTTACTCACAAGATGGGTTACGTTCGCCACTCGGAAATACAGTTAAGGGCCAAATTATTCGTGGTGCAGTAGAAGGAAAAGAGCAACTCTTCTATAAGGATGTTTATCTTGATATTTATCAATTAGTTGAGATTGTCGCTAGCTTCCCACAAGTGGATGAAGGCCAATTAGCAAGCTATGGAGCTTCTCAAGGAGGAGCGCTGGCTCTAGTGGCTGCGGGGTTAAATCCACGTATCAAGCGTACAGTTGCTATTTATCCATTCTTATCAGACTTTAGACGAGTGCTAGAGATTGGAAATACCAGCGAAGCCTATGATGAGCTTTTTCGTTACTTTAAGTTCCATGATCCATTCCATGAGACAGAAGAGCAGATTATGAAAACACTTAGCTATATCGATGTAAAAAATCTTGCCCATCGTATTAAGGGGGAAGTTCGGATGATTACTGGACTTGATGACGATGTCTGCTATCCAATCACTCAGTTTGCTATTTACAACCGTTTGTCTTGTGAAAAGAGTTATCGTATCATGCCTGAATATGCTCATGAAGCCATGAATGTTCATGTCAATGATCAAGTTTACAATTGGTTGTGTGATAGTGAGATCCCCTTTACCTATCTTGGTCACTAAAAATTGAAAAAAAAGCTCTGTAGTTTCAAATGAACTACAGGCTTTTCTTTACGTGCCCCAGATAATGAGAAAGTAGTTTCAGGTGGTTTGAAACATCTAAATATCTTTGAAAGTAGAATCTATTATAGATTATAAAGTCTAAAATTTAGAATATTTATTATATAATATGGTTAAGATAAAAAGTGAAAGGAGTATAGCTAGTTGCGAATCTTTTAACATAGAGTTTATAAAAGTGCAACAGCATTTCATTTACAAAGAATGGCAATTCCATTCAATAATACAGTTTCTTATTTGCAGCTAGTCTGAGTGGCTAAAAATTTTAAGCAAAAAAGAAAGCGCTTTATTTTTTAAAATAACGGAAGGGAAAACATGAATCAGAGAGATTTTGATAGAAAACAGAGATATGGAATTCGGAAATTTGCAGTTGGAGCAGCTTCAGTAGTGATTGGAGCGGTTGTTTTTGGTGCTGCCCCTGCTTTGGCTCAAGAGGTACCATCAGCGAATGGTGAAACAGCGGGGCAATCTTTGCCAGAATTGCCTAAGGAAGTAGAGACAGGAAGTCTGACGAATCTCGATAAGGAGCTTGCAGGCCAAGTAACCACAGTAAATAATAGTGGAACAGAAGTGAGTCGTGAAGAGTTGCAAGCAAACCCAGGGTCTGAAAAACCAACAGAAACAGAAGCATCAAACGAAACTCCAGCTACAGAGAGTGAAGACGAGGAAGTTGGAAATATTCCCCGTGACTTTTATGCCAGAGAGTTGGAAAATGCCAATACTGTTATTGAAAAAGAGGATGTGGAAACCAATCCTTCAAATGGTCAAAGAGTTGACATGAAGGAGGAGCTAGACAAGCTTAAAAAACTTCAAAATGCGACCATCCATATGGAGTTCAAACCAGATGCATCTGCTCCACGTTTTTACAACCTCTTCTCAGTCTCTAGTGATACCAAAGTAAATGAGTATTTTACCATGGCTATCCTCGATAACACAGCTATCGTTGAAGGTCGTGATGCCAATGGAAACCAATTCTATGGTGATTATAAAACTGCTCCTTTGAAGATTAAGCCAGGTGAGTGGAACTCAGTAACCTTTACAGTTGAAAGACCAAATGCAGACCAACCAAAAGGTCAAGTTCGCGTCTATGTAAATGGTGTCTTGTCGCGAACAAGTCCTCAGTCTGGTCGTTTCATCCAAGACATGCCAGATGTTAATCATGTACAAATCGGTACAACAAAACGTACAGGCAAAAACTTCTGGGGTGCTAATCTTAAAGTCCGTAATCTAACGGTTTATGATCGTACTCTTACTCCAGAAGAAGTTAAAAAACGTAGCCAACTTTTTGAAAGAGGAGAGTTGGAGAAGAAACTTCCTGAAGGAGCAGAAGTTACTGATAAACTGGATGTTTTTGAAGGTGGTGAGAACCGCAAGCCGAATAAAGATGGTATCGCAAGCTATCGTATTCCAGCCTTGCTGAAAACGGATAAAGGAACCTTGATTGCTGGTGCAGATGAGAGACGCTTGCATCACTCTGACTGGGGCGATATCGGTATGGTTGTTCGTCGTAGTGATGATAAGGGTAAAACATGGGGAGATAGAATTGTCATCTCAAATCCTCGTGATAATGAGAATGCCAGAAGAGCTCATGCGGGATCACCAGTCAACATTGACATGGCCCTAGTCCAAGATCCGAAAACTAAGAGAATCTTCTCTATTTTTGATATGTTCGTAGAAGGTGAAGCTGTTAGAGATTTACCAGGAAAAGCACCACAAGCCTATGAGCAAATTGGAGATAAGGTTTATCAGGTTCTATACAAAAAAGGTGAAGCAGGACGTTATACAATCCGTGAAAATGGTGAAGTCTTTGACCCTGAAAATAGAAAGACAGAATACCGTGTTGTAGTTGATCCTAAGAAACCAGCTTATAGTGATAAGGGTGATCTTTACAAGGGTGAAGAACTGATTGGTAATGTCTACTTCGATTATAGCGACAAGAATATCTTTAGAGTTTCAAACACCAACTATCTCTGGATGTCTTATAGTGATGACGATGGAAAAACTTGGTCTGCACCAAAAGATATTACATACGGCATTCGTAAGGACTGGATGCACTTCTTAGGTACTGGACCTGGTACAGGTATTGCCTTGCACTCAGGACCTCACAAAGGGCGTCTGGTTATCCCTGCCTACACAACAAATAACGTATCCTACCTAAGTGGTTCTCAGTCTTCACGCGTCATTTACTCAGATGACCATGGTGAAACTTGGCACGCTGGTGAAGCTGTCAATGATAACCGCCCAGTAGGCAACCAAACAATTCACTCTTCAACGATGAATAATCCAGGTGCTCAAAATACTGAGTCAACTGTTGTGCAGTTGAATAATGGAGATCTCAAACTCTTCATGCGTGGATTGACAGGTGATCTTCAAGTAGCGACAAGTAAAGATGGCGGAGCGACTTGGGAAAAAGATGTAAAACGCTATTCAGATGTCAAAGACGTCTACGTTCAAATATCTGCCATTCATACGGTGCACGATGGTAAGGAATATATCATCCTCAGCAATGCAGGTGGACCAGGACGTTACAATGGTTTGGTACACTTAGCGCGTGTGGAAGCTAATGGAGATTTAACTTGGCTCAAGCACAATCCAATTCAAAGTGGCAAATTTGCCTATAACTCATTGCAAGATCTTGGAAATGGTGAATTTGGCTTGCTTTATGAGCATGCAACTGCCACTCAAAATGAATACACCTTGTCTTATAAGAAATTCAACTGGGATTTCTTAAGCAAGGATAGAATTGCTCCAACAAAAGCAACTGTGAAAAATGCTGTGGAGATGAGCAAAAATGTCATTGCTCTAGAATTTGATTCTGAAGTATTGGTAAATCAACCACCAGTTCTTAAATTGGCAAATGGTAACTTTGCTGCTTTCTTGACGCAATACGATACCAAAACATTGTTATTTGCAGTAAACAAGGAAGATATTGGTCAAGAAATTACAGAAATCATTGATGGTGCAATTGAGAGCATGCATAATTTGCCTGTAAGTCTTGAAGGTGCAGGAGTCCCTGGTGGTAAAAATGGAGCAAAAGCAGAAATTCATGAAGTCCCAGAATTTACAGGTGCAGTCAATGGTGAAGGTACAGTTCATGAGGATCCAGTCTTTGATGGTGGCGTCAACGGTGAGGAAGCAGCCGTTCATGACGTGCCAGCCTTTGAAGGTGGTGTGAACGGCGAAGAAGCAGCTAAGGCAGAGAGTTCAGAGTTCGAAGGCGGTGTGAATGGTGCTGAAGCAGCAGTCAATGAAGTCTCAGACTTCGAGGGTGGTGTGAACAGCGAGGAAGCAGCCGTTCATGAAATTCCAGAAATAGAGGTTGAAGAAAATCCACCAGGAACTATTCACGAAGTTCCGGAATTTGAAGGTGGAGTCAATGGTGCCGAAGCAGCCGTTCATGATGTGCCAGCTTTTGAAGGTGGTGTGAACGGCGAAGAAGCCGCGGTCCATGAAGTTCCAGAATATATTCCAGTGCAAACTTCAAAAGGGGAAGCTGCGGTTCATGAAATTTCAGACTTCGAAGGCGGTGTGAATACAGTAGAAGCAGCTAAGTCAGACACTTCAGACTTCGAAGGCGGTGTCAATGGTGAGGAAGGAGCTAAGGCAGAAAGTCCAGAGTTCGAAGGCGGTGTGAATGCAGTAGAAGCAGCCAAGTCAGACACTTCAGAGTTCGAAGGCGGAGTCAATGCAGTAGAAGCAGCCAAGTCAGACGCTTCAGACTTCGAAGGCGGTGTCAATGGTGAGGAAGGAGCTAAGGCAGAGAGTCCAGAGTTCGAAGGCGGTGTGAATGCAGTAGAATCCGTTAAGTCAGACACTTCAACCTTTGAAGGTGGTGTCAATGGCGAAGAAGGAGCTAAGGCAGAGAGTTCAGAGTTCGAAGGCGGTGTGAATGGAGTAGAGTCCGCTAAGTCAGACACTTCAACCTTTGAAGGTGGTGTCAATGGCGAAGAAGGAGCTAAGTCAGAGAGTCCAGAGTTCGAAGGCGGTGTGAATGGAGTAGAGTCCGCTAAGTCAGACACTTCAACCTTTGAAGGTGGTGTCAATGGCGAAGAAGGAGCTAAGGCAGAAAGTACAGAGTACGCAGGCGGTGTGAATGCAGTAGAATCCGCTAAGCTAGAGGTGCCAGAATATACAGGCGGTGTGAATGCAGTAGAATCCGCTAAGTTAGAAGCTCCAGAATACACAGGTGGTGTCAATGCAGTGGAATCCGCTAAGTTAGATTCTCCAGAATACACAGGTGGTGTCAATGCAGTGGAATCCGCTAAGTTAGAGGTGCCAGAATATACAAGTGGTGTAAATGGAGTAGAATCTGCTAAGTTAGAAGTTCCAGAGTACACAGGTGGCGTCAATGGAGTAGAGGCTGCTAAGTTAGAAGTTCCAGAGTACACAGGTGGCGTCAATGGAGTAGAGGCTGCTAAGTTAGAAGTTCCAGAATACACAGGTGGCGTCAATGCAGTAGAATCTGCTAAGTTAGAAGCACCAGAGTATACAAGTGGTGTAAATGGAGTAGAATCTGCTAAGTTAGAAGTTCCAGAGTACACAGGTGGTGTCAATGGAGTGGAATCTGCTAAGTTAGAAGTTCCAGAGTACACAGGTGGTGTTAATGGGCTAGAAGCTGCTATCCATGAGGTCTCAGAGTATAAGGGAGAACAGTCAATTGTGGTTCAAGCTATGGCACAAGATAAAACTTATCAAGCCCCTGCTGCTCGTCAGCAACTTCTTCCTGAAACAGGAAGTGAAGATCTTGCTCCTCTTGCCTCTCTAGGACTTGTAGGAATGCTCCTAGGTATGTTTGCTATGGGCAAGAAAAAAGAAGATCAATGAAATAGTTAAAATCAACGAAATTCATAGAGAAATTTGATCTTATATTAGAAAGGGTCGTGACTAGAACTAGTTACGGCCTTTTTGATCTAGATAAATCAGGAGTCAAATAGTTAATACTCTTCGAAAATCTCTTCAAACCACGTCAGCTTCGCCTTACCGTATATGTGTTACTGACTTCGTCAGTTCTATCCACAACCTCAAAACTGTGTTTTGAGCAACCTGCGGCTAGCTTCCTAGTTTGCTCTTTGATTTTCATTGAGTATAAGTTTGAGATAAAGTTCATTAAAAAAACGATTCAACCGAATGAAGCAATTTTATGTTAGAAAAATCCAAAGCACCCGAAAGTAGTTTCAAATGTCTGAGTTTATGTTTTAAAAACTGAAAGTATAATCTGTTCTATCTCAATCTCTCTTAAAAGGGGAGGATTTATTATATAATGAGAATAAGATAAAATTTGAAAGGAGTAGGAGACTCTAGTTAACGATGGGTCGTTAAGTGAGAGAAAATTTGAAAGAGCGAGTGTAACCATTCGTGAAAAAGTAATTTTTGTCATTTAGTCAGATGACTAAAAATTTTAAGCGAAAAAGAAAGCGCTTTATTTTTAAAAATGAAAGGAAGAAAGATGAAGCATAATCAGTTGGATAGAAAACAACGATACGGAATTCGCAAATTTACAGTAGGAGCCGCTTCAGTCGTTATTGGAGCAGTTGTTTTTGGTGCATCGCCAGTATTAGCACAAGAGTCAACGGTCACTAGTAAAGAGACCGCCGAGCTTAGTGTCGAAAAGGAACAGCCTGAAAAAGCAGAGATCGTTGAAAAGAATGTTACGGAATCTAATGGGGTAGATACAGTTACACATGCATCTACAGAAGCACATACTGGAACAGAGACAACTACAACGGCAGAAGCAACTAGAGAAACCGAAAAAGATCCAGCTGCGCTTCCACGTGATTACTATGCTAGAGAGTTGGAAAATGTCAATACTGTTCTTGAAAAGGAAGATGTAGAGACTAATGCTGCAAATAGCAATAGAATTGATCTGACAGAGCAATTAGGCAAACTGAAACAACTTCAAAACGCGACCATTCATATGGAGTTCAAACCAGATGCTTCTGCGCCAGCATTTTACAACCTTTTCTCAGTCTCAAGTGATAAGGTTCGAAATGAATATTTCACCATGGCTGTTTACAACAACGTTGCCTTGATTGAGGGCCGCGATCAAAACGGCGACCAATTTTATGATAGATACACAGACGCACCATTAACTGTCAAACCAGGTCAGTGGAACTCAGTAACCTTTACAGTTGAAAGACCAAGTGCAGATTCTCCAGATGGGCAAGTTCGTCTCTATGTAAACGGAGTTTTGTCACGAACAAGTAAGAAATCAGGACGCTTTATCAAAGATATGCCTGATGTGAATCATATGCAAATTGGTACCACAAATCGTGCAGGAAGTATGGTTTGGGGGGCAGGTTTACAAGTTCGTAATCTAACTGTTTATGATCGTGCCTTGAGTCCAGAAGAAGTTCAAAATCGTAGCTACCTATTTGAAAGATCCGAATTAGAGAAAAAGCTTCCAGAAGGAGCTGAGATAACAGATAAAAAGGATGTCTTTGAAGCTGGTAAAAATGGGCAGTCAAATCCAGATGGCATTAATAGCTATCGTATTCCAGCCCTCCTTAAGACTGACAAGGGAACTTTGATTGCTGGAGCTGACGAACGTCGTTTGCACCACTATGACTGGGGCGATATCGGTATGGTCGTCAAACGAAGTGAAGATCAGGGTCAAACATGGGGCGATCGTATCACACTTACGAATCTACGCGACAATCCAAAAGCTACTGATCCATCTGTTGGTTCACCAGTAAATATCGATATGGTTTTAGCCCAAGATACTGAAACCAAGCGCATCTTTTCTGTCTATGATATGTTCCCAGAAGGAAAAGGTATCTTTGGGATGTCAGCTGAAAAAGAGGAAGCTTATAAAGAAATTAATGGGAAAACCTACCAAATTCTCTATCGTGAAGGAGAAAATGGAGCCTATACCATTCGTGAAAATGGTGTTGTCTACACACCAGATGGTCAGGCAACGGATTACCGTGTTGTTGTAAATCCAGTCAAGCCGGCTTATAGTGATAAAGGTGATCTTTATCAGGGTGAGCAACTGCTAGGAAATATCTATTTTACAAGCAATAAAACTTCTCCATTTAGAATTGCTAAAGACAGCTACCTATGGATGTCTTACAGTGATGATGACGGTAAGACTTGGTCTGCACCACAAGATATTACCCCAATGGTCAAAGCTGATTGGATGAAATTCTTAGGTGTGGGACCTGGAGTGGGCATTACCCTCCAGAATGGACCTCATAAAGGTCGTATCGTCGTTCCTGTTTATACGACAAACCGTACTAACCACCTCAACGGTTCTCAATCATCTCGTATCATCTACTCAGATGACCATGGTAAGACTTGGCATATGGGTGGCGGTGTCAATGATAACCGTACACTTTATGATGGTACAGTAGTTGATTCAAGCAACATGAACAATTACTACGCTCAAAATACGGAAGCTTCTGTTGTTCAATTGAATAATGGTCAGTTGAAACTCTTTATGCGTGGTTTGACAGGTGATTTGCAGGTTGCGACAAGTAATGATGGTGGTATTACATGGGACAACTATGTAGCACGCTATGATGTACCTGATGTTTATGTTCAAATGGCGGCGACTCATACGGTTCAAGATGGTAAAGAGTACATCCTTCTAGCAAATGCCAATGGCCCAGGTCGTAAGAATGGTTACATTCGAGTGGCTCGTGTAGAAGAAGATGGCGAGTTGACTTGGCTGCATCATCATTTGATTCAAGAAGGGGAGTATGCCTATAACTCACTTCAACAGATCGGACCAAAAGAATTTGGTCTCTTGTATGAACATCATGAAGCTGGTGGCAATCCTTATACTCTATCCTTCAAGAAATTCAACTGGGATTTCTTGACGAAGGAAAGAATTTCTCCTAAAGAAACCAAAGTTAAAAATGTTATTGAAAAATGGCCAGGAATTCTTGCAGTAGAGTTTGATTCAGAAGTTTTGGTTAACAAAATCCCAACACTTCAGTTGGCAAATGGTAAAAAAATAAACTTTATGACCCAGTACGATACTAAGACTCTTCTATTCACAATAGATAAGTCAGATCTAGGTCAGGAGATAACTGGCCTTGCTTCTGGAGCGATCGAGAGTATGCACAACCTTCCGGTGAGTCTTGAAGGAGCAGGTATTCCTGGAGCTGCCAACGGTAGTGAAGCAGCTGTTAACGAAGTACCAGAATTCACAGGTGGTGTTAATGGTGTAGAAGCTGCGATTGCTGAACTTCCAGAATTTACTGGTGGAGTCAATGGTAGTGAAGCAGCTGTTCATGAAGTACCAGAATTCGAAGGTGGGGTGAATGGCGAAGAGGCTGCTGTAACGGAGCTCCCAGAGTATACTGAACCTATTGGTACAGTAGGCGAAGAAGCAGCACCGATAGCAGAACTTCCAGAATTCACAGGCGGAGTTAATGGAAGCGAAGCAGCTGTACATGAAGTACCAGAATTCGAAGGTGGGGTGAATGGCGAAGAGGCTGCTGTAACGGAGCTCCCAGAGTATACTGAACCTATTGGTACAGTAGGCGAAGAAGCAGCACCGATAGCAGAACTTCCAGAATTCACAGGCGGTGTCAATGGTGTAGAAGCAGCTGTGTATGAAGTCCCAGAATTCACAGGTGGTGTGAATGCAGTAGAAGCAGCAAAAGCAGAATCTCCAGAATTTGCAGGTGGAGTCAATGGTGTAGAAGCAGCGGTTCATGAACAACCAGAATTTAGTGGTAGTGTGAATGCAGTAGAATCAGCTAAGCTAGAAAACCCAGAATTCAATAGCGGTGTCAATGGTGCAGAAGCAGCTGTACATGAATTACCAGAATTCACAGGTCAGCAGTCTATTGTATCTCAGGCTACGGCACAAGATAAGACCTATCAAGCACCTGCAGTTCGTCAAGATGTTCTTCCTAAGACAGGAAATGAAGATGCCACCGCCCTTGCATCAGTAGGACTTGTGGGGTTGCTCCTTGGTATGTTTGCTTTTGGGAAGAGAAAAGAAGCTTAGTCAAATCGTTAAAATTGAAGGTTTCCTTAGTGAAACTAAATCTTATACTCAATGAAAATCAAAGAGCAAACTAGGAAGCTAGCCGCAGGCTGTACTTGAGTACGGCAAGGGGACGCTGACGTGGTTTGAAGAGATTTTCGAAGAGTATTAGTTAGAAAGGGGCGTAACGGAAATTTGTTACGGCCTTTTTCTTTAAAAAAGGGCTGGTTTTAAGATTTAAGAGGTGTTGGGATAGATGTTAGGCCCCTGAAACTACTTTCAGAAGAAACTGTTGCATAAAATTGTTTTGAAACTCCAATCTATTCTAGCACAAGTTATTGAAAGCGCTTTAATAATAAGCTATAATAGTCACATAAACACAAAGGAAAAGAAAAGGAGGAAAGTAGATGCCACAAATTAGTAAAGAAGCCTTGATTGAACAAATCAAAGATGGAATCATCGTTTCTTGTCAGGCACTTCCTCATGAACCGCTCTACACAGAAGCGGGAGGAGTTATCCCCTTGTTGGTGAAAGCAGCTGAACAAGGTGGTGCAGTCGGTATCCGAGCAAACAGTGTTCGAGATATTAAGGAAATTAAAGAGGTCACTAAACTTCCGATTATCGGAATTATTAAACGTGATTATCCACCACAGGAACCATTCATCACAGCGACTATGAGAGAGGTGGATGAACTAGCAGCTCTTGACATCGAAGTCATTGCTCTTGACTGTACTAAGCGTGAACGTCATGATGGCTTAGAAATCCAAGAATTTATCCGTCAGATCAAAGAAAAATATCCAAATCAACTCTTGATGGCTGATACAAGTACCTTTGAGGAAGGTCTAACAGCAGTTGAAGCGGGAATTGACTTTGTCGGAACAACCTTATCAGGTTACACTTCTTACAGTCCAAAAGTGGATGGCCCAGACTTTGAACTCATCAAGAAACTCTGTGATGCAGGGGTGGACGTCATCGCTGAAGGAAAAATTCACACACCAGAACAAGCTAAGCAAATCCTAGGTTACGGAGTGCGAGGTATCGTAGTTGGTGGCGCTATTACTAGACCAAAAGAGATTACGGAACGATTTGTTGCGGGTCTTAAATAACATAATATAAAAAACGAGGAGAGTGGTTGATTAGTAGGAAAAAATGAAAACGTATACAAAGTTGACATTACTCATTATCCGATTCGGATACGCTTATCATCATTTAGGAGAATACAAATGAAATTTAAAAAACTAGCTTGTACAGTACTTGCGGGTGCTGCGGTTCTATCTCTTGCTGCTTGTGGTAAATCAGATGCTAACAAAGATGCTGCTAGCTCTGGTAGTGACAGTGGAAAAACTGAAATCACTTGGTGGGCATTCCCAGTCTTTACTCAAGAAAAAACTGGCGATGGTGTAGGAACTTATGAAAAATCTATCATCGAAGCTTTCGAAAAAGCAAATCCAGATGTTAAAGTTAAACTAGAAACAATCGACTTCAAATCTGGTCCAGAAAAAATCACAACAGCAATCGAAGCAGGAACAGCTCCAGACGTACTTTTTGACGCACCAGGACGTATCATCCAATACGGTAAAAACGGTAAATTGGCTGAGTTGAACGACCTCTTCACAGATGACTTTGTTAAAGATGTTAACAATGAAAACATTGTAAAAGCAAGTAAAGCAGGCGATAAAGCTTATATGTATCCAATCAGTTCAGCACCATTCTACATGGCTATGAACAAGAAAATGTTGGAAGAAGCTGGAGTTGCGAATCTTGTAAAAGAAGGTTGGACAACTGATGATTTTGAAAAAGTTTTGAAAGCGCTTAAAGATAAAGGATATACTCCAGGTTCATTGTTCAGTTCTGGTCAAGGGGGAGACCAAGGAACACGTGCCTTCATTGCGAACCTTTACGGCGGTTCTGTAACAGATAAAGATGTAACTAAATACACAACTGACGATCCTAAATTCGTTAAAGGTCTTGAAAAAGCATCTAGCTGGATCAAAGACGGTTTGTTGAACAATGGTTCACAATTTGACGGTGGAGCAGACATCCAAAACTTTGCGAACGGTCAAACTTCTTACACAATCCTTTGGGCACCAGCTCAAAATGGTATCCAAGCTAAACTTTTGGAAGCAAGTAAAGTTGAAGTGGTAGAAGTACCATTCCCATCTGATTCAGGTAAACCAGCTCTTGAATACCTTGTAAACGGATTTGCAGTATTTAACAACAAAGACGAAAAGAAAGTCGCAGCAGCTAAGAAATTCATCCAATTCATTGCAGATGACAAAGAATGGGGTCCTAAAGACGTAGTTCGTACAGGCGCATTCCCAGTTCGTACTTCATTTGGAAAACTTTATGATGACAAACGTATGGAAACAATCGGTAGCTGGACTCAATACTACTCACCATACTACAACACAATCGACGGATTTGCTGAAATGAGAACACTTTGGTTCCCAATGTTGCAAGCTGTATCAAATGGTGACGAACAACCTGCTGCAGCATTGAAAGCATTCACTGAAAAAGCGAATGAAACAATCAAAAAAGCAGCTAAATAATAAGCCCTAAATAAAAACTGAGTTCCCCCCTTTTCCCTGAGCATATCTGTGTATGAAAAGGGGGACTTTTGTTTGAAATAGAAGCAACTGACAGGTCAAAATTAAAATGAAGTTTTTACATTGACGAATCTTAGAAAAATTTCATTTTGATTTTAGATCAGGGTCAGATAACAGTCAAAAAAACAAAACTATGTGAAAGTGAGGTGCCGACTGTGAAAATCAATAAAATTCGCATGCGGGAAACTATTATTTCCTACGCATTCCTAGCACCAGTATTAATCTTCTTTACCGTCTTCGTTTTAGCTCCAATGATCATGGGCTTCATCACTAGTTTCTTCAACTATTCGATGACTAGCTTTGAGTTTGTGGGCTTGGACAACTACATCCGTATGTTTAAAGACCCTGTCTTTACAAAATCTTTGATTAATACCGTAATCTTGGTTATTGGGTCTGTACCAGTCGTTGTACTCTTCTCGCTCTTTGTAGCATCACAAACTTACCAACAAAATGCCATCGCTAGATCTTTCTACCGTTTCGTCTTCTTCCTTCCTGTAGTAACAGGTAGTGTTGCCGTAACAGTAGTATGGAAATGGATCTACGATCCACTATCAGGTATTTTGAACTTCGTGCTTAAGTCAAGTCACATCATCAGCCAAAACATTTCTTGGTTGGGAGATAAAAACTGGGCTTTGATGGCGATTATGATTATCCTTTTGACAACATCAGTTGGTCAACCAATCATTCTTTACATCGCTGCAATGGGTAATATTGATAACTCACTTGTAGAAGCAGCTCGTGTTGACGGTGCGACTGAGTTCCAAGTATTCTGGAAGATTAAATGGCCAAGCCTTCTTCCAACAACACTTTATATCGCAATCATTACAACCATCAACTCATTCCAATGTTTCGCCTTGATTCAGTTGTTGACATCTGGTGGTCCAAACTACTCAACAAGTACACTTATGTACTACCTCTACGAAAAAGCCTTCCAATTGACTGAATATGGCTATGCCAATACTATTGGTGTATTCTTGGCAGTTATGATTGCCCTTGTCAGCTTCGCTCAATTCAAGATCCTCGGAAACGATGTAGAATACTAAGGAAAGGAGACAGCTATGAAACCTACACAACAAAAGAAACCATTAACAGCCTTTACTGTTATTTCAACAATCATTTTGCTCTTGTTGACTGTACTCTTTATCTTCCCATTCTACTGGATCTTGACAGGTGCATTCAAATCACAACCAGATACCATTATGATTCCACCACAATGGTTCCCTAAAGCTCCAACAATGGAGAACTTCCAACAATTGATGGTGCAAAACCCAGCCTTGCAATGGATGTGGAACTCAGTATTCATTTCTTTGGTAACCATGTTCTTGGTTTGTGCAACCTCTTCACTAGCAGGTTATGTATTGGCTAAGAAACGTTTCTATGGACAACGCATTCTCTTTGCAATCTTTATCGCTGCCATGGCTCTTCCAAAACAAGTTGTCCTTGTACCATTGGTACGTATCGTCAACTTCATGGGAATCCATGACACTCTTTGGGCAGTTATCTTGCCTTTGATTGGATGGCCATTCGGGGTCTTCCTCATGAAACAGTTCAGTGAAAACATTCCTACAGAATTGCTCGAATCTGCTAAAATCGATGGATGTGGCGAGATTCGTACATTCTGGAGCGTAGCCTTCCCTATCGTGAAGCCAGGATTTGCAGCTCTTGCAATCTTTACCTTCATCAATACTTGGAATGACTACTTCATGCAATTGGTAATGTTGACTTCACGTCAAAACTTGACCATCTCGCTCGGGGTTGCGACTATGCAGGCCGAGATGGCAACTAACTATGGTTTGATCATGGCAGGGGCTGCCCTTGCAGCTGTGCCAATCGTAACAGTCTTCCTGGTCTTCCAAAAATCCTTTACTCAAGGGATTACTATGGGAGCTGTCAAAGGATAGTCCTCTGCGAAAATTGAATATAGTAGAATCTGTTTATCAGTATGCAGCAGTATAGTTGATAGACTAAGAGAATACAGGATATATAAGTGTCTACAAAATGGAGAGGAGTTGCTTACTTCATGAAGTTTTGTTAGACACTTATAAACTTACTGGCTAGACATCGTATGTCTGAAGGTAACAATCAGGTAAAGGAAATTACTATGATTTTTGATGATTTAAAAAACATTAGCTTTTACAAGGGAATTCATCCTAATCTAGATAAGGCTATTGATTATCTCTATGAGCATCGTAAGGATAGCTTTGAATTAGGCAAATACGAGATTGATGGGGATAAAGTCTTTCTAGTTGTACAGGAAAATGTTCTCAACCAAGATGAAAATGATCGCTTTGAGCATCATAAAAACTATGCAGATTTGCATTTGTTAGTTGAAGGACATGAGTATTCTAGTTACGGTTCTCGTGTCAAAGATGAGGCTGTAGCCTTTGACGAAGCTAGTGATATCGGCTTTGTTCATTGCCACGAACACTACCCACTTTTGTTGGGTTATCACAATTTTGCAATCTTCTTCCCAGGTGAACCTCATCAACCTAATGGTTATGCAGGTATGGAAGATAAAGTTCGCAAATACTTATTTAAAATTTTAATCGATTAGTCAGTTAGGAGGAGCAAACAATGGCACATAAAGGATCTGGATTGATAAAAGCAGCATTCGATACGGATAACTTTCTTATGCGATTTTGTGAGAAAGTGTTAGATATCGTGACGGTCAACCTACTTTTTGTTGTGTCTTGTTTGCCTATTGTGACAATCGGAGTAGCAAAAATTAGTCTCTATCAGACAATCTTCGAAGTTAAGAGTAGTCGTCGTGTTCCTGTTTTTAAAACGTATATGAGAGCCTTTAAGCAAAATTTGAAATTAGGCCTCCAGTTAGGTTTGTTGGAACTAGGAATTTTTCTAATTAGTGTAGTTGACTTGTCTCTATTCTGGGGGCAAACAGGCCTAGGCTTCCAGCTCATTAAAGCCATTTGCTTAGGAATTCTAATATTTTTAACTCTGGTTATGTTGGCTAGCTATCCAATTGCAGCACGCTATGACTTGACTTGGAAAGAAGTACTCCAAAAGGGCTTGCTCTTAGTTAGCTTTAACTTCGTGTGGTTCTTCTTGATGCTTGCGATTATTTTATTAATCATGATGCTTCTCTATCTATCAGGCTTTACGCTCGTACTTGGTGGTTCAGCATTTCTACTCTTTGGCTTTGGCCTTCTTGCCTTTTGCCAGGCTGGATTAATGGAAAAATTGTTTGCTAAATATCAAGCAGATTGAAAATGATATGAAACTACTTTCAAGCATGAAAAGCTACGAGAGATGAATAGAAATTAAAATCTAAGTGGCTGAGATGTATTGAAAGCGCTTTTTACAAGGTGTATACTAAAATAGTAAAAATCATCTGCTCAGAGCAGAAAATAAGAAATCTTAGGAGAAATCTATGTCAGATTTAAAAAAATATGAAGGCGTCATTCCTGCCTTCTACGCATGTTATGATGATGCGGGCGAAGTAAGCCCAGAACGTACTCGTGCTTTGGTGCAATACTTTATTGATAAAGGTGTTCAAGGACTTTATGTCAACGGTTCTTCAGGTGAATGTATCTACCAAAGCGTAGAAGACCGCAAGTTGATTTTGGAAGAAGTCATGGCAGTTGCTAAAGGTAAATTGACCATTATTGCACACGTGGCTTGCAACAATACTAAAGACAGTATCGAACTTGCTCGTCATGCAGAGAGCTTGGGTGTAGATGCTATCGCAACAATCCCACCAATTTACTTCCGTTTGCCTGAATACTCAGTAGCCAAATACTGGAACGACATCAGTGCAGCAGCACCAAACACAGACTATGTTATCTATAACATTCCTCAATTAGCAGGTGTTGCTTTGACTCCAAGTCTTTACACAGAAATGTTGAAGAACCCACGTGTTATCGGTGTTAAAAACTCTTCAATGCCAGTTCAAGATATCCAAACTTTTGTTAGTCTTGGTGGTGATGATCATATCGTCTTTAACGGTCCAGATGAACAATTCCTAGGTGGACGTCTCATGGGTGCAAAAGCTGGTATCGGTGGTACTTATGGTGCTATGCCAGAACTCTTCTTGAAACTCAACCAATTGATTGCAGACAAAGACCTAGAAACAGCGCGTGAATTGCAATACGCTATCAACGCTATCATTGGTAAATTGACTGCTGCACATGGAAATATGTACGGCGTTATCAAGGAAGTCTTGAAAATCAATGAAGGACTTAATATCGGATCAGTTCGTTCTCCACTTACACCAGTGATCGAAGAAGATCGTCCAGTTGTAGAAGCAGCTGCTCAATTGATTCGTGAAACTAAGGAGCGTTTCCTCTAATCAATAGGAGGCTTTATGACTAATTACGTTGCAATTGATATTGGCGGAACTAATATCAAATATGGTTTGATTGACCAAGATGGACAACTTGTTGAGTCTCATGAAGTAGCGACTGAGGCTCATAAGGGCGGTCCACATATCTTACAGAAAACAAAAGATATTGTCGCTAGCTATCTAGAAAAAGGACCGGTGGCAGGTGTGGCTATTTCCTCAGCGGGAATGGTTGATCCTGATAAGGGTGAGATTTTCTATGCTGGTCCACAGATCCCGAACTATGCTGGAACCCAATTTAAGAAAGAAATTGAAGAAAGTTTCCAAGTTCCTTGTGAAATTGAAAATGATGTCAACTGTGCAGGGCTAGCAGAAGCTGTTTCTGGATCTGGAAAAGGTGCAGGAATAACGCTATGTTTGACCATCGGAACAGGTATCGGCGGTTGCTTAATCATTGACGGCCAGATTTTCCATGGATTTAGTAATTCTGCCTGTGAAGTTGGCTATATGCATATGCAAGATGGGGCTTTCCAAGATTTAGCTTCTACAACTGCCTTGGTTGAGTATGTAGCTAAGGCTCATGGTGAAGAAGTAGAACATTGGAATGGTCGTAGAATTTTCAAAGAAGCTACAGAAGGCAATAAACTCTGTATGGAGGGAATTGACCGTATGGTAGACTATCTTGGAAAAGGTCTTGCTAACATCTGTTATGTTGCCAATCCAGAGGTTGTTATACTAGGTGGTGGTATTATGGGGCAGGAAGCGATTTTGAAACCGAAAATTCGTACAGCTCTGAAAGATGCGCTTGTTCCAAGTTTAGCGGAAAAAACAAGATTAGAGTTTGCGCGTCATCAAAATACTGCGGGTATGCTTGGAGCTTACTATCACTTCAAAACAAAACAATCCTAAGTTGGCCTTGCCAATTTAGGATTTTTTAGTGGTAAATAGTGGCAAAAGTATTTAGTAAAAATCCAGTTAAAACTTTGGAAGCCCTTGCATTTTTCAGGATAATATAGTATATTTATTATACTGCAGAAACTCTAGGTAAAATTTTTGCTAGTTTGAGCCTTATTTTATTTTCAAGAAATGTAAGCGATTTCCTCATAAGGGCTTGCCCAAAAATAAATAGCTTAGGAGCAGAATTTTAAGCTAGGAAATCAAACAAAAATTGTCGCCAGATAACACTGGGCTCGGGCAGTAGCTGACTGCTCTAGAAGATTAGGAGTATTTGATGAAACAATATTTTTTAGAAAAAGGTCGAATATTTAGTATTCGTAAACTGACTGTTGGTGTTGCTTCTGTAGCAGTTGGTCTTGCTTTTTTTGCTTCTGGGAATGTTGCGGCTAGTGAACTTGTGACAGAACCAAAACTTGAAGTGGATGGTCAAGCAAAAGAAGTGGCAGATACAAACAAGGAAACTCCAGAAGTTGCCAAAGAAGTAGCTGAAAAACCAGCTCCTCTTGCAGAAAATGCAGTAGAAGAATCAGGTGATTTACTCCCTGAAGAAATTCCTGATCGAGCTTATCCTGATACGCCAGTGAAAAAACTGGACACTTCAGCCATTGTTTCAGAGAAAGAAAGTCCACAAGTAGAGACTAAGAGCATTTTGAAACCTACAGAAGTGGCTCCATCTGAAAGCGAAAAAGAAAATAGAGCCATTATCAATGGCGGACAAGACCTTAAGCATATCAATTATGACGGTCAACCAGCTACATCAGCAGCGATGGTTTATACAATTTTCAGTTCACCTCTAGCAGGTGGTGGAACTCAGCGTTACCTCAATTCTGGTTCTGGTATCTTTGTGGCTCCAAACATCATGTTGACAGTGGCTCACAATTTCTTGAAGAAGGATGCCGAAACCAATGCTGGTAATATCTTAGGCGGTGACACTGCTAAGTTCTATTACAATGTAGGTTCAAATTCTGCTAAGAATAATTCTTTACCAACTTCAGGAAAAACTGTTTTGTTCCAAGAAAAGGACATCCATTTCTGGAATAAAGAGAAGTTTGGTGAAGGGTACAAAAATGACCTAGCCTTGGTTGTGGCTCCAGTTCCAGTACAGATTGCAAGCCCAAATAAGGCTGCAACCTTTACTCCTTTAGCTGAATACCGTACCTATAACCCTGGTGAGCCAGTTAGCACGATCGGCTACCCAACAGATTCTACTTCTCCAGAATTGAAAGAACCAATCGTACCTGGTCAATTGTATAAGGCTGATGGTGTTGTTAAAGGTACTGAAAAGTATGATGATAAGGGAACTGTTGGTGTAACTTACCGTTTGACTTCTGTATCAGGTCTTTCAGGTGGAGGTATCATCAACGGTGATGGTAAAGTTATCGGTATTCACCAACGTGGTACAGTTGATAATATGAACATTCCTGAAAAAGACCGTTTCGGTGGAGGTCTTGTCCTATCTCCAGAACAACTAGCATGGGCTAAAGGCATCATTGATAAATACGGTGTTAAAGGCTGGTATCAAGGCGATAACGGTAGCCGTTATTATTTCACTCCAGAGGGAGAAATGCTCAGAAATAAGACAGCAGTTATTGGCGAAAATAAATACTCTTTCGATGAAAGCGGTGTAGCAACTCTCCTTGAAGGTGTTGAATATGGACGAGTTGTTATCGAACACGTAGACCAGAAAGATAATCCAGTCAAAGAAAACGATACTTTTGTTGAAAAGACAGAAGTTGGAGCTCAGTTCGACTATAACTATAAAACAGAAATTGAGAAGACTGACTTCTACAAGAAGAATAAAGACAAATATGAGATTGTCTCAATTGACGGAAAAGCTGTCAACAAGCAACTAAAAGATGCTTGGGGAGATGATTATAGCGTTGTGAGCAAGGCTCCTGCAGGAACACGCGTCATCAAGGTTGTTTATAAGGTCAATAAAGGTTCCTTCGACGTTCGTTACCGCTTGAAAGGTACAGATCAAGAATTGGCACCTGCAACTGTTGACAACAACGAAGGGAAAGAATATGAAGTTTCCTTTGTTCACAGATTCCAAGCTAAAGAAATCACGGGCTACCGTGCAGTAAATGCAAGTCAAGAAGCTACCATCCAACACAAAGGAGCGAACCAAGTTATTTTTGAATACGAAAAAATTGAAGATCCAAAACCAGTAACACCAGTCACTCCAGTAGTGGATCCAAAAGATGAAGAAACAGAAATTGGAAACTATGGACCGCTGCCAAGTAAGGCTCAATTGGACTACCACAAGGAAGAATTGGCCGCCTTCATCCACTATGGTATGAATACTTATACCAACTCTGAGTGGGGGAACGGTAGAGAAAATCCTCAAAACTTTAACCCAACTAACCTTGATACAGACCAGTGGATTAAGACTTTGAAGGATGCCGGATTCAAACGAACAATCATGGTTGTAAAACACCACGACGGTTTTGTGATTTATCCATCTAAATACACAGACCACACGGTTGCTGCTAGTCCATGGAAAGATGGTAAGGGAGACCTTCTCGAAGAAATCTCTAAATCAGCGACTAAGTATGACATGAATATGGGTGTTTACCTATCACCATGGGATGCCAACCATCCTAAATATCATGTTGCAACTGAGAAAGAGTACAATGAATACTATCTCAACCAACTCAAGGAAATCCTTGGCAATCCTAAATACGGAAACAATGGTAAATTTATCGAAGTATGGATGGATGGTGCGCGTGGTAGCGGAGCTCAAAAAGTAACTTATACCTTTGATGAGTGGTTCAAGTACATCAAGGAAGCTGAAGGAGATATCGCTATCTTCTCTGCACAACCGACAAGTGTACGTTGGATTGGTAATGAACGTGGTATCGCAGGAGATCCAGTTTGGCATAAGGTCAAGAAAGCTAAAATCACTGATGATGTTCGAAATGACTATCTCAACCACGGAGATCCAGATGGTGATATGTACTCTGTAGGTGAAGCAGACGTTTCTATCCGTTCAGGTTGGTTCTACCATGATAATCAACAACCAAAATCAATCAAAGATTTGATGGATATCTACTTCAAGTCTGTTGGTCGTGGAACGCCACTTCTACTCAATATTCCACCTAATAAAGAAGGTAAATTCGCAGATGCAGATGTCGCTCGTTTGAAAGAATTCCGAGCAACCTTGGATCAAATGTATGCGACTGACTTTGCTAAGGGTGCAACTGTAACTGCAAGCTCTACTCGTAAGAATCACTTGTATCAAACAAGCAACCTAACAGATGGTAAGGATGATACTAGCTGGGCACTAGCAAATGATGCTAAGACAGGTGAATTTACTGTTGATCTTGGTCAAAAGAGACGCTTTGACGTGATTGAACTCAAAGAAGATATCGCTAAAGGTCAGCGTATCTCTGGATTCAAGGTTGAAGTTGAACTCAATGGCCGTTGGGTACCATACGGTGAAGGCTCAACTGTTGGTTATCGTCGCCTTATCCAAGGTCAACCAGTAGAAGCACAAAAGATTCGTGTGACTATTACTGGTGCGCAAGCGACTCCTATTTTGACAAACTTCTCTGTTTATAAAACACCAAGTAGTATCGAGAAAACAGATGGTTACCCTCTTGGATTGGATTACCATTCAAATACAACAGCAGATAAAGCAAATACAACTTGGTATGACGAATCTGAAGGTATCCGCGGAACATCTATGTGGACTAACCAAAAAGATGCAAGCGTAACTTACCGTTTCAACGGAACTAAGGCTTATGTCGTATCTACAGTGGATCCAAACCACGGAGAAATGTCGGTTTACGTTGATGGTCAAAAGGTTGCAGACGTACAAACCAATAATGCAGCTCGTAAACGTAGCCAGATGGTTTATGAAACAGATGACTTAGCTCCAGGTGAACATACCATCAAACTCGTTAACAAAACTGGAAAAGCTATTGCAACTGAAGGTATCTACACGCTCAACAATGCTGGTAAAGGTATGTTTGAGTTGAAAGAAACAACCTATGAAGTTCAAAAAGGACAACCAGTTACTGTAACCATCAAACGTGTTGGTGGTAGCAAGGGAGCTGCGACAGTTCATGTTGTGACTGAGCCAGGAACAGGGGTTCACGGTAAAGTTTATAAGGATACAACGGCTGATTTGACCTTCCAAGATGGTGAAACAGAAAAGACTTTGACAATTCCGACAATTGACTTTACGGAGCAAGCTGACTCTATCTTTGACTTCAAAGTGAAAATGACGAGTGCTTCAGATGAAGCTTTGCTTGGCTTTGCTTCAGAAGCAACGATTCGAGTGATGAAAGCTGAATTGCTTCAAAAAGATCAAGTAAGTCACGATGATCAGGCCAGTCAACTTGACTATAGCCCAGGTTGGCACCATGAAACCAATTCTTCTGGCAAATACCAAAACACTGAGTCTTGGGCATCATTTGGTCGTTTGACTGAAGAGCAAAAGAAAAATGCTAGCGTAACAGCCTACTTCTACGGTACAGGTCTTGAAATCAAAGGTTTTGTTGATCCTGGACATGGTATCTACAAGGTAACTCTGGATGGTAAAGAACTTGAGTATCAAGATGGTCAAGGGAATGCCTCTGATGTCAATGGCAAGAAGTACTTCAGTGGTACAGCATCTACACGTCAAGGCGATCAGACTCTCGTTCGTTTGACTGGGCTAGAAGAAGGTTGGCATGCTGTAACCTTGCAATTGGATCCAAAACGAAATGATACCTCTAGAAATATTGGTATCCAAGTTGACCAGTTCATCACTCGTGGTGAAGATAGCGCTCTTTATACCAAAGAAGAATTAGTTCAAGCTATGAAGAACTGGAAGGATGAATTGGCTAAATTTGACCAAACAAGCTTGAAGAACACTCCAGAGGCGCGTCAAGCCTTCAAGTCAAACTTGGACAAATTATCAGAACAACTTTCAGCAAGCACTGTCAATGCGCAAGAGTTGATGCTGACAGCCACAACCTTACAAGCTATCCTTGATAAGGAAGACAACTACGGTTCAGATGACACACCGACACCAGACCAGCCAGAGGAGCCAAACTACGACAAGGCTATGGCAAGTCTGGCAGAAGCGATTGAAAGAAAGACTAAAGAACTTGGCGATGATAAGGAAGCTAAGAAGAAATTAGTTGAGTTGGCCGAACAAGCTCTTACTGCTATCCAGGAAGCTAAGACTCAGGATGCAGTAGATAAGGCTTTGGAAAATGCTCTAGCTGGTATTAATCAACTTCAAGCGACTCCAAAAGAGGATCCAAAACCAGAAGAACCAAGCAAACCAGAAGAGTCTAAGATTGACTATGATAAGGCCATGGCAAGTTTGGCAGAGGCTATTCAAAACAAGACTAAGGAACTAGGCAATGATAAAGAAGCTAAGAAGAAACTAGTCGAGTTATCAGAACAAGCCATCGCAGCGATCGAAGCAGCCAAAACTCAGGATGCAGTAGATAAGGTTTTGGAAAATGCTCTAGCTGGTATTAATCTGCTTCAATCGACTCCGAAAGAGGATCCGAAACCAGAAGAACCAAGCAAACCAGAAGAGTCTAAAGTTGACCGCCATAAGGCGATTGCAGAATTGGCTGCAGCAGTCGAGAAAAAAGCTGCTGAACTTGTCGATGATGTAGCTGCACAGGAAAAACTGGTTGAACTTGGAGAGCAAGCCCTTACTGCCATCAGAGATGCCAAGACACAGGATGCAGTAGACAAAGCCTTGCAAGCAGCTCTAACTTCTATCAATCAGCTTCAAGCGACTCCGAAAGAGGAAGTAAAACATTCAAATCTTCCGACTGAAGGAGATAAGGTCTTAATTCAAACGCAACCAAGCCTTGAAGTAACGACAGAATCAATCGCCTTTAATACTGTTCGTCGCGAGAATGCCTTCCTAGCCAAAGGCAAGGAACAAGTTGTTTCAGAGGGCAAAGTAGGTCAAGTAACGACTTATGTAGAAGTAGATGGAGACACACGTAAGACAGTTAAGGTTGAACGTGAAGAAGCTCAAGATCGTGTCATCGAAGTTGGTACTTTTGAAGGAACATCTGAGCCAGCTGAAGGTGTTAAAGAATTGAGCTTTAGTCAACCAAGTCTTGAGGTAGTTGAAGAACCAAGAGGCTTCAAGACAGTGAAGAAAGAAGACCCAACTCTTCCAGAAGGTAAAACTAGCGTGTCTCAAGTAGGTCGTGAAGGTAAAGAACGTGTTATCACCGAAGTAGCATTGGATGGAAGCCGTACTGTAAAACTTCGCGAAGTTCTTGAAGCAGCACAAGATGAGATTGTGCTAGTTGGAACTAAGAAAGTTGAAACAGGTAAAACAGATCCAGCAATCCATGAAGCCCCAGAGTTCACAGGTGGTGTCAATGGAACAGAGGCGACTAGTCATGAGCTTCCTGAATTTACTGGTGGAGTAAATGGTGAAGAAGCAGCTATTCGTGGAGAGGATCCAGAGTTTACTGGTAATGTCAATGGAGCAGAAGCGGCTATCAACGAGGTACCAGAGTTTACTGGTGGCGTAAATGGTGCAGAAGCAGCTATTCGTGGAGAAGCCCCAGAGTTTACTGGTAATGTCAATGGCGCAGAAGCGGCTATCAACGAGGTACCAGAGTTTACTAGTGGCGTAAATGGTGCAGAAGCAGCTATTCGTGGAGAAGCCCCAGAGTTCACAGGTGGTGTCAATGGAGCAGAGGCAGCTGTCCATGAACTCCCAGAATACAAAGATGAACAGACTCTTGTAGCTCCTGCAAGCTCACACGGCAATATCTATCAAGCGCCTGCAAATCGTCAACATAGTCTTCCAGAGACAGGAACTAAAGAAACGGCTACCCTTGCAAGCTTGGGAGCTGTAGGAGCACTTCTTGGCTTAGCTGCAATGGGAAAGAAAAAAGAAGACGAATAGAATCTGTCAAACTCAAGAAACACTTTTGAGAAAGTATAGATTTCGTGGGAAGTTATTGCAGAATAGTAGCATTGTTTAAAGAAACTGCTGTAATAACTGTCCAAACTTTAGAGATTGGAACCAATAACTAATCTCAATTATAAAAAGCGAGCAAAACGAGTTTTCTGATAAACAGAAGCTGGTCTTGTTCGCTTTTTTATATCAAGAATCAGGTGTAAAGTTCTATGTGCATAAGTCATCAGTTATAGGACTTGAGCAAACTAAAAACCAGCGACTTTAATCGCTGGTTACTCATATGCTTGTTTACTTGATAGGGATGAAGGCTTATCTAGACCTTCTATTTCTACGATAGCCATTTAGTTTTTTATTTTCCCAATAACTGTTAAAGATTTTTTCTTTACTCTCACGGTCAATTTCTAGGAAATAAGCATAGAGTAGATCAATTAAGATCAACATAGGAAGTTGGGCAGAAATGCGTTGGATATAGGAAGCCTGACTCTGGCTTGCTACCAGTACAGTTTCTGTAAATTCCTGAGTTTCCTTGCTAGGCGTACTAGTAAAAAGAACAGTTTTAGCCCCCATATCTTGAGCGTCTAGTAGACTGTCAATGATGGATGGAGTTGTTCCTGAAAGGGAAAAGCCAAAGACCAAACATTTTTCATCGATGATACTGGTTGTCCAGGCGAAACCATCTGGATCTGTCAAAGCCTCACAAACGACTCCAAGTCTCATGAAACGCAATTTCATCTCACGTGCAACGAGGCCAGAACTTCCAGTCCCAAAAAAATAGACGCGTTCTGATTGATCAATCATTTGGGCAATGCGCTCCAGTTGGTCATCATCAATCAATTCTTGAGACATTTCACGGATATTTGTATAACTTCTCAAGACTCGTTGAGTCAAGGGGTTCATATCCTGCTGAGGGACTGAAAGGTTGTCAATTTGTTGTAGGTATTTGAAAATGAACTCTCGATAACCCGTAAAGCCACATTTTTTGGCAAAGCGAGTGAGAGCGGCCTGAGAAATATGAAGTTTTTGAGTGACCTGCTGAGAAGACAAGTCATCATGAATGGTATCTGCCTGCAAAAAATAGCGGGCAATCTCTTGCTCTAAATCGGTCATTTCTTCAAAGTGAAGATCAATAATCGTAGAGATGTCTTGCTTGTTCATGGGCCTCCCTTGTAGTTATTTGTTAAAATTTTTATCAATGAAATCTATAAAATAGCGCTCATTTTAATTATACCACAGTTGCTTTGTTTTTTGGATAAAAAGGAAAAGTCTTTTCTTTTTCCATAATTTTCTCATCAAATTATGGTACAATGAAGAGTAAGATTTTGATTAGAAATGAGACTGCCTTGTATGAGAAAATTTAATAGCCATTCGATACCGACTCGGCTTAATTTATTGTTTGCAATCGTTATTTTGCTCTTCATGACCATCATTGGTCGCTTGCTCTATATGCAATTTGTAAATAAGGATTTCTATGAAGCCAAGTTAGCATCTGCTAGCCAAACTAGAGTAACAACGGGGTCTGCTCGTGGAGAAATCTATGATGCAGCTGGAAAACCTTTGGTAGAAAATACGGTTAAACAAGTAGTTGCTTTCACACGAAGCAATAAGATGACAGCGACTGATTTAAAGGATATTTCTGCTAAACTATTAACTTATGTGACGGTATCCTCTCCAGATTTGACAGAACGTCAAATTGCTGACTATTATCTAGCTGATCCAGCAGTTTATAAAAAAACGGTAGAGGCCCTACCCAAAGATAAGCGTTTTGATTCTGATGGTAATCAACTTTCTGAATCGGATCTTTATAACAATGCTGTTAAGAGTGTTAGCTCTAGCCAAACTAATTATACAGAGGATGAAAAGAAGGCTATTTATCTCTTTAGTCAGCTCAATGCAGTTGGAAATTTTGCAACAGGCAATATCCAAACAGATCCTTTAAGTGATACTCAAGTCGCTCAAATTGCCTCTGCATCTAAAGAGTTACCTGGGATTAGCATCTCCACTTCGTGGGATCGCAAGGTCCTTGAAACTTCTCTTGCTTCTATCGTAGGAAGTGTTTCCAGTGAAAAATCAGGTCTTCCAGCTGAGGAAGTGGACGCCTATCTTAAAAAAGGTTATTCCCTCAATGACCGTGTTGGGACCTCTTACCTTGAGAAACAATATGAGGAAGTCCTACAAGGGAAACGTACTGTTAAAGAAATCCATCTCGACAAACATGGAGATATGGAAAGTGTAGAAAATATTGAGGAAGGTAGCAAGGGTAAAAACATCAAACTGACCATTGATTTGGCCTTCCAAGATAGTGTGGATAGCCTTTTGAAAAGCTATTTTAATTCTGAGCTTGCTAACGGAGGTGCCCAATATTCGGAAGGTGTCTATGCGGTTGCCATCAATCCTAAGACAGGAGCTGTTCTAGCCATGTCAGGGATCAAGCACAATCTGGAATCTGGTGAATTGACTCCAGACTCACTAGGTACAGTGACCAACGTTTTTGTTCCAGGATCTGTCGTTAAGGCGGCAACCATCAGCTCAGGTTGGGAAAATGGTGTTTTATCAGGCAATCAAACTTTAACAGATCAACCAATCGTCTTTCAAGGTTCTGCACCAATCAATTCATGGTACACCCTTTCTTACGGTTCCTTCCCGATTACAGCTGTCGAGGCATTGGAATACTCATCTAATACCTACATGGTCCAAACCGCTCTAGGGATTATGGGGCAAACCTATCAGCCTAATATGACAGTAGGAACCAGCAATCTTGAGTCTGCTATGGCGAAATTACGTTCGACCTTTGGTGAATATGGTCTGGGAGCTTCTACAGGAATTGACCTACCAGATGAGTCAACAGGGTTTATCCCTAAAGACTTTGATTTGGCTAATTATCTAAATAATGCTTTTGGACAGTTCGATAACTACACGCCGATGCAGCTAGCTCAGTATGTAGCAACGATTGCCAATAATGGTGTTCGCTTAGCTCCTCATATCGTGGAAGGAGTCTACGACAACAATGAACAAGGTGGTTTGGGAGAACTCATTAAGCAAAATGACAGCACGGAAATGAATAAAATTAATATTTCCGAATCTGACATGTCCATCCTACAACAAGGATTTTACCAGGTATCGCACGGGACAAGTGCCCTTACGACTGGTCGTGCCTTTTCAAATGGGGCAGCAGTCTCTATCAGTGGAAAAACCGGTACAGCCGAAAGTTACGTCAATGGTGGTCAAAAAGCCAACAATACTAATGCCGTGGCCTATGCACCGACAGATAATCCGCAGATTGCAGTCGCGGTTGTTTTCCCTCACAATACCAACCTAACTAACGGTGTCGGTCCATCTATTGCTCGCGACATTATTAATCTATACAACCAACACCATCCAATGAACTAGAAAGGAAGCCATGCTTTACCCAACACCTATTGCTAAGTTGATTGACAGCTATTCTAAACTTCCAGGTATCGGGATTAAGACAGCGACCCGACTGGCCTTTTATACCATTGGGATGTCTGATGACGATGTCAATGAATTTGCTAAAAATCTTCTAGCAGCTAAACGAGAATTGACCTATTGCTCTGTTTGTGGACGTCTGACGGATGATGATCCTTGTTCCATCTGTACTGATCCTAGCCGTGACCAATCAACTATCCTAGTATTAGAGGATAGTCGAGACGTGGCGGCTATGGAAAATATCCAAGAATACCATGGACTATACCATGTCTTGCACGGCCTCATTTCACCAATGAATGGGATTAGCCCTGACGATATCAATCTTAAAAGTCTCATGACTCGTCTCATGGATAGCGAGGTTTCGGAGGTCATCGTGGCAACCAATGCGACAGCTGATGGTGAAGCGACTTCTATGTATATCTCTCGACTTCTTAAACCTGCTGGAATTAAGGTTACGCGCCTAGCGCGAGGTCTAGCAGTCGGAGCAGACATCGAATATGCGGACGAAGTAACACTCCTAAGAGCCATTGAAAATCGTACAGAACTCTAGTCTGTAAGATTGACGATAGAGGCAATGAACTAGCAGCAGATAATCATTTAAAAGTACAAAGAGCCTGAATCCCATTTTGATTCAGGCTCTTTTCTTGTTTTTAGCTATACAAGTTTAAAAAAATAGACAAATGTGATATACTAAAAGGCGAGTATTCTAGTAGAAATAGGACAATCATATGAAACAAACAATTATTCTATTATATGGTGGGCGCAGTGCAGAGCGTGAAGTGTCTGTCTTGTCAGCTGAGAGTGTCATGCGTGCGGTTAACTATGATCGCTTCATAGTAAAAACCTTCTTTATCAGCCAGTCTGGTGATTTCATCAAAACCCAAGAATTTAGCCAAACTCCTGGGCAGGATGAACGTCTCATGACCAATGAAACGATCGATTGGGACAAGAAAATTGCTCCAAGTGCTATCTATGAAGAAGGCGCAGTGGTCTTTCCAGTTCTTCATGGACCTATGGGAGAAGATGGTTCTGTTCAAGGTTTCTTAGAAGTTCTGAAAATGCCTTATGTTGGCTGTAACATCCTATCTTCAAGCCTTGCTATGGATAAGATTACAACCAAGCGTGTTTTAGAGTCTGCTGGGATTGCCCAAGTTCCTTACGTAGCTATTGTTGAAGGGGATAATTTGGCTTCTAAGATTGCAGAAGTAGAAGAAAAATTAAGTTACCCAGTCTTTACCAAACCATCCAATATGGGCTCTAGTGTTGGTATTTCTAAGTCTGAAAATAAAGAGGAACTTCGCCAAGCTTTAGAGCTTGCCTTCAAGTACGATAGCCGTGTCTTGGTAGAACAGGGAGTCAATGCGCGTGAAATCGAAGTTGGACTTTTAGGAAACTATGATGTCAAGAGCACTCTACCTGGTGAAGTTATCAAGGACGTAGCCTTCTATGACTACGATGCCAAATATATCGACAATAAGATTACTATGGATATTCCAGCCAAGATTAGCGATGATGTGGTAGCAGTCATGCGAAAAAATGCAGAAGTAGCCTTCCGTGCTATTGGTGGACTTGGCTTATCACGTTGCGACTTCTTCTATACAGATAAGGGAGAAGTTTTCCTAAATGAGCTTAACACTATGCCAGGATTTACCCAATGGTCTATGTATCCATTGCTTTGGGACAATATGGGAATTTCTTATCCAGAATTAATTGAACGTTTAGTTGATCTTGCTAAAGAGAGTTTTGACAAGCGTGAAGCGCACCTATTGTAAAGACAGACATAAGGGCGGGGAAGGACTCCTTGCCCCTTTTTAAAGGAGTAAACATGAAACTTACGATTCACGAAGTTGCGCGTCTTGTTGGTGCTAAAAATGACGTATCAGTCTATCCGGATAGTCCGCTAGTTAAGGCAGAATTTGATAGCCGTTTGATTGGACCTGGAGATTTATTTGTGCCACTCAAGGGGGCGCGTGATGGTCATGACTTTATCGAGACGGCTTTTGAAAACGGCGCTACTCTAACCTTATCAGAAAAGGAAGTAGCAAACCATCCTTATGTTTTGGTAGAAGATGTCTTGACTGCCTTTCAAACTCTTGCAGCCTATTACCTTCAAAAGACGGGAGTAGATGTCTTTGCTGTTACAGGTTCGAATGGGAAGACTACTACCAAGGATATGTTGGCTCATTTGCTTTCTACAAGCTACAAAACCTACAAAACGCAAGGGAACTACAATAACGAGATTGGCCTCCCTTACACTGTTCTTCATATGCTAGATGATACTGAAAAGCTGGTCTTGGAAATGGGACAGGATCACCTAGGAGACATCCATCTCCTATCTGAACTAGCTCATCCAAAGACAGCTATCGTGACCTTGATTGGAGAAGCTCATCTGGCTTTCTTTAAGGACCGTTCAGAGATTGCCAAAGGTAAATTACAGATTGCTGATGGTATGGAGAAAGGTAGCTTACTTTTGGCGCCATCTGATCCCATTGTAGATGATTATCTACCTACTGAGCAAAAAGTGGTTCGCTTTGGCCCAGGTGCAGAACTCGAAATTACAGAACTAACTGAGCGTAAGGATAGCTTAACCTTCAAGGCTAATTTCTTGGAGAAATCCCTTGATTTGCCAGTAACTGGTAAGTACAATGCGACCAATGCTATGATAGCTTCTTACGTTGCCCTGCAAGAAGGAGTGACTGAAGAGCAAATCCGTCAAGCCTTCCAAAATCTTGAATTGACCCGTAATCGTACCGAGTGGAAAAAAGCAGCCAACGGTGCGGATATCCTATCAGATGTCTACAATGCCAATCCAACTGCTATGAAGTTGATTTTAGAAACTTTCTCTGCTATTCCAGCTAATGAAGGTGGTAAGAAAATCGCGGTTCTGGCGGACATGAAAGAACTTGGAGACCAGTCTGTTCAACTCCATAATCAGATGATTTTGAGCATTACACCCGATGTCCTTGATACCGTTATTTTCTATGGCGAAGACATCGCTGACTTGGCTCAATTAGCTAGTCAAATGTTCCCAATCGGTCATGTTTACTACTTCAAGAAAACAGCTGAGGAAGACCAGTTTGAAGCTATGGTCAAGCAGGTCAAGGAAAGTCTTGGAGCTAAAGACCAGATTCTGCTTAAAGGTTCGAACTCTATGAATCTAGCTAAGCTAGTAGAAAGTTTAGAAAATGAGCGCAACTGATTTTGCCAAGGCTATACAGAGAATGTTGGCCATCACTGATACTGGTTTGACCTATACAAAGGACACTTTTGACCGTGAACGTTATGAGGATTTACGTCAGATTTTATCGAACGTATTGCAGGAGACCACGGATATTAATCAAGAGGAATTGACTGCGATCTTAAAACCAACAGCTAGCTATGCAACTCCCCTGATGGATGTGAGGGCTTGGATTGTTCAAGACCAGAAGATTTGCCTGGTTAGAGGACAAGGAGAGGATACTTGGGCTTTGCCAGGAGGATTTGGTGAAGTTGGCTATTCTCCTAAGGAGAATATTCGGAAAGAAATCCAGGAAGAAACAGGATTTTTTGCAGAAGTAGGTTCTTTATTGGCAGTTTTTGATACCAATCGCTTTCAAATGCAGAGTAAGCAGTATGCCAAGTTTGTATTTGATTGTCGACTATTGGATGGGGACTTTCAAGAAAATCAAGAAGTTGCTGAATTAGGATTTTTCGACATTTCGGCTCTCCCTCCCTTATCTGAAAAAAGAATAACTAAGGAACAAATGGATATTCTATGGCAGGTTTATCAGGGTGAGAGGGAACAATATGTCGATTAGAAGCTTTGTTTTATATTAAGGCTACTAGCTTCTTTGGAACACAAAAATATAAGAAATAAATGTAAGCTAGGCTCTATAAAAATCAGTAAGAGATTAGCTTATATGAAAATGAGGAAAGTTACATGAATTTTTGGGATGCTTTATTTAGTACGCAGCCGACGGAGCCACCCCAATTTGACCTTCTTTGGTATGGAAGTCTATTTACCTTATTAGCATTGACTGTATTTCTTGCCTACCGTTATGGTGAGAAAAAAGTCTGTCAACGATTTTTCCAGATTTTACAGGCGGTACAGCTAATCCTGCTCTACGGATGGTATTTGGTTAATCAGATGCCTTTAACAGAAAGTCTTCCCTTTTATCATTGCCGTTTGGCTATGTTTGTAGTGCTTTTGACCCCGGGTGTATCTAGAGTCAAGCAGTATTTTGCTGTATTGGGAACCTTTGGACCTTTGGCAGCTTTTATTTATCCAGTGCCAGATCCTTATCCCTTCCCCCACATTGCCATCCTGTCCTTTATTTTCGGACACTTAGCCCTTCTTGGAAATTCCTTGATTTATCTCCTGAAGGACTACGATGCTAGTTTACTGGATTTCAAACGAATCCTAATGATCACGTCTTCGCTCAATGCCTTGATTTTCGTGGTTAATTTAGTAACAGGTGGAGATTATGGATTTTTGACAAGACCACCATTGGTTGGAGACCACGGTCGTTTGATCAATTATCTAGTGGTAACGCTATTCTTGACTTGCGCTATTTACTTATTCTCTAAAATTTTTCAAACAATCCTTCAGGAACAGGCAGAAAAAAGGTTGAGAATCTGGCAGAAATAAAAAAATATTTTCCCAATCTCTTGACTTTTATCTGAGAATTTTGATACAATAGTAGACGGTATTGTTTACCCCATTTGTAAGGCCCCGGAACCTTTCAAATAACTTGCGGACCGGAACATCCGCCCTGTAAACAAAAACGATATTCATATAGGAGAAATCATGAACAAAACTACATTCATGGCTAAACCAGGCCAAGTAGAACGCAAATGGTACGTTGTTGACGCAACTGATGTACCTCTTGGACGCCTTTCAGCAGTTGTTGCTAGCGTACTTCGCGGAAAAAACAAACCAACATTCACACCACACACTGATACAGGTGACTTCGTAATCGTTATCAATGCTGAAAAAGTTAAATTGACTGGTAAAAAAGCATCTGATAAGATCTACTACACTCACTCAAACCACCCAGGTGGATTGAAATCAATCTCTGCTGGTGAACTTCGTTCTAAAAATGCAGTACGTTTGATCGAGAAATCAGTTAAAGGTATGCTTCCACACAATACTCTTGGCCGCGCTCAAGGTATGAAATTGAAAGTATTCGTTGGAGCTGAGCACACTCACGCTGCACAACAACCAGAAGTTCTTGATATTTCAGGACTTATCTAAGGAAAGGAACAATAAAGTATGTCACAAGCACAATATGCAGGTACTGGACGTCGTAAAAACGCTGTTGCACGCGTTCGCCTTGTTCCAGGAACTGGTAAAATCACTGTTAACAAAAAAGATGTTGAAGAGTACATCCCACACGCTGACCTTCGTCTTGTCATCAACCAACCATTCGCAGTTACTTCAACTGTAGGTTCATACGACGTTTTCGTTAACGTTGTAGGTGGTGGATACGCTGGTCAATCAGGAGCTATCCGTCACGGTATCGCTCGTGCCCTTCTTCAAGTAGACCCAGACTTCCGCGATTCATTGAAACGCGCAGGACTTCTTACACGTGACTCACGTAAAGTTGAGCGTAAGAAACCAGGTCTTAAGAAAGCTCGTAAAGCATCACAATTCTCAAAACGTTAATCAATACGATTATATCAACGTTTCAAAGCACTCAAGAGTTTACCTCATGGGTGCTTTTTTTATGTTTTTTGAAAAAGTTCACCTCAAAGTTTACCTTATTTTCACCTTATTGTTTTAGAGACTGTAAGGCAAATTCACCTACTGTCATAGGAACTACATTAGAAGTATTTACATAAATCTGTGTTGTTCCTGTGTCACTGTGTGTTAGAGCCTCAGAAATAGCTTCTAAGCTCATTCCTGCTTGTTTAGCAAGCGTTGCTCCTGTATGTCGCAGTTTATGAGGTGTAGCATGTGCCAGCTCTTTATGTCGCTTTCTGATGCTTTTCATTTTATTGTTTAGATAGTCAGCATGTAAAGGCTTGTTGATGTTTCCTCTTGTGTCAATATATGTAAAAACAAATTGTTCTGGATTACTGATGATGCCAAACTTTGCTAGTTCATGTTTTTGTTGCTCTTTCCAAGAGGTAAGAAGCTGAAGTAAGTCATTAGAAATAGAGAAAATAGTCTTCTTATTTCCCTTAGTAGATTTTACTTGTCCATATCTATCTAAAGCTTGAATTAGCTGAATCTGTGATTTTGAAAAATCGATATGTTTCCATTGAAGAGCATAGGTTTCAGATTTTCTATCGCCTAAGAAAAAAGTGAGATAAAATAGGACATAATCTTTAAGGGTTATTTTATCATTCTCTAAATCTTCTTGAAATGCTGAGAACCATTCTTGGAGTTGTTCATGAGTTAGATATAAATCTTCCTCTCTCTTTGCCTCTGCAAGTTGAATCTTTTTAGTGGCCTTTATTCTTCTTAATATTTTTGCAACTTTATTAGCTTCGATATACTCAAGTTCTTCTGCCCAGTCAAAAATGGAAATCACATAGCTACGTAAAGATTTGAAGTTTGCATATTCATTAGCCTTAGATGTCATTAGATTTAGGATAACTTGCTTATTTTGATTTAGAAACTGTATCGTATAGTTTCCAAGAAGTGGTAGTATATGTTTTTCAAAACATGTTTTGGTATTAGCAACTGTTGACCTGCTTGGTGGCTTAGAAGTGGATGTAGTTTGTCCTGCTTTATAAGAGTCCCACCAGATATTGTTATAGAAGTCTGAGAAAAGAATATCTCCTTTTGCTAGTCCTGTAAACTCATTATCTTCTATTTGATTTAACTTGATAAGCAAGTCTATCTCAGCTTGCCTTGCCTCCTTTCTCGTTTTGAATCTCTTATCGTAATAATTGCTATTAACAAGACCAAGTGGCATTCGTGCTTCAATTGGGATATAGACTTTTAAGCGGTAAGTTCCGTTCTTTGTCTTACTAATGCTAGTCATGATATTCTCCTTGTGTATCGAACCAGAAAATATCATGACTATTATAAAACAAAAATATAGATATTTCTAGTTTTGTGAGTAAAGCCATGAATTAATGTCCTCTTTATTAAATCGTATAGTCTTGCCTATTTTTATTGTAGGCAGTCCTCGTTTGATCCAACTATCTAGTGTATTGTTTGAGATACCCAAGTAGTGGCAAGCCTGCTGTTTGTTTAAAAATGGGCTTCCAAGGTTACTATTGAGCAACTTCTTCTCAATTTCTTTCTGGATTAGTTCAGCGAGTAGGTGCTGAATTTTTTGAACCTCTTCATCTGGTAGAATTACTTGCATCTGTTCCTCCAATGTATGGTATAATAGAGGTATCAAGAGATACCCTACTTACTTTTCTTGATTATCTGCAACCTCGTCCTCGCTCGTCACAGTTTTGGACGGGGTTTTTGATTTGTCGTACTCCCATAAATCCCATTGATTATATAGTCCAACTGTAGATACTAACATGGATAGTAATTCTTCTTTACTTGCTGCTTCGTTGTCAGGTGTGAAATCGTAAGATAATGATATCGTTTGGTCAGTGCCTGGAATTTTCACAACTCTGTCTATAGTTCGTTTAGGTTGTGATTCATGGAAAGTAACGTTGTCACTATTTCCCCTTAAGGTTACTAGATGAGCGATTCTTCTAATGTATTGTGATAAATCTTCGTTAGTGTTTCCTTTAGCATGGTAGAAGAAACTCAAAGGATGTTTAGAACTTGTGATTATAATGACTTTAGAAGCACCTAATCTATTTTGATAACGTGCTGAGATAGGACTAATATTATAGGGGTCTAATAGTTTCAGCCAGTCCGAAGCGGTTAAGCTATCTCCTCGAACATCATCAAGTAGTAGGATTTCTTCTCCGTTTACTTCATCAAACATGTTAGTGCCTGCGGTCAAGACTGATTGCCAGTTTTGATCATTCAGTTTTGCTAACTGAATAAGACTTTCAGTTAGCGTCCTTGCAAATTTTGTCTTTCCTAGGCCTGAAAGTCCAAAGATAAAGAAGATTGTCTTCTTGAACTTCTTGTTTTCCAGTTCATGCTGTGTCATAGTTCCTTTAATTTCCCCGATTGTTCGAAAAGCTTCGTTTACTTTGCTTTTATGAACTGCATAAAGCATGTGATAGTCTTTATTCAGAAGCATTTCCTTTTTGGTGATGTTTCCGTTCAGAATGTTATCGATAAGTAAGTCAATATCTTTGTAGGTTTGTTTTACCTCTTTTTTTGCTTTTCCTTTAAGCCAGCTTAGATGTCTTTCGTGATAAATTTCTAAGTAGTCTTTACCTTTCAGAGTGAATACCTCGTCAGGGGAATATTGATACTTATCTTTATCTTTTGCATGAATTAAGTATGCTAACAAGTTATCGTAGCCATATCTACCAGATTTAGCTTTCTCAAGATATTGAGGTTCTAATCCGATTTTTAATGCTAAATCGGTAAGTGTAGCACCTTTTGAAAATTTTAGTAAGGCATGGATATGAGGTTCTTTTAGTTTGGAGGTTGTTGAATTAGTTACACTGTCAAAGCCGATGGATGTGTCCTTGTCGTGTTTTATTACGTATGCTTCGGAAACAGTTGCTACTTCACTAGCTCTTCTGACTATTTCTTCAAGAATTTTTTCGACATTTTCGGATTTTATTAGTTCTTCATCCCAGTCATTCTTCCAATAAGTCGTATCAAAGTATTGTGTGATTGATATAGAAGTTAAAAGTGCTTCTTTTCTCTTTGTTGCCATGTATAATTAACCTTTCGTTATTAACTATTCTTTAATTATTCTTTTAACTATTCTGGGTTAGACCGTTGACAAGCCCAGTCTAACCACGCGTAAAGAATAGTTAGAGTTAAAATCTTAGATGTTTTTTGCCTACCGCAGGTGGGCGAGTCATCTAGCTAGTGCATGCTGGGGTAAAATGAACGACCTCTTCGGGTCGCCCCAGCCTGCCCAATCTATCTGACTTGCTCTGTAGGTTGGTATCTGTTTAACATTTCTAGCAATACTTCCTGAACTTTATCAATATCCCTGATATTAGCTACTTTAACCTTGATTGGTGGACTTCCATCAAAAACTTGATACCAGCCATGTTGCTTGGGTAGAGTAGCTAGTTTTTGCCCTGCTTCTATGTCAAATATACTACCGGAAATGGCTGAACGACTTGCTATTGATCCCAATCCTAAAACTGCTCCAAATTGATTTCTAAGTGAGCTATTACCAAGAACTTCAGCCATCAGATCCTGTGACACACAAAGTAGCCGTATTCCAATAGACCTACCTTGTAATAAGATAATTTTCAGATGATGTTGGGTTTCTTTTTTCTGCTTACTAGGCAATGTCTCTACAAGACTTGTCAGTTCTTCACAAAATAAAACGAGGGAATTTCTAGGTTTACTCTTATCAGATTTTCTACTTAAAAGTTCATTATAAACTAACTCAATCGCCTTATATGAATCATCTCCAAAGAAACAGTTAGGAGAATTTTCAGCAAATAACCAATCCTCTGATTTGGGGTCACAAGCAACTAACAACGCTCTTTTCTCAATTGGCAGATGTGCTGTTTTATGGGCAATGTCAGCAAGTATTGCTTGAGCGATAACGCTTTTGCCGCTACCTGTTTGTCCTAGCACCAGGAAATGCGGAATAGCTCGTTCCCAACCTATTCTTTGACCTGAAAGAGTTATTAAAGGTCTAGTATCTACTACCATAAATCAATCTCCTCAAAATCTTCTTTAGTCTCAACTTCGGAAGCTCTTGCCATGCGATTGTATGTTGCCTCTTCGATTGTTTTAATATCAAATTTAGCAACCCAACCAGCACCAGCGTTTATTTCTACGTGCATATAGTCAAGAGCAAATTCATTTGTATATTTTGACAGTATGCCTGAGAAGTAGTCTTCTAATTTAGTTTCAGTTGTTGGATCTAGCTTGTTTGCAAGATAGATCCAAACATCTATACCTCGTGTGGTAGCAGGATTTATAGTTTTTAACTGTAAATCATGAGCTAAGTTTTGATTGAGATGATTGACTACGTTTTGCAAGATAGTAGCTTTTCGAGCTTGTAATTGTTCATCAGCTTTCTTCTTCAACAACCAAAGAGTGACATTTCGGATCAATGTGGTTATAATCTTAACTTGCTTTCCTGTCAACAAGAGACATTGTTCCCATAAATTTTCATTTTTCTTAACAACCTCATCTGACACAATGAGAAACTGTCGTTTTAGAAAAATGTATAGAATATTAAGAACTTGCCATACACATAATGCAAGAATAAGAGAAAAGGATATTTTTATCAACATATATGTTACCTCGTCATATAGTGAGTAGTTATCATCTACACAATGTAGATGATAACTCACTATTTTTATCATTTATTTTAATGAAATATCTGCAAGCTCAGTGACTAGAGCTAATCCGATTGGTTGCTTCAACTTGTCAAGAACAAATGACAAGTCATACTTGTTAAGTACTATGTTGGTATCAATCAAACTATCTAAGTTTTCACTTTGATAGTTTTTCAACTTGACTTTGAAAGTTGGACAGTAAGCTTCTTGAGCAATACTAGCGAACTGTTCATAGAGTTCGACATCTACGCATGTTAAAGATGCCCAGTGAAGTTGATTTTCTTGACCTTCGTTTATGATACCATTGTTTGTATCAACTACTTTAATATCGGATGGGACATCAACAGAAGTTGATAAAGCATCTAAAAATGCTCTTGCGCTTTCGTAGTTACCTACTTTTAATTTTGACATATGAATGCCTCCTTCTCTTTGCGTGGTCAGACTTTTTAGAATGCTGACAAGTGATTTTAATCTTTGATGATAACAAGTTATTAAATGTCATCAATTTAACTCATATAGTACATTTTTTATCACCCCAAACGTTTAGTTTCAAATACTATATCGCGAGGGGGTTCCTTCAGTTACGTCATTTTAATATTAAAAATTAAATTATCTCAAAAATACGCCATTGTATAAATATTATAGTACAGGTAGTCAAAAATTTACGCCAGTGTATATATATTATAGTATGATGTTGTTCTAAATTTTCGTCAGACTCTTCTTATTTTGCTCAGGTAGTTAGACCTCTTCGCTGGGATACCTATTTTTTAGGTTGTTTTGATTATTCATTATCGGTAGGGGGATAGAATTTACGCCAGAGTCTTAGAAATTTTTAACCATAGCGAAGAACATTCGATTTTTATTTACAGGAGAATAAAATAAAACCAAGTCAATTTTTCGTGACTTGGTTTATGTTTCTATTTCGTCAATAAGCTGTATCATGAGCTTGAGAACTCGTTCTTGTTTACTAGGTGTTAGTTCCTTAATTTTATATATTAGCTGATTTATTAAGGGATTGCTTTCGGTTACGGATATATCGAAAAAAGTCTCTATATCTGTATCAAGTGCATCCATAATTTTTTGTAATGTTTTTATTTTTATATTAGGCTCAAGATTTTCTAGTTTGTACGTGTATTTTAATGGTAGGTCCGCCAGCTCCTCTAGTTGCTGTTGAGTCAAATTTTTTTGAAGTCTCAGTAATCGGATTCTCTTACCTAGATAAGATTGTAGATTTGTTTTTGTCATATCAGTACCCCTTAAATCCTATCATACTCAATTTTATAGTCTTAAAAAACTACTATAAAAGAGAAATGCTATATAAAATAGTTTTAAAACACTACAATATGTGATAAAATAGGACTATAGAACTATTAAAAGGAGATTTATAAGATGGAATTACAAAAAGGTCACGGGACCATCAAAAAGTTGCGTACTGGCGCAGTTATTTCAACGCTTGCAATCTCGGCTCTAGGGGTATCTACTGCCGTATCAGCTAACGAAACTGAAGTAGCCGTTAACGAGCCTGCAACTAAGCTAGTTGCTAAGGACGAGGTTGTCCCTAAAGTTCCTAGTCAAGCTGATGTTGATAAGGCTAAAGCTGAATCAGATAAGGCTAATCAGGATGTAGCTAAGCAAAAAGAAGTTGTTTCAACTACTGAAACTAAGATTGCTGATGCTGAAAAGTCTATCGCTGAGACTACTCAAAAGAAAGAAGAAGCCAAGGCTGTCACACCTGAGAAGGTTGCAACTGCAAAAGCCGAGGCTGAAAAGCGAGCAGATGAGCTTGCCACAGCTGAGAAGACTGTAGCTGACGCTGATAAGTCTGTTTCGGCTACGGCTGAAAAGGTTGCTGACCAAACTAAGGTAGTATCTAATGCTGAGAAAACTGCCACTGATACTGCTAATAAGGTAGCTGACGCTCAGAAAAAAGTAGATTCTCTTTCATCTACTACTGATGTTGCTCCACTTGAAAAGGAGGTAGCTACGCTTACTAACCAAGTCGCTGAAGACACTCAAGCCGTAGCGACTGCTCAGACTAACCTTGATAATGGTAAAAAAGCTCAATCTGACAAAGAGCAAGCTATCAAAGACGCTCAAACTGGGGTATCTAGTGCTGAGTCTAATCTCTCTCAAGCCACTACAGCCCTTGCAACTGCTAAAGCTAACCAATCTAACAAAGATGAGGTAGTCACTACAGCCCAAGCCGACCTTGACCGTGCCAAAGAAGAGCTTGCTAACACTGATTTTGCAGTTAACACTATTACTCTAAGCCAAGAGTATATGTCACTCCTTAAAGAGTACCTAACTACTGGCAAACCAGAAGCACTTTCTCAAAAATTGAAAGAACAAGGTATTAAGGAGTTGCAAAAGGCAGGTAAAGTAACTCTAACTAAAGATGGTGAGATTTACCGTTTTGACTTACCATTTAACTCTACTAAGAAAGACCAAAACACTAAAGTTGATGTTAATAATCTCGACTACGAAACACGTAAAGACTTGTCATTGTTTGCAGCTGACTTGTTTAACCAAGTTCGTAAACAATTTGGTACAGGTTTGGTTTCAGTTAACGAAGATGCTATGGCTATCGCAGATAAAGTAGCTAAGCTTACAAAAGGTATCGAATATCACGATACTAAGACTTTAAAATCAGTAGGTAAAGAGTACGGTGTTCTTCTAGCAGAGCTTATTGGTAACGATACTCACAAACTTACTACCGTTTCAGAAATCAAAAAAGCTATCTACAACGACGTATATGCTATGCTTTACTGGGATACTCACGCTGATTGGGGGCATGCTCAAGGGGTATCTCACGTGGCAGACGAACCATTTATGTCTTACCACCAATATCTTGGTATCTCTACAAGTTACGATGAAAATACAGATACAAAAATTCATTATCTTGGTACATCCGACAACGTAACTTCTTATGGAGCCAAATTCGACAAAACCAAAGTCGTAATCGCCCCAAGCACTGCTGAAAAAGTTGCCAAATTGCAAGAAAAACTAGACTTGGCTCAATCAACTTATGACAACGCCCTCAAAGCCTCTCAAGAAGCTAAATCAGCAGTAGCGACAGCCCAAACTGCCTACACTAATGCTGAGACAGCTCTTGCCACTGCTCGTACTAACCTCTCTAACGTAGTGGGTAATAAGGTTGATGTTCCATCTCTTGAAAAGGCTCTTGCTGATGCTAAAGACAAACTAGCACAAAACACTAAAGCATTGCAAACTGCCAAAGAAGTCCTTGCTCTAGCTAAATCAAACGCTACTGACAAAGCTAAGGCTCTTGCTGAAGCTAAAACAGTTCTTGCTACTGCTAAAGCTGAACAATCTACTGCTGACCAATCTCTTGCAACTGCCAAAGGTGAATTGGAAGTCCTTACTAAGTCTCATGATGTAGCAGTCTTGGCTCGTAAGTCAGCAGGTGAAGACCTTGCTCGTAAACGTGAAGCATCTAAAGAGGCTACTGACACTCATACAGTTCTTGAACTTGCTCTTACTAAGCGTGATGAAGTCCTTAAGACTTTAGACAAAGAGCTTACTGGTATTAACTCTAAACTTGGTGTCCTCCGTGCTGAGTTGAAGACTGCTAAGGAAGAGTTGGCTTGTCTTGAGGGTATCGCAGAAGCTAAGGCTCGTGTCCATGCTAACTTGAAAGACCTCAAAGACCGTTACGAAACTGAACAAGCAGAAAAACGTCGCTTGGAAGAGCTATCTCGTAAAGCAGACGCAATCCGTAAAGCAGGTGGTCAACCTAAGGAAGTTACTGACGCAACTGGTAAAGTAGTTGATGTTGTGGATGCGAAGGTTCAAAACAAACCAGTAAATGTTGCTACGATGGGAACTAAAGACGATAAAACATATCAAGCTCCTGCACAAACTACAAATACAAAAGCAGAACCTAAGAAACAACTTCCAAATACAGGAACAAAGGATTCAGGACTTTTAGCATTGCTTGGAGCAAGTGTTGGACTATTTGCTTTAGCAGGAAAACGAAAATATAATAGATAAAAAGAAAGAGAGCGGTGGCTCTCTTTTCTAATGAATGGAAACAAATTAGTATATATGTAAAAATTTTATATAAGGGAAACTTTTGATATTCTGGTTCGATTTTTGCTTATTTTTGATGAAAGTTTACCTTATTTTGATGAAATTGATTGAAATTAGTTGAAATTTTATGTTTTGAAAACTTATGAAAGCGTTGATTTTAAAGCACTTTGAAATTAGATGAAATAAGTGGTGCCCCAACCAGGTCTTAAGAAAGCTCGTAAAGCATCACAATTTAGTAAACGTTCTTCGAAAGAATGACTGTACTTACAAAGAGCACCTTTCGGGGTGTTCTTTTTTTATTGACACCTTGTGGATTTATAATTAGAAATCTCCTTGAAGGGTATCAGGTAAATGAAAAATTTGGCGATCATATCCTATTTCTTCGTACTTTAGTCTAATACCTATAATGTAAAAAACTCTAGCTATCAGGTAGTTGATAGTTAGAGTTTTTTCTATTCATATGATTTAATGAGATTAAATAAGGCTTCTACTTCTGATGACAGTGTAGCTGATTTGAGATAAGCGTAATAAACTGTAAATGTTATCTGGTCCTCCGGTACTAGAGGAATTTTTATTAAATCATCATCTTCATCAGAAAGTGCGATATCAGCCAGCAAACTAAGGCCAATCCCTTTCTTTAAAAGTTCTTTAATGATGACAATGTCGTCACTCTTAAAGAATATTTCTGCCTTGTTTTGATACTTTTGATTAAGCAGTTCAAAAGCTTTCAAGTGAACAAAGTGTTCGTCTAAAAGTATAAAGGATTGATCTACTAAATCTTCAAAAGTGAGGGAAGGAGCGGTAGCAAGAGGATGGTTCTTAGACAAAACGACATACAGTTCTTTATGAAAGAGTTCATGTGTCTCTATTGAAGGATGATTGAGTGGTTCAATCAAGCCGAGTAGACTTGCATCAAGGTCTCCTTTGAGGAGAAGATTTAATAATTCTACGGAGCCACCGCGGATCGGGCGTACCTTTTTTAAAAAATCGAATTGATCTTTTTCGCTTAAGGCAGCAAAGAGATACTGAATGATAATAGGAGGGAATCCTACAGTAGAGTATTGGGCCAAGGAACGATTGATTTCTTTGCGAGTAGAAATGACCTCAGGTAAGATCTTTTCTGTATGCTTTAGAAGGATTTGTCCTTGAGGAGTGAGTTTGAAGGAACGATGCGAGGGATCGTGGTGAATCAATTTGCAATTAAAAGATTCTTCTAAGCGCTTGATGGCATAAGAAATAGATGGTTGGCTGACTTTGTGTTGTTTTGCAACTTCCGTATAGGATTGAAGCTGGCAGAGGTCATAAAAATATTGTAGATCTTTTAAATTCATAGGGGCTCACTTTCATTAGTTGGAGAAGGAAAATAAGTGGAAATCACCAGATAAATAAATTTTATCCGTATCCTACAATTTGACTATACGAGTATTCACCGGTTAAAATGTAAGTGAGTCAGGGATATCAAAGGTTATCTAAGATACTTTCAAAAATGACCAACATCTTTTCTCGTTTATCAATAGGGAGTTGTTTAACCTTCATGTTGATTCTTTTGAGTGAAAGATTGTCGGTCTTATCAGAGGTTGATTCAAGGCTATCAAAATTGAAAAATTCCTCTGGGGTCATCTTTAGGGCGACAATCACTTTTTCAAGACTGTGAATGGTCAGATTCACATTTTGGTTTTCAAGTTGATTGATATACTTAAGCCCGAGCCCCGCTTGTTCCGAAAGTTCTTCCTGGCTCATTTTTTTCTGTGTTCGAAAATATTTCACTTTTTGGGAAATATATTGTTGTAAATAGTTTTTATTCGTCATATAAATAGAATACAAGTTTTGCATGACAAAAAAACATCTTAAAAAATACAAAGTATTGTATAACAAACTTACATAATATTTATTTTAATTCGGATTGCCAATTTGTATGATTAGTTTCTTTTACTCGAAACTTTTAGTAAAGAGTGATCATCGAGAGTTTTATGAGTTCAGAACTTTATAAAATATAACAGCTTAAAGTGTCATTAATAATGGTGTTTTAACTATAAAAGAGCTTATTAGAAAATTGTCTTCGTAGACTCATTATAACATATGCGTACACAATAGTATTTTTTAAACAATAAAGTTTTATAAACAATTCATTTTAAGTGGTATAATAGAAGTAAAAAGGAGGTTGCACTATGACTGCACATGATATTTTAAACAACCCTTTCCTCAATAAAGGGACTGCCTTTACCTTAGAGGAGCGAAAGGAACTAGGTCTTATTGGTTTACTGCCACCGTATGTTCAATCGATTGAAGAACAAGCGGCGCAAACTTATGCACAAATGCAAACAAAAGCCAATGATTTAGAAAAGCGTCTTTTCCTAATGGAAATTTTTAACACCAACCGGACTCTTTTCTATTACCTCTTTTCTCAACATTTGGAAGAATTCAATCCAATTGTATATGATCCAACCATTGCAGATACCATTGAAGGCTATAGTGACCTCTTTGTAGACCCCCAATATGCGGGATATCTTGATATCAATCATCCTGAAAATATTGAAGCTACTTTGAAAAATGCCGCTGGGGATCGCGAGATTCGTCTCATTGTTGTAACAGATGCAGAAGGAATCCTTGGAATCGGTGACTGGGGAACAAATGGTGTCGATATTTCTGTTGGGAAATTGATGGTCTACACGGGTGCTGCTGGAATCGATCCTTCTATGGTTCTTCCTTTAGTTATTGATGCAGGGACTAACCGCGAAGAACTTCGTAACAATCCTAATTACTTAGGAAATCGTCACGAACGGGTTCGCGGAGATCGTTACTACGACTTCATTGACCAATTTGTTCAAACAGCAGAACGTCTCTTTCCTAAACTCTACCTTCACTGGGAAGACTTCGGTCGCTCGAATGCTGCCAATATTCTTGAAAAATACCGAAAACAAATTCCAACTTTTAATGATGATATTCAAGGTACAGGAATCGTTACCCTAGGTGGTATCTTTGGTTCACTGGATATTAGTGGTGAAAAATTAACAGATCAAGTTTATCTCTGCTATGGTGGTGGTACTGCGGGCGCAGGAATTGCCGCTCGTGTTCTTCGTGAAATGGTGAGTGAAGGTCTTTCTGAAGAAGAAGCCTATAAACATTTCTTTATGGTTGATAAACAAGGTCTTCTCTTTGATGACATGGATGACCTGACCCCTGAACAAAAACCGTTTGCTAAGAAACGTGCCGACTTTAGTAACGCAGACAAGTTGACTGACCTGCTTGAAGTAGTGAAGACTGTGAAGCCAACCATTCTTGTAGGAACTTCAACTCAACCTAATACCTTCACTAAAGAAATAGTAGAAGCTATGTGTGAAAATACAGAACGTCCGATGATCTTCCCTTTGTCAAATCCAACCAAACTAGCAGAAGCTAGTGCCAAAGATTTGATTGAATGGTCAGATGGCAAAGCTTTTGTCGCAACAGGAATTCCTGCTGATACAGTTTCTTATAAAGGTGTCGACTATGTGATTGGTCAAGCCAATAATGCCTTGATTTACCCAGGTCTTGGTCTAGGTATGCTGGCTTCTGAAGCAAGTCTTTTGACTGATGAAATGATTGGAGCAGCAGCTCATTCATTGAGTGGTATTGTTAATCCAGGCCAACCAGGAGCTCCTGTCTTGCCACCATTTAAGTATGTAGCAGATGTTTCTATTAAAGTAGCAGAAGCAGTCGCTAAAAAAGCACAAGAGCAAGGTCTTGCGCGTGCTAAGGAAACAGATATGGCCAAAGCAGTTCGTGATTTGAAGTGGTATCCAGAGTATAAATAATTCACTGCTGCTGTCTATCCTTCGCTAGCGACAGATTTGTATGGGCTGTGGACTTAAGTAATTTAGAAAGGATACCTATGTCACTCTTTTTAACCTCGATTACGAGTATCATTCCGATTATCGCTATCATTGTTTTGGGGTATATTCTTCAGGTGAAGGGATGGTTTGGAGATGCCTTTGGACCTAACCTATCTCGTTTGATCATGAATGTAGCTTTGCCAGCGTCAATCTTTGTGTCAGTAATGAAATACCTAACACTAGATAAACTAATCAGTCTTTCTGGAGGTCTCCTTTATACATTTGTGGCCTTTATCTTGGGCTATATCGTAGCTTATATTGTAGTTATGGTTTTCAAGGTTCGTCCAGGACGGCGAGGAACCATGATTAATACCTTTGTGAATGCCAACACTATTTTTATTGGTTTACCTTTAAACGTTGCTCTTTTTGGGGATCAGGCTCTTCCTTATTTCTTAATTTACTATATCACCAACACGATTTCCACTTGGACATTGGGCGTGTATTTGATGACGAGCGATAGTAAATCGGGTCAAAGCAAGAAGGAAACTAAATTTGATTGGAAGAAATTACTACCAGCCCCGCTTGTAGGTTTTCTTGTGGCTCTGCTATTTTTGATTCTCCGAATCTCTATTCCAGATTTCGCAACGAATACCTTAACCTATGTTGGAAATATCGTCACTCCCCTATCTCTGATTTATATTGGTATCGTTCTTGCAAAGGCAGGTTTGAAAACTATTACTTTTGATAAAGATACAATTGTCACTTTAGTTGGACGCTTTATCCTAGCTCCTCTAATCATGCTTCTTGTATTGAAGTTCTTTGCACCAAATATGGCGACAGTAGAATTTAAGACCTTTATGATTCAGTCCGCTACACCAGCTTTAGCTGTTCTTCCGATCCTTGCTAATCAGGGAAAAGGAGATGTGGAATTCTCTACGAATGTGGTGACTCTAAGTACGGTTCTATTTATCGTTGTTATTCCAATATTACAAACTTTGTTAGGATAAGAAGGAAGAGGATAGGATTGAAAGTTTTGCGTTAAGAAATTGCACTATTTTCTTGAAATAAAAATCGGCAGAAACTCTTCGGACGTTTCCTATCAAGCGCTTTTGAGCTGTCCTAAAAGCCAAACTTTTCAAACTAGGATTGAAAAAAGCTTGTAAAGCTAGCCAGTTCTCTAAACGTTAATTCGTTGATGGGTAGCAGAATACAAACGAAAACACTTTGCATCTTGCAAGGTGTTTTTTTCTATGAGAACTGGCGGTGCGCAATTAGGATAGCTCTAGCGACTTTAGTCGCTTACAAATGTGGCTGCAACCTGACGAAGTCAGTTGCCTCAAAAGGTTCATCAACACGATACTATCAACGTTTCGAAACACTTCGTGGTTCATGCCAAGGGGTATTTTTTGATGGTTTTTAGCAAAATTCACACCACTAGTCTTTGTTTTATACAATTTCTTCCTAGTATCAGTTTAGTATGATATAATTAAATACGAATAATATAAAGGAGTTATAAATGAAAATAGGAAAAGGCATCAATTGGATTTTGATTCTGTTAAGTTGCTTAATTGCTATAGTACTGATAAGTTTTATGTTCTTCTTTAATCATAAAAAGCAAGATGTAGAAGCAGTAAATGCTACAACAGAACAGGTTTCTACCACTAGTACAACAACCACTAGTACAACGACTACTCAAGATAGTGTTACGACTACTGAGGAAAAAATCTCGACACAAGAAGAGCAAACGAATGCTGAATCACAAAAAATAGATGAGCAAGCCATTCTAAATGGAGATTTCTCGACTCTAGTTGGAACTTGGAGAAATGGACTTGGGCAAGAATTTACATTCGATAAAAATGGACTAGTAAACAGTAGAAACATTGAAAAAAAGAGCATGGGTAGCCATGGAACGATTGAATTTAGCATTAGAGATGGTATCTCAGGCTATGGAATGAGTATTTATCCTGCTGGACTTATTATGCCTGGGTTAGATACTGATTTAACTCAAAATAGGCTGATTGCTGGTCAAGCTGCTCCAACCAGATCAGAACAAGTTTTTTATAAAGTAGACTAAATGATTAACCATCTCATCAAATTTGAGATGGTTTTCTTCTTTATTTGTAAGTCATGATTATTTTATGAAGATGAAGCAAGTAGGGTTCAAAAACAACTTTCAGAGGCGTTCCAGCCTGTTTAGCAAGATGTTGGAATTTATGAGGACCTTGATGGATATTATTTTTCTTCATAGTATGTTGTGTTATAATGTAGATACGATATGAAAAAAATAAAAATATCTCTTTAAAGTCTATAAATGTCACTTTGTGTAAATATAAGTAAATTTGAATCTAGAGAATGATAGGAAATGGTTTACAATGATAAGTCTAGAGCTGATGTCTGAAGAAAATAGTATAGATGTTTATTCTTTTGAAAAAGAAAATCGGGAGTATTTTGAGCGAAGTTTACCTCCTAGACCAGCCCACTATTTTGACTCAGAAGCTTTTAAAGAACTTACAAGGGAATTGTTAAGGGAACAAGAGAATCATGATGTCTACATGCATCTTATTAGAGATGCACAAGGTACTATGGTCGGAAGAATCAATTTAAGTGTTTTAGGGAAGGATAGAAAAACAGCAGAACTTGGATATAGGATTGGAGAAAATGTTACCAATTTAGGATATGCAAGCGAAGCAGTTAAACTCGTTTTAGAAAAGGCCTTTACTACTTATGGTTTACATAAAATCATTGCAGGAACGGCAAGGGACAATCAGGCTTCTCAGAGAGTGCTTTTAAAAAATGGTTTCACCTTTAGTAGAATCATAGAGAATGACTTTCAAATGCATAACGAGTGGATTCATACGGCAGTATTTGAGATAAGGAATCTATAGCATCATCATTCCCAGTCGTTTGCCAAAACTAAACATTTCTAGTAGACATTTGTCTACTTTTATACGGAAATTATAGTAGAATGAATCTAGAACAGTACACCAAGACTGCTAAAAATGTTTTAGAATCTATATTGTACTACTCTAAGTTCAATCCACTATAGCATTCTTTGTTCTTGTTTTTAGTCCTCTATCGTCATGATTACAAGCCAATTTGTATCTATAATATCTCTTTATTAGCCTTGTTTCTTGTCAAACTTTTTAATCCTCAGATCAAGACGAATATCTTATCAGCTAGTTTTGCTAGGGGATTTAATATTCTATTAAATGCTTTAATTTTCTTTTGTCTTTATTTTTTTGAATTAAGGAATCTTAGTTTTAGTCTTTTCTTATTCTTTTGTTTACTATATTTTATAAAAATTTTTATCATTCCTTTATGTTTGGTTTATAGTCAAAATTCTAAGTATGATCCTTATCTGGTACATAGTAATTTCTTTAAGAGGAATGCTTCATATGTGATGCATGTTTAATTTTATAAAAATGCTGACTTTCTACTTTTTGGTAGGAAGTTTTTTATTATTTCCATATCGAAATAGTTGACAGATGTAATTTAGGGTGTTACAATAATTAAAAAGTTCGATATAGAATAAAAAAGGAGACAAAATGGACAAGATGTTAGGAGGTTACCAAGCTCTACAGATTCGATTGTTAAACGGGCGTATCTTTCAAAAACTCTTGAGCAATGAACCAGATGCTCAATACAGAAGTGAACAGGGAAAAATTTTAACGATTTTGTGGAAGCAAGAGTTAGGGTGCGCTACAGCGACCGATATCGCTCTTGTGACGGGTCTAGCCAATAATACATTGACCAGTATGGTTAAGAAATTGGAAGAACAAGGCTTGGTCACGATTGAACCTTGCACACAAGATAAAAGGAAAAAATATATCTCTTTGACAGACCTCGGTTGGGCGCAAAAAGAAATTGGAGACCGTGTTAGCAAAGAATTGGGTGAAATTTTCTACCAAGGCTTTTCGGATCAAGAAATCCAAGAATTTGAAGCTTATCAAGAGCGTATTATCTCAAATCTAAAAGCTAAAGAAAATGACATCTAGGGAAAGGAAGTAACAGTTATGATCGGAATTACAGGTGTAACAGGGAAATTAGGCTCCTATGTGGCTGATCTTGTTGATAAGAAAGGAATCGCTTCAGTCCATCTAGCAAGAAGCCCAGAGCGTGCAAAAGTTTATGCGTCTGCGGAAATCCGTAGATTGTCCTATACCAATACTCCAGAGGTGGTTGAAGCCTTGAAGGGGATCGATACTTTGTTGATGGTTTCTGCTAGGGAAAATCCAGAGCGTGTCAAGGAGCACAAGGAGTTTTTAGATGCTGCAAAACTAGCAGGGGTGCAACATATCGTTTATACCTCCTTTTATGGGGCAGATGAGAAAGCAACTTTTACCTTGTCTCGAGATCATGCCCAGACGGAAGCCTATATCAAGGAGTTAGGGTTCACCTACACTTTTTTGAGAGATAATTTTTATTTGGATTTCTTGATTGATATTGCACTTGAAAATGGAGAGATTCGTGGTCCGGCCGGCAGTGGTCTTGTGTCAGCTGTTGCCCGTAAGGACACATCTAGGGTTGTAGCAGAGATTCTTTTAAATCCTAAGGACTGGGAAAATCAAACCTTGAATTTAACAGGGCCAGAGGATCTTTCCATGGAAGAAATCGTAGCGCTTCTCTCAAAAGAGACCGGTAAGACCATCGCGTATGTGGATGAAACAGTAGAAGAAGCTTATGAGTCACGGAAAAAATGGCCAGCACAAACTTGGGAGTACGATGCCTGGGTCAGCACTTATACAGCTATCAAAGTTGGGGAACAAGCTGGGGTTTCAACAGATATCGAAAAAGTTCTAGGGCATCCGGCAAGTAGCCTATTGGATATTCTTAGAGATAGAAAACTTATTGAGGAAAAACATGATTGAATACAAACATGTGGCCTTGCGCTACACGGATAAAAATATTTTAAAAGATGTCAATCTCCGCATTGAAAATGGAGAATTCATGGTGCTAGTGGGTCCTTCAGGATCTGGTAAGACCACCATGATCAAGATGATTAACCGTCTCTTGGAGCCAACGGATGGTAATATCTATATGGATGGGAAACGCATCAAAGACTATGACGAACGGGAGTTACGTCTCAGTACCGGCTATGTCCTTCAAGCTATTGCCCTATTTCCAAATTTAACAGTTGCTGAAAATATAGCATTGATTCCTGAGATGAAGGGTTGGAGCAAGGAACAAATTGCCTCTAAAACAGAAGAACTCTTGGACAAGGTGGGTCTGCCTGCTGCAGAGTATGCAAAGCGCATACCTAGTGAGTTATCTGGTGGGGAGCAACAGCGGATTGGGATTGTGCGGGCCATCATTGGGGAACCAAAGATTCTATTGATGGACGAACCTTTTTCAGCTTTGGATGCTATCTCCCGCAAGCAGTTGCAGGCTCTTACCAAAGATTTGCACAAGGAGTTCGGTATGACTACCATCTTCGTTACTCATGATACGGACGAGGCCTTAAAATTAGGCGATCGAATTGCTGTTTTACAGGATGGGGAGATTCGCCAGGTCGCAGAACCTGAAACAATTTTACAAGCGCCTGCGACAGACTTTGTAGCAAACTTGTTTGGAGGTAGCCTTCATGTCTAATTTGATTTCAACCTTTCATGATCGATTTAGTGAATGGGTAACAGCTCTGGGACAACACTTACAATTATCTCTTTTGACCTTATTGGTCGCTATTTTTCTGACCATCCCACTTGCGGTTTACCTAAATGCTCATAAAAAAGCAGCGACCTGGGTGCTACAAGTTGCAGGTATCTTCCAGACCATTCCTTCAATGGCCTTGTTGGGGCTCTTTATTCCTTTCATGGGGATTGGAACCTTACCAGCACTCACAGCCCTTGTCATTTACGCTATTTTCCCGATTTTAGAAAATACAATCACAGCCCTGAATGGCATTGATCCTAGTCTTGAGGAGGCCGGGATTGCTTTTGGGATGACCAAGTGGGAGCGACTCAAGAAGTTTGAAATTCCACTTGCCATGCCTGTCATTGTATCGGGGGTTCGAACAGCGACCGTTATGATTATTGGGACAGCGACTCTAGCAGCTCTTGTGGGAGCTGGTGGATTGGGCTCCTTTATCCTTTTGGGAATTGATCGTCGGAATGCTAGTCTCATTTTAATCGGAGCAATCTCATCAGCCATCTTGGCCATTCTCTTTAATGTCATTCTCAAATGGTTGGAAAAGGCAAAGTTGCGTACGATTGTTTCGACCTTTGCGGTCATGGTCCTTGGTTTGGGAGTTAGTTATGTTCCAAGCATTATTCCACATAATGAGAAAGAAAATCTGGTTATAGCTGGGAAGTTGGGACCTGAACCTGAGATTCTCATGAATATGTATAAACTTCTCATCGAGGAAAATACTGATATGACGGTGACGGTCAAGCCTAACTTTGGGAAGACAGATTTCCTTTATCAAGCGCTGAAAAAAGGGGATATTGATATCTATCCAGAATTTTCTGGAACAGTGACAGAGAGTCTCCTCCAACCATCTCCAGAAGTTGGACATGACCCAGAAAAGGTTTACGAGGTGGCTCGTGATGGCATTGCCAAACAGGATCAGCTAGCCTTTCTTAAACCCATGGCTTATCAAAATACTTATGCTATAGCAGTTCCTAAAAAAATTGCGCAAGAATATGGGCTTAAGACGATTTCAGACTTGAAAAAAGTAGAAGGACAGCTCAAGGCGGGATTCACTCTAGAGTTTAATGACCGTGAGGATGGAAACAAGGGTTTGCAGTCTGTTTATGGATTGAATCTCAATGTGGCAACCATGGAGCCAGCTCTTCGCTACCAAGCCATCCAGTCAGGTGACATTCAAATTACAGATGCTTACTCAACAGATGCTGAAATTGCTCGCTATGATTTAGTGGTTTTGGAGGATGATAAACAACTCTTCCCTCCATACCAGGGCGCTCCACTCATGAATGCTAAATTACTCGAAAAACATCCTGAGTTGGAAGCTATTCTTAATAAACTAGCTGGTAAAATCACCGAGAGCCAGATGAGTCAGATGAACTATCAGGTTGGTATTGATGGTAAGGATGCTTATACTGTTGCACATGATTTCTTGGTGGAACAGGGATTATTGAAGAAATGATGAGGCAAGAAGAAATACAAGAGACTCTTTTGCGACTCTGTAAGCACTATGGAGAACAAAATTGGTGGCAATCGGATAACAAGCTTGAAGATCTGGTATCGACTATTCTTATCCAGCGAACATCTGAGAAAAATGCTAAGTTGGCTTTAGCTGGTCTTATGGATGTCATGACAGTAGAGGGTATCCTAGGGTTATCACTAGAAGATTTACAGGAACGTATTCGACCTGCTGGATTTTTTAAGCAAAAGTCTCAAACGATTAGGGGACTTCTAATCTGGCTAAGAGAAAATGGTGGTTTTGAGGTTCTTGCTAGGATTGGAACAGAAGATTTACGGAAGCAACTTTTGGAGTTAAAAGGGATTGGACCAGAGACTGCAGATGCACTTTTACTATATCTTTTTGATCGTTCAGTTTTTATTTCGGACGAATATGCTAGAAGACTTTTTCGACGATTAGGATTTGGAAATTTTGATACCTATAATGAAATGCATGCTGTTTATTGTAATGTATTGGAAGGACTCACTCTCAAACAATGCCAAGAGATTCATGCTGTTATTGATGAACATGGGAAAGCTTTTAGCAAAAGTAAAGGCCAGTTAGACGAAAGTTGGTTACGATAAAAAAATTCTAAGGCTCCTTGTCTTAGAATTTTTTTAGTTAATGTACTTGCTTAAAAAATCATAATTTGATCAGATTACTAAATAGAAAGTAGAGGCAAAATATTCATGGTGAATGGAATATTTGAATGATAGAATGTTGACAGGTATTTTTCTTTTGAGTGGATATGAAATCTATAGTTGTGTTTGCTACTTCATCCCCATGACGTCTAAGTAAAATCTCACTACTTGATCCTCCGTGTAAGATTTCCCCTTTTTCAGCCACCAGGTCAATGTTTCGATAAAGTTAGTTACAACATAGTGTTTGAGATAAGAAGCAGGAATATTAGGATAGGAAACTTGCAAGTCCTCTGCGACCATAGGATAAACATGGTGTTCCAATTCTTTCTGCAATTGACGGAGGAAGTAGTCGTTTTTAGAGAAAAGAAGACTGGTGACGTGGTCCTGATTTTTCTTAAAATGTGAAAAGATATGTGTCAAGTAAGCATTTGTAGTTATATTTTCCTCACGTTCAAAAAGATGATGAAAGAGATAACGGCAGAGCTCGTCTAGGAGTAATTCCTTGCTCTCATAGTGACTGTAGAAGGTGGAACGACCGACATCTGCTAGGTCAATAATCTCCTGAACAGTGATGGATTCAAAATTTTTTTGATTTAGTAATTGTAAAAAAGCAGTATAAATAGCTTTTCGAGTCTTGGTAATGCGACGATCTTGAGCAGTCATATGGACACTTTGAACAAACTGTTCATTAACTTACAAAGTAAACAGTTTGCCCCTATCCTTTCTTTTCGGAGTAAGAGATAATACTAGTAAAGGAAATAATTATACTACAATTATACCAAAGGAGGATGGGAAAATGTCAACGAAAGGTGCTGTTTGGTTAGCTTTTTTCTTAAATTTGAGTTATGCCATTATTGAGTTTATCGCAGGAGGGATTTTTGGTTCTAGTGCTGTGCTTGCTGACTCCGTTCATGACTTGGGAGATGCAATCGCAATTGGGGTATCAGCCTTTCTAGAAACAGTCTCTAATCGTGAAGAAGACAGCCACTATACCTTGGGCTATAAGCGCTTTAGCCTCTTGGGGGCCATGGTAACGGCTGTGATTCTAATAACAGGGTCTGTTCTCGTTATTTTAGAAAATATAACGAAACTCTTTAATCCACAACCGGTCAACGATGAGGGAATCTTATGGTTAGGAATCATTGCTGTTAGCATTAATGTGCTGGCAAGTCTAGTAGTTCGTAAAGGAAAAACCAAGAATGAGTCTATTCTGAGTCTTCATTTTCTGGAAGATACTTTGGGTTGGGTGGCCGTCATCCTAATGGCCATTGTTCTGCGATTTACCGACTGGTATATTCTGGATCCGCTCTTATCTCTTGTCATTTCCTTCTTCATTCTGTTAAAGGCTATTCCACGTTTTTGGTCTACTCTCAAGATTTTCTTGGATGCTGTGCCAGAAGGAGTGGATATCCATCAAGTAAAGAGTGATTTGGAGCAACTGGACCACATAGCTAGTATCAATCAGCTCAATCTCTGGACCATGGATGGTTTGGAGAAAAATGCTATTGTCCATGTTTGTCTAAAAGAAATTGAACAGATGGAGCTTTGCAAGGAATCGATTCGAACCCTACTCAAAGATTGTGGTTTCCAAAATATCACCATTGAGGTTGATGCAGACCTAGAAACTCACCAAGCCCATAAGCGAAAGGTCGAAGAGTTGGAAGTAGATAAAAGTCATGAACATCATCATCATTAATGAGACGTAGTATAAATGAGCGAAAGTTTGCTAAAAAGTGTATACTAAAGGTAGTTAGATACAGAGAGGAAATTTTATGAAATCAGCAGTTTATACTAAGGCAGGTCAGATTGGTATTGAAGAAGTCAAGCGTCCAAGTATTCAAGAATCAGATGATGTTATTATCCGTGTAGTTCGTGCTTGCGTTTGTGGTTCAGACCTTTGGAGCTATCGTAATCCAGATATCAAAGCGGGTCATAAAAATAGTGGACACGAAGCGATTGGAATCGTTGAAGAAACTGGAGAAGCCATTACAACGGTCAAGCCCGGTGATTTTGTGATTGTACCATTTACTCATGGTTGTGGGGAGTGTGATGCCTGTCGTGCAGGATTTGATGGTTCTTGTGACAATCATATCGGAAATAACCTAGGAGGGAATTTCCAAGCTGAATACCTCCGCTTCCACTATGCCAATTGGGCACTTGTTAAAATCCCTGGACAACCGTCTGACTACACAGAAGGGATGCTTAAATCTCTCTTGACTCTAGCTGATGTCATGCCGACAGGCTATCATGCAGCGCGTGTGGCAGATGTGAAACCAGGGGATAAAGTTGTCGTTATTGGCGATGGGGCTGTTGGGCAATGTGCTGTCATCGCAGCTAAAATGCGTGGCGCTTCACAAATTATCCTCATGAGTCGTCACGAAGATCGTCAAAAAATGGCCTTGGAATCAGGAGCGACAGCTGTTGTAGCTGAACGAGGAGAAGAAGGCATTGCCAAGGTGCGAGAAATTCTCGGTGGTGGAGCAGACGCCGCTCTTGAGTGCGTCGGTACTGAAGCGGCTGTTGAGCAAGCACTGGGTGTCCTTCATAATGGCGGTCGCATGGGATTTGTAGGAGTTCCACATTATAAGAATCGTGCTCTTGGTTCAACCTTTATGCAAAATATCTCTGTTGCAGGTGGAGCAGCTTCTGCGACAACATACGATAAGCAATTCTTGCTTAAAGCTGTCCTTGATGGTGAGATCAATCCAGGCCGTGTCTTTACTTCAAGCTATAAACTGAAAGATATTGACAAAGCATATAAGGCTATGGATGAACGTAAGACCATTAAGTCTATGATTGTGATGGATTAATACTCTTCGAAAATCTCTTCAAACCACGTCAGCTCTATCTGCAACCTCAAAACAGTGTTTTGAGCTGACTTCGTCAGTCTTATCTACAACCTCAAAGCAGTGCTTTGAGCAACCTGCGGCTAGCTTCCTAGTTTGCTCTTTGATTTTCATTGAGTATAAAAAGAAAAACCTAATAGAGATTTGAGAATTTGTACTGATCCCAAAAAGTTAGACAATTAATTTAAGCAAAGGATTTAGTTCTGTATTGTACAGGACTAAGTCCTTTTAGTTTTACCTTAATTCGTTTGTTGTTGTAGTAATCAATATAGTCTACAATAGCTTGTTCCAAGTGCTCAAGTGACTGAAACGTATTCTCATAACCATAAAACATTTCAGTCTTAAGAATGCCAAAGAAAGATTCCATCATGCCGTTGTCTGGGCTGTTGCCCTTACGTGACATAGATGCTCGAATTCCCTTACTCTCTAGGAACCGATGATAAGAATCGTGTTGGTATTGCCAACCTTGATCGCTATGGAGAATCGTATTCTCGTAGTGCTTCTCTGTGAATGCCTGTTCCAACATTGTTTGTACTTGTTCTAAATTAGGCGAACAAGAAAGATTAAAAGCAATAATTTCGCTATTAAAGCCATCTAAAACAGGCGATAAATACAATTTCTGCGTGCTATTTGGAATGGCAAACTCAGTCACATCCGTATAGCACTTTTCCATTGGTTTGGCTGCTTCAAATTGGCGTTGAATAAGGTTATCTGCTTTCTTACCAACGTCTCCTTTATGAGAAGAATATTTTCGTTTCTGTCGCATTTTAGCTTGTAAATTGAGTACTTTCATCAAGCGTTGAACTCTTTTATGATTTACCAGATAACCACGATTTCTTAGTTCTAAATGAATCCGACGATAACCATAATTTCCCTTATGTTCGATAAAAATGGATTGAATTTCAGCTTTAAGCTCTTGGTCCTTATCTGGTTTGTCTAGCTGTTTCAAGTGATAGTAGTAGGTCGAACGAGCTAGTTTAATGGCTTTTAGAAGAATATCTAACGAAAACTCAGTCATTAATTCTTGAACAATTTCTGTCTTTCTTCTTTCTCTTTTTCCTCCTTCAATCGGAGTTCTCTCAACTTTTTTAGGATGGCATTCTCCGCTCTCAGGTACTCATTTTCTGCTTGAAGACGTTCTAATTCTGTCCTCTCTTCAGGTCTCGTTTTTAGCTTATGTCCCATTTTAGGTATTCTCCCTCTTGTTTTCTCAACAATAGTATACCCGTTTTTCTTGTATTGTGCTAGCCAATTAAGAAGTATCGTACGACTTGGGAGGCCGTATTCAAGTGAAACTCTATCTTTAGTCCAGCCTTCATGTAAGACTTTATTAATCATTTCTTGTTTTAAATCAGGAGAATAGTAACGATTTTTTCCTTTTTTGACGAATTCTATTCCGTAACGATCAATCAATTTAATCATGTACCTAATATTAGAATTGTTTATCCCAAATTTATTTGAAAGCTTCTCTAAGCTATATCCTTGTTTTCTAAGTTCATAGATTTGAACTTTATCATCATAAGTTAATTTCATAATAAAAATACCCCAAAAGTTAGATTTTTATGTCTAACTTTTGGGGTGCAGTTCAATCTCTATTAGGTTTTTTTTATGTTCAGTTGTTGTGCTTAATGCAAGGTGCTTTCTCTTAAAGTCAGCTTGGTTCCCAGCATAGTGAGGCTTGGAATTTTGCGTCCGTGGAGCACTTCTCTATTAAGGATATCCATGCCTGTGCGTCCCATTTCCTCTGTATAAACAGTGATACTTGAAAGGGGTGGGAAAACTTGTTTGGTCAAGCTAGTGTCATTAAAGGAAATTAAACTCACTCGCTCTGGCAGGTGGATACTAGCTTCTTGGAGTGCCCGAAGGGCACCGATTGCCAGACTATCACTTGCAGCAAAAAAGGCAGATGGAAGTTGTTTCCCCAAGCTTTGAATTGCATGTTTCATTAAGTCGTAGCCAGATTGGGCAGTAAACTCTCCTTGGAAAATGAATTTCTCGTTATAAATTCCTTTTTCTTGTGTATAGGATTTAAAGTAATCTAAGCGTTTATCTGAGATAACTTCTTCATGGTCAGTAGTAGTTTCAAGACCGGATAGGATACCAACCTTTTTAAGCCCATGATCTGTAAAGTAATCAACCACCTGTCTAACCGCATTATAGAAATCCGTAATGACACAGGTATGACCAAGGGCAATCGTATCACTGTCAAGGAAAACTAGAGGCTTTTGATATTCCTCGAATGAAGCAATCTGTGCACGACTAAATTTACCAATACAGAGGATACCAATCACTTCCTCGCTAAGCGTGAAAGGTTGGTCGTTAAAATAGCGCAAAATGTCATAGTCTAACTCTTGAGCTCTTTTTTCAATTCCGAGACGGATCTGGTAGTAGTAGAGATCCTCTAATTCACCTTGTTCGCTCACCCACTGGATGATAGCAATTTTTTGTTTGAGTTTATGACTTTCGCCTGTTTTGAGATGTTTTGTATATCCTAGTTCTTCTGCGACGGTTAAGATACGATGTCGAGTTTCTTCTGTAACAGATAGGCTCTGATCGCGATTGAGAACGCGGGATACAGTTGCGATCGAGACAGAGGCTAGCTGAGCGATATCTTTGAGTGTAGCCATAATTCCCCTCCTTTTTAGGTTATTATAGCATATTTTTGTTGCTTTTTACCTATAGTTTAGTAAAATATAGGTAAAAATGTTGACCAAAGCAAAACCCTTGGGTACAATAGAAGAAAACGATTACAGGTTAAGTTTTTTTACCTAACAATTGTCAAAGGAGAATTCATATGACACAACATCTTACTGCTGATGCACTTCGCAAGGACTTTCTTGCTGTTTTTGGTCAAGAAGCAGATCAAACCTTCTTTTCACCAGGCCGTATCAACTTGATTGGGGAACATACTGACTATAATGGTGGCCATGTTTTCCCAGCTGCTATTTCACTAGGAACTTATGGAGCAGCACGCAAGCGTGATGACCAAGTGTTGCGTTTCTACTCCGCAAACTTTGAGGACAAAGGCATTATCGAAGTTCCTCTGGCTGACCTTAAGTTTGAGAAAGAGCACAACTGGACCAACTATCCAAAAGGTGTCCTTCATTTCTTGCAAGAAGCTGGGCATGTGATTGACAAAGGTTTTGATTTCTATGTCTTTGGGAATATCCCAAATGGTGCTGGTTTGTCATCTTCAGCTTCTTTGGAGCTTTTGACTGGTGTCGTGGCAGAATACCTCTTTGACCTAAAATTGGATCGTTTAGATTTAGTAAAAATCGGAAAATTGACAGAGAATAATTTTATCGGTGTTAACTCTGGTATCATGGACCAATTTGCTATCGGTATGGGGGCAGACCAACGTGCTATATACCTAGATACTAATACTCTAGAATACGACTTGGTTCCCCTTGATTTGAAGGACAATGTCGTTGTTATCATGAACACTAACAAACGCCGTGAACTAGCAGATTCTAAATATAATGAACGCCGTGCTGAGTGTGAAAAAGCAGTGGAAGAACTTCAAGTGGCCTTGGATATCCAGACTTTAGGCGAATTGGATGAATGGGCTTTTGATGAATACAGCTACCTGATCAAAGACGAAAATCGTTTGAAACGTGCTCGCCATGCCGTTCTTGAAAATCAACGTACCCTTAAAGCACAAGCGGCTCTTCAAGCGGGAGATTTGGACAAGTTTGGTCGTTTGATGAATGCATCTCATGTGTCTCTTGAACATGACTATGAAGTAACTGGCTTGGAATTGGATACCCTGGTTCATACAGCTTGGGCTCAAGAAGGTGTTCTTGGTGCTCGTATGACAGGAGCAGGTTTTGGTGGTTGCGCCATTGCCTTGGTTCAAAAAGATACGGTTGAGAACTTTAAAGAAGCTGTTGGCAAACACTATGAAGAAATCGTTGGCTATGCACCAAGCTTCTATATCGCTGAAGTTGCAGGTGGTACTCGCGTTCTTGATTAGTCAAAAGGAGGTTTTCTAGTGACCTTAGTAGAAACATTTGTTACCAAAGTCATTGCAGAAAGTACCTTTGAAGAGTTGGACCGGATTTATCTGACTAATCGTGTCTTGGCTTTGGTTGGTGAAGGAATTTTTGACGTTGAGACTGATCAGGACAACTTGATTGATCTCAAAGACCATCTTGTCGAGGAAGCCGTTCGATTGGAAACAATTGAAGATAGTCAGGCTGCGCGTGAGATACTAGGCGCTGACCTCATGGACTTGGTAACCCCTTGTCCAAGTCAGCTTAATCGTGACTTTTGGGATACCTATGCCCAGTCACCAGAGCAGGCGATTGCGAACTTCTACCAACTCAGTCAGAAGAATGACTACATCAAACTAAAGGCTATCGCAAAGAATATTGCTTATCGTGTTCCGTCTGACTACGGTGAATTAGAGATTACCATCAATCTCTCTAAGCCTGAAAAGGATCCAAAAGAGATAGCGGCAGCTAAGTTGGTCAAGTCGAGTAACTATCCTCAATGTCAGCTCTGTATGGAAAATGAAGGTTACCATGGTCGTGTCAACCATCCAGCTAGAAGCAACCATCGCATTATTCGTTTTGATATTTCTGGTCAGGAGTGGGGCTTCCAGTATTCGCCTTACGCTTACTTTAATGAGCACTGTATTTTCCTAGATAGCAAGCATCGTCCTATGGCCATTAGTCGCCAAAGTTTTGAACGTTTGTTAGCAATTGTGGAGCAGTTTCCAGGCTACTTTGCTGGTTCGAATGCTGATTTGCCAATCGTGGGTGGTTCCATCCTGACGCACGATCATTATCAAGGGGGGCGGCATGTCTTTCCAATGGAAGTGGCTCCTATTCAGAAAAGCTTTACCTTTGCAGATTTTAAAACTGTTAAAGCAGGGATTGTTCAGTGGCCTATGTCTGTGATTCGACTAACTTCAGATTCTAAAGAGGATTTGACGGACCTTGCTGAGAAAATCTTACTGGCTTGGCGTCAGTACTCAGATCTAAGTGTGCAGGTCTTGGCGGAAAGCAACGGGACACCGCACCATACCATTACACCGATTGCGCGTAAAAGAGATGGGCAGTTTGAGTTGGATTTGGTCTTGCGGGATAATCAAACATCTCCAGAACATCCAGATGGTATCTATCATCCCCACAAGGATGTCCAGCATATCAAGAAGGAAAATATCGGCTTGATAGAGGTCATGGGTTTGGCAATCTTGCCACCACGCTTGAAGGAAGAAGTGGAGCAAGTAGCAGCTTATCTAGTCGGAGAGGGCGTTTCTATTGCGGATTATCACCAAGAATGGGCGGATGAGTTGAAAGAAAGTCATCCTGGATTGACTGATAAAGACCAAGCTCTCGAAATTGTCCAAGAATCTGTGGGTAAAATCTTCGCTCGAGTATTGGAAGATGCAGGTGTTTACAAGCAAACAGAAGAAGGACAAGCTGCCTTTATGCGCTTTGTGGAGCAGGTTGGTATTTTGCCCGAATAAGTGCTTCTCTCTTGCGTAGAGTCTTGAAAAGTAGTATCATAGTGTCGTTTGAAATATCAGGAGGAACGTATGAAAGATTTTCACTTTGACGCTATATCTGCCTTTGAAAATTACGAAATCGAAAAAATGAGAGATGGTCACGTTGTGGTGACGACAAAAGTAGTGGACTCCTCACTCAACTATTATGGCAATGCCCATGGAGGCTATCTATTTACCCTTTGTGACCAAATCAGTGGACTTGTGGTGATTTCGCTAGGATTAGACGGAGTGACGCTCCAGTCTTCCATCAACTATCTGAAAGCTGGAAATCTAGGGGATGTTCTCACTATCAAAGGAGAATGTGTCCATCATGGACGTACCACTTGTGTCGTCGATGTTGATATCACCAACCAAGATGGTCGAAATGTCTGCAAGGCAACCTTCACCATGTTTGTCACAGGGCAACGATCTGAAGATAGACAGGTGAGGATTTAGGAAATAAGAAAAAGAGGCTCAAGCCTCTTTTTTATTTCTTTTTCCACTGTAATACTCTATTATTCTATTCACTAAATCTTAAAAAATAACCATCTGGGTCTAAAACTGCAAATTCATGAGGATAGATATATTGTTCACCAACACGAAATTCTCTTTTGGTCAAAGGACGATGAATAGGATAGTTAGACTCTATTACTTTCTGATAGAGTCGAGGGACATCCTCTATGCCGAAGGAGATGTTGACACCGCGTCCGAAAGGATAAGTCAGTTGGGCTAATTCTTCTGCACTGCCTTCTTCTAGCATAAGTTGGCAGTCTTCAAGCGAGAGGAAGAGAAATTTCTCCTCTGGACGCTCGTATTGGACAGTGAATCCCAGCAAGTTGCAGTAGAAGCGGCGCGACTTTTCGATGTCAGATACTACAAATTCAGGGATGACGGCTTGATAGTCCATTCGTTTCTCCTTAAAGTTCAATCTCCAATACAATCGGTGTATGGTCTTGGCGTGCGCCTGAATCAATCATATCTGACTTGGTAACCTTGTCTGCCACACGGTTACTTGTGAGCCAGTAGTCGATTCTCCAGCCTGTGTTGTTGATTTTTGAAGTCTTGCTGCGTTGTGCCCACCAAGTATAGCGTTCTGGCACATCGCCATGGATATGGCGGAAGGTATCTGTAAATCCTTTGGCTAAAAGGTTTGTAAATCCTTCACGTTCTTCGTCTGTAAATCCTGGTGAACGACGGTTGCTGGCTGGGTTGGCAAGGTCAATTTCCTTGTGGGCAACGTTGTAGTCTCCTGTTGCTAGGACTGGTTTTTTCTTGTCTAGTTGAGCCAAGTATTCCGCATATTTGACGTCCCAGACTTGACGTTCTTCCAAGCGTTTGAGCCCATCTCCAGCGTTTGGTGTGTAGACCTGAGTCACGAAAAATTCATCAAATTCCAAAGTAATGATGCGGCCTTCCAAGTCCATAGTAGAAGGTGCGCCAATTTCTGGGAAGCTAACAGTTGGGGTCAGTTCTTTCTTATAGAGGAACATGGTTCCAGCATAGCCTTTACGAGCAGGTTCTTGAGAGGAACGCCAGGTATTTTCGTAGGCTGGGAAGAGTTCTTCCAGTACCTCAAGGTGTTTTTTTGTAGGTCCTTTAGCTGAAAGCTTGGTTTCCTGGATAGCGATGATATCAGCATCTTCGACTACCAAGGTTTGGAGAACGTCTTGTGATAATTTCGCACGCGCAGAATCACTCGTCAACGCTGCATTGAGGGAATCAATATTCCATGAGATTAGTTTCATAGTGTGTACCTTTTCATTCAGATTATAGACAATATTATACCAGAAAAAGAAGTAATTCCCCAACGTATAGTTTGAAAAATCAAGGTCATTCCTTTATAATAAAGAATGATTTATGTAAAGGATTGAAAATAAATGAAATTTTACTCCTATGCATATTTTTATCGCTGAGTATGATAAAGGTCAACTAAGCGTCATCACCTATGAATAGGAAAAACCTGAGGCAGTCGCCTCAGGTTTCCATTTGTTATTAGAAAGGAATTTTATGTCCATCATCCAAAAACTCTGGTGGTTTTTTAAATTAGAAAAACGCCGTTACCTAGTTGGAATTGTAGCTTTGGTTTTGGTTTCTGTACTAAACCTCATCCCACCTATGGTCATGGGGCGCGTAATCGATGCCATTACTTCGGGACGATTAACACAAGATGACCTCCTGCTCCATCTCTTTTATCTCCTGCTGGCAGCTTTCGGGATGTATTATCTGCGTTACGTTTGGCGTATGTATATCCTAGGGACCTCCTACCGACTTGGACAAATCATGCGTTCAAGACTATTTGAACATTTTACAAGGATGTCTCCCGCTTTTTATCAGAGTTATCGGACTGGGGATTTGATGGCTCACGCAACCAATGATATCAATGCTCTGACTCGTTTAGCAGGTGGTGGTGTCATGATGGCAGTGGATGCCTCTATCACAGCCTTGGTGACTCTCTTGACTATGCTCTTTAGCATTTCTTGGCAGATGACCTTGGTTGCCATTCTCCCTTTGCCGTTTATGGCCTATGGGACTAGTCGTCTGGGGAGAAAGACCCATAAGGCTTTCGGAGAATCACAAGCAGCCTTTTCTGAACTTAATAATAAGGTTCAGGAGTCTGTATCAGGTATAAAGGTAACCAAGTCCTTTGGCTATCAGTCTGATGAATTGGCATCTTTCCAGGAAGTTAATGATTTGACCTTCCAAAAGAATCTGCAAACCATGAAATATGATAGTCTCTTTGACCCTATGGTTTTGCTCTTTGTTGGTTCTTCCTATGCCTTAACTCTCTTGGTCGGTGCCTTTATGGTGCAAGCAGGACAGGTAACTGTCGGAAATCTGGTCACCTTTATCTCATACTTGGATATGTTGGTCTGGCCTTTGATGGCCATTGGTTTCCTCTTTAATATCACTCAGAGAGGAAAAGTTTCCTACCAACGGATTGAGAGTCTCTTGTCTCAAAAATCACCTGTCAAAGACCCAGAATCTCCACTTGACGGAATTGAAAACGGGCGTTTGGACTATGCCATTGATAGTTTCGCCTTTGAAGACGAGGAGACGCTGCGAGATATTTACTTTAGTCTTGAAAAAGGGCAAACTCTGGGCTTGGTTGGTCAGACTGGTTCAGGGAAAACAGCTTTGATTAAGTTGCTCCTACGTGAGTATGATGTTGACCAAGGAGCTATTTATCTGAACGGACATGATATTCGTGACTATCGACTAGCTGACTTGCGTAGTTTGATGGGATATGTCCCACAGGATCAATTTCTCTTTGCCAGCTCTATCCTAGATAATATTCGTTTTGGAAATCCTTACCTGCCTTTCTCAAAAGTAGAAGGAGCAACCAAGTTGGCTCAAGTCTATCAAGATATTCAAGCCATGCCCCAGGGATTTGAAACGGTTATTGGTGAAAAAGGTGTCAGTCTATCTGGTGGACAAAAGCAACGTCTGGCCATGAGTCGGGCTATGATTTTAAATCCTGATATCCTGATTTTAGATGATTCCTTGTCAGCTGTGGATGCCAAGACAGAGTTCGCTATTATCAATAATCTCAAGGAAACTCGCAAGGACAAGACAACCATTATCACTGCCCATCGACTCAGTGCAGTTGTTCATGCGGATTTGATTTTGGTCATGCAGGATGGTCGTATCATTGAGCGAGGGACACACGAGGGCTTACTTGCCTTGGATGGTTGGTATGCACAAACCTACCGGTCTCAACAGTTAGAAATGAAAGGAGAAGAAGATGCGCAATAAACAAGCACAATGGGCTGTATTGAAACGCTTGTTGTCCTATCTCAAGCCTTATGGTCTACTCACCTTTTTAGCACTTGCTTTTCTCCTTGCGACGACTGTTGTTAAGAGCATTATCCCCCTGGTAGCTTCTCACTTTATCGACCAGTATCTAAACAATCTCAATCAGCTTGCTGTTACAGTTTTGCTAGTTTACTATGGTCTCTACATTCTTCAAACTATTGTCCAATATGTGGGGAATCTCCTTTTTGCGCGCGTGTCCTACAGCATCGTTAGAGATATCCGACGTGATGCCTTTGCCAATATGGAGAAGCTAGGCATGTCTTATTTCGATAAAACTCCTGCAGGTTCTATTGTTTCTCGTTTGACAAATGACACCGAGACTATCAGTGATATGTTTTCGGGAATCTTATCTAGCTTTATCTCGGCAGTCTTTATATTCGTGACGACCCTTTATACCATGTTAGTTTTGGACTATCGTCTGACTGCTTTAGTCTTGCTCTTTCTACCTTTGATTTTCCTTTTGGTTAATCTCTACCGTAAAAAATCGGTCAAGGTCATTGAAAAAACCAGAAGTCTACTGTCAGATATTAACAGTAAGCTGGCAGAAAATATCGAAGGCATTCGTATTATTCAAGCCTTTAACCAAGAAAAACGCCTGCAAGAAGAGTTTGATGAGATAAACCAGGAACACCTAGTCTACGCTAACCGTTCAGTAGCCTTGGATTCTCTCTTTTTACGTCCAGCTATGAGTTTGTTGAAGCTGTTGGGCTATGCAGTTTTGATGGCTTACTTTGGCTATCGCGGACTTTATCTAGGAATAACGGCAGGAACTATGTATGCCTTTATCCAGTATATCAATCGTCTCTTTGATCCGCTCATCGAGGTGACACAGAACTTTTCTACCCTTCAAACATCCATGGTTTCAGCAGGTCGTGTCTTTGCACTGATCGATGAGTCCAACTATGAACCGGTCCAAGAAAATGGACAAGCCGAGATTCAAGAAGGAAATATCCGCTTTGAACATGTGTCCTTCTCTTATGATGGAAAACACCAAATTCTAGATGATATTTCTTTTACTGTCAATAAAGGTGAAACCATTGCCTTTGTCGGGCATACTGGCTCTGGAAAATCTTCTATCATCAATGTTCTCATGCGCTTTTATGAATTTCAGTCAGGTCGGGTTCTCCTAGATAATGTGGATATTCGAGAGTATAGTCAAGAGGGGCTGAGAAAAAACATCGGTTTGGTTCTACAGGATCCCTTCCTCTATCATGGGACCATTAAGTCCAATATCGCCATGTACCAAGATATCAGCGATGACCAAGTCAAGGCTGCAGCAGAATTTGTCGATGCAGATTCTTTCATTCAAGATCTTCCTTTAGGTTATGATGCTCCTGTATCTGAGCGTGGTTCGAGTTTTTCAACTGGTCAACGTCAGCTTCTTGCTTTTGCTAGAACTGTTGCCAGTCAACCTAAAATCCTGATTTTGGATGAAGCGACAGCCAATATCGACTCTGAAACAGAAGCTCTGGTCCAAAATTCCCTAGCTAAGATGAGACAAGGTCGGACAACCATTGCCATCGCCCATCGCCTTTCTACCATTCAAGATGCTAATTGTATCTATGTTCTTGATAAGGGACGTATCATCGAAAGTGGAACCCACGAGGAACTCCTAGCATTGGGTGGAACCTATCACAAGATGTATAGTTTGCAGGCAGGGGCTCTTTCCTAGGGAAGAATTCCTTTAAAACACAGATTTCTTGCACTGCCTCTTTCATTTTGTGGTATAATGTAGAATGTTAATAAAGATTATATATAAAAAACAGAGGAGAATGTGCATGCTGAAATGGGAGGAGCTACCTCAAGAAATGCAATTGAGCGAGGTAAAACCATACTACCAGCTTGTGTCTAGAAGAAAAGGCTCATTGATTTTCAAGCGTTGTCTAGATTTGTTTCTAGCCGTAGTCTTGTTAATCTTGACCTCCCCCTTATTTCTGATTCTAAGCATCTGGATCAAGCTAGATAGCAAGGGTCCAGTTATTTACAAGCAAGTGCGGGTAACCCAGTACAACCATCATTTCAAGATTTGGAAATTCCGGACTATGGTGACAGATGCTGATAAAAAAGGAAGTCTAGTAACTTCTGCAAATGACAGTCGTATCACAAAAGTTGGAAATTTCATTCGACGTGTGCGTTTGGATGAACTGCCTCAGCTGGTTAATGTCCTCAAAGGAGAGATGTCCTTTGTAGGAACACGCCCAGAAGTACCACGCTACACAGAGCAGTATAGCCCTGAAATGATGGCTACCTTGCTCTTACCTGCAGGGATTACATCGCTTGCCAGCATTAACTATAAGGACGAGGATGCCATCATCAGTCAAATGACTACAAAAGGTATGACAGTTGATCAGGCTTATGTGGAAAGAGTCCTTCCAGAAAAAATGCACTTTAACCTAGCCTATCTACGTGATTTTAGTTTCTTCGGAGATATCAAGATCATGTTCCAGACTGTAGTTGAAGTTTTAAAATAAAGTAGTCACAAGAGTGAATACAGTAAAAGGAGTAAATCAATGACAAAGTATAATATTCCATTTTCACCACCCGATATTACCGAAGCTGAAATTGCTGAAGTAGCTGATACCCTTCGTTCTGGTTGGATCACAACAGGTCCAAAGACAAAAGAATTAGAACGTTGTCTATCTGTCTATACTCAGACACCTAAGACAGTCTGCCTCAACTCTGCAACAGCAGCTCTTGAATTGATCTTGCGCGTGCTTGAAGTAGGACCTGGTGACGAAGTTATCGTTCCAGCTATGACCTACACAGCATCATGTAGTGTCATCACCCACGTAGGTGCTACACCAGTTATGGTTGATATCCAAGCTGATACCTTTGAAATGGACTATGACAAGCTTGAGCAAGCTATTACTGAGAAGACTAAAGTCATCATCCCGGTAGAACTAGCAGGGATTATCTGTGACTATGACCGTTTGTTCCAAGTTGTTGAGAAGAAACGTGACCTCTTTAAAGCTGCTAGCAAGTGGCAAAAGGCCTTTAACCGTATTGTGATTGTCTCTGATAGTGCCCACGCTTTGGGTTCAACCTACAAGGGACAACCAGCCGGTTCAATTGCAGACTTCACATCATTCTCTTTCCACGCAGTCAAGAATTTTACAACTGCAGAAGGAGGAAGTGCCACTTGGAAAGCCAATCCAGCGATTGATGATGAAGAAATGTATAAGGAATTCCAAATCCTTTCCCTCCATGGTCAAACAAAAGATGCTCTTGCCAAGATGCAACTAGGATCATGGGAATACGATATCGTAACACCCGCATACAAGTGCAATATGACTGATATCATGGCTTCGCTTGGTTTGGTACAGTTGGACCGTTATCCTGGCTTGCTTCAACGTCGTAAAGAAATCGTAACTCGCTATGACCGTGGATTTGCAGGAACTCCTATCCATCCATTGGCTCATGAGACAGATACTGTTGAATCTTGTCGTCACCTTTACATCACCCATGTAGAAGGTGCTAGTCTCGAACAACGTAATCAAATCATTCAAGAATTGGCTAAGGCAGGAATCGCAAGTAACGTTCACTACAAACCACTTCCACTTTTGACAGCCTATAAGAATCTTGGTTTCGATATGGCAGATTATCCAAAGGCTTATGCCTTCTTTGAAAATGAAATTACGCTTCCTCTTCATACAAAATTAACGGATGAAGAAGTAGATTATATCATTGAGACTTTTGTCAGAGTTTCTGAAGAAGTTCTAGGTTCTAAATAATAGTGCTAAATAATAGTTAAAAAAATTAGTAAAAAATTGTTGAAAACGGTTGACAAAGAAAAAACAATAACATATAATTAACTCAACAAATCAGAAAAGTAATTATTTTTGATCTTCAGGGAGCCTGTGGTTACTGTGAACAGGTGGTTGAAAGTAGTGAAATTGGGCTGATTTGAAAAAATGAATTTGAAACAATGAAAATTCGGTAGGCACACCTTACAGTGCAACTTGTTGATAGACAAGGCAGAGATGTAAAGGGGATAGTCTCTTTACAAATGAGGTGGTACCGCGTTACAAACGCCCTCACATGGAAATATATTCCGTGTGTGGGCTTTTTCTATCCGTCATTTTGTTTATCTTTTATTAGGGAGTTAACTGAGAGTAATATTCAAGTTTCACTTGTTCTTTTAGTAAAGGCTGAAATGGTCCCCCAGACCATTTCACTACTAAAAGCAAATAAAAAGCCGGATTCATATAGAAGGAGGAAAATTTTATGACAACTAAAGGATATTTTGGACAATTTGGTGGTAGTTTTGTACCAGAACCAATTCAGGTTTTGCTAGATGAATTGGAAGTGACTTTTGAAAAATACAAGGACGATCCAGAGTTTTTAGCTGAGTTTCGCCATTACTTGAAGGATTATTCAGGTCGCGAAACACCGCTCTATTTTGCAGAAAGTTTGACAGAGCACCTAGGTGGAGCTAAGATTTATCTCAAGCGCGAAGATCTGAATCACCTTGGATCTCACAAACTTAATAATGTTTTGGGTCAAATCCTTCTAGCAAAACGCATGGGTAAAAAACGTGTGATTGCTGAGACAGGAGCTGGCCAGCACGGCGTTGCGACTGCGGCTGCTGCAGCCAAATTTGGTATGGCATGTGATGTCTACATGGGGGCAGAAGATGTGGAGCGTCAACGTCTCAATGTCTTCCGCATGGAGATGATGGGAGCAACCGTTCACGCAGTTGAAACAGGAACACGTACTCTGAAGGATGCGGTTGATGCAGCTTTTGGAGCCTGGATGAATGACCTTGAAGCTTTCTATGTTCTAGGTTCAGCTGTAGGTCCTCACCCTTATCCAACCATTGTCCATGAGTTTCAAAAAGTCATCAGTGAAGAATCTCGTCGTCAAATCTTGGAAAAAGAAGGACGTTTGCCAGACTACGTCATTGCCTGTGTGGGTGGTGGTTCTAATGCCATCGGTGCCTTCTCGCAGTATGTAGCTGATGAAGAAGTTAAATTGGTTGGGGTAGAAGCTGCTGGTCACGGTTTAGATACCGATAAACACGCGGCAACAATGACCAAGGGTAGTGTAGGAATTGTCGATGGAATGAAAACCTATGCAGTCTTTGGTGAAGATGGAAATGTTGCACCTGTTTACTCTATCTCTGCTGGTTTAGACTATCCAGGGGTTGGACCAGAACACGCCTTCTTTAAAGACTCTGGTCGTGTAGAGTATGTTGCAGCGACTGATGAAGAGGCTGTTCAAGCCTTGCTTCTACTTAGCAAGACTGAAGGAATTATCCCAGCTATTGAAAGCTCCCATGCTATCGCAGAAGCAGTCAAACGAGCACCAAAACTAAGTAGAGATGAGATTATCATCATTAATGTCTCTGGTCGTGGAGACAAGGACGTAGCTGCTATTGCAGACTACCTTGAAGCTAAAAAATAAAAGATGGAAAAGATACAGAGATTTCTCTCACAGAGAGCTTGTGGTTGCTGAAAACAAGCAGAGAAAGCTGTAAGGTTGGGTCCATCTGAATTGAGAGAAGAAAACATGATTCTCAAGGGAGTGCCCTTTATCGCACAACCTGTTACAGGAGCTATCTGAGACAGGAATGAGAGATAGGAGAAATCCTATAATTGAGGTGGCACCGCGAATTTCGTCCTCACGCAAGTTATTTTGCGTGGGGATTTTTATATATTTTTCGTAGATATGGCTATCAGTTTTATAGTGGATTGAAATAAGATATGAACAAAAAGATTAGGAAAGTAAAATTAATTTCTAGAGACGTTTTAGAATCCTTAGTGTACTATTCTAGGTTCAATTAACTATAAATTATGCTTCATCACTAGATAGATTTCTATAAAATATTTGCGAGCGAAGTGAGCATTGAACAGCTATTTCCCGCCATAGTGGTATTCTAGAGAAGTAAAGATGCTTCTCTAGAACGGAATTTTTGAGAGTAAAATAGTTCGGGGAACTATTTTAGCCTGAGCCTAAAAATGAATGAGCGAGGAGCTCAAAAATTAGGGATGAAATTTCGGAGAAAGTTGCTCCCGTCCGCACTATTTAAGGGAAATAGAAAAAGGTAAGAAATTAAGACTAAAAGTCTATAAATTATTGACTGAAAGGGAAATTACAATGGAACGAATCATTCATGGAGATGTTTTATCACCAATCTTGGCGTATATGCGCTTGAACGGACAACACAAGGTCATACTTGAAAGTATCCCAAGAGAAAAAGAAAATGCTCGATTTTCTATCTTGGCTTATAATCCAGTTTTTGAGATTAAGTTTGAGAATGGAGTTCTTTATCAAAATGGCCAAGTGATTGATCGTGACCCATTGGATTTCCTTTATGAGGTGACACAAAAGAGTCAGCATCATTCAGACCTACCTTTTGGTGGTGGAGCGATTGGCTTTGTTGGTTACGACATGATTTCTCTTTACGAAGAGATTGGCCAGCTTCCTGAGGATACGATTGGGACGCCAGATATGCATTTCTTTGTTTACGAGAGTTATATGGTATTTGACCACAAGAAAGAAAAAATTCATATCATCGAGGATGCTCTTTACAGTGATCGAAGCAATGAAGAACTAGAAGCGGCTTTGGATCAAGCTTTAGAGGAGTTAAAAATCCCAGCATCAAATGAATTTGAAGATTTGGACCTTTCTCCACTTCAGTTTAGACCACATATCGCTCCTCAGAAATTTGAAGAAATGGTAGAAACAGCTCGCGACTTGATTCGTAACGGAGATATGTTCCAATGCGTGCTCAGTCAGCGTTTCTCAGCAGAAGTAACTGGAAATCCTTTTGACTTCTACAGAAATCTCCGAGTAACAAATCCATCAAATTACCTATACTTTTATGACTTTGGAGATTATCAAATCATCGGTGCCAGTCCTGAGAGTTTGGTTTCCGTAAAAAACGGCATTGTAACAACCAATCCGATTGCCGGTACGGGACCTAGAGGTGCCAATGACGAGGAAGATGCAGCATTAGCTAGTAATCTACTTTCTGATGAAAAGGAGACGGCAGAACACCGAATGCTAGTGGACCTAGGACGCAATGATATCGGTAGAATTGCTGAAACAGCAAGTGTCCAAGTAACCAAGTATATGGAAGTGGAACTTTTCCGCTATGTCATGCATTTGACCAGCGTAGTTAAAGGACGTTTGTTACCAGAACTCACTGCCATGGATGCCTTGAAGGCGACTCTTCCGGCAGGAACAGTATCGGGGGCCCCTAAGATTCGGGCCATGAAACGCATCTATGAGTTGGAAACAGAGAAGCGAGGCGTTTATGCCGGAGCTATCGGCTACCTTTCAGCAACTGGAGATATGGACTTTGCCATTGCAATTCGAACCATGATTCTAAAAAATAAAACAGCCTATGTGCAGGCTGGAGCAGGAATTGTTTATGATTCTATCGCCCAAAACGAATACCAAGAAACCATTAACAAAGCTAAATCTATGACTAGAATGGGAGAACTAAGACCATGATTTTATTGATTGATAATTATGATTCATTTACCTATAACCTAGCCCAATACATTGGGAATTTCGCAAAAGTTCAGGTTTTGAGAAATGATGATCCAACTCTTTATGAAGAAGCTACAAAGGCAGATGGATTAGTCTTTTCTCCTGGTCCAGGTTGGCCAGCTGATGCTGGGAAGATGGAAGAAATGATTCGTGATTTTGCAGGTAAGAAACCGATTCTAGGGATTTGTTTGGGACACCAAGCCATCGCGGAAGTCTTCGGTGGTAAGTTGGGTTTGGCTCCTAAAGTTATGCACGGCAAACAAAGCCAGATTCGATTTGAGACTCCTTCCGTTCTCTATCAAGGAATCGAGGACAATCGTCCAGTCATGCGTTACCACAGTATTTTAATTGAAGAGATGCCAGAAGAGTTTGAAGTGACAGCTCGTTCGACAGATGACCAAGCCATTATGGGTATTCAACACAAAACCTTGCCGATTTATGGCTTGCAGTATCATCCAGAAAGTATTGGAACGCCAGATGGCCTATCGTCTATTCAGAATTTTATCGAGAAAGTTTTAAAGTGAGGAAGACAAAATGAAAGAAATTATTGAAAAATTAGCGAACTTTGAAGATTTATCAAGTGTTGAAATGACAGATGTGATCGAACGCATCGTAACAGGGCGAGTGACAGAAGCACAAATCGCTTCACTTCTTTTAGCCCTCAAGATGAAGGGAGAAACACCTGAAGAAAGAACAGCCCTCGCCCAAGTTATGAGAGGACATGCTCAACACATTCCAACCAACATTCAAGATGCTATGGATAATTGTGGTACAGGTGGAGATAAGTCATTTAGCTTCAACATTTCTACAACTGCAGCCTTTGTCTTGGCAGGTGGAGGAATCCACATGGCTAAACATGGAAATCGCTCTATTTCTTCTAAATCTGGTTCAGCAGATGTCTTGCAAGCTTTGGGAATCAATATTGACCTTAAACCATCACAATTGGGTAAGGTATTTGACCAAACAGGAATTGTCTTTCTCTTCGCCAAAAACATGCACCCAGCTATGAAATATATCATGCCAGCACGCTTGGAGTTGGGAATTCCAACTATCATGAATTTGACAGGTCCACTGATTCACCCAATGGTCTTGGAAACACAGCTTCTAGGAATTAGTCGTCCAGAACTTCTAGAAAGTACAGCTCAGGTTTTGAAAAACATGGGTCGAAAACGTGCTATCGTAGTAGCTGGTCCACAAGGATTGGATGAAGCTGGTTTGAATGGTACTACCAGCATTGCCCTTCTTGAAAATGGTGAAATCACTTTGTCAACCTTTACTCCAGAAGATTTGGGAATGGAACGCATTGCCATTGAGGACATTCGTGGCGGAAATGCGCATGAGAATGCAGCCATTCTTGTCAGTGTTCTTAATAACGAACCAAGTCCATTCTTGGAAACAACCGTTTTAAATGCTGGTCTAGGATTCTACGCCAATGGTAAAACAGACAGTATCAAGGACGGAGTTGAATTGGCACGTCAAGTAATTGCCAGTGGTAAGGCCCTTGAAAAACTCAGACTATTACAGGAGTATCAAAGATGAGTCAGGAATTTTTATCACGTATCCTAGAGCAAAAGGCGCGTGAAGTTGAAATGATGGAGCGAGAGGAGCTTCAACCCTTGCGTGAAAGCTATCGCTTAGCTGAATATTTGAAAAACCATCAGGACCGTTTGCAAATCATTGCGGAGGTCAAGAAGGCGAGTCCAAGTATGGGTGATATCAATCTGGATGTGGATATCGTTCAACAGGCCCAGACTTATGAAGCGAATGGCGCGGTTATGATTTCTGTTCTGACAGACGAAGTTTTCTTCAAGGGTCATTTGGATTATCTTCGTGAGATTTCCAATCAAGTACAGATTCCGACACTGAACAAGGACTTTATCATCGATGAAAAGCAAATCATCCGTGCTCGCAATGCAGGTGCGACAGTTATCTTGCTCATCGTAGCGGCTTTATCAGAAGAACGCCTCAAGGAACTGTATGACTATGCGACAGAGCTAGGTCTAGAAGTTTTGGTGGAAACTCATAATCTAGCAGAGCTAGAAGTTGCCCACCGTCTTGGCGCTCAAATTATTGGTGTGAATAATCGTAATTTGACTACCTTTGAAGTTGACTTGCAGACTAGCGTAGACTTGGCCCAATACTTTAAGGACGATTGCTTCTACATTTCTGAATCTGCTATTTTTACAGAGGAGGATGCAAAACGTGTTGCACCATACTTTAACGGAATTTTGGTGGGAACAGCCCTCATGCAAGCAGAAGATGTAGCCCAGAGAATCAAGGAGTTGCAGATTGACAAAGGTTAAGATTTGTGGACTATCGACCAAAGGAGCGGTAGAAACAGCTGTGTTAGCAGGGGCCGACTATATCGGTTTTGTCTTTGCTCCTAGCAAAAGACAGGTGACCTTGGAACAAGCAATAGAACTGGCTGAGATTATTCCTACAAATGTAAAAAAAGTTGGGGTATTTGTTTCACCAAGTCGGGAAGAACTACTAGAAGCGATTGAAAAGATTGGTTTGGACTTAGTTCAAATTCATGGTCAGGTGGCGGATGATTTGTTTGAGAATTTGCCTTGTGCCAGCATTCAGGCTGTTCAGGTGGATGAAAGGGGGCATGTACCCAATTCTCAGGCAGATTATCTACTCTTTGATGCACCTGTCGCAGGGAGTGGACAAACATTTGACTGGGGGCAACTGGATACGACAGAACTATCTCAGCCTTTCCTCATCGCAGGTGGGCTTAACGAAGATAATGTAGAAGAAGCAATTCAGTATTTCTCTCCCTTTGCAGTAGATGTATCAAGCGGAGTAGAAACAGACGGACAAAAAGATCATGAAAAGATTAGAAGATTTATAGAGAGGGTAAAGAATGGCATATCAAGAACCAAATAAAGATGGATTTTACGGAAAATTCGGCGGACGTTTCGTCCCAGAAACATTGATGACAGCAGTATTGGACTTGGAAGAAGCTTATCGTGAAAGTCAGGCAGATCCAAGTTTCCAAGAGGAATTAAACCAACTCTTGCGCCAGTATGTGGGGCGTGAAACTCCTCTTTACTACGCAAAAAACTTGACCCAGCATATTGGAGGAGCCAAGATTTACCTCAAACGTGAAGACCTCAACCATACAGGTGCCCACAAGATTAATAATGCCTTGGGCCAAGTTCTTCTTGCTAAACGCATGGGCAAAAAGAAAATTATCGCTGAAACTGGTGCCGGTCAGCACGGTGTAGCAACTGCAACAGCTGCAGCCCTTTTCAACATGGAATGTACTATCTATATGGGTGAGGAAGATGTTAAACGCCAAGCCCTCAATGTCTTTCGTATGGAACTTTTGGGAGCCAAGGTGGAAGCTGTAACAGATGGCTCGCGCGTGCTTAAAGACGCGGTCAATGCAGCCCTTCGTTCATGGGTAGCCAACATCGATGATACCCACTATATCCTTGGTTCTGCCTTGGGGCCTCATCCTTTTCCAGAAATTGTGCGTGATTTCCAAAGTGTTATCGGTCGAGAAGCAAAACAACAGTACCGTGACTTGACAGGGCAAGATTTGCCAGATGCCCTAGTAGCCTGTGTAGGTGGTGGTTCTAATGCTATCGGTCTCTTCCATCCATTTGTGGAAGATGAATCTGTAGCTATGTATGGAGCTGAAGCGGCAGGACTTGGTGTGGATACAGAGCATCACGCAGCTACCTTGACCAAGGGTCGCCCAGGAGTTCTTCACGGTTCTCTCATGGATGTTCTCCAAGATGCCCATGGACAAATCTTAGAAGCCTTCTCTATCTCAGCAGGTTTGGACTACCCAGGTATCGGTCCAGAACATTCTCATTACCACGATATCAAGCGTGCGACCTATGTTCCTGTGACAGATGAAGAGGCCTTGGAAGGATTCCAACTCTTGTCTCGTGTGGAAGGGATTATCCCTGCCTTGGAGTCTAGTCACGCTATCGCCTTTGCGGTGAAATTAGCCAAAGAACTTGGTCCAGACAAGTCTATGATTGTCTGTCTATCAGGTCGCGGAGACAAGGATGTAGTTCAAGTTAAAGACCGCTTGGAAGCAGACGCAGCAAAGAAGGGAGAAGCTCATGCCTAAGACACTAACAGAAAAATTGAATGCAATTAAAGCAGCAGGAAAGGGAATTTTTGTTCCCTATATCATGGCTGGAGACCACGAAAAAGGATTAGATGGTCTTGCTGAAACAATCCACTTTTTAGAAGACTTGGGTGTGTCTACCATTGAGATAGGAGTTCCCTTTTCAGACCCTGTTGCAGACGGTCCAGTTATCGAAGAAGCAGGCTTGAGCAGTCTAGCTCGCGGAACCTCTACCCAGGCTTTAGTTGAAACTTTGAAGACTATTGAAACAGAAGTTCCACTTGTTATCATGACCTACTTTAACCCCCTCTTTCAGTACGGTATTGAGAAATTTGTCAAAGACCTTTCTGATACAGCGGTTAAGGGATTGATTATTCCAGACCTGCCTCATGAGCATGCTAACTTTGTAGAGCCCTTTTTGGTGAATACAGACATTGCTTTGATTCCACTTGTCAGCTTGACGACAGGAATGGAGCGTCAAAAAGAACTCATTGAAGGGGCAGAAGGTTTTGTTTATGCTGTTGCCATTAACGGGGTGACAGGGAAAGCAGGAAATTACCGAGATGACTTGGACAAGCACTTGGCTCAACTGCATCAAGTGGCTGACATTCCAGTCTTGACCGGTTTTGGTGTATCCACACAAGCTGATGTAGAACGCTTTAATGCAGTATCAGATGGCGTTATCGTCGGTTCCAAGATTGTTAAGGCTCTACATGGAGGACAAGTAGCAGAAATCGCTGACTTTATCAGACAAGCAGTAGCTTACCAAAAATAATCATGCAAGCAGCAAGCAAGAGGAAGGGCACAAAAGGAAGTCTTTCCTTTTTCTTTAGTAGGAGAAAGGCTAGAATGCCAGTTGTGGAAGCAAATTGAATTAAAATCAGAATTTCTGTAAGTGTAAAGGCGAGTGCACAAGAGGCTAGAAAGAGAAAATCACCTGCTCCAATGCGAATATCAATAACATGGGCAATGATTCCAAGAATCAAGAAGAAAGCCATGATTAGATTCCAACCACAGCATACCATGAGGACTAGGTGGAAAGTCAGCCAGACTAGCAAGGGATATTCTTGATGACGAAGGTCATAGATGCTCAAAGTCAAGCCAGCAGTGACTAGGATGACTTGACTTAGAGTTAGAAATCCCAAAGACCCAGCTAGAAAGAGCAGTCCTAAGCACAACTCAAAGAGGGCATACCAAACAGGATAGCGAGCCTTGCAATAGCGACAGCGAAAGCGATAGACTACTTGAGAAACAATCGGAATCAAATCCAGTGGTTTCAAATGAGTCTGACAAGAATCACAGTGGCTAGCAGGAAAGACGATGGATTGCTCAGGAAAACGATCAACGACTAAACCTAGAAAGGAAGCAAGAATCGCTCCAACAAGAAAAAAGTAAAGATGAATCATACTTATTTATTCGGAAAAGATAAAAGAAAGAGTATAATAGTTGGATGCAGGAGAAGTTTTAGGAACAAATATGAAAATTCACTTTGAAAAAGGACTTCAGTTAGAAAATGCCCAACTCATTTGTCAGTGGTCTAATGCTTTGGGAGAAAGTTTTCAGAAGCAATGGATGGGACCAAAGATTTCTTATCCCTTGATTGCCCAATCTTTGCAAAAGATGGAAGGGATTTTTTCCATTTTTGCTGGAGAAGAGTTTGTAGGCATCATCCAGAAAATCAAACTAGAAGATAAAAATCTTCATATTGGAAGATTTCTCATAGCTCCACATAAGCAGGGGAAAGGATTAGGTCGAAAAGCTTTTCAATACTTTCTTCAAGAAATGTTTGAAAATAAAGAAATAGAGAGTATTTCCCTAACGGTTTTTGAATCAAATCAAAGAGCCAAAAATCTCTACCACAAAGAGGGATTTGAAATCGTTGAAACCATTGAAGTTCCAGAGAGAAAATACATAATGAGAAGATCTAGATAAAAACTAGATGATACCAAGAACTGTCCCCGTACAATTTTTGGTTTTCAAACTTGTTGCAGAGAAATTTTCTTGATAAAATAGATACATGACTAGATATAAAGCAATCATTTCCTATGATGGCTACGCTTTTGCTGGTTTTCAGCGGCAACCTCATGCGCGTAGTGTTCAGGAGGAAATTGAAAAAACTTTAACCAAATTAAATAAAGGACAAGCTATTACCATTCATGGCGCTGGGCGAACGGACAGTGGCGTTCATGCTTTAGGACAGGTCATCCACTTTGATCTTCCCTATCAGATGGATGAGGAGAAACTTCGCTTTGCTCTCGATACCCAAAGCCCTGAAGATATCGATGTGATTTCGATTGAGATTGTGGCCGATGATTTTCATTGCCGTTATGCCAAGCATAGCAAGACCTACGAGTTTATCGTGGATAGAGGACGTCCTAAAAATCCTATGCGTCGCCATTATGCGACTCATTATCCCTATCCACTCGATGTGGAGCGGATGCAGCTTGCTGTAAAAAAACTGGAAGGAACGCATGACTTTACTGGTTTTACAGCATCAGGAACTAGCGTGGAGGACAAGGTTAGGACGATTACAGAAGCTAGTCTTAGGGTTGATAAAACAGGGCAGTTTTTGACCTTTACCTTCTCAGGCAATGGTTTCCTCTATAAGCAGATTCGAAATATGGTCGGAACCCTGCTGAAAATTGGTAACAACCGTATGCCGATTGAACAGATTGACCTCATCTTGGAGAAAAAAGACAGACAGTTGGCAGGTCCAACTGCAGCGCCTAATGGTTTGTATTTGAAGGAGATTCGTTATGAAGAATAATCGTATTTTAGCACTTTCAGGAAATGATATTTTTAGTGGAGGTGGACTGGCTGCTGACCTTGCCACCTATACTTTGAATGGTTTGCATGGATTTGTAGCCATGACCTGCTTGACTGCTTTGACAGAAAATGGTTTTGAAGTCTTTCCGACGGATGAGACTATTTTCCAACAACAGTTGGATAGCCTGAAAAGTGTAGACTTTGGAGGGATTAAGATTGGTCTCTTGCCGACAGTCGGTGTTGCTGAAAAAGCATTGAATTTCATTAAGGAAAGATTAGGAGTTCCAGTAGTCTTGGACCCTGTATTGGTTTGTAAGGAAACGCACGACGTTGCAGTCAGTGAGCTCTGTCAAGAGTTGATTCGCTTTTTCCCTTATGTATCAGTGATTACTCCGAATCTTCCTGAGGCAGAGTTGCTTGCAGGCCAAAAGATTGAAAGTCTGGAAGATATGAAGGCTGCAGCGCAGAAATTACATGACTTGGGTGCACCAGCAGTGATTATCAAGGGTGGAAATCGCCTCAGTCAGGATAAGGCTGTGGATGTCTTTTATGATGGGGAGAATTTCACGATTCTTGAAAATCCAGTTATCCAAGGACAAAATGCTGGTGCAGGATGTACCTTTGCATCAAGTATTGCTAGTCAGTTAGTCAAGGGAGAGGAACTATTACCAGCAATTGAAACTTCCAAAGCCTTTGTTTACCGTGCCATTGCACAAGCAGATCAATATGGAGTGAGACAGTATGAAGCAAACCAAAACAAGTAAAATCGCCCTATTATCAATACTAACTGCCCTATCGGTAGTTTTAGGTTATATTGTCAAAATCCCAACCCAAACAGGAATCTTAACTCTACTAGATGCTGGTATTTTCTTTACTGCTTTTTATTATGGAAAACGGGAAGGAGCTATTGTCGGAGGTCTAGGAGGTTTCATTATTGACCTAATCTCAGGTTATCCTCATTGGATGTTTTTCAGCTTGCTTTTCCATGGCTTGCAGGGTTACTTTGCAGGTTTTAAAGGAAAATGGCAGTGGCTTGGATTGGTTTTGGCAACTTTTCTTATGGTAGCTGGATATGCATGTGCGACTTCTTGGATGAAAGGTTTGGGGGCAGCCCTAACAGATATCCCTCACAATTTGTTGCAGAATTTTGTTGGAATGATTGCTGGGTATCTTCTATATCGGAGTATCAAGAAAATTAGTAAGCAGTAAAAATAGTCTTCCATGGGAACTATTGAAAAAACTCTGATTATTTGCTAAAATGAAAGCTATGAAAACACTCTATGATGTGCAACAATTTCTCAAACAGTTTGGTATCATTGTCTACATGGGAAAACGTCTCTATGACATTGAACTGATGAAGATCGAGCTATCTCGAATCTATGATGCAGGCTTGATGGACAAGCTGGATTATCTTGAAGCGGAGGCTGTTCTGCGCAGAGAGCACAAACTAGAATTAGACTATTTAGAAAAAAATGGAGATTAGGTAATATGGTAACTTGGGTATTATGGGGACTTATTGTAGCGATGTTGGCTTGGATGGGATACAACTACCTTCGCATTCGTCGTGCAGCGAAAATTGTAGACAATGCAGAGTTTGAGTCTTTGATTCGTACAGGTCAGTTGATTGACTTGCGTGATCCAGCTGACTTCCACAGAAAACATATCCTCGGAGCTCGTAATATTCCTTCAAATCAATTGAAGACAAGTCTTGCAGCTCTTCGCAAGGATAAACCTGTCCTTCTCTATGAAAACCAACGTGCGCAACGTGTCACAAACGCAGCACTTTTCTTGAAAAAACAAGGTTTCTCAGAAATCTATATCCTCTCTTACGGATTGGATTCTTGGACAGGGAAAGTAAAAGTTGAAAAATAAGAAATGGCGGTGTGACAGAAATCGATAGACAAAGTCTCGATTTCGTAGTCCCAGCCCCGCGAGGATGATTAGGAGCTTTTTGGAGTCTAAAAGACGAACAAAAAGTTCAATCAGCAACCGCGTCAAAGTTTGATTGCTAATAAAAAGTGAGGTCGGGATCTTTTGTCCCAACCTCATTTTTTAACCACTTTTTCTAAGAAAGTCACGAATGATTGCCAATTCTTGTGAGTTTAGAAGTCGGAAGTCACCTTCTGCTAGTTCAGGGTCCAATATAAAATCTCCAAATTGAACTCGTTTGAGAGCAGTGACCTTGACACCGGCTGAGAGGAACATTTTCTTGACCTGATGAAATTTCCCTTCAGAGATGGTGATGGTGGCTCGGCTGAGACTAGGGCTTGAAGATAGAATCTCAAGCTGAGCAGGTTTACAAATAGTTCCATCAAGAAAAACAATCCCATCTTTAAACTCTTGGATATGGTCGGGAGTCAGTGGCCCATTGACCTCTACTTGGTAAGTTTTATCCACATGATACTGAGGATGGAGGAGTTGAAAACCTAGGGGACCATTATCCGTTAAGAGGAGGAGACCCGTCGTATCCCGATCCAGACGGCCGATGGCGTAGAGTTGGTCAGACTGGAGATGCTGAGGAAGAAGGTCCATGACAGTTGGGAGTTTTTTATCCTTGCTTGCCGTCACGACTCCGTTAGGTTTGTGGAGCATGAGGTAGGTGTGTTCATATCCTTGGATTTTTTTATCTTTGAAAATCAGCTCTTGTAATCCAGTATCAACATTCTGTGCAAGGGAACGAGCAGCGTGTCCATCTACAAAGATTTCTTTTTTCAAAAGAGCTTGTTTCATGGCCTTACGGCTGATTTTTTCCTGGGCTAATAATTTATCTAAACGCATACCAGCCTATCTTATCACAAGTCGGGATTTTTGAAAAGAGAAAG